>NZ_PJJS01000054.1 GCF_002929845.1 Cryobacterium sp. M96
TAGACAGGAAGCGGCGTGCGGCCGTTAAGGCGCTCCGAAACACCCACAGATGAAGCAGGAGAGCCAGAATCTCCGTCGAATTGGTTGATGCCGGGCAGGGCATTCCGCCGTGCACGAACCGCGGCCACACGGAATGGTCAGCATGGACCTTTGCAGGGTCCGGACCAGCCGCATCCGGCGCTGAAAGCGGACTCCACGAGCGGATGCCGTGACCGGGTGGCCCGGTAGGCTGGGGTTCGACATGATTGAGCTGGAATTCTCGGAGCAGATCGCCGCACTGCGGGCCACGTTCGACGACATCCGGTCGGTGATCGATATCGATCGACTCCGCACCGATATCGCCGACCTGAATGAACAGGCTGGTGCGCCCGATCTGTGGGACGACTCCGACCACGCGCAGAAGGTGACCAGCCAGCTGAGCCATCGCCAGTCGGAGCTGGCCCGCATCGTGAGCATCGAGTCCCGCCTCGACGACCTTGAGGTGCTGGTGGAACTCGCCAACGCCGAGGGTGACCAGGAATCGGCTGACGAGGCCACCGCGGAACTCGCGAGCATCACGAAGGTGCTCGGCGACCTCGAGGTGCACACGCTGCTCAACGGCGAATTCGACGTGCGTCCGGCGGTCATCACCATCCGTTCCGGCGCCGGCGGCGTCGACGCGGCCGACTTCGCCGAGATGCTGCTGCGCATGTACCTGCGCTGGGCCGAGCAGCACAACTACCCCGTGCAGGTGCTCGACGTGGGCTACGCCGAAGAGGCCGGCATCAAGAGCGCGACCATCCAGGTGGATGCGCCCTACGCCTTCGGCACGCTGAGCGTCGAGGCCGGCACGCACCGCCTCGTGCGGATGAGCCCGTTCAACTCCGCCGGTAAACGCCAGACCTCCTTCGCCGCTGTGGAGGTGGTTCCGCTGATCGAGCAGACCGAGTCGATCGAGGTGCCCGAGAACGACATCCGGGTCGACGTCTTCCGCTCCAGCGGACCCGGCGGCCAGTCCGTGAACACGACCGACTCCGCCGTGCGCATCACCCACCTGCCCACGGGCACGGTGGTGAGCTGCCAGAACGAGAAGAGCCAGATCCAGAACCGGGCCGCCGCCATGCGCGTGCTGCAGTCCCGGCTGCTGTTGCTGCAGCGCGAGCAGGAAGCCGCCACCAAGAAGGAGCTGGCCGGGGTGATCACGGCCAGCTGGGGCGACCAGATGCGCAGCTACGTGCTCGCGCCGTACCAAATGGTCAAGGACCTGCGCACCAACTACGAGGTCAACAATCCCGGCCAGGTGTTCGACGGCGACCTTGACGGTTTCATCGCCGCCGGCATCCGTTGGCGCAAGCAGGCGCCGCAGGGTTAGAGCCTTGATCTGCGGGTCTGTCACCGGTTAGGTATGTCGGAGTAGGAATTATCAAGATGCCTGCCTAGGCTCAAGGGGCCATGATTCGTTTTGACACCATCACCAAGAAGTATCCGGGAACGAACCGACCGGCACTGGACGCCATCAGCGTCGAGGTGCTGCGCGGAGAGTTCGTCTTTCTCGTCGGTGCTTCCGGCTCGGGGAAATCGACTTGCCTCCGCCTTGTGCTGAAGGAAGACCGGCCCACCAGCGGCAGCATTCACGTGCTCGGACAGGACTTGCGGTCGATCTCCAACCGCAAGGTGCCCTATTTCCGCCGCAACATGGGCGTCGTCTTCCAAGACTTCCGCCTGCTGCCGAATAAGAGCGTTTTCGACAACGTGGCCTTCAGTCTGCAGGTGATCGGCAAGTCGCGCGGGTTCATCCAGGAAGCCGTACCCGACACCCTCGAGATGGTCGGACTGGCCGAAAAGGCGCTGCGCCTGCCCCACGAACTCTCCGGTGGTGAGCAGCAGCGTGTTGCCATCGCCCGCGCCATCGTGAACAAGCCGCAGATCCTGCTGGCCGACGAGCCCACCGGAAACCTCGACCCCACCACCAGCGCCGGCATCATGGCCCTGCTCGAACGTATCAACGCCGCCGGCACGACCGTGATCATGGCCACCCACGAGGCCGGAATCGTCGACCAGATGCAGCGCCGTGTGATCGAACTCGTCGGCGGACGCATCGTGCGCGACGAGCGCCAGGGTGGCTACGCCACCGCGGCCATCCCCACCACCACCGCCGGCACCGGGCGCCGTTCCGCCCGAGAGGTTCCCAGTGGCTCGTCGGGTGTGGCACCTGCGGCTGCGGCACCGTCATCCATTTTCGCGCCGGCCGCCGCCGCCGCCCCTCCCGCCGTGCCCACTGACGAGGTTCTGCCTGCGTCGCACCCTCCCCTCACCTTTCCACCGGTTCCCGTGCCGGCGCCGGTCGCCGAGCCTGCCGCGGCCCCGTTCTCAGCCGCGAAGGGTCCGGCCGATCCGGCGCCCCTCGACGACGGATCGTCCGAGGACGCAGAAGTGGAAGTGGAAGCAGAAGCAGAAGCAGAAGCAGAAACGGACGCAGAAGCAGAAGCGGATTCCGCCGCCGATGCTTCGATGACCGACCTGAGCCGGGCCATGACCCGGCCGGTTCTTCCGATCACTCAGCACGACGTACCGGAGCAGTTGACCCTGGCCGAGAAGCTCGGGCTGCGCGCGCCGGGCGAAAAACCGGACCAGACCGGCGAACAGAATGTAGGGCCCACCCGATGAGACTCGGACTCGTGCTCTCCGAAGCAGCCAACGGCCTGCGCCGCAACGCTTCCATGGTCGTTTCCGTGGTGCTCGTGACCTTCATCTCGCTAACCTTCGTCGGCGCCGCGATCCTGATGCAGATGCAGATCGGGCAGATGAAGAACTTTTGGTACGACCGCGCCCAGGTGGGCATCTACATGTGCACCGCCATTTCGTCGGGTGAGACGTGCACGGCCGGGGAGGCCACGCCCGAACAGATCGACACGGTCAAGGCGCAGCTCGAGACCTCTACCCTGTCACCGTTCATCGACAAGTACTACTTCGAGACTCACGACCAGGCCTTCGAGAACTTCAAGAAGCAGTTCGCCGACAACCCGGTGGTCGACTACGTCACCGCTGACCAGTTGAACGAAACCTTCTGGGTCAACCTCGGCGATCCCTCGCAATCGGATGTGCTCGTAGAGGCTCTGTCCGGCGTCGCCGGGGTGGAGAACGTCGCGGACCAACGAAAGTACCTGGACCAGATCTTCTCCGTGCTGAACGTTGCCAGTTACACCGCGATCGGCATCGCCGCGCTGATGCTTGTGGCGGCGGCCCTGCTGATCGCCACCACCATCCGTCTCTCCGCGTTCTCCAGGCGGCGCGAGCTGGGCATCATGAGGCTGGTCGGGGCATCCAATCGGTTCATTCAAACGCCCTTCATCCTGGAGGGTGTTTTCGCGGCTCTGCTGGGATCGCTGCTGGCGGGAGGCGCCGTTCTCGGTCTCGTGTACTGGTTCGTGCAGGGCTATCTGGGCGAACGTCTGACCAACTTCTCCCTCGTCGGCATGCAAGACGCCCTCGTGGTGGTTCCGATCCTGTTGGTGGTCGGCGCGGTGCTGGCGGCCTTCTCCGCTCAATTCGCCATCACGCGCTATCTGAAGGTCTGACCTACTCCGCTCGGCCCGCCCCCAGAGCGCTAGACTGGTGGGCTGGTCGGCATCGCGTCCGAACACATCCACCGAGTCGAGGAGTATGCCGTGCCCAGGGAAATAGGCGAGAAGGTCGTCTCGACCAATCGCAAGGCACGCCACGATTACCTCATTGAGGAGACCTACGAGGCCGGAATGGTACTCAGCGGCACCGAGGTCAAGTCTCTCAGGGCCGGTCGGGCTTCGCTCGTCGACGGCTACGCTTTCATCGAGAACGGCGAGATGTGGCTGGACGCCGTGCACATCCAGGAGTACGTCGCCGGCACGTGGACCAACCACCCGCCGCGGCGCAAGCGCAAACTCCTGATGCACAAGCAGGAGATCATCAAAATCAGCCACAAAACCAAAGAGGGCGGCTACACGCTCGTCCCGCTGCGGCTCTACTTCAAGAACGGCAAGGCCAAGGTGGAGATCGCGGTCGCCAAGGGCAAGAAAGAGTACGACAAGCGCCAGACACTGCGCGAGCGCCAGGACAAGCGCGAGTCCGACCGGGCCATCTCCGCCCGAAAAAACCTCGGCGACTAGCCTTCCACCTCGTCGTATTGTAAGCTAAAGGGCTGCACGATCCATTCGGGCCGTGAGGATTGACACTCAGCAGATTGAAAACTCAACAGCGTGTGACAGTGACCCACTTGAATGCCGCCATGGTGGCAGTGAGTGCACCTGGGGATGATCGGTTTCGACATTGCCTGCGCAATTATGAGAAGCGGGTCGAGGATGCAGGGTTATCTCGTAAACGATCTCTGCAAAACAATAAGTGCCAAATCAAACCGCACTGACTTCGCCCTCGCTGCCTAAGCGAGCGCACTAAGAAGTCCGCCAGGCCGGGAATGCTCTCTACCCGGACCCTGACGTCATTTAGAGAGATTGCTCCTACTCTGAGCCGCGGGGTGTAGGGGGACTCAAACGAGGGCTGGGCTCGTCGGATTAGGTGCCAGCGGCAAATTCCGGAGCCGAGTAGAACGATTTCACTGGATACACCCGTAGAAGGCATATGACCACAGCAGTGGACGGGGGTTCAATTCCCCCCATCTCCACCACCGGTTGCTGTCACACGTTGTTGAGCCGGAAGGCCCGCAATCCACGTGATTGCGGGCCTTTCGTCACCCGTCGTCAGTTTCGTGGCCGCCCTCTTCTCGCTCCGCGAGTGGGCGGGGTCAGTCCCGGCGCGAGGGAGAGGCCGTGCTCGACCGGAGCACCAGGTGCGCCGGCACGAGGGTGGCGCCGGGGTGTGGCCGGTTTGACTCGATGAGTTCGAGCAGCTTCACCATGCAAAGGCGGCCGACCTCGCCGAAGTCCTGATGCACGGTGGTCAGAGGTGGGTAGAAGGAATCGGCGTCGGGCATGTCGTCGAAGCCGATCACGCTGACCGACTGCGGCACGGCGCGCCCGGACTCGTGCAGAGCCCGCAGGATGCCGAGGGCCATCTGGTCGTTCGCGGCGAAGATCGCCGTGACATCCTTGCGCGCGGCCAATGTCAGTCCGTGCTGGTAGCCCGATTTGCCGCTCCAGTCGCCCACCAGGGGCGGCGGCACCGGCGTGCCTGCCTCCTCGAGGGTCGCTCGCCAGGAGGCTGCCCGGCGACGGGCGGAGAACGCCGCGTCGGGCCCGGCCACATGCCAGACGGTGGTGTGGCCCAGGTCGAGCAGGTGCTGCGTGGCCTGGCGGGCACCGTCGACCTGGTCGGTGTCGACGACCGTGAATTGGCTTCCGGCATCGGAGTCGACGATCACCACGGGAACCCCAGTCGGGAGGGTGATCGACGCCCGGTCGAGAACCTGGGCCTCCATGATGATGACGATGCCGTCGACCGCCTGCTCGGCGAGCCGGGTGACGGCGCTGGCCACGCCGTCCTCAGTGTCGAGGGCGACCGGCAGGAGAGTGACCGAGTAGCCGGCGAGGGTGGAGGATGCGGTGACCGCATCGAGGGTGCGCATATTGCCGAACGTCGAGAGGGTGTAGAGCACGACTCCGATGGAACGGAATTGGCCGGACTTCAGTGAGCGGGCGGCGCTGTTGGGCCGGTAGCCGGCCTCGCCCATGGCGGCCAGAACTCGTTCCCGGGTGTCGTCGTCCACGTTGGTGCGACCGTTGACCACCCGCGACACGGTCTGGGAGGAAACCTTCGCCAGGGCGGCCACATCGGCCATCGATGGAAGTCGGGATGTCGCCGTGCGTCGTTGCGGGGGGTTGGTCATGCTTTCCATTTCCATATGTTTACGTAAACATGCTACCGTCCTGATACATCATGTTTACGTAAACATGACCGCGATCGGCAAACCGCAACCATGATGAGTTGAGAAGGCAAGCATGACAACGTTGTCACATCACCCCGCAGCCGGGTCGGCGACCCGCACGCAGCGCAGGCAGAAAAGAGACTGGACGGGCTGGCAATTCGTCGGCCCGTTCATGGTCGTCTTCGCCGTCGTGCTGATCGCTCCCGTGATCTACTCGGTCTACCTGAGCCTCTACAAGGACCAGTTGGTCGGCGGCAACTCGTTCGTCGGGTTCGCAAACTACGCCCACGCCCTGTCGGATCCCAAGCTGTGGGAGTCCCTGGGTCGGGTCACCCTGTTCCTCGCCGTGCAGGTTCCGATCATGCTCGCCCTCGCACTCTTCGCCGCACTGGCCATCGACAGCGCCCGACTGCACCTGTCCCCGCTGTTCCGCATCGCGATCTTCCTGCCCTATGCCGTGCCGGCCGTGGTCGCAACGCTGATGTGGGGCTTCATGTACGGCACCCAGTTCGGCCTCGTCGGCAACCTGAACGACTTCTTCGGGATCACCATCCCCTCGCCACTATCCGGCACCTGGGTGCTCGCGTCGATCGGCAACATCGTCACCTGGGAATTCGTCGGCTACAACATGATCTTGTTCTACGCGGCGCTGCGGGTCATCCCCGCGGACCTGTACGAGGCGGCAGAGCTCGACGGTGCGGGAACCTTCCGGATCATCCGCAGCATCAAGTTCCCCGCTTTGCGGCCCGCCATGGTGATCGGAGCGATCTTCTCGATCATCGGAAGCTTCCAGCTCTTCAACGAGCCGAGCATCCTGCGCTCACTTGCCCCGAACGCCATCAGCACCTTCTTCTCCCCGAACATGTACGCCTACAACCTCTCCTTCTCGGGGCAGCAGTACAACTACTCGGCGACCATCGCCATTATCGTCGGTCTGCTCACCGCATCCATCGCCTACATCGTGCAGATCACCGGCACCCGAAAGGAGGTCTGAGATGGCCCTCACCACGCCCGAATCCCTGACCCCGGCCTCGACCGCAGTGCGCGAGACAACCGCGGCCACCCGCAGCACATCCCCGCGCCGATCCCGCTACGCCCGCCCCAGCGCCGGCAGTCAGCACAAGCGCAAGTCGGTGCTGCTGACGGCGGTCATGGTCGTCTTCCTGATCTACAGCCTGCTCCCGCTGTTCTGGCTGTTCGTCGGCTCGACGAAGACGCAGGCCTCGCTGCTCAACTCTTTCGGCCTGTGGTTCAGCGGCGACTTCGCCCTGTTCGACAACATCGCCCAGACGCTCACCTACGACGGCGGTGTCTTCGTGCGCTGGCTCGGCAACACGCTGCTGTACGTGGTCATCGGAGCGGGCGGGGCCACGTTCCTCGCGGCCCTCGGCGGGTACGGGCTGGCCAAGTTCAACTTTCCCGGCAAGAAGGCCGTCTTCGCCGTCGTGCTCGGCGCCGTGGCCATCCCCGGAACGGCCCTGGCCGTTCCCACCTTCCTCATGTTCAGCCAGCTCGGCCTGACGAACACCCCTTGGGCCGTGATCCTGCCGTCACTGATCAGCCCGTTCGGGCTATACCTGATCTGGACCTACGCTCTCGACTCCGTGCCCACCGAGGTACTCGAGGCCGCGCGGATGGACGGCGCGGGAGAGATCCGCACTTTCTTCACCATCTCCCTGCGGTTACTGGCCCCCGGGCTCGTCACCGTGCTCCTCTTCTCGATCGTCGGGACCTGGAACAACTATTTCCTGCCGCTGATCATGCTGAGCGAACCGACCTGGTACCCGCTCACCGTGGGCCTGAACCAGTGGAATCAGCAGGCGCAGACGGTGGGCGGTGACGTGATCTACAACCTCGTGATCACCGGCTCCCTGATCACGATCATCCCCATCGTGGTCGCGTTCCTATTTCTCCAGCGGTACTGGCAGTCGGGTCTGGCCGCCGGAAGCGTCAAAGCCTAACTATCCAGGCAGCCTCCATTCTCAAAGAAGTGAAGGGTTCACAATGAAATCAACACACCGCACCGCACGACGCGTGGGACGCACCGTAGCGGCCATGGTGACCGGCCTGTGCCTGGTCGGATCGCTCGCGGCCTGTGCGCCGGGTTCCGCCGGGGGAGCCAAAACCGGCACCGCCGACGACATCGCGGCGGCTCTGCAGGAGAAATCCACCATCACGGTCTGGTCCTGGGGCACCCCGGTGCAGGCCGCAGCGGATGCCTTCCAGGAGGAATACCCCAACGTCACCGTCAAGGTGGTCAACGCGGGCACCGGCAGCGCCGAGTACACCAAGCTGCAGAACGCGATCAAGGCCGGATCGGGCGCCCCCGATGTGGCTCAGATCGAGTATTACGCCCTGCCGCAGTTCGCTCTGTCGGATTCCCTCGCCGACCTCAACGACTTCGGCTTCGCCGAACTCGAGGACGAGTTCACGGCGTCGACCTGGGGCAACGTGAGCATCGACGGCGGTCTCTACGCCCTTCCGCAGGACTCCGGCCCCATGGCCATGTTCTACAACAAGGCCGTGTTCGACGAATACAGCATCGCCGTGCCGACCACCTGGGCCGAATACACCGCGGCAGCGGCCACGATCCACGCCGCCGACCCGTCCCGCTACATCTCGAGCGACTCCGGCGACGCCGGCTTCGCCACGAGCATGATCTGGCAGGCCGGCGGACATCCGTACACGACCGAAAACGGCACCGACGTCACGATCGACCTGCAGGATGCCGGTGCCAAGGAGTGGACGGAAATGTGGAACCCGATGGTTCAGGACGGCCTCGTCTCCCCGATCGTCGGCTGGACCGACGAGTGGTACAAGGCCCTCGGAGACGGCACCATCTCGACCCTGCTGACCGGCGCCTGGATGCCCGCCAACTTCGAATCGGGCATCACCGAATCGGCCGGTGACTGGCGGGTTGCCCCGTTACCCACCTACGAAGCCGGTGAAGCGGCCAGCGCCGAGAACGGCGGCTCCAGCGTGGCCGTGCTCGAACAGAGCACGAACAAGCTCGTTGCGGCCGGATTCGTCGAGTACCTGAACGCCGGCCCCGGGGTGCAGCTGCAGATCGACGGCGGCAGCTTCCCCTCCACCGTCGCCGACCTCGAGTCGGAGGGGTTCCTCGGCTACGAGAGCGAGTATTTCGGTGGCCAGAAGATCAACGAGGTGCTCGTGCAGGCCGCCAAGGACGTCGTGCCCGGCTGGTCCTACCTGCCGTTCCAGGTCTACTCGAACAGCATCTTCGCTGACACGGTCGGACAGTCCTACGAGAACAAGACCGACCTGAACACCGGCCTCCAGGGCTGGCAGGACGAGACCGCAGCCTACGGAGTGGAGCAGGGCTTCACCGTCAACAGCAAGTAACCGGGCGTATCCGCCCCGCTCGACGGGCGAGCGGGGGCCACAGCAGATCCGGTGGCCCCCTCCCGCCCGGCACACCCGTCACCCTGCACGACGAATGAGACGAACACCATGACGCACGACACTTCACCGGCCCGCTGGGTCCGCTGGCCCGACGCCCACCCTCTCGCCGACGGCAGCCAGAGCCTGGCCGCTGAAACACCACGGCTGGCCTACGGTGCCGACTACAACCCGGAGCAGTGGCCGGAAACGGTTTGGGCCGACGACGTGCGTCTGATGCGGGAGGCCGGCGTGAACATCGTCAGCGTCGGCATCTTCTCCTGGGCGCTGCTGCAGCCCACCATCGACTCGTGGGACTTCGCCTGGCTCGACCGGGTGCTTGATCTGCTGCACGACAACGGCATCGCCGTTGACCTGGCCACGGCCACCGCCAGCCCGCCGCCCTGGCTGACCGAGCTGCACCCGGAGGTGCTGCCCGAGAGCCGGGTCGGCGAGACGATCTGGCCCGGCGCACGCCAGCAGTGGCGCCCCACCTCACCGGTCTTCCGCCGCTACGCCCTCGCGCTGGTCGAGAAGATGGCCCTGCGCTACGCCGACCACCCGGCCCTCGCCCTGTGGCATGTGAGCAATGAGCTCGGCTGCCACAACGTGTACGACTTTTCGGATGACGCGGCGGCGGCCTTCCGGGTCTGGCTGGAAGCCCGCTACGGCTCGCTCGCCGATCTCAACCGGGCCTGGGGCACGGCTTTCTGGTCGCAGAACTACTCGGCCTGGACCCAGATCCTGCCACCTCGCCTGGCCGGAACCCACCCGAACCCCACCCAACAACTCGATTTCGCCCGGTTTTCCAGCGACGCGCTGAAGGACTACCTGGTGGCCGAGCGGGACATCCTGCGCCGCATCACCCCGGACGTGCCGATCACCACGAACTTCATGGTGATGGGCGAAGTGAAGGGGATGGACTACGCGGACTGGGCAACCGAGGTGGACATTGTCTCGAACGACCACTACTTCCTCGGCGCCTACCCGCTCGCCTTCGAGGAGCTCTCGTTCTCGGCCAACCTCACCGGGCAGATCGCCAGACGCGACCCCTGGTTCCTGATGGAGCACTCCACCGGCGCCGTGAACTGGCAACCGGTGAACCTGGCCAAGGCGCCCGGGCAGCTGCGCCGGGACAGCCTCACGCACTTGGCCCACGGCGCCGACGCGATCTGCTTCTTCCAGTGGCGCCAGTCTCTCGCCGGAGCGGAGAAATTCCACTCGGCGATGCTCCCGCACGCGGGTGAGGACAGCACGATGTTCCGCCGGGTCGTGGACTTCGGCGCCGAGCTCGTCGCCCTCGCCGAGGTGGCCGGCACGACAACCGTGCAGGCTCGCATCGGCATCCTCTTCGACTGGGACTCCTGGTGGGCCTCCGAGCTCGACTCGCACCCCACCGACCAGCTGCGCTACAAGGTGGAGGCCATGAACTGGTACACCGCAGCACTGGCCAACGGGCTGCAGGCCGACATCGTGCCCGCGGCCATCGCCCTGGCCGAGAACGGCCTGGCCGGCTACGACCTCGTGATTGCGCCGATGCTCTACGTCGTTCCGGAGCCGCTCGCCGCCGCCCTCGGTGACTATGCCCGTGCCGGGGGCCACCTCGTCGTCGGTGCGTTCTCCGGCCTGGCCGACCGCGACGACCACGTCTATCCCGGGGGATACCCGGGCGCCTTCCGCGATCTGCTCGGCGTGCGCGCGGAGGAATTCGGCCCGCTGCTTCCCGGCCAGACCGTGGGTTTGGAGGGAACCAGCCCGACCGGCGTCGCCAGCCTTCCCGACGGAGGCACAGGCATCCTGATCACCCATGACGTCACGGTGCAGCCGGATGTCGAGGTGCTCGCCCGATTCGTCGGCGGTCCGTACCCCGGGGTACCCGCCGTGACGGGCCGGGTTGTCGGCGCCGGCCGGGCCTGCTTCGTCGCCACCGTGCCCGACACCGTGGCGCTGGCCACCCTCGTCGGAAGGTTCGCCGCACAGGCCGGGATCGTCTCGCCGCTGCCTGCCGCCGTGCACGGATCGGTGCAGCTCGCCGCCCGGCAGTCCGACACCCACGACTACCTCTTCTACATCAACCACAGCGAGGAGGTCGTGCGGGTGGCGGGCGTCACGGGCTCGGGACTCATCGGCATCGACCTCGGCCCGGCCACGCTCACCGACGGCGAACTGGACCTGCCCCGGTTCGGGGTGGCCGTGCTGCGCCGATCCCGGGAGGCTGTGCCGGCAGTGGCAGTGGCGGCAACGACGGCCGGCACCGCGTGACCGGCCGCTTCGCGATCGGGGAACGGGACTTCCTGCTCGATGGGCAGCCGTTCCGAGTGCTGGCCGGGGCCATCCACTACTTCCGGGTGCACCCCGACCACTGGGCCGACCGCATCCACAAGGCCCGGCTGATGGGCCTGAACACGATCGAGACCTACGTGCCCTGGAACGCGCACGCACCCGTGCGCGGGGAGTTCCGCACCGACGGGCCGCTCGACCTGGCGCATTTTCTCGACCTCGTCGCTGCGGAGGGTTTGTACGCGATCGTGCGCCCCGGCCCGTTTATCTGTGCGGAATGGGACAACGGCGGATTGCCGGCCTGGCTGTTCCAGAACGCCACAGTGGGCGTGCGCCGGAATGAGCCGCAGTATCTGGCGGCCGTCGCCGAGTACTTCGAGCAGGTGCTGCCGATCGTGGCCGAGCGGCAGATCGATCGCCGCGGAGCGGTGATCCTGGTGCAGATCGAGAACGAGTACGGTGCCTACGGGCGCGATCAGGACTACCTCACGGCGCTCGTCGAACTCAACCGGGCCCACGGCATCACCGTGCCACTGACCACGATCGACCAGCCGACGGACCAGATGCTGCAGGACGGCAGCCTGCCCGAACTGCACAAGACCGGGTCGTTCGGCGCACGCAGCCGCGAACGCCTGGCCACCCTCCGGCGGCATCAGCCGACCGGGCCGCTGATGTGCGCGGAGTTCTGGAACGGATGGTTCGACCACTGGGGTGCACACCACCACACCACCTCGGCCGCAGAGTCGGCGCGAGAGCTCGACGAGTTGCTGGCTACTGGGGCATCCGTCAATCTGTACATGTTCCACGGCGGCACCAATTTCGGATTCACGAACGGCGCCAATGACAAGGGCGTGTTCCAGCCCACGATCACGTCCTATGACTACGACGCGCCCCTGTCGGAGAGCGGCCAGACCACCGAGAAGTACCACGCCTTCCGGGAGGTGCTCGCCCGATATACGAGCGTGCCGGACGAGCTGCCGGACCGGGTGCGGGCGGCCCCGGCCTTCGAGGTGTCCCTCTGGGAGTCGGTCAGCCTGTGGGATGCCCTCGAAGTTCTGGGCGTGCCGGCCGACGAGGCTGCAGCGGGGGTCGAGGCTGTCGTTCCTGCCGCTGCTGGCGCCGGGTTGCCGACCATGGATGCCGTGGGCCAGTATTCCGGGTTCGCCCTCTACCGCACGCGGGTGGCACCGGGTGCCGCCCGCGTGCTCTCGTTCGCTGAGGTGCGCGACCGCGCCCAGGTGTTTCTCGACGGTGTGCCGGTGGGTGTGCTCCAGCGCGACAACCACGACCGCTCGCTCACCCTGCCGAGCGTGGGTGACGGTGACGCTGCCGGGCGACTCGACGTGCTCGTCGAAGATCAGGGCAGGGTCAACTACGGCCCCCGGATCGGCGAGGCCAAGGGTCTGATCGGCCCGGCCCTCCTCGACACGGAGGAGCCGGCGTGGCAGGTGGTCCCGCTGCGCCTCGACGCCGTGACCGGACTTGGCGCCTCCCTGTTCCGGAGGGGTATGCCCGGTAGGTCGCTGGCGGGCCCGGCCTTCGCCCGCGGGCGTTTCGTCGCCGAGCCCGGGGTGGACCTCTTTCTCAGCGTCGTCGGCTGGGGCAAGGGCCAGGCCTGGCTGAACGGGTTCAACCTCGGCCGATTCTGGGATCGCGGGCCGCAGGTTACCCTGTACGTGCCCGGTCCGGTGCTCACTGCGGGGGAGAACGAACTGGTGATCCTCGCGCTGTCGGGCGCCCCCTCATCCGTCGCCCGCTTTCTCCCGGCTCCCGATCTCGGCTACACCGACTTATAGGCCCTCTAGGCCGGACCGCCCGGATGCACCAAGATAGGGCCGGGAGGAACGGTATGGCGGCTGCGTGGGTGAAGAAGTGGGTGCCGGGTGTCGATACCGCGCTCACCTACCGGCGCGCCTGGCTGCTCCCTGACCTGAGAGCGGGGCTTGTGCTCACCGCCTTGCTGATCCCGGTGGGCATCGGCTACGCCGAGGTGGCCGGCCTGCCGCCAGAGACCGGCCTGTACGCCACGATCATTCCGTTGGCGGCATATGCCTTGTTCGGCCCCTCTCGCGTGCTGGTGCTCGGCCCCGACTCGGCCCTGGCGCCGATCATCGCGGCCGTGATCCTGCCGCTTGCCCTCGGCGACGATGACCGAGCGGTGGCCCTGGCGGGACTTCTCGCGATCATGGTCGGCCTGATCCTCCTGCTGGGCGGACTGCTCCGCCTCGGATTCGTGACCGACCTGCTCTCCAAGCCCATCCGGGTCGGCTACCTGAATGCCCTCGGACTCCTGGTGATCATTTCCCAACTGCCGGCGCTGCTGGGATTTTCGATCGACTCGGGTCCGCCGATTGCCGACGTGATCGCAATCGGGGCCGGTATCGCCGGGGGCGAAGTCAACCTCACCGCGTTGCTCTTCGGACTCGGGTCGCTGCTCATCATCGTGGGTCTGTCCTGGGGCAGATCTCGGATCCCCGGCGTGCTAGTGGCCGTCGTGCTGGCGACACTGCTGACTGCCGTACTCGGGCTTCACAGCACCATACCCGTCGTCGGGGCGATGCCGCAGGGACTGCCCGCTCCGGCGCTCGGCGGTCTGGTCTGGGCGGATGTCGCCGCGCTCGCCCTTCCCGCCCTCGGCGTCGCCCTGATCGCCTTCGCCGATACGGCCGTGCTGTCGCGCACGTTCGCCGCGCGCCGCGGCGAGAGTGTCGACGGGAGTCAGGAGATGGCGGCGATCGGCGCCTCGAACATCGCGGGCGGTCTGCTCGGCGGCTTCCCCATTTCGGCGTCGTCCTCGCGCACCCCCGTTGCCGAGAGCGCGGGCGCACGAACCCAGCTCACGGGCGTGGTCGGCGCCGCACTCATCGTGGTGTTCATGCTGCTGGCGCCCGGACTCACCGGCTACCTGCCCTCGGCGACCATCGCTGCCGTCGTGATCGTCGCGGCCGCCGGTCTGATCGACGTGAAGGGGTTCCTCGCCCTCGTGCGGATGAACAAAGTGGATGCCGCGCTGTCCATCGCGTCGTTCCTCGGTGTCGTGGTCGTGGGCGTGATCGAGGGCATCGGCGTGGCGATCGTGCTGTCCCTCGGGGCATTCGTGAGCCACGCCTGGCGACCCTACCGGGCTGAGCTCGGGCGCATCCGTGGGCTGCGCGGGTACCACGACCTGTCCCGTCATCCGGAGGGCGAGCGGTTGCCCGGCATCGTCATCGTGCGCTTCGACGCGCCGCTGTTCTTCGCCAACGGCGGCATTTTCGACGACTTCGTGCGTCGCGTCGTCACCGAGGCAGGGAGTGACGTGCACACGGTCATCCTGGCGGCCGAGCCGATCACAGAGATCGACACGACCGCCGTGGAAGAACTTCTGGAACTCGACGATTTCCTCGCCTCACGCGGGATCACGCTGATCTTCGCCGAGATGAAGGGTCCGGTGAAGGACCACCTGCGCGACTACGGTCTCAGTCGACGGTTCCCACCGGAGCGGTTCGCGGGCACCGTGGGCGAGGCGGTCGACGAGGTCACCGGCACATTGCGCGGCGACCTCGAGGGCACCGAATGGGGCGACGAGCACTGAGGCTGCGCTGAAATTCCGCGCGGATCAGACGCCGGCAAGCCAGAGGTCAGGGCCGAAGATCTCGTAGTGGATGCGGTCGGCCGGCACACCGGACTCCAGCGCCTGTGAGCGCAGGCTGCGCATGAACGGGAGCGGACCGCACAGGTACACCGAGGCATCCGTCGGGATCGACACGTTCTCAAGGGACATGAAGCCCTCGTGGTGGCCCTCGCTCGGGATCTCCAGCCAGAGTTCGAGCTCTGCTGCTTCCAGCAGTGCGATGTCTTCGCTCATCTGGTCGCGCAGCGCCCAGCGTTCGAGGTTGCTCTCGGCATGCAGCACGAGCACCTCGCGCTTCGAGCCGGTGTCCACCAGGGAGCGCAGGATCGATGCGCTGGGCGTGCAGCCGATTCCGGCCGAGGCCAGGATCAGCGGGCCGGTGCCCTGATCTAGGGTGATGTCGCCGCACGGCACGGAGAGGATGAGCGTGTCGCCGACCTGCACATCACGGTGCAGCACGGGGGAGACCTCGCCGTCTGCGTCGAGCTTGGTGGTGAAGACGCGGGTCGTGGCCGTGCCGGCCGACAGCGAGTACTGGCGCACCTGGCGGATGCCGTCGGGCATGGTGGCCGTGACGCTGACGTACTGGCCCGGCAGGGCAGGCGTCACGGGAGTGTCGTCGGCCGGCTCCAGGGTGAATGTGACGGCGTCGGTGCCGGCCGCTTCCTTCTTCACGACGACCCAGGGGGCGAGCGGCTTGTCGCTGGCGAGACCGGCGTAAAGGCCCTTCTCCATCTTGATCAGGGCGTGGGCCATCAGCCAGTAGACCTCGGTCCAGGCGCCGGCGATCTCGGCCGTGATGACGTCGCTGAGTTCTTCGGCGATGGCCTCGAAGAGGTACTTGTAGACGATGTCGTACTGCTCGGGCGCAATGGAGAGGGAGATGTGCTTGTGGGCGATGCGGGAGAGCATGGCCTCCGGCGTGGTGTCGGGGTTCTGCACCAGGTAGGTCGCGAAGACGGCGATACTTCCGGCCAGGGCCTGCTGCTGCGAGCCGTTTTTCTGGTTGGAGCGGCTGAAGAGGCCGTCGAAGAGGTCGGGGTGAGCGGTCAGCATCCGGCCGTAAAAGTTCTTCGCGATCTCGGGCATGCGCTCGCCCACCAGGGGCAGAGTCGCTTTGATGAGGGGCAGTGACTGGGTGGATAGCATGCAAACTCCAAGCAATTGAGGGACGTACCCAAAAGTATCATTTCAAATGCTTAATATCGGGTTGTATCCCATTACCCCCGATCGGCGCGGCGCGGCGGCAGGGGTGCCAGCGTGAGGACAACGGGAGCGGGGAAGCCGATATGGGGGAGAGCCGCGATCACAAGGTCGTCGAGTTCGGCGTAGAACGCCTCCCGTGCTCGTCGGAGCCCCCCGCGGAGTCCACAGCCGCCACTGAGCGGACAGTCACCGTGGGGCGTCTCACAGTCGGCGACATCGTCGCGGGTGTCGAGTTGGCGCAGCAGCCAGCCCACGGTGGCCGTTCGCCCGACCGGGCTGATCCTCACTCCGCCGGTACGGCCGCGCAGTGACTCCACGAGTCCCAGCTCGCGGAGTCGCATGACGGCCTTGCTGACATGGCTGTACGGGGTGGCCACCGCCTCGGCGATGACCCGCGAGGTCTGAAGCTCGCCGTCGGGGAGCGTCGCCAGGAACATGAGCGCTCGCAGGGAGACATCCGAGAAGGCATTGATCCTCATGGGTCAACAGTATGGCCGCGGGTCAGCGCGATGCGCCGGCCAGGGTGCCGGTCACGGCGCCGGCCGGGTCGGTGATCAGGCACGAGACGTCGCGGCTGCCCGGGCCGTTCGGGCTGGCCAGGACGTCGGCGTCGGCCCAGCTCTGCGCCGTGGGGGTGAGGTAGGCGAAATCCAGACTCGATGCCCGGTACTCGAGCAGCACGAAGTCCTCGAACAGGGAACCGCAGCCGGTTTCCGCCACTGCGGTCACGGCGTTGTCGCCGGGGAAGGCGTCGCCCGGCACCGGGAACCGGGCGAATACCTCGAACTCGTGGCTCTCGTCGCATGAAACCCGCGGAACGATCGATGCGTTCACGTCCAGTCCCTCCGAAACCTCACGCAGGCAGTCTCCGACGAGAAGGTCGGCCACAGCGGTGACCTCTCCGAGAGCGGATGCCGGCACGGCAGCCACGTTGCGGACCGGCGTCGGCAGCATGTCGCCGATCACGCTGCAGCCGGTGAGGCTGGCGGTCAGGACGCTGGCCGCAGCGATCAGCAGGGTCAGGGTTCCGGGGTGCGTGCGCGGCGGGATCATCGGTTAGCGGGTCGGCGCGCTCGGGGACGCGGGTGCATCCGTGGTGGTGGTCGCTGAGCCGAGGGCCCGCAGAGCCGGCTCGTGCAGCAGGCCGTTGGTGGCCAGAGCGCTGCCGTGCCAGGGGCCGGGCCGGCCGTCGGCGGAGGAGAACCGGCCGCCGGCCTCCTGCACGATCGGGGCCAGGGCCGCGAGATCGTAGGGCTGCAGGTCGTATTCCGCGACGATGTCGAGCAGACCCTCGGCGAGGAGCATGTACGACCACATGTCGCCGTAGGCGCGGGTGCGCCAGACCTGGCGGGACAGCGTGATCAGCTCGTCGAGGTGCCCGGTCTGGTCCCACTGCTGGATGCTGTTGTAGCTGAGCGAGGCGTCGGCGAGCTTGGCCACGCCGGACACGGCCAGGCGCACGGGGTCGGCGCCCGGCGTGCGCTCGTCGGTCATCCAGGCGCCGCCGCCGGTGCGCGCCCACCAACGCTTGCCGAGGGCTGGGGAGCTCGCCATCCCCACCACCGGATCGCCATCGACGGCGAGGGCGATCAGGGTGCCCCAGATCGGGATGCCGCGCAGGAAACCGGCTGTGCCGTCGATCGGATCGATGATCCATTGCCGCACGCTGGTGCCCTCGGTGCCGAATTCCTCACCGAGGATGCCGTCGGCCGGGCGCCGCTCGGCCAGGGCGGTCCGGATCGCGCGCTCCACGGCCTGGTCGGCATCCGTCACCGGGGTGCGGTCGGGTTTGGTCGTCACGACGAGGTCCATCGCGGTGAACCGGTCGCGCGAGATCGCGTCGGCCAGATCGGCGAGCTCGGTCGCGAGCTGGAGGTCGTCATCGAGGGAGTACTTCTGGGGCTGGGTCACAGACCAAGACTAGTAATTTTGGCGCGACTCTCCGGTTTGTACCTCGATTGGCGCCGAAGGTAATCGTGCTGTTAGTATCTAGAGTCGGTTCGGGTCACCCTGGGTCGGAGAGTAGAGAAACATGCACCTCTAGCTCAATTGGCAGAGCAACTGACTCTTAATCAGTGGGTTCCCGGTTCAAGTCCGGGGGGGTGCACCGCGAGGCCCCTTTCATCAGGTTTTCACCAAATGGAAGGGGTTTTTTTGTTCCCTCCTCGGGTGCTCGAGTCCGTCGAGACCCGGTCAGGTGATCCCTGGAGGCTCCCGTCTGACCTCCCCTCTCCCGGCGCACGGTGAGGAAGCAGGCGCACGTTGGAACGTCCGCCACGGTCCAGAACCTGCGCCGCGAGACCGACACGCCGACCCCAGACCATATCGGCATGCCAGCGCGACCTCCGCGTTCTGGTACTAGAACAAAAATCCGAAGTAATCACAGCTATTAATAAATAAGTATCGACTAAATGTACCCAACGAGGTATCCTCATAACATGACGAACCTCGCGGATGACCTCAGGCAGGCGGCCGACGCTGTCGCCCTGCTGGGCTCCTCGAGCGCCGACCTCGCGGCTCTTCCCGACGCCGAGGCTTTGGCCGGCCAGAAGCGGATCGCCTGCGCGCGCCGTCTGCTCGACACCTATGCCGCGTTGATGGCCGCAACCATCGCCCGCCGGTCCCGCCCGGAACTCGGCCACTCGGGGCTGGCCGCGCAGCAGGGGTTCCTCTCGCCCGAGGCCCTGATCCAGAACTGGACCGGCTCATCCAAGGGCGACGCGTACAAGCTGGTCGCGGTCGGCACGATGATGGCCGACACCGAGGCGGCCGACAAGCTGGTCGAAGAGGCACTCTCGACGCTCTCGACGCCCGACGCCCGACGCCGACGCTGTCGACGTCGCGGCGTTCACCGCGAGGGTGCCGTGGCAGGCGCCGATCGCCCGGGGCGTCACCGCCGGCACGCTCTCGGTTGACGCGGCCGAGGCGATCCGGGCCGGGCTCGGCCAGATCGACGCGGCAGTCACCGCGGAGAAGCTCCGGGTGGCCCTCGCGGCGCTCCTCACCGAGGCACCGTCACTGAATGCCGACGAGGTCTTCAAACGGGCCCGCTGGATGCGCGACCGGCTCGATCAGGCCGGCATCGCCGCCCGGGAGAAGCAGGCCCACGACGACCGCTACCTGCGGGTCTACCGGCTGAGCAACGTCAACGTGCGCTTGAACGGGCTGTTCGCCCCCGAAGACGGCGAGTTCGTGCTCTCCACCTTCGACTCCATCACCAGCCTCCGCCGCGGCGGAGTGCGCTTCGTCGACCCGGAACGGGCAGCCTGGGCCCAAAAAATGCAGGACGACCCGCGCAGCACCGAGCAGATCAACGCGGACTCCCTCGTGCAACTGCTGACGATCGCCGGCGAAGCCGACCCCGGCCGGGTCTTCGGCGGACGCCGCCAGGCGGCGCGTGATCGTGACCGAGAAAGTCCTCACAGCCGAACCCGCCGCGCCGGGTGCCGCCGAACCCGCCGCTCACGGGCAGATCGAAGGCAACCCGGTCCCCATCTCGCAGGAAACCATCGACCGGGTGCTCTGCGACACCGGCACCCGCGGCATCAAGTTCGACGACATCGGCCAAATCATCAACGTCGGCCGTGACGAACGACTCTTCACCGAGAAACAACGCGCCGCGATGGGAGTGCGCGACGGCGGATGCCGGTGGGTCGACTGCGACAGATCACCAGCCTCGACCGAAGCCCACCACATCAACGACTGGCTCACCGACACCGGAGACACCAACCTCGCCGAAGAAGTACTGCTCTGCCACCCGCACCACCTACTGCTGCACAACCAGCACTGGAAGATCACCCGCACCGGAACGCAACACTGGCTGCGGCCACCGGTGGAGAACGACCCGGAACAGACACTGATCGCACTGCCGAGCAAGCGGGTGGGGCTGTAGGGCGTGGCTCTCGTCCCGGGTCTTGACAGGCTCGACCACCGGCGGGGAATCTCCGAGGGGCGGGTCACCGGGACTGGGCAGGCTCGCCCCCCCCCCCCCCCCCCCCCCCCCCCCCCCCCCCCCCCCCCCCCCCCCCCCCCCCCCCCCCCCCCCCCCCCCCCCCCNCAGCCAGATGCGAATCCGACTGGGGTTGCGTTGGTCCCCGGGTCCCCCTGAATCCCCCCGGTCAGTCGAGAACTGAATCTCACCCGGAGACTTGTACGATCGTACAGCACTCTCAGGTGAAGGCGTCCCGGCCCGATGGTTAGGCTGGTATATCGCACCGTTCGGTCGAATGGTGACGATTCCCGGAGGTGCTGGTGGCTGGAAGTGATGCTCGCAGGATCGAGGCGCGTGAACGCATCCTGGCAGCGGCGGCAATCGAATTCGCCGACCGCGGCTACGCGGGCACCTCGATCGGCCTGGTTGCCGAGAAGTCGGGCACCGGCAAGGGGTTGGTGCAGTACCACTTCAAAGCCAAGTCGGATATGGCGCTCGCGCTCGTGCATTCCTCGTTTTCGCGGGCTCCGTTCGCCAACGTACTGGGCGATGCGTCACCCGTGCGCGGGATCGAGGCCATCGTGGCGTCGATCCGCGGGGTTGCCGGCGCTTTCCGGAACGACGTGCGCGTGCGGGCTTCGGTGCGGCTCGTGCGGGAATATCATCTGATCCCGGCAATCCTGCCGACCCCGTACGTGGGCTGGGTCGCGCGCATCGCGATGCTGCTTCGCGAGGCCGAGGCAGCGGGGGAGATCCTGTCCGGACTCGACCACGACCGCGAGGCCTGGCATCTGGTGGCGTACTTCAGCGGCGTTCAGGAGGTATCGAACCGGCTTGCCGAACGGGAGGACCTACCAGAACGGATCGAGGAGATGCTTGCGCGGTCCCTGGCTGCGCTGGGTGTGGTGGACCTCGACCGGTTCCTCTGAGAGCCTGGCCCCGCGCTGCCGTTGTGACAATCAGTCAGATCTCCTGTCTCACCGTTTCTCACAGATGGGCACCACCGCCGTTCACCCGCCCGCCGGCGCCGGGTGCCCCGCCGCGGGATATAACAACCGTTTTGGCGCTGGTTTCGGTTGCGCCTGAGGATCCTCCTTCGGTGCTGCGGTCCGCGCCGGTGGCCACGTCCGCCCCGACCCGCTGCCGGCTCCGCCCGTCGCGGCGTAAATCCATCGGCCACTCGGTCTGCTCTGTCTCCGACCGATCGGGGCCCACCGAAGGTTCGCCGGCTCACGACCAGACGAAGGACAACGAATGCTGTCGAGCTACCTGATCGCCGAATCGTACGGGCGCGTCCGCGGAGTCGTGCACGCCGTGCTCAAGGATGCCGGTGCGGAGTCGCTGAACCTCCGGCCCGTCCTGGAGGTGAACAGCATCGCGTCGCTGATCCGGCATCTGACCCGGGTGCAGGACGACCACCTGTCCGAGATCATGAAGAAGGAGCTCTGAAACAGCTACCCGAACGGTTCACCGGCGCCAGACGTATTCGTTCTCTGGCCGCCCCGGCGTGCCGTAGCGCGGCGACCGCTCGAGTGAGCCGGTGTCGGCCAGATGCTCAAGGTAGCGCCGGGCGGTCACCCGAGAAATGCCGAGCTGCTCCATGACCTCGCTGGAGGAGACCGGAACGGTCTGCAGCTTCAGGAACTCGATCACCGCGCCCAGGGTGCCCTCGGACAGACCCTTCGGCCGCGGCAGCTCGGTGGGCGTGCGCAGGCTCGCGAACGCCAGGTCCACGTCGGTCTGGCTGGTCATCGCGGACAGGCCGCCCAGCTGAAGCCGAAAGTCCCGATACTGCACCAGCTTCTGCGCGAAGGTCGAATAGGTGAACGGCTTGATCAGGTATTGAACAATGCCGGCCGCCACGGCGCCGCGCACGATGTGCAGTTCGCGCACCGCCGTGATGGCGATGATGTCCGTGGTCAGGCCGGCCGCGCGCATCCGTCGGCTCACGTCGAGGCCGTGCAGGTCGGGCAGGGTCATATCCATCAGCACCAGATCGATGGGCTGCCCGGCGGTGACGGCCGTAGCCAGGGCGCGCAGGGCGGAATGGCCGTCGCCGACGGTGCCCGCGTGCACGAAACCGGTCAAACGCCCGAGGTAGGCGGCGTGCGCCTCGGCCGCAATGGCTTCGTCTTCGACGACGAGCACCCGGATGTCCCGGTCAGTCATGCGATCCGCCCATCGTCGCCTCGAGGTCGGGTTCGATGCCCGCAGCGGGCTCCTCCGGCTGCCGGGGGAGGGTGACCGTGAACACGGCCCCCTCGCGGCGGGTGATGCTGAGGCTGCCGTCGAGCCGGTTGACCGTCTGCCGCACCAACGCCAGTCCGAGGCCGCGGCCGAAACTGCCGGGCTCCTTGGTGCTGTAACCGCGGCGGAGGATGTCGGTCACGGCGTCCGGGTCGACGCCGGGGCCGGTGTCGGCCACCTCGATCGCCACCGACGAGGGCGTGGAGCCGACCGAGAGGTGCACCCGGCGGGGTGCCTCGCCGCCGGCGGCCGCGTCGAGTGCGTTATCGACCAGGTTGCCCACGACCGTGACCAGGTCCTGCGCCGTCAGGCCGGAATCGGCGAGGGTTCCGGCCGCCTCAACCGTGAGCAGCACGCCCAGCTCGCTGGCTTGGGCGAACTTGCCCATCAGCAGGGCGCTGAGCACCGGTTCGTCCACCGAGTCGAGCATGTCATCGGTGAGTTGCTGGCTGAGCTCCAGGTCTTTGGTGGCGAAATCGAGGGCCTCGGCGCCGCGCCCGAGTTCCATCAGGGACACGATGGTGTGAAGCCGGTTGGCGTGCTCATGGGTCTGGGCGTGCAGGGCATCCGAGAGGGTGCGCATCGACCGGAGCTCGCTGCCCATCGATTGCAGGTCGGTGTGGTCGCGGATGGTCGCAACCCAGCCCATCGGCGCGGGTTTGGTGCGGCCGCTGCCCGGTTTCAGTGCCGGCAGCTGGCTGACGACCAGCACGCGCGTGTCGGTGACGTGGATCTCGTCGGTGGCGGGGCGGCCGCTCTTCAGTAGCTCGGCGAGCGCCGGGGGAAGGTCGAGACGGTCAAGGCTCTGCGTGGCGGCGGAGGATGCTCGGCCCTCAGTCGGTGAGCGCGGCGGCAGGCCCAGCAGCCGGGCAGCCTGATCGTTGTAGAGCACGACCTCGCCCGTGAGAGTGACGAGTACGAGACCCTCCCGCACCGAATGCAGCACCGAGTCGTAGTAGACGAAGAGCTGGGCGAGTTGCTCCGGTCCCCAGCCGAGCGTGACCCGGCTTAGATAGCGACCGAGCAGCCAGGCGGCGAGGGTGCCCGTGGCTAGCAGCATCAGGGCCACCCCCAGCACGGCCGGCAGCCGCGCGCTCAGCGCGATGGAGAGGTTGCTCGTCTTCACCCCCGCAGCCACCAGGCCCTGAACGGCTCCCTGCTCGTCGGTGATCGGAACGACGGCCCGCACCGAGGGTCCGAGCGTGCCCGTGGTCACCTCGGTGAACGGTTCCCCGGCCAGGGCGGGCGTGACGGTACCGATGTAGGGGCGGCCGATCTCCAACTCGGTCGGGTGGGTCCAGCGGGTGCGGTCGGGCGCCATGATCGTGATGAAGTCGAGGGTGGCGTCGGCGGTGACCCGCTCGGCGTACGGCTGGAGCACCGCGCTGGGATCGGCTGAGCGGCTGGCCTCCAGTACGAGCGGGTTGTCGGCGATGGCGCTGGCGACGGACAGCATCCGTTCCTCGGCGGCGACGAAACCACGGTCGCGGGCGTCCACGAAGGCCGCGGTGCCCGCGAACACGGTTATCGCCATGATGACCAGGGCGTTCGCCAGGAACAGGCGGCGCGCAATGCTCCAGCCTTGCCCCATCGCATCCTTCTTCCATTTGCGCGACCGTGACCAATATGACCGCAACAGTGACGCGGGCGCCTCGGTCGTCCAGTCTGAAACACACCACGGATGGTCCGGGCGCACCAGCGCTTCACCCCAGCCTAGTTACTAGACAAAGGAGTCTTTTATGGCATCACTGCCTCGCGCTCGCGCTGCACAGCCCGCGAAGAAGTTTGACAAGTCCCACTACCTGTACATGGCGGTCATCGTCGCGGTGATCCTCGGCGTCATCGTCGGCCTGCTCTTCGGCGGCACAGGCGGATTCGCCGTCTCGCTCAAACCGCTCGGGGACATCTTCATCGCCCTGATCAAGATGATGATCTCGCCGATCATCTTCTGCACGATCATCCTCGGCATCGGTTCCATCGCGAAGGCCGCCACGGTCGGCAAGATCGGCGGACTGGCCCTCGGCTACTTCCTGACCATGTCCACCTTCGCCCTGGCGATCGGCCTCGTCGTGGGCAACGTGATCAAGCCCGGCTCAGGGCTCGATCTCACCGCGACCACCTTCGTGCCGCCGGAAGCCGCCGAATCGGACTTCTTCCTCGGCATCATCCCGACCACACTGTTCTCCGCACTGACCGCCGGCAACATCCTGCAGACCCTGCTGGTGGCCCTCATCGCCGGCTTCGCGCTGCAGAAGATGGGAGCCGCCGGCAAGCCGATCCTCGAGGGCATCGCGCACGTGCAGGCCCTGGTCTTTCGCATCCTGATCATGGTCATGTGGCTCGCGCCGATCGGCGCCTTCGGTGCGATCGCCGCCGTCGTCGGTGCCACCGGCTTCCAGGCCGTTATCAGCCTCTTCACCCTGATGGGCGCCTTCTACCTGACCTGTGTGCTCTTCATCGTCGTCATCCTCGGCGGGTTGCTCAAGATCGTCACCGGCATCAGCATCTTCAAGCTGATGCGTTATCTCGGCCGAGAGTACCTGCTGATCTTCTCGACTTCCTCTTCCGAGGCGGCGCTGCCGCGCCTGATCGCCAAGATGGAGCACCTCGGCGTCTCCAAGCCGGTCGTGGGCGTCACGGTTCCCACCGGATACTCCTTCAACCTCGACGGCACTGCGATCTACCTGACCATGGCGTCGCTCTTCATCGCCACGGCCATGGGTCAGCCGCTCGCCCTGGGCGAGCAGATCGGGCTCCTCGCCTTCATGATCATCGCCTCCAAGGGTGCCGCCGGAGTGTCCGGTGCCGGGATCGCGACCCTGGCCGCCGGCTTGCAGGCCCACGCCCCGCAGCTGCTTGAAGGAGTCGGCTTCATCGTGGGCATCGACCGCTTCATGTCCGAGGCCCGCGCGCTCACGAACTTTACCGGCAACGCCGTCGCCACCGTGCTGATCGGATCCTGGACCAAGGAGATCGATCGTGCCCAGGTCGACCGGGTGCTCGACCGTCACGAGCCGTTCGACGAGACCACGATGATCGCCCACCACGGTGCGCCCAGCGCCGCCGAAACGGCCGCCGCGACCGAGAAGTCCGCGCAGATCGCGGCGCTCAAGGCCTGAGTCCGTTCCGGGTCGTCGAACGCGACCCGGCACGGATGCTCCGCGGCGGCTGTCTCGCGGCCTGCGGTAGGGCCGGTTCTCCCCGCTACCCGAAACCGTCGAAATCGCTGCTTCTGCGACGCAAATACCCCCGTGTTAGGCTTACTGCTGGTCTTACGACCCTTCACCAGGACGCGAATGTACAGCCACGGCCCCATCGGTACGGCGCTTCGTATGGTGAGGCCATGACGGATGCGATCCCCATGATCGCCCCAGCCCACGCTTTCCATCGCGTCGAGGCCGGTCACGGCCTACCCGTCCGACACAGCGTGCATCCGTTCCGTCGGCCGTGATTCGGCCCCGCCCGGCGTGCACCGGGAGAATCCGTGACCGAAACTATTGCCGTGAAGGCAGATCGACTGTACAAAGCGTTCGGGCGTCGTCCGCACGAGCTCGTCAAGAAGCTGACCGCGGGAGCCAGCCGCGATGAGGTGTCCTCGCTGGGCACCGCCGCCGTTATCGACGCCTCATTCGAGGTTCACCGCGGCGAAATCTTCGTGGTGATGGGGTTGTCCGGTTCGGGCAAATCCACCCTGATCCGCATGCTCAACGGGCTACTGGACGCCACCTCTGGCAGCGTGACGGTGGCCGGCCAGGCCATCACCGGCATCTCCGCCGCCGCGCTGCGCGAGGTGCGCCGCACCAATATTTCCATGGTGTTCCAGCACTTTGCCCTGCTACCGCATCGCACCGTGATCGACAACGTCGCCTACGGACTCGAGGTGCAGGGCATGGGCCGCGAGGAGCGGCTCGCCAAGGCGCGCACCATCATCCGCCTCGTCGGGCTCGACGGCTGGGCCGACAGCCTGCCGTCCGAGCTTTCCGGCGGAATGCAGCAGCGAGTCGGCCTCGGCCGGGCTCTCGCCGCCGACACCGACGTCCTCCTGATGGATGAGGCGTTCTCGGCCCTTGACCCGCTGATCCGCCGCGAAATGCAGGAGCAGTTGATCGAGCTGCAGGCCGAGCTCGGCAAAACCATCATCTTCATCACCCACGATCTCAACGAGGCCATGTTCCTCGGCGACCGCATCGCGGTCATGCGCGATGGTCGCATCGTTCAGATCGGCACCCCCGAGGAGATCCTGACCGACCCGGCGAACGACTACGTCGCTCAGTTCGTGCAGGATGTCGACCGCGCCCGGGTGCTGACCGCGGCCAGCGTGATGGAGCCCGTGCGCTCCGTGGTCACGATCACCGGCGGTCCCCGAGCTGCGCTCCGCACCATGCGCGACCTGCAGACCTCCGCCACCTTCGTGCTCAACCGCGACCGCACCTTCGCCGGTGTGGTGCGCGATCGCGACGTGCTGGGGCAGGTCAAGGCCGGCGAGACCGATCTGCGCGCGATAGTGCGCACGGATGCGATCTCCGTCAACCCGGACACCCCGCTGGTCGACCTGGTCGAACCCTCGGTCGGCAGTGATCTGGCCATCGCCGTGGTCGATGAGAAGAACCGTCTGCTCGGCGTCATCCCGCGGGTGACCTTGCTGGCCGCGCTCGGCAACGTGAGCACGAATACGGGAGACGTGCCCGTGATCGAGCCCGCAGCCACGATTTCCATCAGCGTGATCACCGAAACCCTCCGCGACACCGCTCTGGAAGGAGCCGACCTGTGAACGACTTCCGACTTCCTCTGGGTACCCTCGTGGAGGGGTTCATCGACTGGATCACCGACACGTTCGGGTTCTTATTCGACTTCATCCGGGCCGTCTTCGACGGTGCCTACGAACTGGTCGACTTCCTCCTGGTGGCGCCGCCCTTCTGGGTGATCATCGTGCTCTCGGCGGGGCTGGCCCTGGCCACCCGCGGTTGGAAATTCATGGTCGGTACCGTCCTCGGTCTGATCGTCGTCGTCGGCGTCGACCAGTGGGAGAACGCCATGGACACCCTCGCACTGGTGCTGGTCGCCAGTGTGCTCGCGATCGCCCTCAGCCTGCCGCTCGGTATCCTGGCGGCGAAGTCCGCGGTGGCGTCCAACATCATCCGGCCGATTCTCGACTTCATGCAAACCATGCCGGCCTTCGTGTACCTGATTCCCGCGCTGATTCTGTTCCGCGTGGGCGTCGTGCCCGGAATCGTGGCCACCATCATCTTCGCGATGGCTCCGGGAGTCCGCCTCACCGAGCTGGGCATCCGCGGGGTCGACCGAGAAGTGGTTGAGGCCGGGCAGGCCTTCGGCGCCTCGCCCTGGCGCATCCTCCGGCAGATCCAGCTTCCGCTGGCGATGCCGACGATCATGGCGGGTATCAACCAGGTCATCATGCTCTCACTGTCGATGGTCGTCATCGCCGGTATGGTCGGTGCCGGGGGGCTGGGAGCGGATGTCGTCGCCAGCCTGAACCGCATCGACGTCGCACTCGGTTTCGAAGCCGGCCTCGCCGTGGTGATCCTCGCCATCTTCCTTGACCGCCTGACCGCCGCACTCGGCACCGGCGACACCCCGCTCGGTCGAATCATGTCGGCCCGCAAGCGCCGCGCCCAGCAAGCCCTGGCCGCCTGAGTCAGTGCGCCACGCACACGACCTCCTGATTTCTGATTCTGCCCCGGTCGCCCACCAGGCGACACGAAAGGAAACAATATGAAAAACCGATCACTGTCCCTCATCGCCCTCGGAGCCGTTGGGCTCCTCGCACTCAGCGGCTGCGCCTCGGCCGAGGCCGCCGTCGTCGGCGACGGGAACAAGGACCAGAAAGACATCACCATCGCCGTGTTCAACGGCTGGGATGAAGGCGTCGCGGTCTCCGAACTGTGGAAGGCCATCCTCGACGAGAAGGGCTACAACGCGGAGTTGGAATACGCCGACGTTGCCCCCGTCTACTCGGGTCTCTCCACCGGAGACTATGACATCAACATGGATGTCTGGATGCCGGAGACCCACGCGTCCTACGTGAAGGAGTACGGCGATGACATCGTCGACCTCGGCGCATGGAACGAGGAATCCCGCCTGACCATCGCCGTCAACAAGGATGCCCCCATCGATTCCCTCGACGAGCTGGCCAGGAACGCCGACAAGTTCGGCAACCGCATCGTCGGAATCGAACCCGGAGCCGGCCTGACCAAGGCCACCACTGAGAAGGTCATCCCGGCCTACGGCCTCGACGACATGGAATACCTGACCTCATCGACCGCAGCCATGCTCACCGAGCTGACCGCGGCCACCAAGGCCGGCGAGAACATCGTCGTCACCCTCTGGGAGCCGCACTGGGCCTACGGTTCGCTGCCGATCAAGACTCTCGAGGACCCCAAGGGAACCCTGAAGAACACCGAGTCGCTCCACAGCTACGCCAAGTCCGACTTCGCCGAGGACTTTCCGCAGGCCACCGAGTGGATCAAGGGCTTCGACATGGACCTCGACAAGCTGTACTCGCTTGAGAAGGCCATGTTCGTCGACTACGACGGCAAGGACTACGAGCCGATCGTGGCGAAGTGGATCTCCGAGAACCAGGAGTACGTAGACTCTCTGACCACCACGTAACACAGAACACAACACGAGAGCGGCAGGAGAGGCCCGGTCAAGGATACCCGGGCCTTTCTTGCACCTCAGCGGGGCAGCACGGATGTGCGCCCCCGGGTGTCGAAGGCGGCCGACCGCGCCCCGCAGGGTGCCGGGGCGACGCTGGCAATGGTTGCCCTGGTTTTGGAGGTCGAATCGAAGATGACCAGGGTGCTCACGCCGTGCTCCAACGATCGGGTTCGTCAGGTGCCGGCCGCTTCAGTGCATCGCAACCGCGGACCGGGGAAGGTTGCCGACTACGGGGTTGTCTGTGTCAGGAACTCAGTGAGCTCGCGGGTGATTTCGGCGGCAACGGCATCCGTTGACATGGTGGCAACACCGTCGCCGTTCTCGACGCCGTAGTCGCCGAACCGCGCATGGTTGGCTCCTTCGATTTCGACGAAACGGGTGTCGGGCACAAGTAGATCTGCGCTGTCGGCGATCTTCTCCGGGGTGCTGAGGCCGTCGGCGCTCCCGCTGAGGCTGAGGGCCCGCAGATCGGTGCGCTCCGGCGCGGCCGCGCAGTAGCTGCCGAACAGCACCAGCCCTGCCACCGCGGGATCGTCCGCCAGCATGCAGGCTCGCACGCCGCCGATCGAGTGGCCGCCCACGAACCAGGTGGAGACGTCGGGGACGGCGTCGGTGAAGGTGGACAACGTCCGGCGGTCGAAGATGGCGAGGTTGAGCACCGGCTTGATGATCACAACGGTCACCCCGGTGTCTTCGACCGTGCCCGCCAGCTTGTAGAGGTAGGCATAGGGGTCAACCCGGGCACCGGGAACGAAGACCAAGCCGATGTCGCCGGCGTCGTCGGCGGGCGCGAGGACGACCGACGTGGGGGTGTCGGTGACGGTCACGTTCGGGTTGGCGAAGACCTCGTCCGACGCGGCCCGATCGGCCACGCGCACAGTGTTCACCCAGGCAAGGAACACGATCACGACGAGTACGAACGCGGTCAGGGTCCACCAGCCACCGGCCCGGATGCCGCGCCGCAGCCGTCCTCGTCGACGTGCCTCGGTCATGCAGCCGGGCTGGATCATCGCGCTCCGCTCCTCGCCTGTCCGGTCGGGGTGAGACCGGAAACCGCTGGTGGTCTCAACCTAGCCGCAACCGACCTGCCGGGGCCGAACCGCTCCGGCCTCAGTCGTCGAGACCGCGGGCGGCCAGAGCCTCACCGATCGCATCCGCGGCATAGAGCGAGCGCACGACCACCGGCACGGCCAGGGCGAGCAGCGAACCCTGGGTGCCGCGCGCCCGACGGGCCTCGATCACCTCGGACACGATCTCGGTGACGAGCGGGATGCACCGCAGGGTGAGGGCGAGGAGGAGGCCGACCCGGTCGGCGTCGACCCAGCGACGGAACGGTCGTAGAAGCTTCTGAAAGCCCTCAAGCACGGCCGTGACCGTGGTCGTCACGGTGAACAGCGCCGCCAGCGCCACGGCGATCAGTAGCCGCCCGGCCATCAGGCCGGCCGTGGTCCAGCCGGCGAACAGCGCCTGGACTGGAACGGCGATCACCAAAATCCACAGGATCGGGCCGATCTGCTGCCACGCCGCGCCCAGCGGCACCCGCGCCACCAGGAACAGTGCGGCGACCCCGAGAAGGCAGGCGCCCAGCTGCCAGAGCTCGCCGAGCGAGCCGACGAGCAGCACGGCGAGCGAGAGAAGCACGAGCTTGAGCAGCATCGGCGCGCGGTGGATCAGCGAGTGGCCGGGGTGATAGAGCCCGATCATGCCGGCCCGATCATGCCAGCAGCTCCCGGTAAGCGCCGAGCGCGGCATCCGGTGCACCGTCGGCGACCACCCGGCCGTCCTCGATCACAATCACGCGGTCGAAGGCGGCGAGCAGGTCCAGCTGGTGGGTGACCACGATGACCTGCTGGCTCAGGCCGAGCAGAAGTTCGGTGATGCGCCGGGCATTGCGTGCGTCGAGCAGCGTGGTCGGCTCGTCGGCGACCACGATCTCAGGCTCCGCCACGAGCACGGCCGCCAGCGCGAGCAACTGCTTTTGGCCGCCGGACAGCCGGTGCGCCGGATGGTCGGCGTGCTGGTCGAGCCCGAAGCGCTCGAGCGCCGCCCGCGTGCGGGTCGAGATCTCGAGCGGGGTCAGCCCGCGGCGGCGCAGGGTGAAGGCGACGTCTTCGGCCACGGTGGGCATCACGATCTGATTGTCCGGGTTGGTGAAGATGAAGCCGACCTGCCGGCGCACCGCCTTGGCGTTCCGGGCCACGTCGAGGCCGCCGACGCTTACGATTCCGGTGTCGGGCTTGATCAATCCGTTGATCAGGCGCACGAGGGTGGACTTTCCCGACCCGTTCGCACCGACGATGCCGATGCGCTGTTCGGTGAGGGTCAGACGGATGTCCCGCAGCACCATCCGTTCACCGAACGCATGCGAGACGCTGTCGAAGTCGATCCTGCTCATGATGCGGGCGTGACTGCTCCGGCGGTGACGTCGGCGGCCTCGGGCGCGGGAGCGGCGCTGCGGCGCGGCGGGATCAGACCCGGGTAGGCCCTGTGAACCTGGCGGGCCACCAGTACGGTCACGACCACCTTGATCAGGTCGCCGGGCAGAAACTTCGCGGCGTCGACAAGAGCAACCCAGAGCGGCAGGCCCAGGTTGATCGCGGTGACGGGCACGCCGATCAGGTAGACCACGACGAGACCGCCGAGGGTGGTGGCGCCGAGCGCCGCCCAGAGCCGGTAGCGGGGGAGGAGCAGGCCGGTCAAGTAGCCGATGACCAGGGCGCCGAGCAGCCAGCCGTAGAGGTAGCCGGCGGAGGGTGAGGTGGTGAACCAGACGATGCCGCCGCGCCCGCCAGACAGCAGCGGGAGGCCGGCTGCGGCGAGGGCGAGCAGGAGGAGCACGGCGAAGAAGCCCTTGCGCGCCCCGAGGATCGCCCCGGCCAGCATCACCCCGAGGGTCTGGAAGGTGATCGGCACGGCCACCGCCCCAATACTCAGGGCGCCGGGCAGTCCGAGTGCGGCGATCAGGGCGGCGAAGATGGCGATCTGCGACAGGTCGCGCACGCTCATGATGCGGGGTGTCGGGGTGCGGGCGATGAGGGGGCTGGAAGTCATGATCTTCAATCTAGAATTCCGCGGCAGCGCGAGTCTGAAGAAGACCTACAAAGAATGCGGCGGAACTCTATACGGGCGCGTCCGGCAAGCTCCCGACGCAGGGGTGTCTCGGGGTTTCTGCCGGTAGAGCGGTTCCCCGCATTCGAGCATGCCGATGTAGGTCGCAATCTTCGCGGCGCGAGCCTCGGGCTGCTTCGTACCGTCGAGGCGGAACAGGATCGCGAAACGGTTCTGGGACGTGAGCGCCGGGAAGAACCCGGCGGGACGCATCCACCCCTCCACGATGAGGGTGAGGGCTGAGTCCCGGTTGAGCTGTGACCACACGCTGCGGGCTCGGCGGGGAGTGAAGGCCTGCGACAAGTAACCGTCGAGAGAGTTCACTTGCCCGTCGATCCAGCCGCAGCACAACGCGATCTCGAGCGCCTGGGATGGGTGGTCTCCGGTGCCGCGGGGCGTTTCTTCCGCAGCTGCAAACGGATGCGCTCGTCCGACGGAGTACTGCTGTGCCATGCTCACCCTTTGCTCCTGCACAACAAGCACTGGACGATCATCCGCACCGGAACTCAGTGCCGACTGCGGTCACCGATGCAGGTTGACCCGGAGTGGACGATAATCGCGTTGCCGAGCGAGCAAACAAGCGGGGCCGCGGGTCAGGCGACGAGGCGGGCGTTGTTCGTCGAAGCAGCGGCGGAGAAGCGCGGAAGGGTGGCCGTCGGCGCCCGCTCCGGTTCGGCCCAAACGGAGATCGGGGCGGGAATGAAGGGGAGCGCGGTGGGCTCGGCGGTGACCTCGCCGCGCAGAACGGCGGTCTCTGTGCGGAGCACGGAGGCCAGGGACGAGGCAATCTGGTTCGCCTTCAGATCGTGGAAGATCACGTCGGTGTCGTCACTGCTGCGGGGAACCAGAGTCCACTGGCCTTGGGCGCCGACGAGACGAGCGATTTGGGTGTGCAGGAGCTCGAATATCTGAGCGTCGCTGAGCTCGGGAACGGGCGGGGGGATGACCGGTGCGACCGGTGCGACGCGACGTCGTCGACCAAACATCGGGAGCCCCTTTCGGCTAACGTGCCCGTGAACTCTTCAGTTTGCCGTGCGGCGCGCTACGGCCCGCGTTGACACGCCGACAGCGGAGGACTTAGTCCTCGATTCGGCGATCGTCGGCATCCTGGATGACGGTTCCGATGGCGACGGCGGCGCTGAGCAGCCAGCCGATCCACATCAGCGCCAGGCGCCAGTCGCGCGGACCGGTGCGGGTGGCGCTCAGAATGTTCCAACCGCCGGCGAGCACGCCGATGATGGCACTGCTGAAAATGAACTTTCGCATGGTGACCTCCGCGTCTAACGCTACCCGGAAGTTGCCCGGCTGCACGTTTCCCGACAATCTGACCGATCGGACAAGCTCTGACCGATCGGTCAGGTACCGTGATCGGGTGACTCCAGAGCCCGTTGTGCCCCAGCCCCCACACAACCGCCAGAGCACCAGCGCAGAACTGCGCGCGACAGCGCTGGAGCAGTTCGCCTCGGTCGGGTTCGCCGGCACCTCGCTGCAGCAGATCGCCGACGCGGCCGGGTACTCCAAATCGAGCGTGCTCTACCACTTCGCCTCCAAGGAAGCGCTCCTCGACGAGGTGCTCACCCCGGCGGTGAACCGGCTGGAGGCCATTCTCGAACGGTTCCTCGCCACCGAGGAGAGCGCCCTGACCCGGAGCCGGTTCGTGAACGACTTCATCGACTTCATCCTTGAATTCCGCCTCGAGCTGCACACCTTCATCAACCAGTCTCAGTCGCTGCGCGGCATCCCCGTGATCGACCGGGCAGGAGTGGTGATCGTGCGCCTCTCCGACACGCTGTGCCACGGCGATGCGAGTACGGAGGACCGCATCCGCTTCGGTATCGCCCTCGGCGGCGCCGCCTACACCCTGGTGGCCGGCATGACGTTCCTCGGGGAGGAGATAGCCCCGGTGGAAGAGGTCCGACCGGCTCTCCTGACCGTCATCACCGAGTTGCTTGCCCCTGTCACCGTTCGCACCGCCCCGTCCCGGAAGTAGCACCCATGGCAACCCTGCTCTATCGAATCGGTCACTTCGCCTACCAGCGTGCGGGCCTGGTGCTCGGCATCTGGGCCATCCTGCTGGTCGGGATCCTCGGCTCCGGGGTGGCCCTCGGTGGCCAGACCCAGGAGTCGTACGCGATTCCCGGCACGGAATCACAGGACACCATCGACAAGCTCGGCGAGGTGTTCCCCCAGGCGGCCGGCGCCGCGGTACAGGTTGTCTACACGGCCCCGGACGGGGCATCCGTCACTGACGAGCCTTACCGCACGGCCATCGTCGACATGGCGGCCGAACTCGCGGACGTGCCCGGCGTCGACTCGGTGCTGACGCCCTATGACGAATATGCGTCGGGCGCGATCTCCGACGACTCGGAGAGTGCGTTCAGCCAGGTTCAGTTGTCCGGCTTATCAACCGACGTCACCGCGGAAACCCTCGACGACGTGACCGCGACGCGGGATATCGCCGAGCAGGCCGGCCTCGAGGTAGCCTTCGGCGGCCAGGTTTTCCAGGACAACACCTTCGGCATCACCATCTCCGAGGTTCTCGGCCTGATCTTCGCGGGCGTGGTGCTGGTGATCACCTTCGGTTCGCTCGTATCCGCCGGGATGCCGCTGCTGATGGCCCTGATCGGCGTCGGCGTCGCCATCGGCGGCATCACCGTGATTTCCGCATTCGTGCCGGTCTCGAGCACGGCCCCCATGCTCGCCCTGATGCTCGGGCTCGCCGTAGGCATCGACTACGTGCTCTTCATCCTGTCGCGGCATCGCACGCAGCTCGCCAACGGGGTCGAACCACACGATTCGGCCGCCTCGGCCGTGGCTACCGCCGGCAGCGCCGTCGTCTTCGCCGGGATCACCGTGATCATCGCCCTGCTCGGGCTGCTCGTGGTCGGCATCCCCTTCCTCAGCGTGATGGGGCTGGGCGCCGCCTTGGCCGTGCTGGTCTCCATCTTCGTGGCGGTCACGCTCCTCCCCGCCGTTCTCGGCCTCGCCAAGGGGCGCCTCACTCCCAAGACAGGCAGCCGCGCGCACCACCGGGCCACCCGTCCAGACACCGGCCGGCCCACCCTCGGCCACCGCTGGGTCAACCTCGTGCTCAGGGCGCCGGTCGTGGCCGTGCTCCTCGTGGTGGGCGTGCTCGGCACGCTGGCGATCCCGGCCCTCAGCCTCGACCTGAACCTGCCTGACGGGGCGTCCGAGCCGGCCGGTTCGACGCAGCGAGAGGCGTTCACCATGCTCGAGGAGGGCTTCGGTCCGGGCTACAACGGTCCGCTCATCGTCGTCGTCGACATCACCCAGACGACGGATATCTTCGGTGACCTCGACACCATCGGCGCGGCCCTGCGCACCCTGCCCGGCGTGGCCTTCGTCGGCAAGGGCACTCCGAACCCGACCGTCGACACCGCCATCATCCAGGTCATGCCGGACAGCGCGCCGAACGCGCCCGAGACCAAGGCGCTCGTGCAGGCCATCCGCGATCTGGCACCATCGATCGACGACGACTTGCGCACCCCCATCGCCGTGACCGGCGCGACCGCCGTGTCGATCGACATCTCCAACCGCCTCAGCAACGCGCTCGTGCCGTTCGCCTTGATCGTGGTGGGGCTCTCGATCATCCTGCTGACCATGGTGTTCCGGTCGATCTTCGTGCCGATCAAAGCGGCCCTCGGGTTCCTGCTCTCGGTGGCCGCATCGATCGGCGCGACCGTGGCGATCTTCCAGTGGGGCTGGTTCTCCGAGCTGCTCGGGGTGGAAACCCCCGGGCCGATCCTAAGCTTCCTGCCCATCCTGCTGATGGCCGTGCTCTTCGGTCTGGCCATGGACTACGAGGTGTTCCTCGTCTCCGGCATGCGGGAGGAGTTCGTGAAGACCGGCCTGGCCCGCGAATCCATCGTGCACGGGTTCTCCCACGCTGCCCGCGTGGTCACGGCCGCCGCCCTGATCATGTTCTTCGTCTTCTTTGCCTTCGTGCCCGAGGGCACCGGGGCGATCAAGGGCATCGCGTTCGCCCTCGCCGTCGGAGTCTTCCTCGACGCGTTCCTGGTGCGGATGACATTGGTCCCGGCCGCGATGGCCCTCGCCGGCGATGCCGCCTGGTGGCTGCCACGCTGGCTCTCCCGCATTCTGCCCAACGTCGACATCGAGGGTGAGGGTCTGCGCCGGCACCTGGCCGACAAGGAATGGGCCATCAGCAAGCCGCACGCCATCACGGCCGAGGGAGCCGTCTTCGGGCTGCCGGAGAGCCCCTTCGGGCCGCTGGACCTCACCATCGACGCCGGCGCGGTGGTGGTACTGACCGGCTCCGCCACCCACCGCCGCGTCGTCGCCGCCACCCTGGCCGGCCGGCTCGACCCGGTGTTCGGCCGCCTCCAGGTCATGGGCTTTCCGCTGCCGTCCGAGCGCAGCCGCGCCCTCCGCGCGGTGGCGCTCGCCGACGTGGGCGACAGCCGCGACAATGGGCTCACCGTGGGGGAGTTGCTGGCCGAACGGCTGGACCTGGCGCATCCGTGGTACCGCGCCGCGTCGCGCCGTTCGCTTCTCGCGGGGTGGATCGCGCGTCTGAACGGTGCGCTCGGCACCCCGTCGAGCGGCCGGGACGCCGGCCCGATCGTGGCCGGCACGACGGTATCGTCCCTCTCCGCCCTGGGCCGTGCCGCGGTGCACGTGACCGCGGCGCTCATCGAGACCCCGGGAGTTGTCATCGTCGACCTCGGCGAGGGACTGCCCGTCGACCCGGCGGGGCGGGACCTCGTGCAGGTGCTGGCGATCCTCGCCCCGGCCTCGACCGCCCTCATCGTCGGTGCCGCCTCCTTCCCCGAGGCGATCGCGGTCTACCGCGGGGCCCGCCCGCTGCAGACCCTCGAACTCGATTCCCGTGACCGAAAGGCCCTGCAGCGATGAGCACCAGGCTTGAGGAACTGTTCAGCCGCACGCCCGGGCAGCGCCGAGGGGCCCTCGGGGCCCTGCTGGCGGGCCTGATCGTGGTGCCGCTGGCGGTTGCCGGACTCTTCGCCGGGGCCCTCGCCACCGCCGATCAGCGCGTGGACACGCTGCCGGCGATCGTCGTCAACAACGACGAGATCGTCACCACCACCCTGCCCGACGGCACCGAGCAGCCGGTGCTCGCCGGCCGCCTGCTCGTGACCGAACTCACCAAGCCTTCCGATGAGGGGTCCGAGGCCACCGGGTTCGACTGGACCATCTCCAACTCCGCGGATGCCGCGTCGGCCCTGGCCTCCGGCGACGCCTACGCGGTGCTCACGATCCCGAAGGACTTCTCGGCGTCGGTGACCTCGCTGGGCGGGGCGGCTCCCACCCAGGCCGACCTGGGCATCCGCACGGATGACGCGCACTCGTTCCTGGCCGGATCGGTGGCCCAGTCGGTGGGCACCGCCATGTCGGGCGTCTTCGGCCGCGAGATCACCTCGCAGTACCTCAACGGGCTCTACACCAGCCTGGCCGTGCTGGGCGAGTCCCTCACGCAGGCGGCGGATGGCGCCGCGCAGGTTTCGACCGGGGTCACCGGCGTGGCCACCGGACTCGATTCGCTGGCCGGCGGCACGGCCGCCGCGGCATCCGGGGCCTCGTCCGCCGCGACCGGCGCCGCCAGCTTCTCCTCCGGCGTGACCGAGTACACCCAGGGCGTCACCGGACTGAGCGACGGCCTGAACCGGCTGAGCACGGGCGCGGTCGGGCTGGCTCCGCTCGCGACCGGCCTACCGGCCTACGCGGCCGGGGTGCAGGCCAACGCCGACGGTTTCAGGCAGCTGAACGCGGCCATGCAGAGCGACCCGCGGGTCGCCGACTACGCGCCGGCCCTGCTGCAGCTCCAGGGCGGATTCGACGCCCTCGCCGCGCAGAGCACCGGCATCGGCCAGGCCGGTCCGGGCCTCGAAGGCGTGCTCGATGGGGTGTCTCAGAGCGCCAACGGTGCGAGCCTGCTCTCCGCCGGCGGCAGCGACCTCCGCGGCGGTGCCAGCGACCTCGCCACCGGCGTTGCCGGCATCGCCACCGGCCTCTCGCAGCTGGCCACCGGAACAACGGATGCCGCGGCGGGCGCCCGCCTGCTCGAATCGGGCGCGGTCGAACTCGCCAGCGGGCTGCAGGACGGCGCGGACAGCGCGGCCCTTCTCACCGACACCGACCCGGTGACGACCGCGGCGGTCGTCTCCGAACCGGTCGGCATCACCGCGGAGCGCGACAACGCCTTCGCGTCGATCGGCCCGGTCATCGGCATGGTCTTCGTGCCGATCGGCCTGTGGATCGGTGCCCTGGCGATCTTCCTGGTGATGAAGCCGCTGTCCGCGCTCGCGCTCGCGTCGACCGCGTCGACCGGCAACCTCGTGGCCCGCAGCCTCGGCCGTGCGTTCGGAATCGCCGCAGCGCAGGCCGTGGTCGTGGTGTTGTTGCTGCACAGCACGCTCGGCGTCTCGTGGTCGATCCTGCCGTCGACCCTGGCCTTCGCGGTGTTCCTCGCCTTCGTGTTCGCGGCGGTGCACCATTTCCTCACGGCGGCGTTCGGCCGGGTCGGAATCGTGGTCTCCCTGGTACTGCTCGCGCTGCAGCTCACCGCGGTGGGTGGGCTCTACCCGATTGAGCTGGTGTCGGCGCCGTTCCAGATGATCAGCCCGTTCCTGCCGCTCACCTGGGCGGTGCGGGGCATGCAGGCCATTGTCTCCGGGGGAGGCGGCAGCGCCGGCGGGCCCGCGGCCATCCTGCTGATCCTCGCACTGGTGAGCGTTCTGGCCTCGTACTGGACCGTCGCCAGCCGGCGCGGCGCCCGCTCGTTCGGCCTGGCGCAGGCCCGCAGCTGATGCGGGGTATCTGTTCCCGGAGGGAACGTGTGCCCGCCCGCGTGAGGTTGCGCCCCGTGCGCCGCACGAATTCGCCGGAGATTTTGGCTCACCCGAGCAACCGTGGTTCAGGTTCAGGTTCAGGCTCAGGCGAGCTTGCGTGTGGGGCTGACTCAGGACATCCGTCGCCTAAATTCTCCAGTCGGCGCGGACCAGTGCGGAACAGGTGCGGATACCCGGCTCGGCCCGGCCGGATCTCCTGAGGTGGCCACACCTCCCGCCTGATGCGCCGAAGTGCCTGTGCGGTTCGGGCGTGCACCTCGCGCTTTGTTCTGCCCCGCAGCGCGGACGAATTCGACGGAGATTTTGCCAAGGTAGGTCCAGGATGCCCCGGAAAGTAGCGTTTTCGCCAAAATCTCCGTCGAATTGGTTCGACGACCTGGCTCAGAGTGGGTCGACGACCAGGATCAGGGGAGAGACGGGCCCTGGCCGATACTCAACCAGGCGTCGGTTCCTCCGCGAGCGTTCGGGCCGGGGCCTCGGTTCGTGGCGCGGGCCTCCTTCATCGCTTGAAGCTGGCGGTCGACAGCCGCTCTGGTCGCCCCAGCCGAGAGCTGCCGCTCGAGGTCCGCGTCGAGCGGGGCCGTGACATCGTTCAGAGCGCCGCTGGAGAGCAGCTCGTCGGTGGCGGCGGCGCGGGCCTGCATCTGGGTGACCCGGTCCTTGGCCCGGTCGAGGTCGGCACCGACCGTGCCCAGTTGCGAGCCGATGCCGGACGCGGCCTCGTTGGCCTTGACCCGAGCCTCGGAGGCAGCGTAGGTGGCCTTGATGGTCTCCTTCTCCAGGCGGAAGGCGGCGACCCGTTCGGCGAGGCGTCGTTCGTTGTCCTGCAGTTGCGCCTGCTGCTGCACCAAAACGAGGTACTGGTCACGGATGGCTGCCACCTGGCCCTCGAGGAGCGACCGGCGTTCCAGCGCCGTGCGGGCCAGATCTTCCCGGCCCTGGTTCAGCGCCTCCTGGGCCTGGTCGGCCAGCCGCTGGTAGCGGCCGCCCATGTCCTGCCCCTGCAACTCAATTCGCTTCTTTGCCGTTGCGACCTCGGCCAGCCCCAGGCGCACCTGCTGGAGCGACTTCACCTGCTGCTCGTAGCTGTCGTCGAGGGCCTCGCGGGGGTCTTCGATCCGGGTCAGGGCCTGGTTTGACTTGCTGCGGAGGATGACGCGCAGCCGCGAGGTGAGGCTCATGATTCAGTCCTTCTGTTGAAAGTATTCATGGGCAAGGGCCGGCGCGGATCAGAGAACCCGTCGTTGCCGTTATGGGAGTGGCCGTCGAGGGAGCAGCCGTTGAGCGAGCGGCCGTTGAGGGAGCGCAACTCATCGACCCCAGCCCGGAGCGCGGCCACCTCGCGGTCGACCTCGGACCGAAGGGCCGTGAGGGTGTCATCGGTGAGCTCTCCGAGACCGGCAGCGACGGCCGAGCGCAGCCGGCGCACCAACCCGGCCACTTGGTCGACACGGCGGCCGGCCACCGACAGCGCCTCGGCGAGCACGACAGGATCGGCCTCGCTCGTCAGCAGCCGCAGCTGCGATTGCAGCGTGACGCTTTCGCCCTGAATGCGACGGAAAAGTCGCGGAAGCTCGCCGAGCGGGCCCTGGCTGCTCCGGGCCAGGTCGACGGCTGCCTGACCACTGTCGAGAGATTCCCTCAGCCGCAACTGCAGCTTCAGAACCTCGTGTTGCGGGCCCCGACTCAGGATGGTGCGAGAACGCAACACCGCGCCGGTCAGCCTGCGGCTACGGCGAATGCGCCGGTACAGCCTCCGCACCAGAACGAAGAACGAGACGAAGATAACGAGGCTGATGGTCGCGAGTGAGATCGACACCCAGCTCAGCAGTGAATTCAGGTCCATGGGTCCGCCTCTTTCAAACAGTCAGCCGGGGTCGCGCCACACCCGGACACGATCCACGGGTTAAAGTACGCGCGTTACCTCAAAGTTGTCCCCATGTCGGGCGACCGTGGCCGAGTGGCCAGCCCGGCCACCGCTTTCGGCCCACTGGTAGCCTTGGGAGACCACCAAGGCGTCGCTCTGCGCCCGCCGGAACGGACGATCTCATTACCTCTTCAGCCGAACCCACGGCATCCGCCGCCCCGGACTCCACCTATTCGCTGGTCGTGGTCTCCAACCGCCTCCCGATCGAGATCGAGGTTTCCGAAGACGGAACCGAGGGCTGGCGCACCTCGCCCGGCGGCCTGGTCACCGCCCTCGAGCCCATGATGCGCAGCTCCGACGGCGCCTGGGTGGGCTGGCCCGGCATCGCCGACCGCTCGTTCGACCCGTTCGAGAACGACGGCATCTCCATCGTGCCGGTGCGGCTCAGCGAGTCGGAGTTGGAGGATTACTACGAGGGCTTCTCCAACGACACGATCTGGCCGCTTTACCACGACGTGATCGCGCCGCCGCGCTACCACCGCGAATGGTGGGAGGCCTACGTTCGGGTGAACCGCCGCTTCGCCGACGCCGCCGCATCCGCCGCTGCGCCCGGCGCCACGGTGTGGGTGCACGACTACCAGTTGCAGCTCGTGCCACGGATGCTGCGCGACGCGCGGCCCGACCTCGTGATCGGGTTCTTCAACCACATCCCTTTTCCGCCCTACGGGATCTACGCCCAGCTACCCTGGCGCAAGCAGATCCTCGACGGACTGCTCGGCGCCGACCTGATCGGTTTCCAGCGCCTCGCCGACGCCGGTAACTTCTCCCGAGCCGTGCGCCGCCTCTACGGCTATCCGACCCGCGGCGTCGCCATCGATGTGCCCGCACCCGAGGGCAAGCATCGCCGGGTGATCGCCAAGCACTTCCCGATCTCCATCGACGCCGCCGCCTACGAGGAACTGGCGCGGCGCCCCGAGATCCAGGAGCGGGCGCGCCAGATCCGCGAAGACCTCGGCAACCCCCAGACGATCATGCTGGGCGTGGACCGGCTCGACTACACCAAGGGCATCGCCCACCGCATCAAGGCGTTCGGCGAGCTGCTCGCCGACGGCAGCCTGAGCGTGGAGGATGTCACCCTGGTGCAGGTCGCCAGCCCCTCCCGGGAACGCGTCGGCCCGTACATCGCCCTGCGCGACGAGATCGAACTGGCCGTCGGCCGCCTCAACGGCGACTTTTCCACCATCAGCCACACCGCCATCAGTTACCACCATCACGGCTACCCGCGCGAGGAGATGGTGGCGCTCTACCTCGCGGCCGACGTGATGCTCGTGACCGCGCTCCGCGACGGCATGAACCTCGTCGCCAAGGAATACGTGGCCGTGCGCTTCGACCGCGACGGCGTGCTCGTTCTGAGCGAGTTCGCCGGCGCCGCCGACGAGCTCAAACAGGCCGTGCTGATCAACCCGCATGACATCGACGGCGTGAAGGCCGCCATCCTCAGGGCCGTCGCGATGCCCCGCCAGGAACGGCTGCGACGCATGCGCGCGCTCCGCCGCAAGGTCTTCGACAACGACGTCGACGCTTGGTCCTCTTCCTTCCTCCGAACCTTGACCGAAGGAGCCGCCGTGCGTCCCGGGATCCCCGACACCCTCGCCGGTGCGCTGAAGGATCTCAGCCGCGCCGACAACATCCTCGTGGCCCTCGATTTCGACGGGACGCTTGCCCCGCACGTCGACAAGCCCGAAGACGCGCGCGCAGTGGCAGGCACTCGCGAGGCCGTGCAGCGCCTGCTCGACCTCGACGGGGTGCGGGTCGCGTTCGTCTCCGGCCGGGCCCTGGTCAGCCTGCGGCACGTGTCGCAGCCGCAGACCGATGTGCTCCTCGCCGGCTCGCACGGGATCGAGGTGCAGCTGGACACCCCCGAGATCGAACTCGACCTCGTCACCGAGGAACTCGAGCAGCTCGACGCCCTCGCCCGGGTGCTTGAGCGCATCTCCGGCAGCATCGACGGAACCTGGATCGAACGCAAGCCGGCCGGTCTGGCCCTGCACACCCGGCTGGCGACGCCTCGGAAAGCGGCGGCCGCCCTGAAGGCCGCACGCGAGGAGCTGGGCACGCTGCTGCCCGGCCTGACCGTGCGGGACGGCAAGGACGTGATCGAATTCGCGGTGCGTGCCAGCACCAAGGGCGACGCCCTTGAGCGGTTGCGCCGGCACGCGGGGGCCGACCGGGTCTTCTACGCCGGCGACGACACCACCGACGAAGATGCCTTCGCCGTGCTGCGACCCGGCGACGTCGGCCTCAAGATCGGGGCAGGCGACTCGCTCGCCGGCTACCGGGTGCGCGGCCCCGAAGACGTGCCGCTGGTGCTGGGCCTGATCGCCGATGCCCGCGCGGCCGTCGCCACGGAGCGTGAGGCCGCCGCCGGAGCATGACCCCCGGGCGACGTTCCGCCCTCAGTGGACGTTTAGACTCAGTGCATGACTGAGATCGATATGAAGCCTCGCAGCCGGGACGTCACCGATGGAATCGAAGCCACCACCTCGCGGGGGATGCTCCGGGCCGTCGGTATGGGCGACGCCGACTGGGAGAAACCCCAGATCGGCATCGCAAGTTCGTGGAACGAGATCACGCCCTGCAACCTCTCCCTGGATCGCCTCGCGCAGGCCGCCAAAGAAGGTGTGCACGGCGGCGGCGGCTACCCGCTGCAGTTCGGCACCATCTCCGTCTCCGATGGCATCTCGATGGGCCATGAGGGCATGCACTTCTCCCTCGTCTCCCGCGAGGTCATCGCCGACTCGGTCGAGGTTGTCATGCAGGCCGAGCGCCTCGACGGCTCCGTGCTGCTGGCGGGCTGCGACAAGTCGCTGCCCGGGATGCTGATGGCCGCGGCCCGCCTCGACCTGGCCAGCGTTTTCCTCTACGCAGGATCGATCGCTCCCGGCTGGGTCAAGCTTTCCGACGGCACCGAAAAAGACATCACCATCATCGACTCCTTCGAGGCGGTGGGCGCCGTCAAGGCCGGGCGGATGTCCGTGGCCGACGCCAAGCGCATCGAGTGCGCCTTCGCTCCCGGCGAGGGTGCCTGCGGCGGCATGTACACCGCCAACACCATGGCCAGCGTGGCCGAGGCTCTCGGCATGAGCCTGCCGGGATCGGCCTCCCCGGCCTCCGCCGACCGCCGCCGCGACTACTACGCGCACCGCTCCGGCGAGGCCGTCGTCAACCTGCTGCGTCTGGGGATCACGGCCAGGGACATCCTGACCCTCAAAGCCTTCGAGAACGCGATCGCCGTGGCGATGGCGTTCGGCGGCTCCACCAACGTGGTTCTGCACCTGCTGGCCATCGCGAACGAGGCCGAGGTCGAGCTCACCCTCGACGACTTCAACCGCATCGGCGACAAGGTGCCGCACATCGGCGACCTGAAGCCGTTCGGCAAGTACGTCATGAACGACGTCGACCGTCACGGCGGCGTGCCGGCCGTGATGCGGGCCCTGCTCGAGGCCGGCCTCATCCACGGCGACGCGCTCACCGTGACCGGCAAGACCGTGGCCGAGAACCTTGCCGAGATCGACCCGCCCGAACTGGACGGCGAGGTGCTGCGCACCCTCGACAACCCGATTCACGCCAGCGGCGGAATCACCATCCTCAAGGGCTCTATCGCCCCCGAGGGTGCCGTCGTCAAAACCGCCGGCTTCGACTCCGACATCTTCGAGGGACCCGCGCGCGTGTTTGAGCGTGAGCGCGCCGCCATGGACGCTCTCACTGCGGGGGAGATCCAGAAGGGAGACGTCGTCGTCATCCGCTACGAGGGACCCAAGGGAGGGCCCGGAATGCGGGAGATGCTCTCGATCACCGCCGCCATCAAGGGCGCCGGGCTCGGCGCCGATGTACTACTCTTAACGGACGGTCGATTCTCAGGCGGCACAACCGGACTGTGCATCGGCCATATAGCACCCGAAGCGGTGGACGAAGGTCCAATCGCCTTCGTGCGCGATGGTGATCTGATACGGGTCGATATCGCAGCTCGCACGCTCGACCTACTGGTCGACCCTGATGAGCTGACCGCCCGGAGTGTTGGCTGGGCACCTCTGCCTCCGCGCTACACCCGGGGCGTTCTCGCAAAGTACTCGAAGCTTGTCCAGTCTGCGGCCGTCGGCGCCGTCACGGGCTAGAACTCACTATTCGTCATCGAACTAGGGAACTGATCACATGACCGCGGAAACACCCGTGCCATCACCGTCGCCCTCGTCTGCCGCGGCCGCCGGGGCGCCCGACTCGGGGGCACCGGAAATCCTCACCGGTTCCGGTGCGATCATCCGCTCGCTGGAGCTGCTGGGCGTCACCGACGTCTTCGGTCTGCCGGGCGGCGCCGTCATTCCGCTCTACGACGAGCTGATGAGCCAAACCGTGATCCGGCACATCCTGGTGCGGCACGAGCAGGGTGCCGGCCACGCCGCGGAGGGCTACGCCTCGGCGAGCAACCGCGTCGGGGTGGCCATCGCCACCTCCGGGCCCGGCGCCACCAACCTTGTCACCGCCATCGCCGACGCGTACATGGACTCGGTGCCGATCCTTTGCATCACCGGCCAGGTCTTCTCCACCCTGATGGGCACGGATGCCTTCCAGGAGGCCGACATCGTCGGCATCACCATGCCGATCACGAAGCACTCCTTCCTGGTCAAGCGTCCCGAGGACATCCCCGCGGCTATCGCGTCGGCTCACCTGATCGCCTCCACCGGCCGGCCCGGCCCGGTCCTGGTGGACATCACCAAGGATGCCCAGCAGAAGAGCGCCCCGTTCATCTGGCCGCCCAAGCTCGACCTGCCCGGCTACCGGCCGGTCACCAAGGCCCACGGCAAACAGGTGCAGGCTGCGGCCCAGCTGCTTGCCGAGGCCAAGAAGCCCGTCCTCTATGTGGGTGGCGGTGTCATCCGTGCCCGCGCGTCGGAAGAACTGCTCGCCTTCGCCGAACTCAGCAAGACGCCCGTCGTCACCACGTTGATGGCGCGCGGCGCGTTCCCGGACTCGCACGACCAGCACCTGGGCATGCCCGGGATGCACGGCACCGTGTCCGCGGTGCTCGCGCTGCAGGAGGCCGACCTGATCATCGCGCTCGGCTCCCGCTTCGACGACCGGGTCACCGGCAAGGTCTCCGAGTTTGCGCCGCACGCCACGATCGTGCACGTCGACATCGACCCCGCGGAGATCGGTAAGATCCGCGCCGCCGACGTTCCCATCGTCGGTGACGCCAAGGAGGTCATCGCCGAACTCACCATCGCCTACGCGGCCGCCATCACCACGACGACGCCCGACGTCAGCGTTTGGTGGACCTACCTCAAGGGGCTGCGGGAGGAGTTCCCGCTGGGCTATTCCGAGCCGACCGACGGCCTCATGAGCCCGCAGTTCGTGATCCAGCGCATCGGCGAGCTGACCGGGCCGGAAGCCGTCTATGCGGCCGGTGTCGGCCAGCACCAGATGTGGGCGGCCCAGTTCATCAAGTACGAGCGGCCCAATTCCTGGCTGAACTCCGGGGGCGCCGGCACGATGGGCTACTCCATCCCCGCAGCGATGGGTGCCAAGGTGGCCGAGCCCGACCGGGTGGTCTGGTCGATCGACGGCGACGGATGCTTCCAGATGACCAACCAGGAACTGGCCACCTGCACGATCAACAACATTCCGATCAAGGTCGCCATCATCAACAACTCCTCGCTGGGCATGGTGCGCCAGTGGCAGACCCTGTTCTACGACGGACGGCACTCCTTCACCGATCTGCACACCGGGCACGGGTCCGCCATGGTGCCGGACTTCGTGAAGCTGTCGGAGGCCTACGGTGCCCTCGCCATCCGGGTCACCAGCCCCGACCAGGTCGACGACGCCATCAAGCTGGCGTTGGCGACCAACGACCGGCCCGTGGTGATCGACTTCATCGTAAGCCGGGACGCCATGGTCTGGCCGATGGTGCCGCAGGGTGTCAGCAACAGCTATGTGCAGTATGCCAAAGAGCACGCACCGACCTGGGAAGAAGAATAACCCGTGAGCACCCACGTTCTGAGCCTCCTCGTCGAGGACAAGCCCGGCCTGCTCACCCGGGTCGCCGGCCTCTTCGCCCGCCGCGGTTTCAACATCGAGAGCCTCGCCGTCGGCCACACCGAAATCCCCGGGCTCTCCCGCATCACGATCCTCGTCGACGTCGAAGACGCACCGCTGGAGCAAGTGACCAAGCAGCTGAACAAGCTGATCAACGTCATCAAGATCGTCGAACTCGACCCGGCCCAGTCGGTGCAGCGCGAACACCTGCTGGTGAAGGTGCGCGCCGACAACACGACCCGGTCGATGGTGCTCGAAGCCGTGACCCTGTTCCGGGCTCGGGTCGTCGACGTGTCCGTCGACGCGGTCGTGATCGAGGTCACCGGGGACTCCGGCAAAACGCAGGCGCTGCTGCGCGTGCTCGAGCCCTACGGGATCAAGGAAATCGCCCAGTCCGGCCTGCTCGCCATCGGCCGCGGGTCGAAATCGATCAGCGAGCGCGTCTTCAAAAACTAGAGCTCGACCACCGACTACAACAACAAGGAGAACATTTACTCGTGTCTGAGATTTACTACGACAAAGACGCCGACCTGTCGATCATCCAGGGCAAGAAAGTAGCCGTCATCGGCTATGGCTCGCAGGGTCACGCTCACGCGCAGAACCTGCGCGACTCGGGTGTCGAGGTCGTCATCGGCCTCAAGGAGGGCTCGAAGTCCAAGGCCAAGGCCGAAGAGGCCGGCTTCACCGTTCTCAGCACCGCCGAGGCATCCGCCTGGGCCGACGTCATCGTCATCCTGGCGCCCGACCAGGTGCAGCGTCACCTGTTCGCCGACGACGTGCTGCCGAACCTCGCTGCGGGCAAGGCCCTTGTCTTCGGACACGGCTTCAACATCCGTTTCGGCTACATCAAGGCCCCCGAAGGCATCGACGTCACCATGGTCGCCCCCAAGGGACCGGGCCACACCGTTCGCCGCGAGTATGAGGCCGGCCGCGGCGTTCCCGTGATCGTCGCCGTCGAGAAGGATGCCTCGGGCGCGGCCTGGCCGCTCACCCTCAGCTACGCCAAGGCGATCGGTGGGCTGCGCGCCGCCGGCATCAAGACCACCTTCACCGAAGAGACCGAAACCGACCTGTTCGGCGAGCAGGCCGTGCTCTGTGGTGGCGCGTCGCAGCTGATCCAGTACGGCTTCGAGGTTCTCACCGAGGCCGGCTACCAGCCGCAGGTCGCCTACTTCGAGGTGCTGCACGAGCTCAAGCTCATCGTCGACCTGATGTGGGAGGGGGGCATCGCCAAGCAGCGTTGGAGCGTCTCCGACACCGCCGAGTACGGCGACTACGTCTCCGGCCCACGCGTCATCGACGCCCACGTCAAGGAGAATATGAAGGCCGTTCTCGCCGACATCCAGAACGGCGCCTTCGCGGCCCGCTTCATCGCGGACCAGGACGCCGGAGCACCGGAGTTCCTTGCTCTGCGCAAGAAGGGCGAAGAGCACCCCATCGAAGCCACCGGCCGTGAGCTGCGCAAGCTGTTCGCCTGGAACGCCTCCGCCGACGACGACTACACTGACGGCGAAGCCGCGCGCTAACACCCGAGCTCGCATCGGCAGCGGGGCCAATCCACTGGATTGGCCCCGCTGCCGCGTCAACGGCGCTGATTGCCCGAGGATGCGTTCGGGGTGCTTGCCACGTCCGGTCCGGGTGGTCACCATTGATGCCCGTGGATGAACCCGGCCTGCCGGTTCGCACAGGACACGACCCCCATTCGCAACCGGTTCATGGCATCCCCGACGGCCCGGCGGGGGAGACGGTCACGGCCGCGAAGCTCGAGCGCGCCTCGGCCCCGGACACCGTCTTCCGGCTCGTCGCGCAGAAGAAGATCCCAGCCGACAAGCTGACCACGCATCGGTTCCGGATGGACCAGATCCTCGAGGCGTACGACACCTTCTCCCGCGCGGCGGAAACCAAGGCACTGAAAGTCGTGATCAGCCGGAAGTGTGCGCCGCCCGGGCGGCGCCTCGGTACGCTGGTCTCATGACTTCTGGACACTCCGGTGACGACAACCGGGACGACGCCCTGGGCTGGGCCGGCGACGACGACCCCACGCTCGTCTCCGGCGACGAGTCTGGCGCGACCGCACGGCCCGCCGAGCCCGATTCGGGCGCTTTCGTCACGACCGGCGACGGTTCCGGCTCCGGCTCTGAAACCGACACCGGCACCGCGGCCGGCACCGAGACCGGTTCCGTCGCGCCGCCGGACGGATGGACCGTGGCCGGTCCGGCATCCGCTGTCGCGGCGAAGGCGGCGGCCGACGCCGCCCTGACCCGCACGGCCACGAGTTCCCTGGCGCTCGTCTCGCTCGGAATCTTCGGCGGAATATATCTGCTCTACACGGTGGGCTGGTTCATCGGCGTGGGCCGCATCCAGACCCCGCCCGCCGACGAGTTGTCCGAGTTCATGTTCTCCCTCGGTCTCTGGCTGGCCGTGGCCGCTCCAGCGGTCTGGTTCGCGGTGACGTTCTGGCTGACCAGAACGCATCCCCGAGCCCGGATCGGCTGGCTACTCCTCGGAGTCGTTCTGCTCGCCCCGCTGCCGTTCATCTCCGGACCGGGGGTCATCGCATGACCGATTCACCGGTGACCACGCCCGCGACCATCCCCTCATCCCGGCGGCGCACCCCGCGCTGGCTGTCGACGGGCATCGCGATCCTGTTCGGCCTTTGCTATGCCTACGACATCTGGGAGGGCGTCGGCAACCTCGTCGGCCTCAACATCCTGGCTCAAAGCCTCGACACCCAGCTGAGCGGACTCGGTATTTTCGTGCTCCTCGTCGGCATCCTGGGCCCGCTCCTCGTCTTCGTGCTTGCCGCGTGGATCGGGCGCTCACGCGGACCCGCCGCGCAGGCTGCCCTGTTCCTGGCCGGCCTGGGTCTGAACGCCGCGATCGCCGCCAACATCTTCACCCTCGGCGCGGGCAGCCTGCTCGCCTAGCCCTGCCTGCTCGCCTGGCCCTGCCTGCTCGCCTGGCCCTGCCTGCTCGCCTGGCCCTGCCGCTCGGTGTCCCGAACGAATTCGACGGAGATGTTGCTCTCAACAGCGCGTTTGGGTTCAAAAACGGGTGTTTGACCCAAAATCTCCGTCGAATTGGTTCGACACCGGGCAGGGCGCTCCGCCTGTGGTGCACGGCGTCGCCTAGCGCTCAGGCGATCGCGACGACGATCAGCCCCATCAGCACGAGCTGCCCGGTCAGCCGCGGCACGAGGGGGATCGCGGCCACGCCGAAGCGGTCCGGGTAGCGCGCGGCGAAGGCGTTGGCGGGGAAGATCGCCGCCAAGAACACGATCAGGCAGACGCCGGCCGTCACGATCGTGGGTGGATACAGCAGTCCGAGCCCGCCCGCGATCTCGCAGACTCCGGTGAGGATGACGAGGTTGCCGGGGCGAAGCATCCCGGTCGTTCGCAGCCGTGGCGGGATCATCGCCCTCATCGTGCGCGCCACACCCGGCACGAAATGTGCGATGCCGGCGCCGATGAAGACCACCGCCAGCACGATGCGCACGGCGAACTGGAGGTCGGGGAATGTAACGCTGCTCATGGCCCTATTCTCCAGCCGATAGAGTGATTTCATATCTGGCGCCCCACGGTCGCGGCGCAAGCCATGCTTTTCTGCTGCAATCGGAGGATCCGTTTTCGTGTCAAAACCTGTTGTCCTAATCGCTGAAGAATTATCGCCTGCCACCGTCGACGCCCTCGGGCCCGACTTCGAGGTCCGCTCCGTAGACGGCACTGACCGGGTCGCGCTACTCGCCGGACTGGCCACGGCGCATGCCGTTCTGGTGCGCTCCGCCACGAAGGTGGACGCGGAGGCAATCGCCGCCGCACCGTTACTGAAGGTCATCGCCCGCGCGGGCGTCGGCCTCGACAACGTCGACATTAAAGCGGCCACGGCTGCGGGCGTCATGGTCGTCAATGCCCCGACCTCCAACATTATTTCCGCCGCAGAACTGACCGTCGGGCACATCATCAGCCTGGCCCGTCACATCCCGGCCGCCCACGGCGCGCTGGCGCAGGGGCAGTGGAAGCGCTCCAAGTACACCGGCGTCGAGCTCTACGAAAAGACCATCGGCATCATCGGCCTCGGCCGCATCGGCGCCCTCATCGCGGCGCGGATGCAGGCCTTCGGCACGAACATCATCGCCTATGACCCCTACATCACCTCCGCCCGCGCCCAGCAGCTCGGCGTGGTTCCGGTCAGCCTCGATGAGCTCCTTGCACAGTCGGACTTCATCACCATCCACATGCCCAAGACGCCCGAAACCAACGGCATGATCGGCGCCGAACAGTTCAAGCTGATGAAGCCCACCGCGTTCGTCGTGAACGTGGCCCGCGGCGGCCTCATCAACGAGAACGACCTCTACGACGCCCTCACGGCCGGCACGATCGCCGGCGCCGGCCTCGATGTGTTCGTCAACGAGCCGCCGACCGGGTCGAAGCTGCTCGGCCTCAACAACATCATCACCACGCCTCACCTCGGCGCCTCCACGGACGAAGCCCAGGAAAAGGCTGGCGTCTCCGTCGCCAAGTCGGTTCGCCTCGCCCTGTCGGGGGAGCTCGTCCCCGACGCGGTCAACGTCGCCGGAGGCGTTATCGACCCCTACGTGCGCCCCGGCATCCCGCTGGTGGAGAAGCTCGGCCAGGTCTTCTCCGGTCTCGGCGCCCACAGCCCGCTGACCAGCGTCGACGTCGAGGTGCGCGGCGAGCTCGCCGACTATGACGTGAGCGTGCTCCGGCTCGCCGCGCTCAAGGGCATTTTCACCAATGTCGTCAGCGAGACCGTGTCCTATGTCAACGCGCCGTTGCTCGCCGAGCAGCGCGGCGTCGCGGTGCGCATGATCACCGACAAGGAGTCGCCGGAGTACCGCAACGTCATCACGCTGCGTGGCGCCCTCGCGGACGGCTCGCAGGTATCGGTGTCCGGCACCCTGACCGGCACCAAGCAAATCGAGAAGATCGTCGAGATCAACGGCTACGACGTCGAGGTTCCGTTCGACGACCACCTGATCGTGATGCTCTACACGGACCGTCCGGGAATCGTGGCCGTCTACGGCCGCGAGTTCGGCGACGCCCAGATCAACATCGCGGGCATGCAGATCGCCCGCCACGTGGCTGGCGGCAAGGCCCTGAGCGTACTGACGGTCGACTCGCCCGTTCCGGCGAGCCTGCTGGCCACGGTGCGCGACGCGATCTCGGCCGAGGCCATGATCGAAATCTCCATCACCGAATAGCAGTTCCGTCGGTCATCCGCCCGATCACCGCGAGCAACCGGTCCAACCTCGTCGTCGATGTGTCATCGACGGCAGGCTGGCCGGGGCTCGCGAGGGTGGATTCGTAGTACAGCCCGTCACTGACGAGCATGATCACCTCGGCCACGTCCGGGTCTCCCACCGCCTCCTCGATGACGCTCAGCCACTGGCGTCGAGTTGCGGCCAGGGCCGCATTGGCCAACGGATGTGCCCCCTGCGCGAGCCTGACGGCCGCACCGATCGACTGGTCGAGCACCGTCCCCTCGCTCATCGACGTGCGGATCAGGTAGTCGACCGCTCCGGCCGAGGCCGCTCGAATTTGTTCGACATCGTCGGCGACGAGCGCGTCGAGCCGGGCCAGGAGTCCCTCCACGAGCGCGTCTTTCGACCCGAAGTGATAGAGCAGGCCGCCCTTGGAAAGGCCAGCCGCCACCGCCACCGCCTCGAGGGTGGCCGCCCGCTCGCCCTGGTCGATCAGGAGGTGCGCGAACGCGTCCAGGATGCGATCGCGCGTGGGGGAGAGGCGGGGCACGTTCCGGGCCGGGGCTGCGGTTTTAGAGCTCATGGTGCTACTATACCGTCTGGACGGTTTACTGTACCGTCTGGACGGTGCAGCATCCGTCCCTGGAGCCGAAAGAAGTCGTTCCCGTGTCGAATACCGTCCGAGAGACCACCCCCGTCATCGCCGTCAGCCGTGTGCTCAGCCCCCGCCGCCGGTGGTGGGCGCTCGTCGTGCTCATGCTGCCCGTGCTCCTGGTCTCGATCGACAACACGGTGCTCAACCTCGCCCTGCCGGCCATTTCCGAGGACCTGCGGCCGACCGGCACGCAGCTGCTCTGGGTAATCGACATCTACCCGCTCATGCTCGCCGGCCTCCTAGTGGCCATGGGCAGCCTCGGTGACCGGATCGGGCGCCGCCGGCTGCTGCTGATCGGCTCCGCCGGGTTCGGCGCCGTTTCCGTGGTGGCCGCCTTCGCCCCAAGCGTCGAGTGGTTGATCATCGACCGCGCCGTGCTGGGCTTCTTCGGCGCCATGCTGATGCCGCCGACGCTGTCGCTGCTCCGCTCCGTCTTCACCGACCGCAACCAGCGGCGGCTGGCGATCGCGATCTGGGCGAGCGGTTTCGCCGCAGGCAGCGCGCTCGGCCCCGTGGTGGGCGGCGTGCTGCTGGAGCACTTCGCCTGGGGCTCGGTCTTCCTGCTCGCGGTGCCGCTGCTCCTGCCGCTGCTGGTTCTCGGGCCCCTGCTCGTGCCGGAGTCCCGCGACCCGAACCCCGGACGCATCGACGCGCCGAGCATCGCGCTCTCGCTGGCGACCATGCTGCCGGTCGTCTACGGGATCAAGGCCCTGGCGGAGCACGGACCCACGCCCTTCTCGCTCGGCCCGATCGTGCTCGGACTCGCCGCAGGCGTGGTCTTCGTGCGCCGCCAGCCCCGGCTGACGCACCCGATGATCGACCTCGGGCTGTTCCGCCAGGGGGCCTTCAGCGGGGCGATCGGCGTCAACCTGCTGAGCGTCGTGGCTCTCGTCGGCGGCCTGTTCTTCGTCTCCCAGTACCTGCAGCTCGTACTGGCCCTCTCGCCTCTGGAGGCGGGTCTGGTGCTCGTGCCGGGACTGGCGGCGATGATCGTGTCCGGCCTCGTCATCGTGCCCATCGCCCGGCGCGTGCGGCCGTCGATCGTCGTTCCGGTGGCACTGCTGATCTCGGCCGTCGGCTACGCGGCCGCCGCCCTGGGCGGGGGAGACCTCGACGCGGTCGGCATCGCGCTCGTCTTCGTGGCCCTCGGGATCGGGATCGGCGCGGCCGAGACGGTCTCGAACGAACTGATCGTGGCGAACGCCCCGGCGGCCAAGATGGGGGCGGCATCCGCTGTCGGCGAGACGGCCTATGAACTGGGCGCCGTGCTCGGCACGACCATCCTCGGTACCATCCTGACGGCGTCGTACCGCAGTGCGGTCGTGTTGCCGGAGGCCCTCACCGCGGCGCAGAGCGCGGCGGCGGCGGAGACCCTCGGCGGTGCGGTGGCCGTGGCCGACGGGCTGCCCTCCGGCCTGGCAAACGTGCTGCTCTCGTCGGCCCGCGATGCCTTCACCAGCGGAATTGGGCCCACGGCCTGGATCGGTACCATTCTGGTGCTGGCGGCGGCGTTGGTGGCGCTGGTCACCCTGCGTAAGGCGACCTGATCACCTGGGCCGCCGCCGGCGCAGGCCGGTGCCGGGGCGCGTGTCGACGTCGACCTCGACGCGGGCCCCGGCACGACGGACGTCGACCTAGACGTCGTCGACGGAACGCTTCTGCGACGTGACCTGTTCCCCGCTCGCTTGGTCGACGGCGCTGCGGGTCGTGGTGATGCTGCTGCGCTTGCGGGTCAGCAAGACGATGCCGATGACCATGATGACAGCACCGGCGCCCATCAGGATGTAGCCGACCAGCTCGATGTCCATCCACTCGACGGTCACGTTCAGGGCGAACACCATGATGGCGCCGACGACAAGAAGGAAGATTCCCAATCCGAGACTCATGCGAAACTGCTTTCTATTGGTTGTCAGGAGTTGACCAGCTTAGACACTCGTTGCGTCGCAGTAGGGTTTATCTACAGCCAACTTTCAGACATACGGAGTCGAATGTCCCCTCTCATCAAGCTTGCTGTCATTCCCGGCGACGGGATCGGCCCCGAGGTCGTCGCCGAAGCGGTCAAGGTTCTCGAGGCGGCCACGTCTGCCGACGACGTCACCTTCGACGCAACCTGGTTCTCCCTCGGCGCCGCACGGTTCCTGGAAACCGGCGATGTGTTGACCGATGACGACCTCGCGGCGATCGCCGGCCACGACGCCATCCTGCTCGGCGCCGTCGGCGGCGTGCCGGGGGACCCCCGCCTCGCCAACGCGAATATCGAGCGCGGCCTGCTGCTCAAGTTACGCTTCTCGCTCGACCACTACGTGAACCTGCGCCCGAGCGTTCTCTTCCACGGCGTGCCCAGCCCGCTGGCTTCTCCGGGCACCGTCGACTTCGTCGTCGTGCGCGAGGGCACAGAGGGTCCCTACGTGGGCAACGGCGGAGCGATCCGCCAGGGTACCGCGCACGAGGTGGCCAACGAGGTCTCCGTCAACACGGCCTTCGGCGTCGAACGCGTGGTGCGCTACGCCTTCGCCCAGGCCCAGGGTCGGCCCCGCCGCCACCTCACACTCGTGCACAAGACCAATGTGCTCGTCTTCGCGGGCAGCCTGTGGCAGCGGATCGTCACCGCCGTCGCAGCCGAATACCCCGAGGTGACCGTCGACTACCTGCACGTCGACGCGGCCACGATTTTCCTGGTCTCAAATCCGAGTAGATTTGACGTCATCGTCACGGACAACCTCTTCGGCGACATCCTCACCGATCTCGCGGCGGCAATCAGCGGCGGCATCGGCCTTGCGGCCTCCGGGAACATTAACCCTGAGGGCAGGTTCCCCAGCATGTTCGAGCCGGTTCACGGTTCGGCACCGGACATCGCGGGCAAACAACTGGCTGACCCCACGGCGGCCATCCTGTCGGTGGCACTACTCCTGGAGCACTTCGGACTCACGGATGCCGCGGCCCGGGTGACTGCCGCCGTGACCGCCGACATCGTGGCCCGGGCGGCTCTCGACATACCCCGGAGCACCAGCGCCGTGGGCGACGCCATCGTGACTCGACTGACAGACAAGGGAATCCAATGAGCCAGCCAGCGCCCCCGACGACATCCGGAACCGCCACCTTCCCGCTGAAATTCAGCCTGACGCCGTCGACCGCGGCCCGCACGAAGATCGAGCGCGAAGAGATCCTCGTCGATCCCGGCTTCGGCAAGAAGTTCACCGACCACATGGTCGCCATCGACTGGACCCTCGACGCGGGCTGGCACAACGCCCGGGTCATGCCCTACGGTCCGCTGCACCTCGACCCGGCCTCCTCGGTGCTGCACTACGGCCAGGAGATTTTCGAGGGGCTGAAGGCCTACCGTCACGCCGACGGGTCGATCTGGACCTTCCGCCCGGAGAAGAATGCAGAGCGCCTGCAGCGCTCCGCACGCCGCCTGGCACTGCCGGAACTCTCCGAGGCCGACTTCATCGAATCGATCCGGCAGCTCGTGGCCGTAGACGGCGACTGGGTGCCCTCCGCTGCGGAGACCAGCCTCTACCTGCGCCCATTCATGATCGCCAACGAGAGCTTCCTCGGCGTGCGGGCCGCGCACCAGGTCGGTTACTACGTGATCGCCAGCCCGGCCGGCGCCTACTTCGCAGACGGTGTGGCCCCGATCAAGATCTGGCTCTCGACCGAGTACTCCCGCGCCGGCCGCGGCGGCACCGGCGCGGCCAAATGCGGCGGCAACTACGCCGCCAGCCTGCTGCCTCAGATGCAGGCTTATGACAACGGCTGCGCCCAGGTGCTCTTCCTCGACGGGGAGACCAGCAGCCGCATCGACGAACTCGGCGGCATGAACGTGTTCTTCGTTCATGGCACCGACACGCTCGTCACCCCGCGCTTGACCGGCGCGATCCTCGAGGGCGTTACCCGCGACAGCATCATCCAGCTCGCCCGGGACCGAGGCCTGACCGTGGAGGAGCGCGACGTGACCCTCGGCGAATGGCAGGACGGTGTCGCATCCGGTGCCATCACCGAGGTGTTCGCCTGCGGCACGGCCGCCGTCGTCACCCCGATCTCGCAGCTCAAGGGCCCGAACCTCTCCATCGGCGACCCGGATGGCCCGGCCGGCCAGATCACGATGGCGCTCCGCCAGGAGCTGACCGACATTCAGTACGGCCGCCTGCCCGACCGCCACGGCTGGCTCACCCGGCTCGACGCCCCGGTGGGACCCGCGTGAAAATCGCACGGTTCAGTCACGAGGGACGTATCTCGTTCGGCATCGTCGACGACGACGAGATCGTCGTTTTAAAGGGCGACCCGATGTTCGCGGGCTATGACCCGTCCGGGGAGCGCGTGGCCCTGCGCGACGTGAAGCTGCTCGCCCCGGTGATCCCGCGGTCGAAGATCGTGGGCATGGCGTGGTCCTACTTCGCCGACGCGGCCGAGCAGTCCACCGCGGCCCGCTCGCCCGGTGAGCCCAGGTTTTTCCTCAAGCCGAACACCTGCGTCGTCGGCCCCGGCGACCCGATCACCGTGCCGGTGTCCACGGACAACGTGCACGTCGAGGGCGAGCTCGCGATCGTGATCGGCAAGATCACCCGCAACGTGTCCGTCGACGCCGCCGAGGACTCCATCTGGGGCTACACGGTAGCAAACGATGTCACCGCCCGCGATCTGCAGGAGCGCGACGGCGACCTCACACGGGCCAAAAGCTTCGACTCGTTCTGCCCGCTCGGACCGGTCATCGACACCGAATACGATTGGACCGCGTTGACCATCGAGTCCCGCATCAACGGCGAGGTCTTCCAGAAGGGCAATGCGACGCTGCTCAAGTACACCGTTGCTGAGATGATCTCCTTCGTCTCCAGCGTGTTCACCCTGCTGCCGGGCGACGTCATTCTGACGGGTGCCCCAGACCGGTCCGCCTCCGTCGTGCATGGTGACGCCGTGCAGGTGGAGATCGCCGGCATCGGCGTGCTGACGAATCCGGTGCGGCGCGCCTGATCGTCAGGCGTCGGTTGCGGCGTGCACGGGAAACCAGGACCGGATCTGCTCCGTCGCCGTATCCAGCAACGCCACCGATTCGGTCGCGTTGACCCGGGCGAGCAGCATGGCGCTCATGCCGAGCGAAGCCAGGGTGCGGGCGCGTTCCGGCGCGCGGTCCGGCGCGCTTCCTCCGGCCGCGGTCCCGGCCGCCCGGAGGGCGTCCTGAAGGGTGTCCGTCAGCTCGGACCGGTAGCCCTCCACGACCTGGCGGGCCAAGTCGTCGTGCCCGGCGAGGCCTGCGGCGCAGTTCACCAGCAGGCAGCCGCGGCGCGGGGAGTCCTCCGGCAGGGCGGAGACCGCCGACCTGAGTTCGCTGAAGTAGGCCAGCAGCGAGGCCCGGCCGATCCCCGGCCCGGTCAGGGTCCGCAATCTCGGGCGGATGACGGAGGCCTGGTAGTCCTCGACGGCGGCGTCGAACAGGCCACGCTTGCTGCCGAAGGCATGGTAGAGGCTGGATCGCCGGAGACCGGTCGCATCTTCGAGGTCGGCGAGCGAGGTAGCCTCGAAGCCCTTGTCCCAGAACAGGTCCCTGGCCGCCTGGACGACGGTCGTGCGCTCGAAACTCTGCAGCCGCCCCATGGTGTTTCCTCCGTTTTCGCTGTGAGTGGTTTTGTGTATCGCTCAGTACACAATATATTAAAACATTCGTTACAAAGCAGCAGAGGAGCCGCCATGGCCTCGTCCATCACCATCACCAGCACCCAGATCCAGCTTGTCGCCCGCCCCACCGGCTGGCCAACGGATGCCGACTTCGGCACCATCCGCATCGACCTGCCCGAGCTGACCCCCGGTCAGGTTCGCGTGGCCAACGAGTTCGTCTCGGTCGACCCCTACATGCGCGGCCGGATGAACGACGCCAAGTCCTACTCCGCCCCCTACGCCCTCAACGAGACGATGACGGGCGGGGCCGTCGGCCGCGTCGTCGCATCCGCCTCTGACGCGGTTGCCGTCGGCGACGTGGTCGTGCACCAGTTCGGCTGGCGCGACCTGGTACAGGAGGAGGCCTCCGGCTTCCGCGTCGTCCCGGAAATCCCCGGCGTGCCTCTCTCCGCCTACCTCGGCGTGCTGGGCATGACCGCACTCACCGCCTACGTGGGCCTGCTCGAGGTGGCCGGGCTCACGGAAGGCGACACCGTTTTCGTTTCCGGCGCGGCCGGGGCCGTAGGCAGCATGGTCGGCCAGATCGCCCGTCTCAAGGGCGCGAAGCGCGTGATCGGTTCCGCCGGGTCGGCCGAGAAGGTTGCCCTGCTGACCGAGAAGTACGGCTTCGACGCCGCCTTCAACTACAAGGACGGCGACATCGCCAAGCAGCTCGCCGCCGCGGCTCCGGACGGCATCGACGTCTACTTCGACAACGTCGGCGGCGAGCACCTCGAGGCGGCACTGGCCAGCTTCAACGACGGCGGACGCGCCGCCCTCTGTGGTGCGATCTCCGTCTACAACAACACCGAGGCGACCGGCGGCCCGCGCAACCTGGCGAACATGATCGGTCGCGGGCTGACCCTCAAGGGCTTCATCGTGGGCAACTACGTGCAGCATTTCCCCGCGTTCTCGGCCGACATGGCCGGCTGGCTCGCCGCGGGCGACGTCGTCTTCGACGAGACCGTGGTCGACGGGATCGACCACGCGGTCGACGCCTTCCTCGGCCTCATGCGTGGCGAGAACACCGGCAAGATGGTCGTCCGCACGAACGTCTGACTTTCCCGACAGCATCCATTTCACACGATCACACACTCTGGAGAACCCATGAATTCCGTACTTTTTGTCGTCAGCGCCGCCGATCACTGGACCCTCAACGACGGCAGCCTGCACCCCACCGGCTACTGGGCCGAAGAGCTCGCCGAACCGCACCGCCTGTTCACCGAGGCCGGCTGGCGGATCACCATCGCGACGCCCGGCGGCATCGCCCCCACCATCGACGCGGGAAGCCTGGCACCCCAGGCGGCCGGCGGGGAAGACCGGGCCGCGGCCATCGTCGCCTACCTCGACACCATCGGCAGTGAACTCGACGAGCCCCGCTCGATTAGTGACATCACGGTCGCCGACTACGACGTCGTCTTCTACCCCGGCGGCCACGCCCCGATGGAGGACCTGGCCGTCGACGCCGACTCCGGACGTATCATGACCGAAGCCCTCGACTCCGGAACGATTCTCGGCGTGCTCTGCCACGCCCCGGCCGCCATGCTCGCCGCCCAGCTAGCCGACGGCAGCTGGCCCTTCACCGGCTACCGCATGACCGGCTTCACCGATGAGGAGGAGACTCTCGGCGGCCTCGCCCCCAAGGCGCCGTGGCTCGTGCAGAGCCGCCTGGTCGCGCTGGGCGCCGACTTCGTCGCCGGCGCAGCCTGGGCCGAGCACATGGAGATCGACCGCAACCTGTACACCGGCCAGAATCCGGCTTCCTCCGCTGCTCTCGCCGGCGCGATCATCACCGCCGTCACCGCACAGAAGTAGTCGAGTCGCCGCGAGGCCCTCTGGCCGAGCAGGCCCTGCGGTCGCGCCCGTCGTGACCCGGCTACGGACGCAGGGCGCGCAGGGCGTCGGCGACGTCGTCCTCGTCATTCCACAGGTGGAAGGCGACGCGGGCCCGCCCGGCCCTGCGCGACGCGGTGAGACCGGCCCGGGTGAGGCGTTCAAGGTCGGTGCCGTCGGCATCCGGCCAGGTCACGATCGACTGCCCGGCCGGGGCGAGCCCGAGCCCGGCGCAGAGCGCGTCGCCCAGCGCCACCGCGTGGTCGCGCACCGTCGACAGGTCGAGCCGCCCGAACAGCTCCAGTGCGGGTTCGGCGCCCACCCAGGAGTTCCAGGCCGGGGAGACGTCGAATCGGCGTGCATCAGCCGCAAGGTTCATGTCCGGTCCGTAACAGGAGGCCCACGGGTCCCGGCCGGCATACCAGCCCGCCTGCACCGGGTGCAGCAGTACGGCCAGCCGCTCGGCCACGGTCAGGAAGGCCACGCCGCGCGGGGCGCAGAGCCACTTGTAACTGTGGCAGATAGAGGCGTCGAAGACGGATGCGTCCACCGGCATCCACCCGGCGGCCTGCGTCGTGTCGCAGAGGGTGAAGCACCCGTAAGCACGGGCGGCGGCCACGATCCCCGCGGTGTCGGCGACGGCACCGGTGGCGGACTGCACGAGCGAGAACGCCACAAGCCAGGTGTCGGCGGTGATCCCGACGGCCAGCTCGGCCAGAGGCAGGTGCCGCACGGTGACCCCGCGGTGCGCCTGGCTGAGGAACGGGAACACCATCGAGCTGAAATCGCCATCGACGCAGAGCACCTCGGCGCCGTCGGGAACGCTCGCGGCGAGCAGGCCGGCCAGCACGGACGCCTGAGACCCGATCGCGACCCGGCTCACCGGAACAGCGACGAGTCTGGCATACGCGTGCCGGACCCGTTCGACCACGGCGGCGTACCCCGCCGCCGACGCGGTGCCCAGCGCCCAGGCGTCGGCGTCCAGGCGCAGGGCCGCTTCCGTTTCCCGGGTCGGCAGCCCGAGCGTGCAGGCCGCCAGATAGCCGCGGCCGCCCCGGAACCGCTCGCCCGCCTCGCGCACGCCGATGCGGGCCGGCAGCGTCGAACGGGACGCGGAAGAGTCGCTCTGGATCATTTCTCCAGCATGCGACCGGCCTATTCATTTGACAATAACCAGTAGCTGAGGCAATCCATAAGCATCAGTTATGATCACTTCGTGCCCGCCATCGTCCAGCCCGAACTCGACTCCACCATGCTGCGCGTCGTGGGTGCGCTCGCCGACTGCGGCTCGATCACGGCGGCCGCGGCGGCGCTCGGCTACAGCCAGCCCGCCGTGAGCCAGCAGCTTAGACGGCTCGAGCAGCGCATCGGGATGGCCGTGATCGAACGCATCGGCCGCGGCGTGCGGCTCACCGAGACCGGCCGGCTGCTCGCCCGGCACGCCGCCATCGTGAGCGGGGCCCTGGACGCCGCCGCGGGGGAATTGTCCGAGCTGCGCGGCCTGCGCGCGGGCCGGGTGCGTCTGGCGGCGTTCCCCTCCGCCTCGGCGACCATTGTGCCGCGCCTGCTCGCTGACCTGCAGCGCCGCCATCCGGGAGTCAGCGTCACCTACCTTGAGGCTGAGCCGCCCGAAGCCGTGGCTCTGGTGCGCCAGAACCAGGCCGATCTGGCGATCACGTTCAGCTACCCCGGCGACCGGGTCGACCCTCACCGGGACAGCGCCGAGGGCCTCGTCGTGACCCGGCTCCGCCGGGACGAGATGATGCTCGTGCTGCCGGCCGGACACGCCCTGGCCAAAAACAGCGCAGTCGACCTCGGCGACCTGGCCGAGGAGAATTGGATCGGCGGATGTCCTCGGTGCCGCGGCCACCTGCTGGAGCTTTGCGGTCACAACGGTTTCACGCCCCGCATCTCTTACGAGACCGACAACGCGGCCGCCGTGCTCGGCCTCGTGGCGGCCGGCATCGGGGTGGCGATGCTGCCCGCGCTTGCCCTCGACTCCGTCGGCGCGCAGCCTCTCGTCGCCATCCGGCCCACCCGCGGCCGCGACCACCGCACCCTGCACACGGTCACGGTCACTGGGTCCGCGGGCGTGGCGGCCATTGCCGTCACCCTGCGCCGGCTCGCCGCGCTGGCCGGACCGGACGCGCCACCCGCGGCGCCACCCGTATCCCCACCCGCGCCCTCACCCGGAGGCAACTAGAATCGGGGGTGATGTCTGAGACAATTGCGCACCCGTTTTCCACTGCCACCGGCACCGACGTTCGCGTTCGGTTCTGCCCCTCGCCGACCGGAACGCCGCACGTCGGTCTGATCCGCACGGCACTCTTCAACTGGGCTTACGCCCGGCACACCGGCGGCACGTTCATCTTCCGGATCGAAGACACCGATCCGGCCCGCGATACCGAGGAGAGCTTCGTGCAGCTCCTCGACGCGCTGCACTGGCTGCGCCTGGACTGGGACGAGGGCGTCGAGGTCGGCGGACCGCACGCTCCCTACCGCCAGTCCGAGCGCTACGACATCTACCGTGACGTGATCGAGCAGCTCAAGGCGTCCGGTCACATTTACGAGAGCTTCGCCACCGGCGAGGAGATCGAGGTGCGAAACGTCGCCCTCGGCCGCGACCCGAAGGCCGGATACGACAACTTCGAGCGCGACCTCAGCGATGAGAAGAAGGCGGCCTTCCGTGCAGAGGGCCGCTCGCCGGCGCTCCGCCTCAAGGTGCCCGACACGGACATCTCCTTCGACGACCTGGTTCGCGGCGAGATCACCTTCCCGGCCGGCTCGTTCAGCGACTTCGTCGTCGTGCGGCCCAACGGGCATCCGTTGTACCCGTTCGTGAACCCGGTCGACGACGCCATGATGGGCGTCACCCACGTGCTGCGCGGCGAAGACCTGCTCTCCTCCACGCCGCGCCAGATCGCCCTGTACCACGCGCTGATCGACATCGGACTGGCCACGTTCGTGCCGCGTTTCGGGCACATGCCCTACGTCATGGGCGAGGGCAACAAAAAGCTCTCCAAGCGCGACCCCGAGTCCAACCTGTTCCACCACCGCGCCCGCGGCTTCGTTCCCGAGGGACTGGTCAACTACCTGTCGCTGCTCGGCTGGTCCCTCTCCAGCGACCGCGACGTGTTCACGATCGATGAGATGATCGCCGCGTTCGACGTCGTCGACGTGCTGCCGAACCCGGCCCGCTTCGACCTCAAGAAGGCCGAGTCGCTCAACGGCGACCACATCCGGCTGCTCGACCCGGCCGATTTCGCCGCCCGGGTCATCCCGTACCTGGTGGCCGCCGGCGACGTGACCGAACCACTCAGCGAGGTGCAGCAGGCTATTCTCGAGGCCGCCGCACCGCTAGTGCAGGAACGCATCGCCCTGCTCGGCGAGGCACCCGGCATGCTCGGTTTCCTGTTCATCGGCGGCGACTCGCTGGCCTACCAGCCGGATGCCCTCGCCTCGCTCCCGCAGAACACGCGCGAGATCCTCGCCACGTCCACGGCAGCGCTGCTCGACATTCCCGAAGCGGAATGGACGCACGACCGCGTGCACACCACCCTGACCGAGACGCTGATCGACGGGCTCGCGCTCAAGCCGCGCGTGGCCTTCGGCCCCCTGCGGGTCGCGGTCTCCGGCCGGCGCATCTCGCCGCCGCTGTTCGAGTCGATGGAGATCCTGGGCAAGGCGGAGTCCGTGCTGCGTCTTGCACGTCTGGCTGCCACCACTCTCGAGTGACTGGCCGCGCGGTGTCGGGCCCCTCGGGGTCTGCCCCGGCAATCGGCTCGAGCCGGCGATGATTTCGGCTCTGGGTTTGTCCCGGCACTCTGAGTGGGTTAGAGTTACGAGTCGGTCCGTTCTGAGGAACAGGCAGTGGGGTATGGTGTAATTGGCAACACGACTGATTCTGGTTCAGTTGTTCTTGGTTCGAGTCCAGGTACCCCAGCAGTAATAGGTGCAGGATTTCGCGGCGATATCACCCATCGCCCATCCTCTCCCCTTGGCCCGGGTCCGCTCCGGTGTTTAGAACCACTATCACAAGCGCCATGCGGGGCTGCAGCGGCGTTTCGCCGCCCGGGTTGATTCGCTTTCGTCACGACGCAACCGGACTGACACTCGACGCCGTTCGGCGTTCAGCCCGCAGCGCCAAGGTGCACACTGCGATGTCTTTCCCGGCTTGTCGGGATGCGGTGGACAATCTGATTTTCAGACGATGACTCGATCAGTTGACGGATGGTTTGCTGCGCCGCTGGTGTCAGGAATCGACGCATAACGACCGTCGGCATGCGCTTTGCGGATCGGTATGAGCCTGGCCAGCGCGTTTCATCAAACCTTCACATGCTCGGGGGCTGGAGCTTCATGCGCGGTCTGCATGCTGGTGTGTGGACACCAACTTGGTGGCTGAACGCGAAAGGTGTTGAGACTGATGAAATTCAATCGGAAGAACGTGACCGCTGGTGTTGCGGGACTCGGGCTTGTCGGAGCGCTTGTCACGGGCGGTGTTGCCGCGGCGCAGGCATCTACCGGTGATGGGGCTATTTCCCAGCCACCATCGACGACCTCGTCGTCAGTTGGCGAGCACCGTTCAGGCCACTTGGCCGGCATGGCATTCGGGCAGAGTTCGCCCATGGTCGCGATCGCGAGCTACCTCGGCTTGAGTCGGACGGAGCTGCAGGACCGGGTCCAGTCGGGTGGGTCCCTCGCGGATGTCGCTGAAGCCCAGGGAAAATCGGTTTCTGGTCTCAAAGACGTAATTCTCTCGCAGCAGAGGACCACTCTCGACTCCAACAGCACTCTGTCATCTGATGACAGGGAGGCAGCCGTAGAACAGATGAGGAGCCGCATTGACCCGATGCTGAACGCGACCCACACCCCAGGTGAGGGGATGGGCATGGGTTCGGGAGTCGGTATGCACTCGGGCGCAGGGATGGGCGTAGGGATGGGCTTGGGAATGGCGCGGACCTGACCGTCTCCTGAACAGGCGGAGCGGTCCACGGGCTGCCTGGATGTACGAAAATAAACACAAACTGAAGGAGCAGAAGAAATGATGTGGGGAAACGGATACAACATGACGTGGGGATGGCCGGTAGGGCTGCTCATGCTCGTCGCAGTCATCCTCCTTGTTGTCTGGGTTGTGCGGGCTTTTGCTGACGAAACTGAACGCGGAGGGTTCCGCGGGACTACTCCGCTGAGCCGCGGACAAGGCGAGCGCGGTCCAGCGCGTCAAATACTCGATGATCGCTTCGCGAAGGGTGAATTGAATGAAACGGAATACCGAGAACGGTTGCAGGTGCTCGAGAGGTAAGGCCTGAGTTGGTACTCCCTCGCCGAGTCCCTGGGGCGCAGTGCAGAGTCCGTGCCGCCGGACGGCGATAATCAGAAGAAAAGGGGTGAGCGATGCAGAAGGTCCTGGTTGTCGACGACGAGGCGCAGATCAGGACGGTCCTGCGCGGCTACCTGGAAGCGGAAGGTTATGACGTAGCGGAGGCCGCGGACGGCGCCGAGGCGCTTGCGGTACTCCATAAGGACCCTCCCGCTCTCGTGCTGCTGGATGTAATGCTGCCGGGGATCGACGGGCTGGAGGTTCTCCGGCAGTTGCGAGGCTTCAGCGACGCGTACGTGATCCTCGTCACGGCCAGGGCGGAGGAGGTCGACAAGCTCGTGGGGCTCGGTGTGGGTGCGGATGACTATGTGACCAAGCCATTCAGCCCGCGCGAGGTGACGGCTCGAGTGAAGGCAATGCTCCGTCGTGACAATCGGGATGAGCGAACCGACAGAGACGCCCTGCTTCGCTTCGATGGCTTGTCCATCAAACCCGCCCACCGAGAGGTTGAGGCGAATGGAGTCTCTGTGGGGTTGTCGAGCCTGGAGTTTGATCTTCTCACCGCACTCGCAACCGAGCCCGGGCGGGTGTTTTCCCGGGCACAACTGCTTAAAAAAGTCTGGGGCTACGATTTCTACGGCGACGAACGGGTCGTCGATGTTCACATCCGCAGTTTGCGCGCACGACTCGGCGACGATGCCGGCGATCCACACCTGATCGCCACGGTGCGGGGCGTGGGCTACAAGTTTGTGGCCGGGCCCAGATGAAGATGCGCCTCTCGCTGCGCCTGTTCATCTCCTATGCCGCTATTGCCGTGGTCGGCGGCATGGTGGCTTATCTGACGATCTCGCTGCTCGCTCCTCGACTGTTCGAAGACCGGCTGGGGATGATGATGGACAGTGAGGGCACCGGAATGTCGATGGGGGCCATGGACGCGACCAGCGTGCGCTCCGCCTTCCTATCCGCGCTCACGACCTCGCTGATCGTCGGGGTACTGGCCAGCGTCATCGCCGCAGGTTTCGTCGCCGCGGCAGTCACGGGGCGCCTACTTCGCCCCCTCAACGCTGTGCGGGCCGCGACCAAACTGATCGCTGCCGGAAAATACGGCGGCAGGGTCCCCGTCCCCTCCGAGCCGGAACTCGCAGCGCTGGCCACAGACGTCAACACGCTGGCCCAGGCCCTGGCCGATACCGAGTCACGGCGAACCCGGCTGCTCGGGGAGGTTGCGCATGAAATGCGAACCCCACTGACCGTTCTGGACGGCTACGTCGAGGGGCTGATCGATGGCGTGTTCACCGCCAGCCCCGACACATTCGCCTCCCTCAGCGAGGAACTGCGCCGCCTGCATCGCCTCTCCGATGACCTGTCCAGCCTGTCGCGCGCTCAAGAACAGCGGCTCGATCTGCATCCAGTCGATGCCGACCTGGCCGATCTTGCTCGCCGCACGGCCAACCGGCTCGCTCCGCAATTCGAAGATTCGGGCGTGACGTTGACACTCAACGTCGCCACGCCGCTGCCCGTGCACGTGGACCCGGACCGGATCACCCAGGTTCTGACCAACCTTTTCGGCAACGCCCTGCTCGCCACCCCGGCGGGCGGTGCGGTCACCATCACGACGCACGGCGCCGACGGCCGTGGTGAGGTCGTCGTGATCGACACGGGAGTGGGCCTGGCCGAGGAGGACACAGACCGTGTTTTCGAGCGGTTCTACCGTGTGCCCGGACAGGCCCGCCGCTCCGCCGGATCAGGGATCGGTCTCACGATCGCCCGGGAAATAGCGCGTGCGCACGGCGGGGACGTGACGGCCTCGTCGGGAGGGACAGGGCAGGGAGCCAGATTCGCGGTCGTGGTACCCCTGCGGGCCGGCGCCAGATCAGGCTGAAACTCCGACGTCATTCCCTGCTCCGTCAGCCGATGTGGTGGCCGTCGTGCTCTCGGGCTGTCGCGGGAGGCGCAGCCGCTTGAGTAGCAGCGCGTTGACCGCGACGATGACGCTGGAGCCGGACATGGAGATGGCGGCGATTTCCGGACTGAGCCGGATGCCGAACGTCGGAAAGAAAACGCCGGCGGCAATGGGGAGCGCGATCGCGTTGTAGCCGACCGCCCAGCCGAGGTTTTGGCGCATTTTGCGCACGGTGCCTTTCCCGATGCGCAGGGCGATGGGGACGTCGAGGGGGTCTGACCGCATCAGGACTACGTCCGCCGTGTCGATGGCGACGTCCGTCCCCGCCCCGATGGCGATGCCCAGGTCCGCCTGTGCCAAGGCCGGAGCGTCGTTGACTCCGTCGCCGACCATCGCGACTCGCTTGCCGGACGCCTGCAGCTCCTTGATTTTCGCGGCCTTGTCTTCCGGGAGCACCTCGGCGATCACAACGTCGATCTGGAGCATGGATGCGATCCGCTGCGCGGTCGCCTCATTGTCGCCGGTGAGCATGACGACCTCGATTCCCGCTTCGTGAAGAGCGACAACGGCGGCCGCCGCGGTCTCTCGAACGGCGTCAGCCAAGGCGATGACCCCAGCGGCCTTCCCGTCGACGGCGACGAGGACCGCCGTCCGTCCGGTGGCGGCCAACGTCTGACGCTGGGCGGACACCGGATCAATATCGATGCCCTGGGCGACCATGAGTTTGCGGTTGCCGACGAACACCTGGCGTCCTGCGACTGTTGCGCCGGCACCATGTCCCGGAACATTGCGGAACGCAGATGCTTCCAACGCAGTCGCGCCGCGCCCGACGGCGTAACTGACGACGGCTGCGGCGAGCGGATGCTCGGACTCCCGTTCCACTGCAGCGACAAGGGCCAACAACTCGACCTCATCCATCCCAACAGCAATGAAGTCCGTCACCTCTGGTTCGCCCCGGGTCAGAGTTCCCGTCTTGTCCAGGACGACCGTGTCGATTCGAGCTGAAGTCTCCAACGCGGTCGCAGTTTTAAAGAGGACACCGCGTTTGGCGCCCAGGCCGGTGCCGACCATGATGGCGGTCGGTGTCGCCAGGCCCAACGCATCCGGACAGGTGATGACGACGACGGTGATCGCAAAGAGGATCGCGGTAGGAAGGCTCGCGCCGGCCAAGAGCCACGCACCCAGGGTGGCGCTGCCGCCAATGAGGGCTACGAGCACAAGCCAGAAGGCCGCGCGGTCGGCTAGCCGTTGTCCGGGGGCCTTGGAGTTCTGTGCTTCCTGAACCAGGGCCACGATCTGCGCGAGTGCGGTATCGGCGCCGACTTTGGTCGCCCGCACGCGAAGGGTTCCGGTGGTGTTCACTGTGGCGCCGATCACGTTGGATCCGATGCTCTTGGCGACGGGAAGGCTCTCCCCGGTGACCATGGATTCGTCGATGTCGGACTCACCGTCTTCTACGACGGCGTCAGTTGGAACTTTTGCTCCGGGCCGAACCAGGAGGAGGTCGCCCGGGACAACCTCCGCGGTCGGGACCTCAACCGGTTCCCCGTCTCGGATGACGAATGCCATCGACGGTGCCAACTCGAGCAGCGTGCGGATGGCGTCGTTTGCGCCGCCCCTGGCACGCATTTCAAACCAGTGGCCCAGGAGGACGAAGCTGGTCAGAACGGTCGCAGCCTCGTAGAAAACTTCCCCACCACCGGTAAGGGTGACAGACAGGCTATAGAGCCAGCCCGCTCCGACACCGACGGCTACCAGAACCATCATGTCCAGGGTTCGAGCCCGCAGCGCCCGGAAGGCCCCATCGAAAAAGATCCAAGCCGAATAGAAAATGACCGGCAGAGACAGGATCAACGCGAAAACGTCATTCCGCAGCCCGAACGGGGCAGGAACCGCGAAACCGAAAACGTCGCGGCCGATCGGCGACCACAGGGTGATCGGAACCGACAGGATCACCGCCACCATGAACCGGTTGCGCATGTCCCGGATCATGCCGGCCATGGACATGTCGCCGTGCGCGCCACCATGCCCCATGGTCTCCTGCATGGTTCGAGGCGGTTGTCCGGTCTTCATTTCATGTTCGGTGTGGTCGGTGACGGATGACGCCACCGGATCGCAGATGTGATCGGGCACGGAGCGTCCAGCGCAGTGGTAACCGCATTCCCGGACCCATGCCGCCAGATCAGTGACGGAGGTCTGCCTGGGATCGAAGGTCACGCTCGCGGTTTGCGCTACCGGATTCGCATCAACGCTCAACACGCCGGGGCGGCGGGCGAGCACCGACTCGACGATCGCTCGCGAGGATGCCCATTGAACGCCCTGCACTTCGAGGACAGTAGTTTCGGCTTCCTGAGTCATGTGAATCTTCCATTCTGAAGAATCGGCCTCACAGCGACAATCTCCGTGTCGAACACTCTCATCCTATACCCATGGGGGGTATGCGATCGGGGCGATCCACCTCGTCGGTGGGAGGCTGTCGTAGGGCCTCTGGGTCGTTAATCAGGCAACGCTACTAGGATAGATAGTATTCCGGAATGCTTCTACCGGCTCACGGCTCACTTGTCGTTCGCTGCTCGCCGTGACGGCTTGAGGCGCACTGAACGACTACCCCTTCCGGGAGGATGCACCGCCTGAAAAGGGGGAGTGGTGCACGCCGTTTGATTGTCCAAAATACCCCAAGGGGTATGCTTGCGGCAGTGTCTATTCTCGAAATATGAGTCGAAGGAGTCGGATCATGATGTGGGGCTATGGAGGAAGTATGGGGCTGTACTGGCTCTTCGGGCTGCTGACAATTGTCGGTATCTCGTTGCTGGTCGTGCTCATGGTTCGGCTGTTTTCTGGCGATCGTAGTGTCGGGCGGAAACAGGGGGGAGAGGTTGGGCTAGGCCGCGCGCGCCAGATACTGGATGAACGTTTCGCCAGGGGTGAGCTGACCGCAGAGCAGTACCGCGAACAGCGCGCAGTCTTGGGCGAGGATAAGTGGTGAAGCCTCTCAGCCGTCGAAGCGCTCTCACGCTCGGTGGCCTCGGGCTGGCGAGCACGGTTGCCGGGGGAGCGGGACTTCTCTGGAGCCAGCAGACAGCATCGCCTTCGGCCACCAGCTCAGGCTTTGGGGCGCCCTCCGGGGATCCACTGGTTCAGCCGCCCGAGCTACGTAGCGCCGATGGCCGCCTCAAGGTACGCCTGGATGCTGCACCGGGGGACGTGAAGATTTCCGGTCGCGGTGCCACCGTGCTGAGCTATAACGGGGGCGTGCCGGGGCCTACCCTACGCGTTCAGGCGGGCGACACGCTCAATGTGAGCCTGCACAACGGCCTCAACGATCCGAGCAACCTGCACGTGCACGGATTGCATGTTTCTCCGTCGGACAACGGCGACAACATGTTCGTGACCGTGAAGGCCGGAGAGTCCTTCGACTACGAATATCAGCTGCCGCCTGATCACCCGCCGGGAGTGTACTGGTATCACCCGCACCACCACGGGTTCGTCGCCGATCAGGTCTTCGGCGGCCTTTACGGGGCCATCATTGTCGAGGACCCCACGCCCATCAGGGCAACGCGAGAGCGCGTGCTCGTCATCTCAGACATCACACTGGACAGCCTGGGCCGCATCCCTCCCGTCACGCCGATGGAACAGATGGCGGGACGGGAAGGACAACTCGTTCTGGTCAACGGGCAGGTGAATCCGGTCATGACCGCCCGTCCGGGGGAACGCGAACGTTGGCGCATCGTCAACGCCTGTGTGTCCCGGTACCTGCGGCTGCGTCTCGACGGGCAGGAGCTACAACTCCTCGGCATCGACTCGGGACGGTTCCAGACCCCCGGCGACGTCGATGAGGTAGTGCTGTTACCCGGCAACCGAGCGGACCTCCTGGTTACCGCTGTCTCAGGGACATCCATCTTCCAGACGCTGCCCTACGACCGCGGCGGCCCGAACGGAATGATGGGCGGGATGATGGGCGGCGGCGCTGGACCCAGCGGGCAGGACGCTCAGAGCAACCCTCGCGGCTTTTCAGTGGCGACACTAACGGTGTCCGGTGATGCGATGACCGCCCTGTCCGCGGTCCCCGAGCAGGCCGTGCCCCCAGATCTTCGTTCGCGGCCCGTGACGGCGCGTCGCGAGCTCACGTTCGGGATGGGAATGGGCGGGATGAGGGGCGGCTCGATGATGAGTTTCACCATTAATAAAGAGGTGTTCGATGCGGACAGAACAGACACCACGGTTCAGGCCGACAGCATCGAAGAATGGACCCTGACAAACACCAGCCAGATGGACCACCCCCTGCACCTGCACGTTTGGCCAATGCAGCTCGTTGAGGAAAATGGCAGGGCGGTCGAGTTGGTGGTTCGGCAAGACGTTGTCAATGTTCCGGCAGGGGGACGAGTGAAGGTCCGCATCGCCTTCGACGACTTCGCCGGACGGACTGTCTATCACTGCCACATCCTCGATCACGAGGACAACGGGATGATGGGCGTCATTGAAGCAAAGTAACAACGACTCCTGACAGGGGCTTTCCTGTGTGACCGCGGTTCACTGCGACGGGAGCCAACTTCGGCTACTACTATGAAAGATAGTAGACAAAGAAGGAGGCGCTCATGCGCTCACGAATCTGGATCATCTCCCTGGCCGCTGGAGCGTTGCTTGCAGCAGGCACCGTCGCTCCGGCCTACGCGGCCGAGGGCAGCAGCCCTCCGGCCCCGGCGGGTCAGGCCGAGGATAGCGCCCGCGGACACATGGCCGCGATGCACAGAGCACCTGGCCTGGTGAAAATGCACGAACAGATGATGGCCGGGATGTCCGACACGGCTGACATGACGGCCGGTGCACCCGGCATGGCGAAAATGCACGAGCAGATGATGGCCCATCACCCGGCTGGCGACGCTTCGTCGGAGGCTGGCAATAAAAGCCTGGAGGCGTCACGGTGAGTACGGCGCTCTATGGTCTGGCCCTCCTGGCCTGCCCAGCGGCTATGGGCTTGATGATGTGGTTCATGATGCGAGGGAAGACGACAGCTGATGCGCCGAAGTCGCTGTCGGCGGCCGATGAAATGGAGTTGACCACCGTGCGCGCGGAGGTGGACACGCTGTATCTGCCGAATTGAGGTTCTTATTCAGCCTCAACACCTGTTCGATGGCCGTCAGTGCGGTTGCAGTGTGAGATCCGGGCTTCCGGGGGAATGCGCAGCGTCGATCACATCGTCAAGGACTGCTCGTCCTCCGGGCACGGGTCCATTGTTCCCGCTGCGGATGCGGGGGCGATGGCGAGGAACAAGGGCAAGGCGATCAACAATCCCATAGCCAAAGCAGCGACGGTTGTCTTCCCGGCGCCGAGGGGCCGAGTCGGTGAAATAAGTCTCCTGACTCGGCTGGGAGCTGATTCTCCGCCAGCACCGAGGGCCGCCGCGGGGGTCAGCCCGTGTTCAGCCAGGCGCACCAAGGCGGTGGCGACTGTGGTCCGGTCACTATGACGGGCCGCACTGTCATCGGCGAGCATCTCGACGAGCCGGCCCAGTTCTCTGCGTGCGGTTCGAAATGCTGGGACACGGGGGAATGCATGCTGTAGCGCGTCGGCCGCCGCGAGGATGAGGTCGTGACGTCCCCGCAGGTGGGCCCGTTCGTGGGCCAGAACGGCGAGGAGCTGATTGTGATCCAACGCCGACAGGGCGGCACTGGTCAAGACGACCTGACGGACCCTGCCTGGTAGGCAGTACGCGGCGGCGGCCGGATGGTCGACGACGAGAGCGTCGTATCGGAGGTGGGGTCGCGCAATGAGGGCCAGGGCGTCCAGTTGTACTTTCCTGTTACGGGCTGCGATTGCCCGGTCCGCGGCCAGGCAATAGGCGACCCGGACGAGGATGGCACTTGCGGCGGCAGCGCCGGTGGCGCTGACCACGGCACCGCCTGGCGTGGAGTATTGCGCGAGGAGGGCCATCGCGCAGGTACGGATCCAGTCGGCGAGGTTGATGGTCCAGGGAATCGCGGGGATGGCCAGGCTCGAACCGGCAAGCAGCACCGCCAAAACAATTGAGACGCTCAGCGTTTGCCACGCAGTGATCCCGATCCGGGGAGACCGCTCGAGCCACGACATCCGGCGCAATAGGGTCGGCCCCAGGACGGCCAGAATCACGGCGAGGACCGCCAAAACGGCTGGAGCAATCATGGCGCGGTGCCTGTGCGACCCTGAAGGTGCTCGTCAAGGGCAAGACGGAGGCTGGCGACTTCCTCTGGCGGAATGTGGTCGAGGAAGTGCAAAAATGTCACCGAAGTGTCAGCTCCTCCGGCAAGGACTTCCCCCATGAACGCGGCAGTGTGCTGCTCACGAGTCTGCGCAGGTCGGTAAAGATACGCACGGCCGTCCTTCTCCCGAGTCAGAAAGCCTTTGCGGCGCAGGTTGTCCATAACTGTCATTACCGTTGTGTAGGCGAGTGTGCGCTCGCGTTGGAGATCCTCCAGCACCTCGCGAACGGCGACCGGGCGCCCCCAGGACCAGATGCGATCCATGACGTGCTGTTCCAGCGTGCCGAGTGGGCGCACCATGGGTTGTTCCCTTCTACGCTCTAATGGAAACGAAAACCCCTAATCAACTACCTTCCATAGTAACGTACGGTCCCTGCTGCGCCCGCGGGATCCCGTGCCGATCAGCCCTGGACGCCACCAGAGCAGGGTGCGCCGGGTTCGGGTGTCTGTGGGCCCTGTAGGTAGGTCTGCAGGAACAACTGCAGGCGGGGGTCATCCACGTTGTCCAGTTGCAGTTGTTTTCCCCAGGCGCTGGCGACAATCGGGGCGGGGAGGTCAGGATACGGGCTCAAGAGTTCGTATGGGTTCGACTCGGCATCAGCCGTCAGAGTGTCGATCTGCTCTTGCGGCAGATCGGATCGGTAGGTGACCCACACCGCGCCATGCTCGAGCGAGTGCACGGCCCGCCAGGTGTCTACCGGCTTCGTGTACACGCCGCAGTTTGTCAGCTCGGCCGAATGATCTCCGCCGACGGGGGGAAGCGTCGGAAACGCAACCTCGTTGACCACGTGGTCGCGGCTCAATCCATCAGAACTCTCCACGCCACTGATTGGCTTGTCTGCTGCCGATCTCGCCGCGTCCTGGTCTTTCTGGTTGACGATGAAGATGGAGACAACGGTCGCCACGAGGGTGATTGCGACGACGGTGCCCAAGCCGTAGATCCAGAAGCTCCGACGCCGCTCGCCCCGCTTCAGCTGTGCTCGTGCGGCCGCAACGATCGCCTGCCGATGTGCTCTGTCCTCTGTGTTCGGGTGTTCCATTTGGACGGTCCTCTCTATTGCTGATGTGCATTGTGGTGTACGGCAACGTTCTGTGAGCTGCCGTTCGAGCCCGGCTGCCCCTGGGCGGCTACGTCGGGGCGGGACAGCTGGAGCCGCAGCTTCTTCTCCGATAGCCTCCCGTAGCTGAACATGACGTCGTCGATCAGGATGCCGGGGGCAAAGATGATGCCGTTCCGAGCGGCCAGAGCCCGGCCTTCATCGGTGTCCAGGCCGATCGCCTCGACCTGAAAGGAGTAGTCCGCGGAGAGTCGGGACACTACCAGCTTGGCTTGATCGCAGGCGTGGCACGAGGCTTGCGTCAGTACGGTGATTCGCATCAGGCGTCGGTCCGGAGAGCCTGCATCTGGGTGAGGATCTCGTCTACCGGCACGTACATGGTGTAGTTAGGCGGGCCGCCGTAGTCGGCGCGCCACTCAATTTCCCCCGTCGGCCCAACCAGGATGAAGCTGTGTCCGTTGCGGGATTCACCCATCATTCCGTCCTTGTTGGTCTGGTTAGTCAGGGAGACATCCAGACGGGTGTCGGCCAAAGCGACCGCCGTCAGTTTGTCGTCGGCCATTTTCTGGGCGATCAGGATCACCGGCCCGCTGGTGATGGTGAGGAGCTGATCGACGCCGACAGACTGCAGCTCGGTCTGGGCGGCGTCCAGACCGCGGATTTGGTCGCAGCACGGCTGACACCCGATCCCCTCATGGAAAAAGAGCAGAACGGACTCGCCACGGTAGTCGCTGAGATTGACCGTCCCCCCGGCCGTGGAAGCGAGAGAAAAGTCGGGGGCTTCCGCGCCCGGGCCGGGAGCACCCACGGCGTAATTGATGGAGGCGGTGTTTTCCACAGCCGTGGGGGTCCCGTTCCAAGTGCTTTCCATGACTACCAGGATGGCTGCCGCAACCGCCAAGATGCCCACGACCATCGTTGCCCGGCGCAACCCGGTGCTCCTGGCGCGTGACTGCGGGCGTATGCCCGGACGGCCTTTCTTCCGTGATGCCATTACTGTGACTCCTCTGTCTGGGCGCGCGTATGCGCCTGGTCGGGTCGGTTGCCGGAGGCGGTCGGCGTGGCTGCGTGCTTTCGGCTGCGGAGCGCCGTCCAGACCAAAGCGCCGAGAGCGGCGAAGACGGCGAGCGTCGAGATTCACCCTGGAATGAAGGCCAGGAACTGCTGGATGACGGCGGCCCAGTGCCCCAGTGCTGCGGCAAGTTCAACCTGCCACCCGTCCGGTGCCATGCCGGGTCCCTACACCGCGAGGACGACGGTGAGCACGCCAATGGCGATCATCAACCCGCTTGAGAGCACTGTTCCCACGGGCAACCGCCACCGGGCCCCGGGCCCGATCGGAATGGTCGTGGCCGCGAGTAGGCGACTGGCTCCCCAGTCTTTTCTGTCCCACGCCAACGCCAAGGCGCACAGGGGCGCGACCATCCCGAATACGTAGGCGACGCCCACTGCGGCGGCGGCCGGGAAAGACGAAGCGGCACCGGAGAGCGCCGCCACATCGGCGAGGACTGGGGCGCAGCACGCGCTGGCGGCACCGGAGAACACTCCGAGTCCGTACACCGAGCCGATGCTCGTTCCGCCGCCGCGCCCGGAGGGCATCGGTAGCATCATTTTCCAGCCCCCAGGGTGGCAACGCCCACTGCCACCATCGCGAGACCAGGCGGCCGTCGATCATGTGCTCGATGATGGCGCACACGCCGAGTCCGCTGGCGTCGGTTGCCGAGACGTCCTTCACGATGCCGTCCGCGACTGCCTGGCTGGGAGTGTTCACGCCGGGATTCATGTCCAGGCCCTTGTTGAAGCTCGAGCAGCGGTCGCAGGACGGCACGCGCGGACCGCAGTCCGTCGTGATGAAGACCCCGACTGTGAACGGCCGCTGAACTGGCGAAGTCACGTCCTTGACATAGCTGCCCGACCTTTGGTTATAGGCGCCTGGCTACGGCTTCTGCACTCGTCCCACGGTGAAAACGTCGCGCAGGACGCTGACGGTGTCTGCTTCGTTGATGGGCACGACCTGGGGCGCGTCAGCGGCCAGTTGGCTCTGTGGATTCGCCGCGGCCGGGCCGGGTTTTGCGAGCGAGAGCGGGGAGCGAGACACTGACGGCGAAAAGCGCGACGAAGGCCATCGCCACGACGCCGAACAATCGCCGCCGCACTGGTGGCGGAGCCGGTCGGTCGGACTGTTGTCGGCGCGATTTGTGTGCCAGCCTGCGGAACTGCCGATGACGCTGGTGTTTTTCTGCCGCCCGCAGACGGCGACGGGTCTCGATAGGCTTTACCGCCGGGAAAGGTGAGGGGTCCTACGGGGTGGAGAGGATGTCCTTCATGACATCGATCTCATCGGTCTGGCTCGTGACGATGTTCGACGCCATGGCCTTGGCGTCCTCGTTTCGACCTTCATCCAGTTCCAGCTCCGCCATCATGATCGCGCCCTGATGGTGGACGATCATCTGTTCCAGGTATAGCTCTCCGGCCTGCGGGCCCGACGCATTTTCGAGGGCCATCATGTCGTCGTCGGACATCATTCCGTCGGAACCGTCACCCATCCCCGACATCCCATCCATGCCGCCGGTGCTGGTCTCATCGGTGCCCCACTCGGCGAGCCAGTCTCTGAGTTGCTCTATTTCCGGTTCTTGGGCGGCTTTGATCTGCGTGGCGAGGTCGGTGATGCGCACGTCGACCTCGTCCTTGGCGAGGATGTCCTCGCTCATCTCGACGGCTTGCTCGTGGTGGGGGATCATCATCTGTGCGAAAGTCACATCAGCCGACCCGAAAGAAGCGGACGCAGTGGAGGTGCTGGACGACCCGGACGAACTGTCGGGGGTTGTCCCGTTGGTGCAGGCGCTGAGCGTGAGCACGGCGGCAAGGGCCGCCCCCGTCAGAAGGTACTTACGTGATTTGAGCATTGTTTTTCCATTCATTAGTCAGACTTGAGAAACCGAGGCGCCGGCGGGCGCGAGGAGGCCACGCGTCCATGAGGGCGCGTCGGCGGCGGTTCGGTCTAAATGCGACTGATGGAAAGAATGGTCAGGTTCGGCCTGTGAATATCCAGGACGAGGCGGTGAGAGAGCCGAGCGATGTGCCCGCCCGCGTCGAACAGCCTGCGGTACGTTGACGGTAACCGAGCCAGCAGGATCAGCGAAGCGAGCACCAGCAGGATGGTGCAGGTCATCGCGAGGATCGCACAGTCCAACATGCAATCGGAACAATCCACGACTCCGAGACCGGTGTGTGCGATGACGGAAACCGCCGAGACAGCGCCCGCCGTGACAACGGGGGAGACACCGACCTGCGCGGTGGGGTCAGATGCAACCGCGGTCCCACCCGTCTCGTGACTGGCATGCGTGGAGTTCATGGCCAGCACACCGAACAGGAGTCCGGCCATGGCGACCAACGCCACCAAACCAGACAGGAGGACAGGCCTCGTGCGGGGAACCACGTGTGCTGTGCTATCCAGCTTCATGTCGCCTCCGGTCCCGTTCCTGTCGCAGTTGGTTCCCGCGCAGACCCCTCCACAGTATCGACTTTCACACTGCTCGACCTGTGAATGCGATCTCGCAGGTCACTTGATGGTGGCAGGATGTGCGGTGAGCGTTCCGGTAGGTATCGGGGCACCCGCCACGTTGAGTCCGCGAAAGCCGCGCAGCCGGAGGCTGTTGCTCACCACGAAAACAGATGACAGTGCCATGGCCGCGCCGGCGATCAACGGGTTGAGCAAGCCCAGCATAGCCAGCGGGATCGCCGCCACATTGTAGGCGAAGGCCCAGAACAAGTTGGCCTTGATGGTCGACAGGGTGCGCCGGGAGAGTCGGATCGCATCAGCTGCTGCGATGAGGTCGCTTCTGACCAGGGTCAGATCGCTGGCCTCGATGGCGACATCCGTTCCCGTTCCCATCGCAATGCCCAGGTCCGCGGTGGCCAGTGCCACAGCGTCGTTCACGCCGTCGCCGACCATGGCAACCACGCGACCCTCGCTCTGCAGCTCCCGGATGATCTGCGCTTTCTCGGCCGGCAGCACACCGGCACGAACGTCGCTGATACCGACCTCAGCCGCAACGAAGGCCGCGACGGCCTCGTTGTCGCCGGTGAGGAGCACCGGCTGCAGACCCAGGCGACGGAACTCCGCGATCGCGGCAGCGCTGGTGTCTTTGACGACGTCAGAGACGGCGAGGATACCCCTGGCCTGGCCGTCCCAGGCGACGGCGACCGCGGTTCGACCCTGTGCCTCGAAGGCGGCCAGCACCGTCTCGAGCTCTGACGGAAGCGGGATAGTCCACTGTTCCGTCAGCCAGCGCGGACGTCCCACGAGAACGACCCGACCGCCGACCAGGGCTTGAACGCCGAGACCGTCCGTCGACGCGAAGGACTCGGGTGACGGTAGTTCGCCGGCGCGTTCCCGGGCACCAGACACAATCGCCTGGGCGATGGGATGTTCGGAACCCGTTTCCGCGGCTCCGGCGAGGTGAAGCAGGAGCTGCTCGTCTCCACCAGCGACGGGAACGGCGGCCACGAGCGTCATCCGGCCGGTCGTGACCGTGCCGGTCTTGTCGAGCACGATGGTGTCTACCCGGTGGGTTGATTCGAGAATCTGGGGTCCCTTGATCAGGATGCCCAACTGCGCACCACGCCCGGTGCCCACGAGCAGAGCGGTCGGGGTCGCCAAGCCGAGCGCGCACGGGCACGCGATGATGAGCGTTGCCACGGCCGCGGTGAATGCGACGACGCTCCCTGCTCCGAGCAGCAGCCAGACCACAAGGGTGGCCAGCGACAACCCGATCACGATCGGGACGAAGATCGCTGAGACCCGGTCGGCGAGGCGCTGTACCTCGGCCTTACCGGTCTGCGCCTGTTCGACCAAGCGGCCTAGCTGGGCGAGCTGCGTGTCCGCGCCAACGCGGGTGGCCCGCACGACCAGGCGACCACCCGAGTTCAAGGTGGCGCCGACCACGGCTGCGCCGGGCCCGACCTCGACCGGAACGGACTCGCCGGTGAGCATGCTGACGTCGATCGCCGAGTTACCTTCTACAACGGTTCCATCCGTGGCGATCTTCTCGCCGGGACGGACGACGAACTGGTCGCCGACGACCAGCGACGCGGTGGGGACGGTGGTCTCGACACCATCCCGCAGAAGGGTCGTCTCTTTCGCCCCGAGTTCGAGCAGCGCCTTCAGTGCGGCACCAGACTGTTTCTTCGCACGGGCCTCGAAGTAACGGCCGGCCAGGATGAACACCGTGACGGCGGATGCGACCTCCAGGTAGATTTCATCGGCACCGCTTCCCGGGGTGGCGGTAAAGCTGAAGGCCATGGTCATGCCCGGGACTCCAGCCATTCCCAGGAAGAGGGCGTACAGCGACCAGCCGAGTGCGGCGAGCACTCCGATACTGATCAGGGTGTCCATAGTCGCAGCACCGTGGCGCAAATTCACCCAGGCAGCGCGATGGAACGGCCATGCTCCCCAGACGGCGACCGGGGCGGCAAGGGTGAGAGCCAGCCATTGCCAATTGGTGAATTGCAGCGGGGGGATCATCGAGAGCAGGAGCACGGGGGTGGCGAGCACGGCGGACAGGATCAGCCGCTGGCGCAGGCTGGCCACTTCGCGGTCTTGGTCCGTGGGCACATCGAGTGTCGGAGCCTCAGGCGGTTTCGGACGTGCGGCCGTGTATCCGGTCTCCTCAATCACCGCGATGGCATCCTCAACCGTCGTGCCGTCAGGGATGAGGACACTGGCCTTCTCGGTGGCGTAGTTCACCGATGCCTCGACCCCGGGCATCCGGTTGAGTTTTTTTTCAATTCGCGCCGCGCAGGAGGCGCAGGTCATGCCGCCGACGAGAAGGTCGACCTGCTCTCCACTCATCGTGTCGCCGTGACCAGTTCGTAGCCTGCCTCATCGATGGCGGCGGCCACAGCGGCGGGATCGAGGGATCTGGAGCTGGAGACGGTGACCACGGAGACGCCGCCCGGAACAAGGTCAACGTCCACGGCTTCGGCTCCGGCGACCTTGCCCACTTCGGCCGTCACGCTCTTCACACAGTGAGAGCAGGTCATTCCCGATACCTGGAAAGTGGTGGTCATGCCGGTAGGTTCCGCGGTGCGCTCGGATTTGTGATCGTGCGACCCGCACGTGCACGAAGAGTCAGTAAGACCAAGGTCGTTCTTATTCGACGTCGACATAGTATTCGCGATTCCTTTCGTTCCCCAGCGATCGAAGCAACCGTCGGGACGTACTTCCAGGGGATACATCCACGGTATACCCCAGGGGGGTACCCGGTCAACATGAGATCGGTGCGCACAGTTGGTCACCCCGCCGCGTGTGAGGTATACCACCCGGGGGTATACTCGGAAAATTCAAAGTGCCACCACTCGCCGGCAGGCCACCAGGATCGCGCGGGGCAGACCAGATCGGATACACACACCAATGAGTGATTTCAGCGACGAGAGCGCGATGACAACCCACGCTGGCCCGCACGGCTATATATCGAGCAAAGACGCGTATGTGAAGCGCCTCCGACGAATCGAAGGACAGGCCAGGGGATTGCAGGGAATGGTTGCAGATGAGCTGTACTGCATCGACATTCTGACGCAGATATCAGCTATGACCAGCGCTCTGCAGTCCGTGGCCTTGGGCTTACTCGAGGACCACATGAGCCACTGTGTTGCTGCCGCTGTCGCTGCCGGCGGTGAAGAAGGCGACGCCAAGATCAAGGAAGCTTCAATCGCAATCGCACGATTGGTCCGCTCCTGACCTCCCCCATGCGCACTGCGCCGCCAGCGCCTGCAAGTACCTAGTGCTTCATCGTCGACGAGTCGCCAGAAACCACCGGAAGCTCCAACTTTGTTTCCGGGGACGGTTCGACGGTTTGCGTTGAGAAGCTGATTCCATTTGGTGTGGATCCGACCGGGATACGTGCCACAACGGTGAGCGACTTCAGATCGAGGACGGCGACCGTGTCTGCGGCCATGTTGGTGACGTACGCGTGTCGGCTGGAGGGGTCAATGACGACGCCGTGGGCGCCGTCGCCCGTCTTCACGCTCTTCACAACCTTGAATGTATCGACACTCAGGATGGAATCTGTTGTGCCTGGTTCGTCGTCGGTGCCCTGGTTGGCTACCAATAGGTACTTGTTGTCCGGGCTCACGAACGTCTGGATCGGTCCGGAGCCGACCGCGGTCTTTCCGATCAGCTTGCGGGTGGCCACGTCTACCTTGGCAACGGCATTTTCCCCACTGAGCGAGGCGTACACGAAGCGTCCGTCCGGCGAGAATGCCACTTGGGCGGGCGCCGCGCCGACCTCAATCTCTGCGACCTGTGAGTTAGTTGCGGTATCGACGACGCCCAGAATCGTTCCGCCGATGTTGGCGACGTAAATCCATTTTCCATCGGGGCTTGGCCGGAGCCCGTGTGGGCCTGTCCCGACGGGGATGGTGGCCACCGACTGCATCGTCGAGGCATTGACTGCCGTCACGGTGTCGTCAGCGTTATTGGTTGTGTAACTCGTCGTGAGATCCGGAGTGACGACAACGTGAGCAGGCATGGCGCCGGTGGCGACCATTCCCGTCACAGCCAACGTAAATGCGTCGAGCTTGATCGCCATAGACGTGGATCCACTGACGGCCCACACGGACTCCCCATCGGCTGTCGCCTGCACATTGTGTGGGCTCTTAAGACCGGTCAGGGTGGTTGCGACCTTGTTCGAGGCCGCGTCGATCGCACTCAGGCTGGCGCCATCTTCGTTGGCGACCCAGACCGTTCCGGTCACGAGTCCCTCATGCATGGCTACCCGGGCCTCCGGGTCATCGGTTGTGGTCATCAGAATTGCCGTCGCGGCCGCCACGATGACCAGGGGGATCGCGCCTATGGCCACTGCACGTCTTCTGTTCATTGCATTCCCGTCACTCATGCCGTTGTCTCTTCGGACGGACCCTCAGCGAGACCATGATTTGTCGAATTGTATTATTTACGATAATACTGCTTTCTATACAGGCATAAGAAAAACGTGCCTGCGCATCGGCTGCTGATGCGGTCGCGGCGACCGGCGGTCAGAGCACATGCTCTCCGATGCCGCTGGTCCCGCAGCCCATTGCACGGTTCAATGTGTTCGACGCGAGGTCTTCAGGTAGCTGCAGATCTCGTCAGGATCGCATCCTGTCCGGCGGAGGAAGCAAGCCTCGATCCTCGACATAGCGCAGCGTTTTCGCCGTCATCCCGGCCACATCAGCCGTTCCTCCTATGCGCACCCTGTGCTCCTGCCATGACCGGACTCGTGGTCCGGCTTGACCTTCCAGCCGTGAGGAAGGTCGAGACTTGAGGTCCGTGCACACCGCACTGCGCGGCGGCAGCGCGATTGCCGATTGAAAGCACTTGGAGGATTCATGTGTAAAAACACGCCGACCGACTTTGACTTGGCGATCATCGGTTCCGGTGGTGCAGCATTCGCGGCCGCGATCCTGGCGACCAGGCTTGACAAGCAAGTGGTAGTGGTCGAGCGTGCAACTATCGGAGGCACCTGCGTCAATACGGGATGTATGCCGTCTAAGGCCTTGTTGGCGGCCGTCGAAGCTCGCCATGTTGCCTTGAATGCGAGGCGAATCCCCGGCATCGCAGCCTCTGCGGAGCCGGTGGATATGAAGAAGCTAATCGAGGGCAAGCGCACTCTGGTCAACACGATGCGGGCCAGCAATTAGGGGGACTTGATCGCCGAATACGATTGGGCCTTCCGTCACGGCGACGCAACGTTCACGGGAACTACGGAGGAGCCGCTACTGGAGATCACCTCGGACGACGGCAGCGTGGAAACCATGCGTTCGGACCAGTACCTTGTGGCCACCGGCTCCGCCCCGTGGGCACCACCCATTGCGGGGTTGTCCGAGGTGGGCTAGCTGACCTCGGCGAACGCATGGAGCTAGACGAAGTGCCCGAGTCATCGCTGGTCCGGGGGGCTACGTGGCCCTCGAACAAGCACAACTGTTCTCCCCGCTCGGCTGCGAGATGACCGTCCGGGTGCGCTCCCGGCTGGTGTCGCAGGAAGAATCCGAGGGCACCCGCGACGTGATCGCCGAGGTGACAAGCGCCACCGGCAAGGAGACAATCCGGACCAGCAAGCTCCTCGTGGCCACCGTACGTAGACCCGCCACCGCGGACCTGCACCTCGACAAGGTCGGCGTCACAGTCGGGACACGAGGGCAGATCGAAGTCTCAGGCATGTTGACTCACACGAAGCCGTAGTCCTTCACCTATTGGCCTTCTGAAGCTGTGTTGACGCCGATGTCCACGACCGGACCGCCGCGAGCCCGGCGAGTACGGCGAGTACGGCGATAGCGGCCAGGACGAGGGCAGTCGGGGCAAGTCCGAGCGTTGCCCCGAGGATCCCGGCCAGCGGGTAGGTGATGATGAAGCAGGCGTGGGAGAGCGAAAACTGGACGGCGAAGACCGCTCGCCGGTTGGTGTCGTCGGAGTAGCGGCGGAGGAGCCGGACCGACGGCGTGAGGATCAGTGCGGTCGCGGCGCCGAGAACGAACCAGACCGTGAGCACGCCGGGCCAGGCCGGCGCGGAGTCCTGAGCCGGGACCAGCAGCGCTACGGCGACGGGCCCGCTCGGGAGGATGGCGCATCCGGTCAGCATCACGCGTCGATCCGGATAGCGATCCAGCACCCGCGGCAGGTTGAGGGCGACGAGCATGGAGCCGAGTCCGTAGCAAGCGAGGGTGATCGCGAAATCGACCTGGGTTCGTTCGAGGCTGTTCTGCACGAGTATGACGGTGTTGACGATCACCATCGCGGTAGACGCGGCGACGACGAGGTTCATCGCGAGCAGTGCACAAAGCGGCGGGGTGCGCCAGAACACGCGCACGCCTCGAGTGAGCCGGTCGACGAACGGTGCGGCTGCGGTGGATCTCATCGTCGGGAGGGTGGTGGAGAGCACGAGTGTGGCCGAGCCGACGAAGCCGAGCGCTGTTCCCACGAACAGGGAATGGTAGCTGATCACGGTCAGGAGCGCGGCCGCCAGGATGGGACTGAGCAGGGATTCCAGGTCGTAGGCCAGACGGGACAGCGACAACGCCCGCGTGTATTCGCTTTCCTTAGGAAGAACATCCGGGATCAGCGCCTGGAACGCGGGCGTGAAGGTCGCGGAAGCGGCCTGCAGCACAAAAATGAGAATGTAGATCTGCCAGGCCTCGGTGACGAACGGGAGCGAGATCGCGACCCCGGCCCGGAGAACATCTGAGGACACCAGCAGCACCTTGCGGGGGACGTGGCTGGTGAGCGCGGACACGACCGGGGCGACGCCCACATAGGCGAGCATCTTGATCGTCAAGGCGCTGCCCAGGACGATGCCGGCATCCCCGCCGGCCAGATCGAAGGCGAGCACCCCAGTGCGACGGTGAGCAGGCCGGTGCCAATCAGCGCCACAACCTGGGCGCTGAACAGTTTTCGGTAGGCGGTGTTCCGCAACACGTCACGCATGCGCGTCCACCTCAAGGTCTGTGCTGGCGGTGTCGTGCGGGTGCCGGTGGTGGGCCGGAACGCCATCGAGGGCGTGTTCGGCCTGAAAGATGGCGTCGGGGACAAGCTGGCGGGCGTGCTCGTTTGCGAGGCGATAGAACACCCGGGTTCCTTCGCGCCGGGTAGTCACGATGCGGGCGAGGCGCAGCTTCGCCAAATGCTGCGATACGGCGGCCTGGGACTTGTTGACGATTTTCGCCAGTTGGTTCACCGACAGTTCGAGTCCCGCAACGCGAGTATGACCCGGATGCGCGTGGCGTCGGCGAGCATCGCGAAGACCTCCACGGCCAACTCGACATACTCACTTTCTGGGCCGAGTGTGCAACCATCCTCATGCATTCATGCGCAGTGTGTTACACACGGGCGAGCACGTTGCGGTGGCTGATACGGCCAGGCTACGAGTGTCCACCTGTCGAGCCGGTCGATGAAGTTTCTGGCGTCTCCGCTGAATCGTTGGGCCGTGCCTGCGTGGAGGGTCCTGACATGCCCAGCGCCGAAGGGATGGTGTACACGGTCAGCGCTGCATTGACCAGACCGGTGATCGCGGTAATGGTCTACGGGACCAGACGCGCGTTGATCGCCGCGTCGGTCGCGGCCCGCACGGCCACCCAGCCGATATGCGCGGACCTGAATCCTCGTGCCGTCCCGGCGGACGCGCGGGGGTTGTAGAGAAGCCGGATGCTGATCAAACCCAGGTCGGGGGCCACCCCGCGCGAGAGCGTGGCTTCGGCGTTCACGCTGCCGCTTCCAGTGCTGGGACGGACTGCGCGGCTCCCAGCGCGGTTGTGCGGCTCAGCCGGCCCGCCCGGACGCCGTTGGCGATCACGACGATTTCGGCCAGTTCGTGGATCAGGACCACGGCGGCCAGGCCGAGCGTGCCGAATAGTGCCAGGGGAATGAGCACGGCGATCAGCAGCAGGGACAGGCCCACGTTCTGGAGCATGATGCTCCGGGTTCTCCGCGCGTGGTCGAGCACCTGAGGTAGGTGGTTCAGATCTTCGCCCATCAGGGCGATGTCGGCTGTTTCGATGGCGACGTCGGAGCCCATGGCGCCCATGGCGATGCCGGTGTCGGCGGTTGCGAGGGCCGGCGCGTCGTTGACGCCGTCGCCGACCATGGCTGTGGGCTGGCGGGCTTTGAGGGTGCGGATGATTTCCGCTTTGTCCTCGGGGCGGAGGTCGGCGTGGACTTTGGTGATGCCCGCAGCCTTCCCCAAGGCGGTGGCGGTGACCAGGTTGTCGCCGGTGAGCATGACCGTGGTGTATCCGGATGCGCTCAGCCGGTCTATGACCTGCCGGGTTTCGGGACGCAGCTCGTCACGGACTGCGATGGCGCCGATGACCTGCCCATTGTCCTCGATGAGGACAGCGGTGGCGCCGGCCTGTTGCATCCGCTGGACGTCGGCGGCCAGGGGGCCGGCATCGATCCACCCCGGCCGACCGAGACGTACACGTCGCCCGTCCACCCGGCCCTCCAGGCCGGCGCCGGGGACGGTATCCACGTCGGTGACAAACGCCCGGTCCGGAGCCGCGGCGAGAATAGCGTGGGCGAGGGGGTGTTCGCTGCGGGATTCCAGACCGGCCGCGAGGAAGAGGACATCGTCTTTGGAAGCGGATCCGGTGGTGGCGACATCGGTCACGGCGGGTTTGTTGCGGGTGAGGGTTCCGGTCTTGTCCAATGCGATAGTGCGGATCCGGCCGAGGGTTTCCAGGGCACCCCCGCCCTTGATGAGAACGCCCATGCGGCTGGCGGCGCCGACGGAGGCGACCACGGTGACCGGGACAGAGATGGCCAAGGCGCAGGGCGAGGCGGCGACCAGAACGACGAGCGCACGTTCGAACCACAGCAGTGGTTCGCCGACGATGAAGCCGAAGATGATGATCAGGACTGCAACGATCAGGATGCCCGGAACCAGCTTGCTGGCGATCGAGTCGGCCAGCCGCTGACCGGGCCCCTTGCGGGACTGCTCGGCCTCCACGATCTGAACGACCCTGGCCACCGAGTTGTTCTCAGCGGTGCTGGTGACCTCAACTTCGAGCGGGCCTGTGCCGTTGATGGACCCGGCATAGACCTCGGTTCCCGGTCCCGCCTCGACGGGGACGGACTCTCCGGTGAGCGCAGAGGTGTCCAAGGACGTGCGGCCGATGATGATCCTGCCGTCGGTGGCTAGACGTTCCCCGGGCCGGACGACCATGCGGTCGCCGGGGGCGAGTGCTGACAGGGCGACGGTGACCTCGGCGCCGTCGCGCAGGACGATCGCCTCAACCGGGACCAGGTCCAGCAGTGCGCGCAGACCGCGGCGGGTTTTCGCCAGGGAGTATTCCTCAAGCCCTTCCGAGATCGCGTAGAGGAATGCCAGCATGGCTGCTTCCTCGAACTGCCCGAGCGCGACCGCGCCGGCGGCGGCGATCGTCATCAGTGTACTGACCCCGATTTTGCCTTTGAGAAGTCGTCGGAGGGTGGACGGAACAAATGTCCAGGCGGCAATCAGAAGCACCATGATTTCCAGCGGTAGCAGCAGCCCCTGGGGGCCGCCGGTCAGCGAGACGATCCACGCGGCAAGGAGAAGTGCACCGGAGGCTGCCGCCGCCCGGATCTCGCTCACCTGCCAGAAACTGGCGGTCTCCTCCTCTTCGGATGCCTTGGTCCCGTTTTTCTCGTCGCTGCAACCGCAGGCAGCACTCATGGTGTGCGCTTCTTTGTCAGGGGGACGCCGGTACTGCCGGTGCCGTAGATCGGGCACAGGCTGACCGCGTTGCCGGTTGCGGCGAGTAGAACCTCGGCCTGGGCGAGCATGTCAATCAGCTCCGGACGAGACAGCGAGTAGTACACGCTGCGGCCCTGCATACGGCCTTCCACCAGGCCGCACTCACGCAGGCACGCGACGTGCGCCGAAACCGTGGACTGGGCGAGGCCCAGCTCGTCGGTAAGGTCACTGACCCGTACCTCGCCGCCGGCCATTCGCTTCACAATGCTCAACCGGGCTGGGTCACTGAGGGAGTGGAACAGCGCCGCCGCAGGATCGCGTTGCTCGCACCCATCGGACAGAACCGAAGATTTGATCGCCATTAAACGATGATAGCGCTCAAGGTGGATCCTTCTTCGCTCACCGCCGGGAGTCGGACATCGGCCCATCCGACGCGAGGGTAAGGGCGTTGTGCGTATACACGATGGCGGGACCCGTGCGGTGGATGGAGCGCCGGCGGATTGTGGACATCCGTTTTCTGGGCACCGCGATTGCCGTCGACTTCATCGTCGTTCCGGTGGTCGCGTTCGGCCCGTCACGATTCGTTGCCTGCGACCGGGCACTGCTCCTCGGTGCCCCGCTCGTGCTGCTGACTCCGTGTGTCAACTATATGATTGTGTTCACCGGTCTGGCCGGCGGGGCACGTGAACGACTCCTGGCGGCCACACCTCTGCTGATGCTTCTACAGATTGTTCTACTTCCCATCTACCTGCTGCTGTTCGCCGGCCCGAACACCGTCTCGATGATCGAGATCGAGCCGTTCCTCGAGGCGTTCCTCGTCCTGATCGTGATTCCCCTGCTGGCAGCGGTCACGGTTCAATGGGTTGGCCGTCGGCACCGGTTCGGCCGGGCAATCGAAGCCGTCCTGCAGGTTATTACGGTGCCGCTGATGATGGCCACCCTGGCGGTGGTGATCGGATCCCAGATCGCGGCGGTGGACATGCGGATCGCCTCGCTTCTGCTGGTGGTGCCGCTGTACATCGCGTTCCCGGTCATCATGGTCGTCGTCGGGTTGTCAGCGAGTCGACTCGCACGCCTGGACGTGCCGGCGACCCGCGCGCTCGTCTTCAGCGGGTCCACCCGCAATTCCCTGGTGGTGCTCCCTCTGGCGCTTGCGCTAGCGGAGTCCCTGTCCGTGGCCGCACTGGCCGTGGTGACCCAGACCCTCGTGGAGCTGGTCGTCATGGTGATCCTCGTGCGTCTCGTACCTCGGCTCACCGGCCAGCGTCGAGCCGCCGACAAAATCGCACATCGATGACGGATGTGGCGGCGCATCCAGTGCCGCCTTCGGTCTATGAGAGGCTTTTCACTCTGTGTACAACACGCGCGAGGATGTGACCAGAAACGCACCGAAGACCCCTTGGCGTGACCAGAGTTGGCCCGTATTCGTCCGTGCCAGCGCGTGCACTTGCCACATCAAAACCGCGGAAATCCGCGGCATTTTGCCCCTGTAGCGGGTGGGCCGCACGGCCGAGACTACTGTCAGTTGTTTGGGTTCGAGTCCAGGCACCTCAGCACTACCGTGAGTTTTTATGAAAACCTGAGATTTGCGTATTTCCAGTCACACTGTTCGCACCGGGGACACTCAATCGCTGTCGTCGGCATGGTGTCTGTGAACGACGTCAGGGCACTAGGGAAGACTCGTCCCATGACGAGTGGAGAGTGACATGGTGACTGCGCGCCGAGGAGTGCCGGAAGTTGATGCGATCGTGGTCGGCTCCGGGCCCAACGGCCTCGCCGCCGCGGTCACCCTCGCCCGGGCCGGATTCTCTGTGCGCGTCTACGAGAAGTCCGCCGGCGTCGGTGGCGGCGCCGCGACCGCAGAACTGACCTTGCCGGGCTTCCACCACGATGTCTGCTCCGCCGTGCACCCACTCGCGCTGGCTTCGGAGTTCTTTCAACGATTCGGGCTCGCGGATCGGATCGAACTGGCAATTCCCGAGGTTTCCTACGGCCACCCGCTGCCGGGCGGCACCGCCGGCCTCGCCTACCGCAGCTTGACGCGCACCGTCGCCGAACTGGGCAGGGACGGCGCGGCCTGGAATCGGTTGTTTGCGCCCCTCGTGGCGCATGCCGAGCAGGTCGCTCAGTTCACCGGTGCGCAGCTCCTGCGACTGCCGAAGCATCCGGTCACCGCGCTGCGCTTCGGCTTACGCTCCCTCGAACAGGGCAGCCCGCTCTGGGGCCTGCGCTTCTCGGGCGAAGCCGCGCCTGCCCTGCTCTCCGGCGTCAGCGCCCATACGATCAGGTCGATGCCGAGCATCGTCACAGCCGGTGCGGGCCTCACCCTCGCCACGTATGCGCACGCGGGCGGCTGGCCGATACCGGTCGGCGGCAGCGGCGCGATCGTGACCGCGCTGGTCGACGATCTGCTCGCTCATGGCGGTGAGATCGTCACGTCGACCGAGGTGCGGCGGCTGAGCGAACTGCCGCCGGCCCGCGTGGTGATGCTTGACCTGACGCCGCGTGCGCTCCTGCGTCTCGCCGAGGGCGAGCTTCCCGGTGCCTACGCGCGACGGTTGCGCGCCTTCCGGTACGGAAACGGCGTCGCCAAGGTCGACTTCGCGCTTTCGGGTCCGGTGCCCTGGCAGGCTGCCGGGGTGCGGGCGGCTGGCACCGTGCACGTGGGCGGCACTCGGGCTCAGATCCGGCGAGCCGAGAACACCGTTGCGCGTGGCGGACACGCCGAGGAGCCGTATGTTCTCGTGTCCCAGCCCAGCCGCACCGACCCCAGTCGCGCGCCGGCCGGTCAGCACACTCTTTGGGCGTACACCCATGTTCCGCGCGGCTCAACCATCGACCAGACCGAAGCGATCGTGCGCCAGATCGAGCGCTATGCCCCGGGTTTCCGTGACACGATCCTGGCCAGCGCCGGTCGCACCGCGACGGAGATGGAACAGCTCAATCCCAACTACGTCGGCGGTGACATCTCGGCCGGCGAGGTGAGTCTGACCCAACTCGTGCGCCGCCCGGTACTGTCCACTGACCCTTGGCGCACCCCCCTGAGCGGCGTGTACCTGTGCTCGTCATCCACACCGCCGGGCCCCGGCGTGCACGGCCTGGCCGGCTGGTACGCGGCCCTGAGCGCTCTTCGACACGACCTCGGGGTGCGCACAGCCCCCGATCTTTCCCCGACTAACCAGAAATAGGTGACACAGTGGCCGTGACCTACCGCACCATGAGCTGTCCGCCCGAGAACGTTTTCGCCGTCCTCGCTGACGTCTGGCTGTACCCGAGCTGGGTCGTCGCAGCCTCCCGCATGCGGGCTGTCGACGCGGCCTGGCCGACAGCCGGAAGCTCCATCCATCACTCGGTGGGCGTCTGGCCGGCTCTGATCGACGACTCCACCTCTGCTCTGGAGTGGGAATCACCTGGGCACGCGTTGTTCACGGCCCGTGGCTGGCCGATCGGGAAGTCCCACGTGGCCCTCAATGTGAAGGCACGAGGTGGCGGATGCGTCGTGCGCATCACCGAGGACGCCACCGCCGGCCCCGGCCGGTTCGTGCCCTCCTTCCTGCGCGACCCGGCCATTAGTATGCGAAACGTGGAGACTTTGCGCCGGCTCGCTTTCCGGGCCGAGGGCGGTGCCGAGAGGGGCCCGAGAGCGCTCACCGACGCGTGACCACCCCCGGTACCGCGGCCATGATTGAGATGACCCAGTCCCAGTCCCAGTCCCAGCACGCTGGAGCGGACAGGAACAGCCGGGTCACGGGTGCCTCGGCCAGCAGATTACCCAGTGAGGTGTCTGCGGCATGTCCCTCGGATGGGACGGGCCAACATATTATTGACGGCACTGCCGCGGCCGCGGTGAAGAGAGTCGAGCCGTTCCATGTGCACCTGGAAGGACCACAATGTCAAACGTCATCAACCATCTGCCGGCGCAGTCCCGTATGAGCGCAGGGAACCCGAAAAAGTGACCATCCCGAATCGTTTAGACGCCGATGAGTTCGACCGGCCTCGACATAAGAAGTCCGGCTCCGTGCCCGATCCCGCCGCGCAATCGGGGAAGTAGATCGTGTTCCTTCTCTTCGGCACGCGTGCGCATCGTGCCGTGATAAATGTTGTCTCGTTTGTGTGCGGATATTGTGGGATTCTGGCCCAGCAGCGGGTGGTGAAAAAGTCGTCGAAGTTTACGCTGTTCTTACTGCCATTGTTTCCCCTTGCCAGGTCGTACGCCAACGAGTGCACCAACTGCGGTGGCACCACACGACTCACCGCCACCCAGGTTCGGCACTCATTGGATTGGGCGACATCACGGGCCGCAGAAGACTAGGAAAGTTCGAAACAGCGAATAGTTGTCTGCCCTGAGCCCGTGCCGCTGCGCACTGGCAGATCACACGGACGCGGTCATCGTCGACGGACAGGCCTGGTTCGGAGAGCAACGCCCGAAGTCCTTCGGGAAATGGTTCGATTGAGTCGACCGCATTGCAATGGTGGTCCGTCTATTCGCTGCTTTTGGTTCGTCGCGGATGGCACGTCGACTGTCAGGCCGAGGGGGAGAAGGCGTCGAGGGAGTGACGTGCGATCGGGTTGCAGTCGAGGGCGTTGCTGAGATCTTCTGGTGCCGCGGGCGCGTCGATATCCCTCATCGTGTTCCACGCCCCGGTCGTAGTGGCGACGTCGACCAGCTGAAGGGTGTGGTGGTCGTCGATCTCTCGCCGTTGGCCATCGCTCCATCCGAACACGTCAAGGTGGTCGAAGACGACTTCGTCGTTGATGGATCGTCCGGGCGCGGCCTTGAGGATGGTGACCAGCCAGACGGGGCCCTGCCGGGCGTAATATCCGGTCTTCGCGTCGGCCAGTCCGACTGAACACGAGCGCGACGGCGGTAGAGAGGCTGTTCATCATCCGCGGAGCGCCGAGTTCGGTCTCGAACCAATTCGACGGAGATTCTCGTGTGAAACTGCATTTCGGCGGATTCTCGGCAAATTTTGGTAAAATCTTCGTCGAATTCGTTCAGGACGGAGTTGTCCATCCGTGAAACCGTTACCGCCGAAAGCGATTGGTGCGCACTCCCCTCACACCACCGCGAGCGCCCGTGAACATCCATTGGGACGATTTCTGTCATCCGACGACTCTCAGGATCAGTCCGGTCGGGCGTCTAGGATCGAAAGTCCACGACGTCCTGGAGGAATCTTATGAAGTGCCCAAATGACTCAACCACCCTCGTGATGAGCGAACGCAGTGGTGTGGAAATCGACTACTGCCCCGAATGCCGCGGCGTGTGGCTGGACCGCGGCGAACTCGACAAGATCCTCGACCGCGTGGAAAAGGAAGCCGCCCAGGCAGCGCCGGTCCCACCGGTCGCCGGGGCACCGGTTCAGCCGTATCCGGACACCCGCAACCGCGCGCAGTACGGCGAGCGCGACCGGAGTTATGACGACCGAGACCGTGGCTACGACAATCGTGACGGGTACCGTCCCAAGAAAAAGGAGAACTGGCTCGGCGAACTCTTCGGTTAGACGTTCGCGGGCTCACCCGCTCACGGCTCGGCGTCTCTATTTGTGAGCAACCTCCCAGCGGGATTCCGAGCCGACTGTCAGAGCCCCGGCGTAGCATCAGGATATGAATCGTTTCGGAACAGGTCGTTGATCATGTCACGCAATTCAACCAAGTGGCTTCCCGCCATCGTCGTTCCGGTTGTCATCGCCGCCGGTGTGATTGCTGTACCTCTGCAGGCCGGTGCAGCCGTCGATCTGCCCGACAAAACGCCCGAGCAAGTGCTACTCATGGTCAGTGACAGCACCATCAGTGCGTTCTCCGGCACCGTCGAGAAAACAGCCGAGCTGGGACTACCCGACATCGACCTGAGCGCCGGCATGTCCGAGTCCATGAGCGACTCGATGGCTGAATCCGCACCGGAAGGTAAGACCGAACCGGGGGCGGCGGCCACCGGAGCGCTCGCCTCCGTGATGGAACTCTTCAGCGGCTCGCACACGGCCCGCATTCATGTGGACGGCAGTGACTCCGACGGCCCCGCGAAAGCCCGCGTGCAGATCCAGGACCGCATGGCCGAACGCAACGTGGTGAGTAACGGCACGGATGTATGGACCTACGACTCCAAGACCAACACCGCCAGCCACCTGACCATCCCCGCCGACGCCCGGGCCATCGCCGAGGCGAAGTTCGCCGAAATAGTTGACTCTGCCCCGGCCGGCCTGTCGACGCCCTCGCAGGTTGCCGAGCGCTTTTTGAGCGAGATCGACCCGAGCACCACCGTCTCGGTCGGCACCGACGGCACCGTGGCCGGTCGCACGGCCTATGAGCTGGTGCTCACCCCCAAGACCACACGGACCCTGGTCGAATCGGTGTCGATCTCGGTCGACTCTGAGACGGGGGTGCCGCTGCAAGTCACCGTGCGCGCCGACGGCCAGGAAGACCCCGCTCTTCAGGTCGGCTTCACCGCCGTCGACTTCAGCACCCCGTCCGCCGATTTGTTCGACTTCAGCCCGCCAGCCGGCACCACCGTCGAAGAGGTCGCCCTTCCGGTCATGCCCGAGATGACCGAGATGCCCGCCGACCAGGCCAAGCCTGAGATTCCGGCTGAGAAGCTTCCCCTCGTGACGGGAAGCGGCTGGGACGCCATCGTCGAAGTGCCCGCGGCATCCGTTCCGTCCGAACTCAACGCCAACCCGCTCATGTCGGAACTGGCGACCGCGGTCGACGGTGGGCGACTATTCTCAACAGCCCTGGTCAACGTGTTTCTCGCCGATGACGGCCGTGTCTTCGCCGGATCCGTTCCGGTGGAGATGCTCCAGGCCGCCGCCGCCCAGTGATCACGACACAGTGACAGCCGCAACCCCGGCTCCCGATCTCGCGATCGAGAGCCGGGGTCTCACCAAGCGCTTCGGCGAGCAGATCGCCGTGAACGAGATCGACCTGGCCGTCCCGCGCGGAGCGGTCTTCGGATTCCTCGGGCCGAACGGCTCCGGTAAGACCACCAGCATCCGCATGCTGCTCGGCCTAACCCAGGCCAGCAGTGGGCAGATCAGCGTGCTGGGGCAGAGCATGCCCGACAGTCTGCACGCGGTGCTGCCGCGCGTGGGCGCCCTCGTGGAGGGGCCGGCGTTCTACCCATTCCTCTCCGGAGCCGCCAACCTGCGCCGGCTCGACACCGCCGACCGCAACGCGCCGTCTAGCACGCGAGGCGCCCGGGTCGAGCAGGCGCTGGCGCGCGTGGGCCTGACCCACGCCGCCGGCAAGAAGGTAGCTGCCTACTCGCTGGGCATGAAGCAGCGCCTCGGCATCGCCAACGCGCTTCTGCAGCCGCGCGAGCTGCTCGTGCTCGACGAACCCACGAACGGGCTCGACCCGCAGGGCACCCGCGAGGTGCGCAGCCTGGTGCGGTCGCTCGCGGCCGAGGGCACCACGGTCTTCGTCTCGAGCCACCTGCTCGCCGAGGTGGAGCAGATGTGCACTCACGCCGCGGTGATGAGCGGCGGCAACCTCGTGGCCCAGGGCACGCTGGCCGACCTGCGCCACGTGGGCCAGACGCGGGTCCGCGTGCGCACACCGGATGCCGCCGCGGCCGCAGCCGTGCTGACCGGCCTCGGTCTGGCACCCGTGCACAGCGACGTGCCCGAGCAGGACCCCTGGGTCGCGGCTCCGCTGCCCCGAGAAATGTCGGTCGACCTGACCGGGCAGCCGGAGTCCATCGTCACGGCTCTCGTCGCCGGTGGCGTGCGCGTGCGCGGTTTTCTGATCGAGGAATCCAGCCTGGAAGAACGTTTCGTGGCCCTGACCGGAGAAGGTTTCGATGTCCTCCAATAGCGTGGCGAGCTCGAAGGTGTCGGGCAACGGCGTTCCGAGCAGGCGCCGATCAGCCGGACCGGCCCTGCTCGGCTCCGAGCTAACGGTGCTGTTCCGCCGCCGCCGCACCTGGGCGATGCTGGTCGCCATCGCTCTCATCCCCATCCTGCTCGCCGTCGCCGTGCGGCTTTCGTCGGAGACCTTGGCACCGGGAGAGGGCCCGCCCTTCCTGGACCGGGTCACCCAGAACGGCCTGTTCGTGGCGTTCACCGCCATGATCGTGGCCATCCCGTTGTTCCTTCCGCTCACCATCGGCGTCGTCGCCGGCGACACCATCGCGGGGGAGGCCGGGCAGGGCACCCTGCGCTACCTGCTCGTGGCCCCGGCCGGGCGTTTGCGCCTGCTACTCGTCAAGTACGCCGGCGTCGCCGTGTTCTGCCTGGCCGCGACGTTGACCCTTGCGGTGGCCGGGACCCTGATCGGGGCCGCACTGTTCCCGGTCGGGCCGGTGACACTGCTCTCGGGCGATGTGATCAGCGTGCCGGAATCGCTGCTGCGCTCCGGGCTGATCTCGCTCTACGTCACAGTCTCACTGCTCGGCTTCGCGGCGATCGGGTTGTTCATCTCCACCCTCACCGATGTTCCCGTGGGGGCGATGGCCGCCACGGTCGTGGTATCGGTCGTCGTGCAGATCCTCGACGTGCTCCCGCAACTGTCGTGGCTGGATCCGTGGCTCTTCAGCCACTACTGGCTGGGCTTCGCCGACCTGTTGCGGCAGCCCATGGACCTGGGCTCGTTCGGCGACAACGTGCTCCTGCAACTGGGCTACATCGCCGTGTTCGGTACCCTGGCCTACGGCCGGTTCTCCACCAAAGACATCTTGTCCTGACCCTGTGTCCGGTTGGGATCACCACGCCCGAACAGCCGACGACGTTTGGCCCGCGGATGCTCGACACCTGTCGATCAGGTCTGGCCCGCGGCCGCGGGGTGCGGGCTGGGGTGCGCCTCGGCTGCCACCCGGGTTCGGGGGACGCCCGCCCGAGGACGTAGCGTTGCTACTTCAGAACCCGAGTCGGGCCGCTTCACAACCGTGAGGCCCCAACGGGTTGACACGGTCGTCCTCTGGGTGGCTGCGTCTGTGCCGTTTTGAGGAAGAAGCCCCATGCCTGAACGCACCACCGCGGTACCCGGAACCTCACCTACCGGGGCCGCAGCCCGAGACTCGCACGCGGATCCGAGCCTTGCTCGCTCGCTGAGTCGGCGGCACATCCAGATGCTCGCCATCGGCGGCACGATCGGAACCGGGCTATTCATGGGCGCCGGCAAGACCATCTCCCTCGCCGGGCCGGCCGTGATCTTCGTCTACATGATCATCGGCTTCATGCTTTTCTTCGTGATGCGGGCCATGGGCGAGATCCTGCTGTCCAACCTGAACTACAAGTCGTTCAGCGACTTTGCCGGTGACCTGCTCGGCCCGTGGGCGAGCTTCTTCACCGGCTGGTCATATTGGGCGTTCTGGGTGGTCACCGGCGTCGCCGACATCGTGGCCATCTCCGGCTACGTCGACGTGCTGGCACCGGGCACGCCGCTGTGGATCCCCGCGCTACTCACTCCGGTTGCGCTGATCCTGCTCAACCTGCCGAGCGTCAAGGCGTTCGGTGAAGCCGAGTTCTGGTTTGCGCTGATCAAGGTCGCCGCCATCGTGGCCCTGATCGGAACCGGCCTGGTAATGATCATTACGCACTTCACCTCCCCGTCGGGTGCCGTGGCCGGCTTCGAGAACATCTGGAACGACGGCGGGATGTTCCCGCACGGCGTCGCCGGCTTCGTGCTCGGCTTCCAGATCGCCATCTTCGCCTTCGCCGGAATCGAGCTTGTCGGCACCGCGGCCGCGGAGACGAGGGACCCGGAGAAGAACTTGCCCCGAGCCATCAACACCATTCCGCTGCGGCTGCTGCTCTTCTACGTGGGTGCCCTGGTGATCATCATGTCGGTCAACCCGTGGCGCACCATCGACCAAGGCAGCAGCCCTTTCATCGGCATGTTCGCCCTCGCCGGGCTGGGGGTCGCGGCCATCGTCGTCAACCTGGTCGTGCTCACCTCCGCCGCCTCGAGTGCCAACTCCGGCATCTACTCGACCTCCCGGATGGTCTACGGCCTCGCGCAGGACGGCAATGCCCCGAAGACCTTCGGCACGCTGAGCAGCCGCAAGGTGCCGAGGAACGCCCTGCTGTTCTCCTGCATATTCCTGCTGGCCGGGCTGGTGCTGCTGTACACGGGTGATTCCTTCATGGGCGCTTTCACGCTTGTCACCTCGGTGGCATCTGTGCTGACGATGTTCGTCTGGTCCATCATCATGGTCAGCTACCTCGCCTTCCTGCGCCGCCGTCCCCACCTGCACGCCGCCTCGAAATACAGGATGCCGGGCGCTCGGTTCATGCCCTGGGTCGTGCTGGCGTTCTTCGCCTTCATGCTCTGGGCCCTGGGCCAGGCTGACGACACGCGCCTCGCGCTGGTCGTGGCCCCGGTCTGGTTTCTGGCCCTCGGCGCCGCGTGGTACGTCAACCGCAAGGCGCCGCTGCAGCAGGCCCGGATCGTGGAGTGGAAGGCCGACGTTCAAGCAGAGAAGGCCACGCTCGTCCGGCGCTAGATCCGCGGCCGCCGCGACCAGCGGTCTGCCTTCATCGCGAGGTGCAGTTCCAGCCGCACCTGGCCGCCCAGCGGGTCAGCGCCGATCAGGGTGCGGATCTTCGCCAGCCGGTTGTAGATGCTGCTGCGGTGCAGGTGCAGGGCCGCCGCGACATCCTGAACCGACCCGTCGGTGTCGTAGAGCAGTTCCAGCATCGGAAGCAACTCGTGGTTGTCGTCGAAGTCCCGCAGCTCGGCGAAGTAGACCGATTCCACGGGGGAAAGGTTGCGGCTGCTGGCCGCGAGGAACTGGTAGACGCCGATCTGGCGGAAATCGGCGATGGTGCCCAACCGGGCGTCGACGGCGGCGGCCTGCACCGCTTTGCGGGACTGGATGTAGGCATCCGGGAACCGTCTGAGATCGGTGAACACCTCGCTGAAGCCCATCAGGTCGGGGCGCTCGGGGGTGCCGCCGCGCCGGGCGAGTTCGTACCGATAGCGGTGAAGCATCTCGGTGTGTGCCACCTTGCCCGCTGAATCGCGCAGCAGCACAACCGCGTGGGTCTCGGTGCCGGCGCTGAACCGGGCCGCGTCGATGCCGACCGTGGCGTGCAGCGCCGAGATCCGCTGGAGCAGAACGCCGGCGGCGAAATCGGGCGTGGCCTCGCCGCCGTCGGCCTGCTCGACGGGGCGGGGCATCAGGGTGGCGAGATGCCACGGGCCGGTCCCATGAATCTGCGGCCAGCCCGCGATCTCCTCGATGGCGGATGTCTCCGCCTGGCAGGCCGCGAGGAATAGGGCCTCACGTTTCCGGCGGTGCTCGGATTCGGCGGTGTTGCTGTCGAGCAAAGTCTCGGCCAGCCGGTCCAGCTGGCCGCGCACGGCGGGTAGCTCACGGAGGATCGCCTCCGGGGATTCGTCGTGCGACCCCTGCATCGCCCACAGGTAGCCGACCCGGAACCCCCGCACCATCAGCGGCACACAGACGCGGCCGAGCATGCCCAGCGCGGCGTTGGCGGGGACGGCGACGGGACGGACCGCTGTGCTGATTCCGTGCTGCAACTGCCAGGCGCTGACGTCGGCGGGCACCTTCTTGCTCAACAGGAAATTGACCCGCACGCTGTCGGCGAGCGGCTGGTCCCGGCTGTACGCCAGCAGGCCTCCGTCGAGATCCTCGAGCGAGAGGGCGCGGTCCAGGCCGGCCGCGAGGTGTTCGACCAGGTCTTCGATTTCCGCGGTTCTCATTGGCTCAATGTTAGGGGGCCGGAGCAGGCCGGAAACGGACATCAGGCGACGCTTGCCGGGTTGACGCGCGACAACTGTCGAGTGACAAAGCGGTTCCCCATCTCGGTGACCGGTGCGGTCCGGAGCGAAGCCGACCGGGATCACCAGGAAAACCCCTGAACGCGAGGCTTATTTATGCTGCGGTGGAGCCGTTGTCGGCATCGGTCTCCGCCGCTGGACCTCAGGCCCGACGGCGGCGTGCGGTTCGGGCCGAATTGGTGGATTTAGTCTTGACCCCGCTGCGGTTCACTGTCGAAAGTGGCGCCGCAGCCCCCTGTCACAAGTTCAATTGAGCAGTACTGAGCAACGGAGTCGGCCATGATCATCGGTGTACCCAAGGAAATCAAGAACAACGAATTCCGCGTAGCCATCACAGCCTCGGGCGTGCACGAGTTCCTGGCCGCCGGTCACACCGTGTTGGTCGAAAAGGGTGCCGGCCTCGGATCGCACATCACCGACGACGAGTACCACGTGGCCGGCGCCGAGCTGGTCGACTCCGCCGACGAGATCTGGGCCCGCGCCGACATGGTGATGAAGGTTAAGGAACCGGTCGCTTCCGAGTACCACCGCTTCCGCGAGGGTCTGATCCTCTTCACCTACCTGCACCTGGCCGCCGAGCCCGACCTCACCCGCGCCCTCGCCGAAGCCGGCGTCACCGCCATCGCCTACGAGACGGTGCAGACCGCCAACCGCGCGCTGCCGCTGCTGGCCCCGATGAGCGAGGTGGCCGGCCGACTGGCCGTGCAGGTCGGCGCGCAGTCCCTGATGGCCCCGGCCGGCGGCAAGGGCGTGCTGCTCGGCGGCGTGCCCGGGGTGCGCCCCGCGAAGGTCGTCGTGCTGGGCGCCGGCGTCGCCGGCACCAACGCGGCCGCCATGGCAATGGGCCTCGGCGCCGACGTCACGATCCTCGACATCAACATCGACCGGCTGCGCCAGCTCGACGCGCAGTACCAGGGCCGGCTGAAAACCGTCGCGTCCAACTCCTACGAGATCGAGAATGCCGTGACGGATGCCGACCTGGTCATCGGCTCCGTGCTGATCCCGGGCGCCAAGGCCCCGAAGCTGGTCACCAACGCTCTCGTGGCGCGCATGAAGTCCGGCTCCGTGCTGGTCGACATTGCCGTGGACCAGGGCGGCTGCTTCGAGGACACCCACGCGACCACGCACGAAAACCCGACCTACCGCGTTCACAACTCGATCTTTTACTGCGTTGCCAACATGCCCGGCGCCGTGCCGAACACGTCGACTTACGCGCTGACCAACGTCACCCTGCGGTACGCCCTCTCACTGGCCAACCTTGGCGTGAAGGCGGCGCTCGAGCGCGATGACGCCTTGGCCCTCGGCCTGAACGTCGCCGCCGGAGCGGTCACGAACCGTTCCGTGTCCGAAGCCCACGGCCTGCCGCTGGCCGACTGGCGCGAGCTCGTCACCGCGTAGCGCCGCGAGCGTTCCTGGCCTGCCACCGGTCGAGCAACCGGTGGTCGGGCTCGTCGAGAGGCGGCGACCCGACGTCCGGAGGCTCCCGTTCGGCGCTCGAGCTCGTCGAGACCCGGTGCGCCACCCCGCGCTAACTTCGGAGATTTTCGCAAGACGCCGCTCAGCCGGGCGCGAAAACCGGGGTTTCCCGAAAATCTCCGAGATTACGTCACGATGGATGCCCGTTGCTGGCACTGCGACGCTGCGGCGCCCGTTAGCTTAGCGGGGCGCCGGAACAGCCGTCCCCGTCAGGCGCTGCACCAGGGCGAGGGAGTGGTGCAGTAACTCGCCGGGGCTGCCGGTGAAGCCGCCGGAGAACCACTTCTGCATCGAGTAGCGCATGACACTGCCCGCGAGGGCGACGACCATTCTGGCCTCGTCGGCCAGATCGGGGGTGCCCGTCTCGGTGCGCCCCTGGGCGTGGAAGCGGTCGAGGACCAGCTGCACCAGATGCGCCTCCAGCTCCGCGATGCGGGACGTCTCCCCGGTGAGGAGTTCCGGGGTGCGCTCGATCAGCATCCTGCGGCTACGGAGAAGTTCCGTGTCGGGGGAGTGGTCGGCCACGGCGGCAGCGATCATTTCGACGAGGTCGCCCAGCACGTCCCGGCCGGTGCCGTGCACGAACGCCTGGTGCTCGGCATCCGTCGGCTGAGGCGGCGCGCCGCCGAGGAACACGCCGTCCTTCGTGCCGAAGTAGTTGAAGAAGGTGCGCGGCGAGACCACGGCCGCCTCGCAGATCATGTCGACCGTCACCCGGTCGTAGCCGTGCTCGAGCGCCAGCGAGATGGCGGCCCGCTCCAGCGCCGACTGGGTGGCCGCGCGCTTGCGGGCGCGCAGCCCCAGGTCGGCGGCGGGGCCGGCCGGACCGGGGCCGTTCGGGCCCGCACCGCTCGGACCCGTGCTACTCATACCGCAGGGCGTCGATCGGGTTCTGCCGCGCCGCGGCCCGGGCGGGCAGGGTACCGGCCAGGAAGGCGATCAACATGACGACGCCGATGATGATGGCGATCGAACTCGGCGCGAACTGCACGACCTGAAGTCCGGGCAGGTTCTCGAACACGGTCGTAGCGAGGATGTTGCTGATCACCGAACCGACGCCCACCGCAACGAGCGCGCCCAGGGCGCTGCCCAGGAAGCCGATGAAGACGGCCTCGGTGCTGAACAGAGCGTAGACACGGCCGCCGTTCATGCCCATAGCCTTCATCAGCCCGATCTCCCGGGTGCGTTCCTGCACGCTCATCAGCAGCGTGTTGATGATGCCGAAGCCGGCGGCGATCAGCGCGATCACGGCGAAGGCGTTGAGCACGCCGATGATGACGTTGATCACGGTTTCGAACGAGCCGATCTGGTCCGCGACGGTCTGCGAGGCGTAGCCCTGGTCGGCGAGGTCGGCCTTGATCGCGACGATCTCCTCGTCGGAGGCGTCCAGGTCGAACCGGGCGGTCGCACTGGCGTAGCTCTGTGGTGCCCCGGCGGGGGTGCCGGCGAGTTCGACGTCGTGCAGCCGGTCCGTCAGCGGCTGGTTGAGGCCGGCCCCAGCGCCAAGGATGGTCTCGTTCTGCACGCCGACGATGGTGGCCGGAACCTGCTGCGGGGTGCCCGCGAAATCAGTGATGCCGATGGAGACGGTCTGGCCGATGGCCGACTCCGGGGTACTGAAGCCCAGCGCGTCGAGGTAGGTGGTCGGCAGCAGAAGCTGGTCGGTGGCGCTCTCGTTGTCCAGTTGAGCCCCGGCCGCCAGGTCGGCCGTGGTGAGAGTGGCGGGCGCGTTCACGGTCAGCTCGAACTTTCCGCTGCCGTCGTACTCGATGAAGTCGGGCGTCACCTGCACCGCCGGGTCGACGCCGAGGATGCCGCTGGTGGCCTTGATCGTGTCGAGATCGGCGTCGGTGAGCGCCTGGATGGTGCTACCGGGGCGCGAGCCGTTGCCCAGGCTGATCGTGGTGGCCTTCTCCGGGTCATACGCCGCCGGTCCGTCGCTCTCCGTCGCCGCGGCGTCGTCGGTCTTGGAGACCGTGAGCACATCCGCCGCACCGATCGCCGAGACCTGGCTGTTGATGTAGCTCGTCACCCCGGTGCCGATGCCGCTGGTGATGGTGAGCGTGAACGCGCCGATGAAGATGGCGATGACGGTCAGGCCGGTGCGGAGCTTGCTGCGAAAACTGTTCGCGATCGCGGATGTGATGATGTCGACGAATTTCATGCGCGCGCTCCCTCGGGCTTCGAGATGGCTTCAGGAGATCTGGTGACGTCCTCGATCCCGTCCCGGATGAAGATCTGGCGGTCGCAGCGGGCAGCGAGATCGATGTCGTGGGTGACGATGATGAGCGTGATGCCCTTGTCCTTATTGAGGGAGAAGAGGATGTCCTCGACGACGGCTCCGGTGGCCGTGTCGAGGTTGCCGGTCGGTTCGTCCGCGAAGATCACCTTCGGGTTGTTGACCAGGGCCCGGGCGATGACCGCGCGCTGCTTCTGCCCGCCGGAGAGGTTCATGGCCTTGTTCTTCGCCTTGTCGGCCAGCTCCAACTGCTCCAAGGCCTTCATTCCGCGCGCCCTGCGCGCCTTCGGGCTGACCCCGGCTATCTTCAGGGGGAGCACGACATTCTCGAGCACACTCGCATTGGCGGTGAGGAAGAACTGCTGGAAGACGAACCCGAAGTCCTGGTTACGAAGCCGGTTCACCTCCTTGCCCTTGAGCTTCTTCGCATCCGTTCCCTCGACCAGCAGCGCGCCGCTGTCCGGGTCGTCTAGCAGCGCCAACAGGTGCATGAGCGTGGACTTGCCGGACCCGCTCTTGCCGACGATGGCGACGGATTCACCGGCGCGGATGTCGACGGAGACTCCCTTGAGCGCGTCGAAACGGTTCGCCCCGCTCCCATAGGACTTGCCGATGTTCTGGGCCGAGAGAACGGGAACAGTCATAGGGGCAGCATCCTTCGGGGGAGAAGTCATCGGGTCGCACGTGTGCAGAGCCATCAAAATTACAGTAGCTGCACCGATGCCGCGTCAGCTGGGTGCGCCCTGTGCAGGGGCGGTGCATCCCCTTCTTTGGTTTTGGGCCGGACAAAGCGGGGCCCGGATCAGTGGATCCAGGCCCCGATGCCTATCGGTTCTCGGTCAGCGCCCCATTCTCAGGCGGCGGATCAGCCAGACGGTTGCCCCTGCCAGGACCAATCCGATCAGGACCATGATCCCGGGAGCCGAGCGATGGAAGCTCAGCGTCTCGGCGCCATCGGCCAGCTTGCCTGAACCGGCGGCCACCTTGGCATAGCCGGCGCTCAGCTCGGCGGTGCCGGCGGCGAGCGTGTTCGCACCGTCGAGGAGCGTCCCGGATCCGTCCGACACATTCTCGGTGCCCTCGGCCAGGGCAGTGGACCCGGTTTCGAGCGCAGTGGTGCCGGCGACCAGCGTGGACGCCCCCGCCGCGAGGGTCTGCGTGCCGTCGGTCAATGACCCGGCGCCGACTGAGATGCGGGTTGCGCCGTCGGCGAGACTCACAGCGCCAGTTGCCAGGGTCGTCGCTCCCGTGAACAACGACGAGGCGCCGGCGGCTACTCGGCTGGTGCCGCCTTGGAGGGAGCTTGCACCGGTGGAAACCACGCTGGTGCCGGCCGCAACCCGTTCGGAACCGGCGGTGAGGGCCTGCGTACCGACCTGGAGTTCCGAGGCCCCCGTCGCGACGGCACCTGTCCCCGCGGCCACCGCGGCAGCTCCGCCGGACACCTGGGCCGCGCCGGCGGCGAGGGTTGTGAGCCCGTCGCGCAGTTCTGCGGATCTCGTCTGGAGCACCGCAGTGCCCTCGCTCAGGGGCGTCAATCCGTCGCGGAGGACGGCCGAACCGTCCCGAAGGGCAACAGCCCCGGACTCAACCCCCGTGGTGCCCGTGTGCAGGCTGGAGGCGGCGGAGCTCAGCCCCTGGAGAGTGGCCAGAAGGGCGTCCGGGGTGATCGTGTCCGCCTCGACCTGGTCGGCCAGGGTGGCGAGTGCGGCATCCAGCCTCGTGGCTCCCGCAGCGACGCTGCGGGCTCCGTCGCTGAGCTCGGTCGCCCCCAGCGCGAGGGCCTCGGCGCCGCGCCGGGCCTGGTTCGTGCCCTGGGCGGCGGATGCCGTTCCAACGGCGAGCAGGACCGAGCCGTCGCGAGCCGTCCTGGCGCCGAGGGCAGCCTGGCCAGCGCCGGTGGCCACGGTTGCCGCACCCGCGGCAACCTGCGTTGCGCCGGCGGAGACTTTCATGGCGCCGGTCCCTGTTGTGGCGACGCCGGCGGCGAGAGTCGCCGCACCGGTCGCAGCAGCTCCGGCACCGGCGGCGAGAGCGCTCGCTCCGCTGGCGGCGGTGGCGGCGCCGGCGGACAGCGTCTCCGCGCCCCGTGCGGCCGATTCGGTGCCGAGCACCAGCCTGGTGCTGCCGCTGACGCTCGTGAGTGCTCCGTCGAGGAGGGTGCCGGCGCCGGCCGAAGTGTTCGCCGCACCTGTCGCCAGGCTGATGGCGCCCGTGTTGGCCCGGGTCGCCCCGGCCTGGAGGTCGGTCGCACCGGCGGCCGCGGCGGCCGCGCCCTCCGACAGCGTTTCGGCGCCCACGGCGAGTTGTGCCGCGCCGCCGGTGACTTTCAGGGAGCCGGTTTCCACCGTGACGGCTCCGGTGGAGAGTTCTCCGGCGCCGCTGGCCAGCCGCCCGGTGGTCAGGAAGAAGAACGTCAGCAGCATGACCAGCATGAGGCTGAGCCCGGCCACAATGGAGCGAATGCCAATGGTGCCTGGGCGGGATAGTGCACGGTCAGATCTCGTCATCGAGGCTCCTTGAAAGACGTGAGCAGGCATGCGGGCATGCCGGAACTCGCGTGGTGTGGTGTGCGGTGCGCGGTCAGACTCCGACGTCACGGCCGGTGGTTCACGGCCGTGCAGCACGGTGGCGCGCCGAAGTGACACGACCGTAGCAGTGGGGAGAAGCCACGAACCGAAGCCCGGAAAAGTTCGGGGCCAGGGCTAACGCATTCCGCGCTGACTATATATCGTTTGTGGGATTCCTACAGGGCTACCCCCCGAAAGGAACGTCAAACATCACAGGTCGAGGGACTCGTTCGGCTCGAGCGGGAAGAACTCGCCGCCGTTCTGCTCGGTGGCCCACTGAATCCGGGCGTTGGACAGTTCCTTGCCACCCCGGGAGAGTCCCATTTCGTGGGTGGGGAAGGTGCGGCGCGGCTCGAGGGCCAGCACGTAGTCCATCACCTCGCTGATCTTGAGCCAGGGCGCGCCGGCCGGAACGGCGAGGGTCTGCACTGTCACGCCTTCCGGAATCGCAAACGAGTCACCGCCGTAGTAGAGCTCCTCGTCGACGAGTACGCCGAGGTTGTCGATCACCGGGATCGTTTTGTGGATGATGGCGTGCGTGCCGCCGAAGAAGCGCAGCCGAAACGGCCCGGCCTCCACGGTGTCGCCCGCGCTGACGACGGTCACGGGATAGCCGGCGGCGGCGGCCGCGACCCCGGCCGGGGCAAAGATCGCCACGTCGGGGTTCAGGGCGATGATGCGGTCCAGCTGTTCCGGGGTCCAGTGGTCGGGGTGCTCGTGGGTGAGCACGACGGCGACAGCCCGGGCGGTGTCGGTGAGCGGGCTCGTGAACGAGCCGGGATCGATGAATAACTTCTGGCCGGCCTTGTCAAGAATCAAAGCCGCGTGCTCGAGTTTCGTCAGTTTCATGGATTGAGCTAATACCCAATCCCAGAGCGCTGCAAGCTGAGACCATACTGGAGCGGTGCCTCCATGTCTTCACCTCGTCGTCGCCATCAACGCCGCCGCCGCTTTCGGTCGCCGCAGGGACGTCGGCCCTCGGGTTGCCCAGGCCCTGGTCGTGGCCGGCCACCAGGTGACCAGTCTGAGCGCCCCCAGCTTCGACGCGCTTCGCCGCGACGTCCAGGGCGCACTGGTGTCGCGGGTCGACGCGCTCGTGGTCGTCGGCGGCGACGGGATGGTCAGCCTTGGCACCAACCTCCTGGCCGGTACGAGTCGATTCCTGGCCATTGTGCCGTGCGGCACGGGCAACGACCTCGCGCGCGGGCTGGGGATCCCGGTCGACGACACGGATGCTGCCATCCGTCACCTGCTCGATGCCCTCACCCGCCCGCCGCGGGCCATAGACGCCGCCCGGGTGCGGTGCGGCGACACGACGATCTGGTTCGCGGGCGTGCTTTCGGCCGGGTTCGACGCCGTGGTTAACGAACGGGCCAACCGGATGCGCCGGCCCCGCGAGAAGAGCCGCTACACCCTGGCCATCCTGCTGGTGCTGACGACGCTCGGCCCATCTCCTACCGGCTGACCGTCGACGGCCGGCCACGCCGGATGCGGGCCATGCTGATCTCCGTAGCCAACAACGTGTCGATCGGCGGCGGCATGCGCGTCGTTCCGGGTGCGGTGATCGACGACGGCCTGCTGGACCTCTTCATCGTGGCCCCGCTGTCGCGGGCGGGTTTCCTCCGCGTCTTCCCGAAGGTATTCTCGGGCACGCATACAACCCTGCCGCAGGTGGAAATCACCCGGTGTTGCAGCATCCGGATCGACGCCGACCGGGTCGCCGCCTACGCCGACGAGGAGAGGGTCGGGGCAATGCCGGTGCAGGTCGACGTGGTACCCAAAGCCCTGCTCGTGCACGCCTGAGCCGCTCAGTTTGGTTTTAGCTATCGGCGTGTGGCATATTGGGTGAGTTGCAAAACGGCCCCATCGTTTAGCGGCCTAGGACATCGCCCTCTCACGGCGGTAACGCGGGTTCGAATCCCGCTGGGGTCACACCAGCCCGGTTTCCTTCTTTTCGAGGGGCACCGGGTGTCTTATTTAAGCGAGACCCCGGTAGACTCCACGGAGTGAAGGGGAGTGTCCCCGTGCCCGTTCGGGCACCTCGCCGTGAACGTCAACACGGGCCGCGTCGCAGGGGCCCGACACGGCGGTATCGATCCATCGATACGGGAGAGACTCTCAGGTTTCCTGCTGCCTCCAGCATCCCCTTCAGTGAAAGGCTCTACACGCATGGAAATTGCTCTCCCGCTCTGGTTTGAGATTGGGTCGCTCGTCGTCCTGACGCTCATCCTGGTTGCCGACCTCCTCATCGTCTTCAAGCGGCCGCACGTGCCCTCGATGCGCGAGGCCAGCCTGTGGGTTGCCTTCTACGTGGGACTGGCCCTGATCTTCGCCCTGCTGATGTTGGTCCTGGGCGACGCCGAGCACGCGGGGCAGTTCCTCGCCGGCTGGCTCACGGAGTACAGCCTCAGCATCGACAACCTGTTCGTTTTCGTCATCATCATGGCGAGGTTCTCGGTGCCCCGGAAGTACCAGCAGGAGGTGCTGATCGTGGGCATCATCATCGCGCTGGTGCTGCGCGGCATCTTCATCCTGCTCGGAGCCCAGCTGATCGAGAACTTCAGCTGGATCTTCTACATTTTCGGCGCGTTCCTTCTCTACACGGCCGTGCACCAGGCGGTCGCAAAAGAGCCCGACGTGGACGAGTCCGACAACGGGCTGATCCGTTACCTGCGCCGACACATGAACATCTCGTCGACCTTCGACGGTTCGAAGTTGCGCACCCTGGTCGACGGCAAGAAGGTCTTCACCCCCATGCTGATCGTGCTCCTCGCGATCGGCACCACCGACCTGGTCTTCGCCCTCGACTCCATCCCGGCGATCTTCGGCATCACGCAGAGCCCCTTCATCGTGTTCACCGCGAACGTGTTCGCCCTGATGGGGCTGCGTCAGCTGTACTTCCTGCTGGGCGGGCTGCTCGAACGCCTCGAATACCTCAATTACGGGATCGCATTCATCCTGTTCTTCATCGGCGTCAAGCTTGTCTTCCATGCCCTGCACAACAATGAGGTCTTCTTCATCAACGGCGGCGAGGGCGTGGGCTGGGCTCCGGAGATCGACACCTGGACTTCTCTCGGGGTGATCGTGGTTTCCATGGCCGTGGCCACCATCGCCAGCCTGATCAAGGCTCGGCGGGATGCTCGCCGGCGCGGTCACACCCTCGCCGAGGAGATCCCCCACTTCGTCGAGGAGTGACATTCGCCGACGTGCCTCGCACGCACTCGAACACAGGAGCTGACGTGGCCTCGCAGAGTGAGAGCGAACTGGTGCTCCCCGCAACCCGTGCGCGGTTCGTGTTCAGTGCCCGGAGCGACGTCGGCCGCGAGCGCAAGGTCAACGAGGACAGCTTCCTGGCCCAGGCCCCGGTCTTCCTGGTCGCCGACGGCATGGGTGGTCATGCCCAGGGCGACGTGGCCAGCCAGACAGTCGTGCGGGTCTTCGAGGAACACATCGCCTGCGACGCACCTTCGACCCCGGAACGCGTGCTCGACGCCATCCACTCGTCGAACGATGCGGTGCGCGACCTCAGCGCCGTCGACGACTACGGCACCGCGGTGTCCGGTACGACGCTGTCGGGCATCGCGTTCGTCGACGCCGGCGACGACGTCGGCTTCCACTGGATGGCCTTCAACGTCGGCGACTCGCGGGTCTACACCTGGGACGGGCACACGTTGGCGCAGCTGAGCGTCGACCATTCCGCTGTGCAGGAGATGGTCGACGCGGGTCTCATTTCCAGTGACGAGGCGGAGCAGCATCCGGAACGCAACGTGATCACCCGCGCGATCGGCGCCGACGAGTCCGTGGACGCCGACGTGTGGCTGCTTCCGGCGTCCGGGCGGCACGCGTTCCTGATCTGCTCCGACGGACTGACCAAGGAACTCGGCGCGGCCGAGATCGCGAAGATCCTGGCATCCTATGACGGTGATAGCTTGCCCAGCCGGTCCCGCGCAGACGTGCTCGTCGACGCGGCTCTGGCCCGCGGCGGACACGACAACGTGACGGTCGTCTATGTGGAGTCGAAACTGGGCAACCCTGAGCAGGACGACACCGCCGACACGGGCGAAGCAGCGCGCCACAGATAGAGTGACGTCGTGGACACAGCGGAAAGCACCCTCGAATGAGGGGCGTCAGGCAAAGCTCGCACACGCACAGTGTTAGCCTGTCAGAGTGCTGCTGCGTCGACCCTCTCTTCCCTGCCGCGACGAGTCCCAGTTCTGAGGCCTCTCTCGTCGTGGAGTTTCTGGTTGGCTGCATACCCATCGTTGAGGAAGACGCACACACATGACTGACGCACCACTGCTGGAAGAACGTCCGCGTACTCTGGCCGAAAAGGTTTGGGACAAACACCTCGTCGCCAAGGGCGAAGACGGCACGCCCGACCTGATCTACATCGACCTGCACCTCGTGCACGAGGTCACCAGCCCGCAGGCTTTCGACGGATTGCGCTTGGCCGGACGCCCTCTGCGCCGCCCCGATCTCACCATCGCCACGGAAGACCACAACACGCCGACCCTGGCGATCGACCGGCCCATCGCCGACCTCACCAGCCGCACCCAGATCGAGACGTTGCGGCGCAACTGCGAGGAATTCGGCATTCGCCTGCACTCGCTCGGCGACATCGAGCAGGGCATCGTGCACGTCGTCGGACCGCAGCTGGGCCTGACCCAGCCGGGCATCACCGTCGTCTGCGGCGACTCGCATACCTCCACCCACGGCGCCTTCGGGGCCATGGCGCTCGGCATCGGCACAAGCGAGGTAGAGCACGTGATGGCCACCCAGACTCTGCCTCTGACACCCTTCAAGACCATGGCGATCACCGTCGACGGCACTCTCCGCCCCGGCGTGACGGCCAAGGACATCATCCTCGCCGTGATCGCGAAGATCGGCACCGGCGGTGGCCAGGGCTACGTGCTCGAATACCGCGGCAGCGCCATCCGCGCCCTCTCCATGGAGGGTCGCATGACCATCTGCAACATGTCGATCGAGGCCGGCGCCCGCGCGGGCATGGTGGCCCCGGATGCGATCACCTACGACTATCTTCAGGGTCGCGCACACGCCCCGGAAGGCCAGGATTGGCTCGACGCGGTCGGCTACTGGGACACCCTCGCCACCGACGACGGCGCTGTGTTCGACGCCGAGGTGCTGCTCGACGCCGACACTCTCGAACCCTTCGTGACCTGGGGCACCAACCCCGGGCAGGGCGTGTCCCTGAGCGATACCGTGCCGGACCCGTCCGGAATCATCGACGCCAACGAGCGCTCGGCCGCCGAACGCGCCCTCGAGTACATGGACCTGGCGGCTGGCACCCCGATGAAGGAGATCCGGGTAGACACCGTCTTCCTCGGCTCCTGCACCAACAGCCGGGTCGAGGACCTGCGCGCCGCCGCCAACATCATCCAGGGCCATAGCCTGGCCCCCGGCGTGCGGATGCTGGTGGTGCCCGGTTCTGCGCGGGTGCGCATCGAGGCCGAGGCGGAGGGCCTCGATAAGATCTTCATCGACTTCGGCGCCGAATGGCGCTTCGCCGGCTGTTCGATGTGCCTCGGCATGAACCCCGACCAGCTCGCTCCCGGCGAGCGGTGCGCTTCCACGAGCAACCGCAATTTCGAGGGCCGTCAGGGCAAGGGCGGGCGCACGCACCTCGTCTCCCCGCTGGTCGCGGCGGCGACCGCCATCCGCGGTACGCTTTCGAGCCCGTGGGACCTGGTCCAGGATGGAGACGAGTAAGTAATGGAAAAGTTCACAACCGTCACGGGCATCGCGCTTCCACTGCGCCGCTCCAACGTCGACACCGACCAGATCATCCCCGCCGTCTACCTCAAGCGCGTCACCAAGACCGGCTTCGAAGACGCCCTCTTCGCCCGCTGGCGCGCCGACCCCGACTTCGTACTCAACAATCCGGCCTACGAGGGTGCCCGCGTGCTCGTGGCCGGCGCCGACTTCGGCACCGGCTCCTCGCGGGAGCACGCCGTCTGGGCGCTACGCGACTACGGCTTCGACGTGGTCCTCAGCCCCCGCTTCGGCGACATCTTCCGCGGCAACTCCGGCAAGCAGGGTCTGCTCGCCGGCCAGATCTCCGAGGCCGACGCCCAGCGCCTGTGGGACATCATCGAGGCCTGTCCCGGAGTCGAACTGACGGTCGACCTCGTGTCGAGGACCGCCCGCGTGGGCGGCCTCACCGTTCCGTTCGAGATCGATGACTATACCCGGTGGCGCCTCCTCGAGGGCCTCGACGACATCGGACTCACCCTGCGCGATGAAGCGCGGATCGCAGAATTCGAATCCCACCGGGAGCCATGGCGGCCCCGCACTCTCCCCGCAAGGCAGGTACGTTTGTGAGCACCATCAGCGAAAACACCCAGGACCGTGAAGACGACCAGAACCGGTCGGACGCGCAGAACCGCGAGAACGCCCAGAACTGGGGCGCGGCCGTCGGGCTGCAGGGCGACCGGATCACCATCCGCGGTGGCATCCCCCTGGTCGGCCGGATCGAACTGAAAGGCGCGAAGAACCTGGTCACCAAGGCCATGGTCGCGGCCCTTCTCGGTGAGAGTCCCAGCACGCTCAAAAACGTGCCGAACATCAGCGACGTGCGCATCGTGCGCCAGCTGCTCGAAGTGCACGGCGTCAAGGTCACCGACGGCGCTGAGCCCGGCGAACTGCTGCTCGACCCGGTCGACGTCGAGAGCGCGCATTTCGCGGCGATCGACGCGTACGCCGGTTCCTCGCGCATCCCGATCCTGTTCTGCGGCCCTCTGCTGCACCGCCTCGGGGAGGCGTTTATCCCCGATCTGGGCGGCTGCCGCATCGGCGACCGCCCGATCGACTACCACCTGGACGTGCTGCGCAAGTTCGGCGCCGTCGTCGAGAAGCAGCCCAACGGCATCCGGATGTCCGCGCCCAACGGGCTCAAGGGCACCAAGGTATCCCTGCCCTACCCGAGCGTCGGCGCGACCGAGCAGGTACTCCTGACCGCCGTGCGCGCGGAGGGCATCACCGAGCTCAAGGGCGCGGCGATCGAGCCCGAGATCATGGATCTCATCAACATCCTGCAGAAGATGGGCGCCATCATCACGGTCGACACCGACCGGGTGATCCGGATCGAGGGCGTCGAGCGCCTCGAGGGCTACAACCACCGCGCCCTGTTCGACCGGAACGAGGCGGCCAGCTGGGCGGCAGCGGCCCTGGCCACCGACGGCGACATCTTCGTCGGCGGCGCACGCCAGCCCGAGATGTTGACGTTCCTGAACGTGTTCCGCAAGGTCGGCGGGGCGTTTGACATCGAAGACGACGGCATCCGTTTTTACCACCCGGGCGGCGACCTCAAGCCCGTCATCATCGAGACGGATGTGCACCCCGGCTTCATGACGGATTGGCAGCAGCCGCTCGTGATCGCCTTGACCCACGCGCACGGCGTCTCGATCGTGCACGAGACCGTCTACGAGCAGCGCTTCGGCTTCGTGGACGCTCTCGTCGAGATGGGCGCCACCATTCAAATCCACCGGGAATGCCTCGGCGGGCACCCCTGCCGGTTCGGCCAGCGCAACTTCAACCATTCGGCCGTGATCACCGGGCCGACGAAACTGACCGGCGCCGACATCGAGGTTCCCGATTTGCGCGGCGGCTTCAGCCACCTGATCGCGGCGCTGACCGCGAAGGGAACCTCCACCGTCAGCAACGTCGGAATCATCAGCCGCGGCTACGAGAACTTCATCACCAAGCTTCAACTGTTGGGGGCTGACTTCGATCTCGAAGGATAATGGGGCTGTGCCAGCATCCGATCCAGCGTCCGTGTCCGATCCAACGCCCCAGACCCACATCTCCCGTGACGTCGTGAACCCCGGGCGGGAGCGTTCGGAGACCCGGCGGCCATCCGTGTTCTGGGTGCTGGCGATGATGATCCTTCCGGTGATCAATCTCGCCGTGCGGTATAAGGTCACCGACGCCGCGAAGTTCCCCCGTTCGGGGGCGTTCGTGATGGCGCCCAACCACTTCAGCGAGATCGACCCGCTTCTGATGGGGGTAATGAGCTGGAATATGGGGCGCGCGCCCCGGTTCATGGCGAAGGCATCCGTCTTCAAAATCCCGGTGATCGGGTGGCTGCTGCACAAGTCGGGACAGATCCCGGTGCAGCGCGGCGGCAGCGTGCGCGGCAGCGAGCCCGTGAAGGCGGCCGAGCGACTGGTCGAACGTGGCCAGATGGTCGTCGTCTACCCGGAGGGGTCGCTGACCCGGGACCCCGCGCTGTGGCCGATGCGTGGCAAGACCGGCGCTGTGCGGATCGCTCTCGAGCAGGGTATCCCGATCGTGCCGGTGGCCCACTGGGGAGCGCAGGCGATCATGCCGCGCTACTCGAAGCGGCTGAACCTATTCCCGCGCAAGACCGTGCTGGTCAAGATCGGTGACCCGCTCGACCTGGCGCAGTTCCGGGGCCGCAACCTCGACCCGGCGACGCTCAACGAGGCCACCATGCTCGTCATGGCCGCCATCACCCAGTTGCTCGAAGATCTTCGAGGTGAGACGGCGCCGTCCAGGCGCTGGAACCCGACCGAGCACGATCAGAAAGAGACCGGCCGTTTTGAAGCCTAAGGTTCAGCCAGGCAAACGGGTGGCCGTTCTCGGTGCCGGCAGCTGGGGCACCACGTTCGCCAAGATCCTGGCCGACGGCGGGGCCGACGTCGTGCTGTGGGCCCGCCGTCCCGAGCTCGCCCGCGAGATCACCGAGGCCCGGCGCAACAGCGACTACCTGCCCGGCATCAACCTGCCGGAGGGCCTGCGGGCCACCGCGAGGCTCGACCTGGCCCTCGCCGGCGCCGAGCAGGTGTTCGTATCGGTGCCGAGCCAGTCGCTGCGCGAGAACCTGATCCTGGCCGAGCCGTTCCTGGCTCCCGGCGCCATCGTGGTGTCGTTGATGAAGGGCGTCGAGCGCGGGTCCGGCCTGCGCATGAGTCAGATCATCGCCGAGATCCTGCCGATCAACCCCGACCTGATCGCGGCGATCTCCGGACCCAACCTGGCCCTGGAAATCGCCAAGGAACAGCCGACGGCGGCCGTGGTCTCCTCGAACAGCCTCGAGACTGCGCAGGCCGTTGCCATGCTGGCCCGCAACCGCTACTTCCGCTCCTACGTCAACACGGATGTCATCGGCACCGAATTCGGCGGCGTGCTGAAGAACCTCATCGCCGTGGCCATCGGCATCGTCGACGGCGTCGGCTACGGGGAGAACACGAAGGCGTCGATCATCACCCGCGGTCTCGTGGAGATGACCGATTTCGCGGTGGCCTACGGCGCGCATCCGGAAACGCTGGCTGGCCTGGCCGGCCTGGGCGACCTGATCGCGACCTGCCAGTCGCCGCTGTCGCGCAACAACACCGCCGGCCGGCTCCTCGGCCAGGGCTACGGCATCAACGACGTCGTCAAGCAGATGCAGCAGACCACCGAGGGTCTTGCGTCCGTCGGCCCCATTCTCGATCTCGCCCGCGCCAAGGGGGTGGACATGCCCATCGTTGAGCAGGTCCGCCAGGTGCTGGCCGGTACTCTGAAACCGCGGGATCTCGCCCCGCACCTGACCACGGACTCAGCGGAGCCGCAGGGCGAAAGGACGATTGATGACGAACAAGCTCACGGTGGCGCTGCTCTTTGGGGGTCGGTCAAGCGAACATTCGATCAGTTGCGCCACAGCGGGCGGCGTCCTGGCGGCGATTGACCGCGATCGCTACCACGTCATTCCGGTCGGCATCACCCGTGACGGAGCCTTCGTGCTCGAAGCGGATGACCCGGCTCGGTTCACATTGGACGCGGACGAACTGCCGGAGGTCTTCGACAACGGCACCCGCATCCGGTGGCCGGAGAGCAGCCTCAGCCGCCAGCTGACCGTCAGTGACGGCGCCGGCTATCGTTCGCTCGGTAACGTCGACCTGGTCTTCCCGATCCTGCACGGCCCGTTCGGCGAGGACGGCACCGTGCAGGGGCTGCTCGAACTCGTCGGGCTGCCCTACGTGGGCTCAGGCGTGCTCGCGTCGGCGCTCGGAATGGACAAGCACTTCACCAAGACCGTCTTCCAGCAGGCTGCCCTCCCGGTCGCCCCGTGGCGTACCATCACCGACGGCGATTGGGCCGAGGCTCCCGGGATGGCGTTCGCGGCGGCCGAGGAGCTCGGGCTGCCCGTGTTCGTGAAGCCGGCTCGGGCGGGGTCGAGCGTAGGCGTGAGTCGGGTGTCGACCCTGGACCAGCTCGCCGAGGCGATGCGGGTTGCTCTGCTCGAGGACAGCAAGGTTCTGATCGAGGCCGGGCTGCGCGGACGCGAACTCGAGATCGCGGTGCTGCAGGGGCGTCCTGGGGAGCCGACGCGGGCATCCGTCGCCGGCGAGGTGAGGGTCACCGGGCGGGACTTCTACGACTTCGCCGCCAAGTATCTCGGTGCGTCCGGCATCGACCTGGTCTGCCCGGCCGACCTCACCTCCGAGGAACTCGCCCAGATGCAGGCCCTGGCCATCCGCGCGTTCGACGCGATCGATGGCGCCGGCCTGGCGCGGGTGGACTTCTTCCTCACCGATGACGGCTGGGTCATCAACGAGATCAACACCATGCCCGGGTTCACCCCCATCTCGATGTTCCCGAGCTGCTGGCTGGCCAGTGGCTTCACCTACCCGCAGTTGATTGATGAGCTGATCGAGGTGGCGATCGCCCACCGCGCCGCGCCGGCCGCGCTGCACCTGGCGGTCTAGCCGCCCAGCCGCACGCCCGGCGCGGCGATCAGGCCTTCTGCACCGTGATGGTCCAGTGGGCGTCCCCGACGCGATCGAAGTGGGTGACCGGGTAGCCGCTCTCCGCCGCCCAGCGTGGCAGGGCGTCCGTCGCTTGCGTGCAGTCGAAGTTGATGGTGAGCTCGTCGCCGAGGTCGAGCTTTTCGATTGCGGCTCCGGCCTCCACGAGCGGGAACGGGCAGACCTGACCGTCGGTCTCAAGTATGTACTGTGCCATGTCGGGCTTCTTTCTTCTGGTTGGCTGCGGGGTTGCTACTGGTTGGCCGGAACGCGAGCGGGGGAGACCCCTACCCGCGCGGACCCGGTGATGAAGAGGCGCGTCGCGGCGCCGGTGCCGATGATCATGAACACCAGCGCCACCCAGCCCTGGAGGCCGAAGGTGGCGGTGTCGACCATGCCGTTGCCGATGGTGCAGCCGCCGGCCAGGCTGGCTCCGACGCCCATCAGCACCCCGCCGAGGATGCTGCGGATGGTGGTGGTGACATCGGGCAGCCGCACGCGGAACTCGCCGCTGCCCTTGGCTGCGATGAACGAGCCGAGCAGGATGCCGATCACCAGGTACACTCCCCAGTCGATCAACTGGGGATCGCCGCGCACGAGGTAGTTGACGATGTTCGAGGACGGCCCGGTGATACCGAGCCCGGACTCGCGCCCGGTTGCCCAGCTGAGCGGCCAGGCGAGGATGGCGAGCGGTGCGATGATCAGGGCGGTGGTGAACGCGCCCCATTTCTTCTCGAACAGGAGATGCCGGATGCCGCTCGTGCGGGCCGGGAGCGACGCGACCGGCAGGGACGACCGCAGCCGCAGGTGGTGCCGGGCGAGCAGGCCGACGCCGGTGACGAGCACCGCGACCAGCACCCACGGTGAGATGCCGAGGACTCCGTGGATGGTGGAAGCCTCCACGGTGATACCGCGCAGCGCCGCGACCGGAGCGGACAGCGCGCCCGTCTTCGAGATGGCGGAGAAGAGGGCGTAGAAGATCAGGGCGAACCAGCTGCCCACCAGACCCTCGCCGGCGCGGTAGTAGGTGCCCGTGGCGCATCCGCCGGCCAGCACGATGGCGAACCCGAAGATGAACGCACCGATGATCGTGGCCAGCCAGGCGAAGGGCTGGGGGTCGAGGGTGATCACACCGGCAGCGTCGAGGGCGAAGACTCCCACACTCTGCACCGCGATGACGATCAGAAAGGCCGTCAGCCAGCGGGTGCTGCCCGTGAGCCACAGGTCCCGGAAAGCGCCGGTGACGCAGAACCTGCCCCGCTGCATGGTGAAGCCCAGGGCGACGCCCAGGCCGAGTCCGGTGAGAAGCATGTCGTGTCCCCGTCCATCAGAGGCCGCACGCCGTGTGACGGCGACTCCCCAGCGACGTTACGGGCCGGCCGGCGGCGCTGCTCCCAGACGTCGCGGCATAACGAAATGAGACGTAACACTTGACAACTCCGTACCCGCACTCGTCCTCGCGGCCGCAACACCCGAAAGCTGTCGACTCGGGGCAGCAGGACGGCGGGGTGGCAGGGTGGCGGGCTATGGAGCGGGCGCCACCTTCTCGCCGTCGGTCGGCAGCAGCAGGTCCGCGGCGCCGAGGCACTGGCCCGTCGCGGGGATGTTACCCACGGCCTGCGCCAGGTCTACGAGCACCGTGGACCCGCTGACCTTGTCCGAGTCGATGACCAGTTCGGTGGCCGGGTCGCGGCCGTAGGTGGTGTAACGGTAGAGCGGGGCATCCGAGTCATCTTCGATCCAGTCGATGCCGTTGACCGTGAGGCAGGGGAGCGTCGTCGGTGGGGGCACGGCAACGCCGCAGTGCAACAGGACCGCGCTCGGGGTGCCCCACGCGCCCGTGGCCTGGGCGTTCGTCTCACGTTCCGGAAGCGAGGCCACCGAGGTCGGAAGGCGAACGATGAGGTCGGCGCAGGTGGGATTGACGGCATCCGCGGCCGGTTCCAGCGGCACGACCGCCGTGCAGCCGGCGAGGAGCACGGTACCGGCGACGAGCGTGAGCGCGAGGCCGGTGTGGAGGAAACGGATGCGGGGAGTCATTGCATTCAGGCTACCGTTTGAAGCATGACGAATTCTGCGGGCGCGATGATCCCCATGAGTGCGACGCTGGCCGACCTGAGCGAAGGGGAGGTTCTCGCCCGGATCTTCCCGCGACTGCCGGGCTCCGCGGCCCAGCTCCTCGGCCCCGGCGACGACGCCGCCGTGATGCGGGCCCCGGACGGGCGCTACGTCGTCACCACGGACATGATGATCCAGGGTCCGGATTTCCGGCTCGCCTGGTCGTCCCCGCACGACCTCGGCTGGAAGGCCGCCGCGACGAACCTGTCCGACGTCGCCGCCATGGGGGCCCGTCCCACCGCACTGGTGGTGGCGATCGCCGCCCCGCCGTCGACGCCGATCTCGGTGATCGAGGGCATCGCCGACGGGGTGCGCGACTGCTGCGAGGCGCTGGCCCCCGGCTGCGGCGTCGTCGGCGGCGACCTGTCCGCGTCCGACGCCCTCACGCTCGCTGTGACAGCCTTCGGCGACCTCGAGGGACGCGAGCCCGTGCTGCGCTCCGGGGCGCGGCCAGGCGACGTCGTGGTCCTGGCCGGGCGCCTCGGTGAGGCCGCCCGAGGCCTGGACCTGCTCTTCCGCCTCGCCGTGGACGAAAACGGTGTTCCGGATGCTGCGCTGGCGGACGCACTGCGGGCGCAGCATCCTGAGGCGGTCGCCGCGCAGCTCGCACCGGTGCCGCCCATCGACCGAGGTCCGGCCGCCGCCGGCGCCGGCGCGACCGCGATGCTGGACGTGTCCGACGGACTCGCCATCGACGCCGGGCGCCTCGCCCGGGCCAGCGGCGTGGGCATCGACTTCGCCCGGTCGGCCCTCGGCGAGAATGTCGAGCGTTCCCTCGGCGGCGGCGAGGACCACGGCCTGCTGGCCACTTTCCCGCCGGGCGCCGTGCTGCCGGCCGGCTTCCGCGCCGTCGGCGTGGTGACGGATGCCGCAGGCTCGGTCCTGGTGGATGGCCGCCCCCACGACCAGGCCGGTTGGGACCCCTACCGCGGCTGGGACGGCGCCGTCGCCTGAGAGCGCCTCAGGCCGCCGGCAGCACGGGGGAGGTGTACCAGACGGTCGTGTCGCCGTAGTCCTTGCGCCGGTCGGATGCGAGGCCCGCTCCCCAGACCGGTTCGGGGGAGCGCGAACTGCGCTCCACGATGACGAGTGCGCCCGGGTCGAGCAGCGGCGCCAGGGCGGCAAGGTTGTGGCCGAGCTCGGTCTCGGCCAGGTCGTAGGGCGGGTCGATGAAGACCAGGTCGAACCCCTCGCCGGTGGCCGCGAGGAACGACTGCACGGCCTGGCTGCTCACCTTGATCCTCGGGGCGCCCCGCCCCGGTGCCGCCCGCAGCACGGCCTCGGTGTTCTTGCGGCACATCTGCGCGGCGCCGAAGTTGTTCTCGACCAGGGTCACGATGCGCGCTCCCCGGCTGGCCGCCTCCAGGCCGAGCCCGCCCGACCCGGCGTACAGATCGAGAACCCGAGCGCCACGGATGATGTCGCGCGCGTCGAGGGCGGAGAAGATCGCCTCCCGAACACGGTCGCTGGTGGGGCGGGTGCCGGTCTTGGGCACCGCCAGGGGCAGGGAACCGGCAAACCCGGCGACGATTCGCGTCATAACCAGTCGAGTTTATCGCCCGTCGGCGGCCGCGGTCGCGGTGCACTCGCGCCGACGCGGTGCCGCATGTCGCACGTGCCGCCTACGATCGAGACATGACCGATTCGGAGGCTGGGGAGACTCTCGCCCCAGTGACCCTCGACAGCAAGCTGGCCACCGTGGTCGGCGGCAAAACGGCCGTCGCCCTGGGCAAGGCCTTCGGTTCGCACACCGTGGGCGATCTGCTCAGCCACTACCCGCGCCGCTACGCCCGCCGCGGCGAGCTCTCGTCGATCAGCCTGCTGCCGCTCGACGAGAACGTGACCATTGTGGCGGAGATCCGCTCGGTCGAGGAACGCCCGATGAAAGCCCGCAAGGGGTCGATCGTCGAGGTGAAGATCTCCGACGGCCGCGGCATCCTCAGTCTCACCTGGTTCAACCAGTCCTGGCGGGCCAGGCAGCTCCAACCCGGCATGCGCGGAATGTTCGCGGGCAAGGTCACTGACTACCGGGGCCACCTGCAGCTCACGCATCCGACCTACAAGCTATTCGGCCCCGGCGCCGACGACGAACCCGAGATGCCCACGGATGCCGCGGCCGCCAAACTCTGGATCGAGCAGCCCGTCGCGATCTACCCGGCCACCAACACCGTGGCCAGCTGGCAGGTCGCGCAGTCCATCGCGATCCTGCTGGACAGCGTGGGCCCGGTGCCCGACCCGATCCCGCCGGGGCTGCGCGCCGAGCGCGGGCTGCTGCCGCAGGGCCGGGCCTTCGAGCTGATCCACCGCCCGGAAACCGATGCGGACTGGCGCCGTGCGAGGGACACCCTGCGGTTCACCGAGGCCTTCGTGCTGCAGAGCGCCCTGGTGCAGCAGCGGCTCACCGCTCGGCAGCAGCACTCCACCCCGCGCGTGGCGTCGTCCGGCGGCCTGCTCGAGCGCTTCGACGCCGGCCTGCCCTTCAGCCTCACCGCGGACCAGCAGGGCGTGGCCACGGAGATCTCCGCCGACCTTATCGAGACCCACCCGATGAACCGGCTGCTGCAGGGTGAGGTCGGATCCGGCAAGACCGTCGTGGCCCTGCGGGCCATGCTCACCGTCGCCGACACGGGCGGCCAATCGGCTTTCCTCGCTCCCACCGAGGTTCTGGCGGCCCAGCACCTGCGCACGATCGTGCGGTCGCTCGGCCCCGAGCTGGCGGGCACGCTGATGCCCACCCTGCTCACCGGGCAGCTGCCGGTGGCAGAGCGCCGCAAGGCGCTGCTCCGAGTGGTGTCCGGACAGGCCAAGATCGTGATCGGCACGCATGCGCTGCTCGGCGACAAGGTCACGTTCTTCGACCTCGGACTGGTCGTCGTCGACGAGCAGCACCGGTTCGGCGTGGACCAGCGCGAGGCGCTGCGGTTGAAGGGGGCCGTGCCGCCGCACGTGCTGGTGCTCACCGCCACCCCGATCCCGCGCACCGTGGCCATGACCGTGTTCGGCGACCTCGACGTGAGCACGATCGCGGAGCTGCCGGAGGGGCGGCAGGGCATCGAGACGTTCGTCGTGCCTGTGTTCGAGAAGCCCGGCTGGGTCACCCGGGTGTGGACCCGGCTGGCGGAGGAGCTCGCCCAGGGCCGCCAGGGTTTCGTGGTGTGCCCGGCCATCGCCCCGAAACAGCTCGAGGAGGGCGCGGAGGTCGATCCCGAGGCTGCAGCGCCGGCATCCGTCGAAATGGTGCTCGCCGAACTGCGTCGTAACCCGGCCCTGGCCTCTGCCCGCATCGAACCGCTGCACGGGCGCATGACCAGCGAAGAGAAAGACGTGGCCATGCGCGCGTTCGCGGCCGGTGAGATCGACGTGCTCGTGGCGACGACCGTCATCGAGGTCGGCGTCGACGTGCCCAACGCCTCCGCCATGGTGGTGCTGGACGCCGACCGGTTCGGCGTCTCGCAACTGCACCAGCTGCGCGGCCGGGTGGGCCGCGGCGGCGTGCCGGGGCTCTGTCTCCTGGTCACGAGCGCGGAGGCCGAAACCATCGCGCGCGAGCGAGTCGAGGCTGTCGCTGCCACCCTCGACGGGTTCGAGTTGGCCCAGGTCGACCTGGAGCTGCGCCGGGAGGGCGATGTGCTCGGCAGCAACCAGTCCGGGGGCCGCTCTTCGCTGCGCCTGCTGAGGGTGGCGACCGACGGCGACCTGATCGGGGAGGCCAGAGGCCATGCGCAGCGCCTGAGCGAGCACGACCCGCACCTCGAATCGGTCCCGGCGTTGCGGGAGGCGGTGCGGCGGCGCCTCGACGACGCGGAGCGGGCCTCGCTCACCAAGTCCTGACAGCAGGATTGGAGCGCGCTCAGGCACCGTTCACGCACTGGGGCTAGGGTGATCGCTATGCGCAGGATCGCCGTCGTCCCCGGTTCATTCGACCCCGTCACGCGGGGTCATCTCGACGTGATTGAACGGGCGTCCGGTCTCTTCGACGAACTGCACGTGCTCGTCGTGCACAACCCCGGCAAGACGGCTCTGTTGCCGATCAGCCAGCGGGTTTCCCTGCTGCAGCGGTCCATCCTGGACGCCGGGCTGCCGGGCAACATCGTGGTGGCCTCCTGGGGCATGGGGCTGCTCGTCGAATACTGCACGGAGGTCGGCGCAAGCGTGCTGATCAAGGGCATCCGCTCACAGGTGGACGTGGCCTACGAGACCCCGATGGCGATCGTGAACCGCAACCTCGCCGCCGTGGAAACGATCTTCCTGCTGCCGGACCCGGCCAACGCCCACGTGTCCAGTTCCCTGGTGCGCCAGGTCGCCGCGCTCGGCGGCGATATCACCCCGTATGTGCCGCCGGCCGTGGCGGCGTTCCTGCAGAAGACACGCGTGTGAATACGTCGCCCCTGCGCTCGGTTTCCGTTCCGGCGCTCGCCGGGAACGTGGGCGGCCCTGTCGCCGACACGGACGACGAGACCCTGATGGACCTTCCGGCCGTCGAGGCTGCGGCGCGTGCGATCATCCGCAATGTGGAAACCGTCATCGACGGCAAGCACACGGCCGTCACGACGGCTCTCACGGTGCTGCTGGCCCAGGGGCACCTTCTGATCGAGGACGTTCCCGGCGTCGGCAAGACCATGCTGGCCAAGGCGCTGGCCAAGTCCGTGCACTGCACGGTCAGCCGCGTCCAGTTCACCCCCGACCTGCTGCCCTCCGACGTGACGGGCGTGTCGGTGTTCAACCAGGTGGACCGCCGATTCGAGTTCAAGCCTGGCGCCATCTTCGCGAACATCGTGATCGGGGACGAGATCAACCGGGCGAGCCCGAAGACCCAGTCCGCGCTGCTGGAATGCATGGAGGAACGCCAGGTCACCGTCGACGGCTCCACCTACCTGCTGCCGCTGCCCTTCACGGTCGTGGCCACCCAGAACCCGATCGAGATGGAGGGCACCTATGCGCTTCCCGAAGCCCAGCGGGACCGGTTCATGGCACGCATCTCGATGGGGTACCCCGACACCGAGTCCGAGCTGATGATGCTGGATGCCCGAGACACGTCGAGCCCGCTGGCCGGCATCGAGGCGGTCGTCTCCGGCGCCCAGCTGCGCGGAATGATGACGGCCGTACAGCGGGTGTTCGCCTCTCCCGCGGTGAAGGAGTACACGGTCAGCCTGGTGCGGGCCACCCGCGACGACCGCGACCTGCGCCTGGGCGCCAGCCCCCGTGCCACACTGCAGCTGATCCGGGCGGCCAAGGCCCAGGCGGCGCTGCACGGCCGGGACTATGTGCTGCCCGACGACATCGACTCTCTCGCCGTCGCCGTGCTCGGGCACCGCCTCGTGGCGAGCAGCCGGGTGCTCGGCCACCATCAGGACAGCGGCCCGGTGGTCGACGACATCGTTCGCCGGATCGTGGCGGCCACCCCCGTTCCCGTCGGTGCCACCGGGCATCCCTGACGCCATGCCGGCGAAGCAGCGGCGCGTCCGGTTTCCCCGGGTCACCCTTCGAGGCGGGATGTTCCTCGCCGCGGGAGCCGGCCTTCTGCTGCTCGCCCTGCTGACGGACCAGCGCGACCTTCTGTTCATCGCCGGTGTGCTCCTGGCCATCCCCGTCGCCGCCCTCGGGTACGTCTCGATCCATCCGGCGCGCCTGCGCGTCACCCGGATGCTGCGCCCACCGGTCGTGCCGGCCGGCGGCGAGGTCGTCGTGGGGCTCGGGGTGCGGAACCTTTCCCCCCGGCCCCTGGCGGGCCTGCATCTGCGGGACACCGTGCGGGGGCGGGATGCCGGCGACGCCGGACTGACCGTGCCGGCCGGAACGCCGCTGCCGGCCCTCAACCGCTACGAGGGCGGCCCGGACACCGGTGCAGACAGCGTGAGGTTCGAGTACCGGTTCAGCTTGCCCCGGCGGGGTCTCTACGCAACGGGCCCGGTGCTGATCGGGCGTTCGGATCCGTTCGGCCTTGCCTCGGGCGAGTGGGCCGTGGGGGAGCCGCACGACCTGGCGGTGACGCCCCGGGTGACCGCCCTGGCCGGCCGGGGCCTCACCGGCACCCTGAACGACGGCGACGTTCCGGAGCGGCTCCGGCACCTGAACCACAACGCAGACCCCTTGATCGCGCGCGAGTACCGGCCGGGCGACCCGCTGCGCCGCGTGAACTGGCCGGCCACGGCCCGCCTGGGCGCGATCATGGTGCGGCAGGAGGAAGAGCAGAGCAACCCCGGAGCCCGACTCGTGCTTGACACCGCGCTGCGCGGACGCCGCGGCCGCCCGACCGTCGTCGGTGCCGACACTGGTGCCGGTGCCGACAGCGGCACCGATCTCGGCGGGCCGCGCCTCGAGCAGGCGTTCGAGGTGGCCGTCGAGCTCGCGGCATCCGTGGGGGTGCACCTGCTGGCGGCCGGCTACCGGCTCGACCTCGTTGCGCTGGGACCGAGCCTGTCCGGACCGAGCCTGTCCAGTACCAGTTCGGGCTCGTCCGGCAGAGTGGCGAGCCCGGGTCAGGCGAACGCCACCCCGGGGCGACCCGGCGGCCGCGGCGGCCTGCGCGGCGACCCTCCCACCGTCTTCCTGCCGCCGGGCGGAGTCGCGCTGCTGCTCGAAGGGCTGGCCGGGGTCAAGCCGGCGGACCCGCCCGACCCGGCGGAGACCGCCGAGGACGAAGCAGAACAGACGTACACGTTCGGCGGCCCCGCAGTGAAGCCCGGACCCCCGGCATCCGTCGAACCCGGTACGCCCGAGCCCGGGACCGCCGCGAAACTCAGCACGCTCGTGGTGCCCGGCGGGCTGCTGCCGACCTTCGCGGTGCTCGTCGCCGTCGACGACCGGGATCTGGCCGAGCTCGCCGACCTCGTGTCCCAGAGCCGCCCCGCGGTGGCCTTCGTGCTGCCCACGGTGCGAACGGATGCCGTGCGCCGGCTGCGCGAGGCCGGCTGGCGCTGCATCCCCGTGCACCAGACCCCGGACATCCCCCGTGCCTGGGAGGACTTTATCGGCGCGAGAAGGCCCCTGAATGACGCCGTCTGACCGGGTCGCTCCCGACCAGGCCGCTCCCGACCAGGGCACTCGCACCGCCTGGCGCGACCCCTCCGCCCGCGCGGCCCGACTCAAGCGGGCGGAGTGGCCCCTCGCGTTCGCACTCCTATTGCTGTTGGTCGTGGCCGACGCCGGCCTCGGGCCGCTGCTCGAGGGCACGGGCTGGTGGTGGCTGATGACGTTCACGGCCGCCGGCGTCCTGCTCGGTTCCGCCGGGTTCCGCCGCGTCGGCCTGCCCGTCTTCCTCGGGCCGCTCGCTGGATTAGGGGTTCTTGTGGCGGTCCTGACGCTGCTCTTCGGAGCCGGAAGCGGCTGGCTCTGGCTGATCCCGACCGGGGAGACGATCGACCGGTTCCGCGATCTGGCGCTCTCCGGGGTGGTCTCCATCGAGCAGCAATCGACGCCGGCCGAGGCGACCGCCGGCATCCTGTTCCTGCTCAGCGCCGGCGCCGGCGTGATCGCGATCCTGATCGACACGCTCGCGGTCATCCTGCGCGTGCCCGCGCTCGCCGGACTGCCCGTGCTGGTGCCGCTGCTCGTGCCGGGGCTTGCCCTCGGCCACGAGGCCAACCTGGAGGCCCTCGTGCTCACGGCCGCCGCCTACCTCCTGCTCCTCCATGTCGAGATCCGGATGCGCCGAGCCGGCAGCCTGCCCGGCCCGCCGGTCGTAGCGGGGCCCGGCACGGTCGCGCCCGGGCGGCGCCACGTGCCCGGCTCTTCTAAGGGAGCGGTCGTCGTGGGCAGCGTCGCGATAGTGGCGGCAATCGTGGTCAGCGTCGCCACGCCCGTCTTGCCTGGGGGCAGCCTCACGCGCGCGCGCCCGGGCAGCAGCCTGCTGTTCGCCAACGGTGTCAGCCCCATGATCAACCTCGGTCAGGACCTGCGCCGGCCGGACGCCGAACCGGTGCTGCACTTCCGCACCACGGCGACTCGGCCGCCCTACCTTCGGCTGCTGACACTCGATGAATTCTCGGGCCGCAACTGGACCGCCGGGGAGGCGCCCAGGAGCCGCGCGAACGCCGTCGACGACATCGACCTGCCGCCAGGGTTCTCACCCGATATCAAGACGAGCGAGACGATCACGACCATCGGCATCGACAACCTGGCCGCCCGGTGGCTGCCTACCCCTGCGCCACCCCGCTCGGTGACCGGCCTGCTCGGCGCCTGGTACTGGAACGAGGCGACCGGGTCCATCACGAGCCCCGGCGACACGACCCGCGGCCAGGAGTACACCGTCACCGCGCTTACGTTGGAGCCGACGGCGGAGCAGTTGCGGGAAGCCGAGGGTGCGTATCCGGCGGAGATCCGGCGCAGCCTGAGGCTGCCAGCCGAGACTCCGGCCCTGATCGGCGACACCGCGCGTGAGGTCACCGCCGGCACCACGAGCGCGTACGAGGCCGCGCGGGCCCTGCAGGACTACCTGCGCGGCAGCGACTTCGCTTACGACACTGAGGCTCCCGTCGAGGCCGGCTATGACGGTGGCGGCATTGACGTCGTCAGCACCTTCCTCGAGGTGAAGACCGGGTACTGCGTGCACTTCTCCTCGGCGATGGCGGCTATGGCCCGCTCGATCGGCATCCCGTCCCGGATCGCGATCGGCTACCAGCCCGGGTCGCTGTCCGCGTCGGGTTCCGTCGCCGGGGTCGGCCGGTACAGCGTCGACACCCACGACCTTCACGCGTGGACGGAGGTCTACTTCGAGGGCGTCGGCTGGGTGCCCTTCGAGCCCACGCCCGGCCGCGGCGCCGTGCCTGCGTACACGCAGGACGATGCCGTCACCGTGCCGCTGACTGATTCCGGCCAGGCCGGCCCGTCGGACGCGCCGCGCCCCGAGGACCTCGGCGGCCAGAACGCCGCTGACGCCCAGGCCGACGCTTCTTCGCCCGCGGACTCGCGCGGCGGCATCATCCGTCTCGGCCTGCTCGTCCTCGGGACGTTCGCGCTGCTCCTTCTGCCGGCCCTCATCCGGGTGACCCGGCGGATGCTGCGGCGCCGGGGCCTCCTGTCGGGGCAGAGCGGGGCCGTGGAGGCGTGGCGTGAGGTCAGCGACACGGCGGTGGACCATGGCGTCTTCGTGCGGGAGACCGAGACGCCGCGCGAGCTCGCCGCGCGGCTCCGGGTTCTCATCGGCTCGGTGGGCGGTACCGAGAGCGTTACGGAGGGCGCCGGTCCGGGCGGGGGAGCCGCGGCCGAGGCCCTCGACCGGCTCCTCGTGGGAGCGGAGCGCAGCCACTACGGGCGACCGGGTGACGACGCGCAGTCCGCGCGGGCGGCGGAACGCGTGGCCGACCTCGACGTGGTGCTCCGCGGCATCCATTCGGTGTCGGGCCGGCGCCTGCGGGTGCGGGCGACGCTGCTGCCGGCATCGCTCTGGCGCCCCGGCGAGCGACGAATCGGACGCCCAGCCGTGAACGCGTAGAATCTTCCCTCGTGAGTAGATTCAAGAAGACCCCGTACAAGGTCGATGTGCGCGACCTGATCAACCGCCCGGGCACCATGCAGGAACGACACCTCGAAATCGTCGTGCCGGGAGACCTCGGCGAGAGCCTGGTCGCCGTGAAGGCCGGCTCTACCGTGATCGCGAACCTGCGCCTCGAAACCCTGCACGAGGGCATCCTCGTGTCGGCCCAGGTGTCCGGAATCGCCGCCGGAGAGTGCGGCAGATGCCTCATCGACGTCGAATTGCCGGTCCAAGTCGAGTTTCACGAGCTTTTCGCGTACTCTCTAGACGAAGCTTATGAAAGTGAAGTTCAAGATGACCACGTGGATCTTGAACCTCTGATCAGGGATGCGGTGGTGTTGTCACTGCCGTTCCAGCCGGTTTGCCGGCCGGATTGCCCAGGTCTCGACCCCGAGACCGGTGAACGGCTTGCCGAGGCCCCTGAGTTCCTACCCGAAGAAAAGCGCGATCCCCGGTGGGCCGCGCTCATGGAATTCCAAGCTTCCGAAAGCAGCGGCACGGATGAAGACATCCAGGCTGAAACGGATAGAGAAGAGAAGTAGTCATGGCAGTCCCGAAGCGCAAGCAATCACGCTCCAACACCCGTTCACGTCGTTCCTGCTGGAAGGCCGAAGCGCCCACCCTGGTCAAGACCATGGAAAACGGCAAAGTTGTCTACAGCCTGCCGCACCGCGCCAAGGTCGTCACCGACGCAGCCGGCACGGCGCTGTTCATGGAATACAAGGGCCGCAAGGTCGCCGACGTTTAGTCTCGTCGTGCTCGAACGCCTGATGCCGCGCCGACGGATGCCGGGAGTCCCGATTCAGGGTCCCGTTCCGTTGAGTCGCGGCATCAGTGTTTTCGGTCGGCATCTGCCCGGCGCGCACTCGCTGAGCCGGCACTCGTGAACGTCGATCCCGAGGTTTCGTCCTTGCTGGCGACTCTCGGCGTGCAGATCGACCCGGCCTTGCTTGAGCTCTCTCTCACCCACCGCTCGTACGCGTACGAGCACGGCGGCATACCCAATAATGAGCGCCTCGAATTTCTCGGCGACTCGATTCTGGGGCAGGCCGTGACGGTCATGCTCTATCGGGAGTACACGCAGCTCGACGAGGGTGACCTTGCCAAGCGCCGGGCCAGCCTGGTGTCGAGCGTTGCCCTAGCGGGCATCGCGCGCGGCATCGGCTTGGGTGCGTACGTGCGCCTCGGCCGCGGCGAGATCCTCACCAATGGGCGTGACAAGTCGTCGATCCTTGCCGACACCGTCGAGGCGCTCATCGGAGCGGTCTACCTCGACTCCGGCGGAGAGACGGCGACGGCGCTCGTGCTGCGCCTGATCGAGCCGCTCCTCCGTGACCCAGGGCACTTCGGAGTATCCATGGACCCCAAGACGAGCCTGCAGGAAGCCGCGGCTCGCCTGGGCACCGGGGTTCCCGTGTATTCCATCGCGGAAAGCGGACCCGATCACTCCAAGATCTTCATCGCCACCGTCACCGTGGGTGAGGTCAGTGCGGTCGGCGAGGGCACGAGCAAGAAGCACGCCGAGATGGCCGCCGCACTCGACGCCTGGACGCGCCTCAGCGCTCCCTGAGCTGCTGTCAGGCCGTGACGCTGAAAGGCTCGCATGCCCGAACTTCCTGAAGTGGAGGTCGTTCGCGCCGGCCTGGCGCCGGCCGTAACCGGCGCCGTGATCGTCGGCGTCGAGGTCTTCGAGCCACGATCCCTGCGTCGCCATGACTCCGCGAGCGGGCATTTTGCCGACCTGTTGCAGAGCCGGGGCGTACTCGCCGCCGTCCGCCGGGGTAAGTTCCTCTGGCTGCCGCTGGATTCCGGGCGCGCCCTTGTCGTGCACCTCGGAATGAGTGGTCAGGTGCTGCTGCGCAGCCCCGGATCGGACACGGACCGGCACCTGCGCATCCGTTTGCAGATCGAGCACCCGGAACACGGCGAGCTGTGGGTCAACTTCGTCGACCAGCGCATCTTCGGCAGTATGGCCGTGGACTCGATGCAGCCCACCCGCGACGGGCTGACGGCCGGGTACTCCGGGCTCGCAGGCGGCGCGACCGGGGCGGACGGACTAGCCGGTTCGGGCCTGGGCTGGTCGGGGCTGATCCCGTCGCAGGTGGCGCACATCGCGCGCGACCCGCTGGATCCGGGCTTCTCGGCGCCGCTCTTCCTGGCTGCCCTGGCCCGCAAGAAGACCGGGATCAAGCGCGCCCTGCTCGACCAGACCCTGATCAGCGGCATCGGGAACATCTACGCCGACGAGGCCCTTTTTGAGGCCCGGGTGCACTACGAGCAGCCGGCAGACTCCCTGTCGCCCGCGAAGGGGCGGGCGCTGCTCAGCGCGGTCCGCAGCATCCTGAACCGGGCCCTGGCCGAGGGCGGCACCAGTTTCGATGCGCAATACGTGAACGTGAATGGTCAGTCCGGATATTTTTCGCACCGCCTCAACACGTACGGCCGGCAGGGTCTACCGTGCCCCCGCTGCGGCACACTGCTCGTGCGGCAGCAGTTCATGAACCGCAGTTCACACCTCTGCCCGCGATGCCAACGGCTGCGCTGAGGCTCGCTGCCCGCGAGAAGCCTGACTGTTGAACAAAAATACGAAACTCTTTTGAATATCAAGTGAATAACTCTCAACTTCAATCACCATCTTTGCTAACCGCGGACCATGACAACCGCCGCAGATGACCTCAGAGCGGCAACGGATGCCGTCGCCCGCCTGGACTCCTCCTGCGCCGACTAGGAGCACCTCGCCGACGCCGAGGTGCTGGCCGGTCAGAAGCAGATCGCGGCCGCCCGCCGCCTCCTCGACACGTGATCCGCGTGGATGGCGGCGACCATCGCCCGGCGGTCCCGGCCCGAACTCGGCCATTCAGGTCTGGCCCCGCAGCAGGGATTCCTATCGCCCGAGGCGCTGATCCAAAAGGTGACGGGCTCGACTAAGACCGACGCGTTCAAACTGGTCTCGGTCGGCACGATGATGGCCGGTGCCGAGGCGGCGCAGGCGCGCGTCGAGGCGGCCGTGGAGTCGCCGGACGCTGATGCCGCCGAGGTCGCGGAGTTCGTTGCGAAGGTGCCCTGGCAAGCGCCGATCGCCCGCGCGGTCACTAGGGGCGCTCTCTCCGTCGACGCGGCCGAGTCGATCCGTTTTGGTCTCGGCCAGATCGCCGCGACGGTCACCGCCGACAAGCTCACCGAAACCCTGACCCCTGCTTCTCGTCGAGGCGTCGACGCTGAACACGGACCAGGTCTTCAGACTGGCGCGGCGCATGCGCGACCGCCTCGACGAGGCCGGCATTGCCGCCTGGGAGAAGCAGGCCCACGACGACCGGTTCCTGAAGGTCTACCGGCTCGGCAACGGCAAGGTGCGTCTGAATGGCCTCTTCGCGACCGAAGACGGCGAGTTCGTGCTCTCCGTCTTCGACTCGATCACCAGCCCTCGCCGCGGCGGGGTGCGCTTCGTCGACAAGGCGAAAGCCGCGTGGGCCACACGCATGCAGGACGACCCCCGCACCACGGACCAGATCGCCGCCGATGCCCTCGTGCAGCTGCTGACGATCGCCGGCGAGGCCGATCAGGGCCGGGTGTTCGGCGGTCGCCGCCCTTCGCCTCAGCTACGTGTGCCGGCTTTGCCCTCTTTGCTGGCTTTGCGGTCTTTTGTTCTTTGGCTTTGGCTTTGGCTTTGGGCTTTTGGTTGTCGGGTCTCGGGATCTGGGTCTTTGGCTCTGGGACTCAGGGTTCGGAAATTCAGGGCTCGGCAGGCTCGAGGGCCGGAGAGCCGGGTTAGAGGGCGTCGCGGCGCCAGGCTCCCTCGTAACCAAGCGGCACGAAGCCGATGGCCTCGTTGACCGTGAGCATGTGCCGGCTCTCCTCAGCGTTATAGGTCATCACCGACGGATGCCCGGGGCGCTCCGCCGCGAGCAGCTCGAGGTTCGCCGTCTTCAGCAGCATCCCCAACCGGCGGCCGCGGTGCTCGCGCAGCACCAGAGTGTCCTCCTGGCTGACCGCGCGGCGGGACTCCGCCGGCACCTCCAGCTCGGTGAATCCCACGAGGTGGCCGCTCGGGCCATGCAGCACCGCCGAGGTCAACGCCGTGCGCCTGCCGGCGGCAGCCTTCTACTCCTCCTGCATGACGCGCTCGGGCGTCTAGAGCTGCTCCGGTTCGGCAAGGCCGGCGCTCGGGGCATCCGTGCTCATGCGCGTGTAGAGCACCGCCAGATCGGGTAACCATTCCGGCGGGGTGCGATCGACCCACTGCAGCACTGCATAGTCCGGACCCGCGTGCGCGGCGGCGGCGTCGCGCAGTCGACTTAGCTGCGTGGGATCCACCGGCAGGGTATGCCCGCTGGCGCGCACGACCTGCTCGAGGAGGTAGCCGCGGCCCTGAAGGAACCGAACCTCGGGGTTGCCGAGCGGAACCGAACCGAACCCGGTGGGGGAGTGAAGGCGCTCACCCGGCGCTGTCGGTGATGGTGCGTAGACGATCTGAACGCTGCGGTCCTCGGAGTGCGCGATCGCCTCGAGCCGGGCAGTGAGGGCTGAGCCGATGCCTCGCCGTCGGTACTCGGGAAGCACTTCCACGGCCAACCACGCGTGCTCGGCGGAACCGTCCGGAAGGGTCTCGTAGTGACCGCGCCCGACAAGGCGTCCCTTGGACCGGGCCACGAAGAGGCGCTTGGGCTCCCACGCCTGCTTGAGCCAGTCCGGCAGGAGCTCTTCGGCGGTCAGCTCCAGGTCGGTGGTGCCATACGCCTCCGCCTCGACCGTGTTGCGCACCCCGTTTGCCGCCTCGAAATCGGCCCAGCCGGGAGCCTGCGGCGCGGGGGGGGATGGCGAGTTCGTCGATCTCGAAGGTGAAGGTCCCCATGATCGGCCAGCGTAGCGCCGCCCCTGCCGCCCGGGTTCGGCCCCAGCTCCGAATCAATTCGACGGAGATTTTGCTCAAACCCGGCCCGATACATCCGTTTCCGCTCCAAATCGGCAAAATCTCCGTTGAATTCGTCAGGGACCGCGCCTACCGCCAGGGACCGCGCCTACCGGGCGGTGGCGGCTGTGTCCGGTACCGTTACTGGGGGCGGCGCGCCGGGCAGCCGCGACCCGAGTCAGCGGCGAAAGGGGGCGAAACCGTGTATCTGAAAAGCCTCACGCTCAAAGGCTTCAAATCCTTCGCCCACCCCACCACGTTCGCCTTCGAACCCGGCGTCACCTGCGTGGTCGGGCCCAACGGCTCGGGCAAGTCCAACGTCGTCGACGCACTCGCCTGGGTGATGGGCGAGCAGGGCGCGAAGACCCTTCGCGGCGGCAAGATGGAAGACGTCATTTTCGCCGGCACGTCCACCAAGGGCCCGCTCGGCCGGGCGGCCGTGACGCTGACCATCGACAACACGGATGGCGCGCTACCGATCGACTACACCGAGGTCACCATCTCCCGCACCCTCTTTCGCAACGGTGCGAGTGAGTATGCGATCAACGGGCGCACCTGCCGCCTGCTCGACGTGCAGGAGTTGCTCAGCGACTCCGGCCTCGGCCGGGAGATGCACGTGATCGTGGGGCAGGGGCAGCTCGACGCCGTGCTGCGCGCCAGCCCCGAGGAGCGCCGCGGGTTCATCGAGGAGGCCGCCGGCATTCTCAAGCACCGTCGGCGCAAGGAGAAGACCCTCCGCAAGCTCGACGGCATGCAGGCCAACCTCACCCGGCTCAGCGACCTTGCCGGGGAGATCCGTCGGCAGCTCAAACCGCTCGGGCGCCAGGCCGACATCGCCCGCGAGGCGCAGATCATCGCCGCCGTCGCCCGCGACGCCCGGGCCCGGCTCCTCGCCGACGACGTGGTCACGCTGCGTATCGCGCTCGACGCGCACGGCCGCACCGAGAGCGAGCGGCACGCCGAACGACTCGTGTTGACCGAACAGCTCGAGACCCGGCAGCGGCGCCTGCGCCGACTCGAGCAAGAGCAGATCGGCGACGCCGTCGACCGGGCCCGGCGCACGAACTTCGGCCTGGAATCCGTGCAGGAGCGCCTGCGCGGCCTCTACACCCTCGCCAACCAGCGGCTGGCCCTGCTCGGCTCGCAGGCCGAGTCCGTGGACGCCGGCCCCAGCGTGACCACGGCGATGCTGACGGATGCCGCCGCCGAGATCGACGCGCTGCGTAGCCGCATCGACGTGGCCGACTCCACCTGGGCTGCCGCCCGCGCGGCCACCGAGGAGGCCCGGGGCCGGCTCGACGCGCTCGACGAACAGATCGCCGCCCAGGCCGTGCTGGTCTCCCGGCACGACCTCCACCTCTCCCAGCTGACCGGGCAGGCCGAGACCGCCGCGGGCCGCCTGGCCTCCGTGCGCGGCGAAGTGCTGCGGCAGCAGAACGCCCTCAATGCCGCCCGTGGCCGGGTCGACACGGCTGAGGCACACCTCGCCGGACTCGCCGCGGACGCCGCGGCGCTCGACGCGGCCGCCGTCGACGCCGGCGAGATCCACCCGGCCGAGGCTGCCGCCGCGGCCCGGTCTGCCGTCGCCCAGGCGGAGGTCGAGGTCGAACGCCTGCGCGACGAATTGCACCTCGGCGAACGCGAACGGGACGCCCTCGCCGCCCGCGCGGGGGCACTGTCCCTCGCTCTGGACCATAAGGACGGCTCGGCGGCCCTGCTCGCTGCGGCCCCGGCGGGCATCCGTGGTCTGGTGGCCGAGCATGTGCGCGTGCGGCCCGGCTACGAGGCCGCCATCGCCGCCGCCCTCGGCTCCCTCGCCGACGCCGTGCTCGCCGACACCTGGAGCGCGGCCGTCGACGCCATCGTGCGCGCCCGCGCCGACGATCTCGGCCGGGTCGAACTTATCGTGGCCGGCACGATCGACGAAGACGCCAGGGCCGACGCCCCGCCCGCAGACGCGACCGGCGATGCGACGGCCGGCACGATCGACGCCGACGCGCCCGGTGACGGCACGGCGGATACCGGCATGTCAGGTATTGGCACGTCGGGTACCGGCACGACGGATGTCCTCGCACCCGACACCCGGCCAGACCTCACCGTGCAGCCCGGGCTGCTCTGGGCCGAATCGGTGATCGACGCGCCACCCGGGGTGCTCGGCCTGCTCCGGCGTACGGTGATCGCCGACGACCTCGACGCCGCCCGAGCCGTCGTAGACCGATTCGGACCCCGATCCGAGGAAGTGGAGACCGTTGGCGTGGAGACCGTTGGCGTGGCGACCGCCGGGCGCGCAGCCCTCCCTATCACCGTCATCACCCGGGCCGGAGACGTATTCAGCGACACCGTGCTGTGCGGTGGTTCCGGGGCCCGGCGCAGCCGCCTCGAGCTCATCGCCGACCGCGATGCGGCCGCCGACTCGCTCGCTGCGGTGCGCATCCGGCTCGAGCAGGTCGTCGCCGACCTCGCCGAGGCCCGCGTCGTGCTGTCCGCCCGCAAGACCCAGGCCCAGGCGGCCACCGCCCGGGTGCGGGCGTTCGAGTCCCGCACGACCGTGCAGGCCGAGAAGACCAACCGGGCCACCGTGCAGCTCGAGGCGGCCACCGCCGAACTGAGTCGGCTCTCCGCCGCCCTCCTACTGCAGGCCGAGGCCGTCGCCGCCCTCGAGGCCGCGAGCGAGATGGCCCGCACCGCGCGCGACGAACAGCGCGCCCGGCCGCGCCCGGTGCCGGATACCGGACCTCGCGACGCGCTCGTCGCCGCCCTCGAGGCCGCGCGCGAAGCCGAGGTCGAGGCCCGGCTCCAGGCCGAGACCGCCCGCGAACGCGTGCGCGCCGGGCAGGCGCGGGCCGACGCGCTAGCGAAACAGCAGACTGCCGCGCGGGCGGCGGCCGAGGAGGCAGCCCGGCGTGCGGTCATCCGTCGCCGTCAGGTGGATGCCGCCAGCCGGGTGGCCGAGGCGCTCCCGCTGGTTCTCGCCTCGGTCGACGCCTCCGCCAGCGAAGCCAGGCTGCGCCTGGCCACCGCCGAGGCGGAGCGCAGCAGCCAGAACGAGGAAATCGCGGCGCTGCGCCGGGAGGACAGCGCTCTGCGCGCCCGGTTGCAGGCCGTCACCGAGACCGTGCACGGCCTGGAACTGGCCATCTACGAGAAGAAGCTGCACCTGTCCGGGCTGCTCGAGCGCGCCGTCAGCGACCTCGGTCTGACCGAAGACGTGCTCGTGGCCGAGTACGGGCCCGACCAGCCGATCCCGGGCGCCGTCCAGAACAGCTCAGACCCGACCATCGAACCCGTCCGCTTCGACCGGGACGACCAACAGCGCCGCCTGACCGTCGCCGAGCGCCGCTATGCCCAGCTCGGCCGAGTGAACCCGCTGGCCCTCGAGGAGTTTGCCGCGCTCGAGCAGCGGCACCGCTTCCTCACTGAGCAGCTCACCGACCTCTCCAACACGCGCCGTGACCTGCTCACCATCATCGAGGAGATCGACGAGAAGATGGGTGCCATCTTCGGCAGCGCCTTCGACGACACCCAGGCGGCGTTCGCCGAGGTGTTCCCGGTGCTGTTCCCGGGCGGGAGCGGCAGCATCCGTCTCACCGATCCCGACAGCCTGCTCACGACCGGCATCGAGGTCTCGGTCAAGCCCGCCGGCAAGAAGATCGAGCGGCTCTCGCTGCTGTCGGGCGGAGAGCGCTCGCTCGCCGCCGTGGCCCTGCTGATCGCCATCTTCAAGGCCCGCCCGAGTCCGTTCTACATCATGGACGAGGTCGAGGCTGCCCTCGACGACGCCAACCTCGGCCGGCTGCTGACTATCTTCGAGGACCTGCGCGCCACCAGTCAGCTCATCGTGATCACCCACCAGAAACGCACGATGGAGATCGCGGATGCCCTTTACGGCGTCTCGATGCGCCTCGATGGGGTCTCGGCCGTGGTCGGGCAGCGCATCGCGAAGGATGACGAGCAGGCATCCTGACACGTCGCCGCTGTTCGCCGCTGTCGAGTGAGGAACGCTAGCGCAGCACGGCCAGGAGTCGCGCGCAGGCCTCGTCGACCCGGCGGCAGGCCATGCTGCAGGTGTGCCAGCCCGGATGCAGCCGGGCCATGTTCTCGCAGGCCGCGATCGATGCCCGGGCGGCCTCGCGGCAGGTTTCCAGCAGCGCGATGGTCATCAGCCCGTCCTTGCGCGCATGCCAGGACAGCAGCCGGCTCGTCGACGAACACACCTCGATGCAGTCCAGGTCGGCGAAGAAGCAGCGGGTGATGTCGCCGTTGCCCTTGATGCGGAGGCAGGCGTGCGCGCAGTCCTCGCTTACCGTCACGAGAGCGTCGCACGCCGCGATGCACCGGTTGATCCCGGTGCGCACACTCTCGGGCCCTGTGCTGACTGCCATGCCGACACCCTAGACCGGGTCCGGGCGGCTGTCGGGGGGCTTGCACATTCCTGCTCGTTTTCGGGTGGTCGTTCCAGGACCGAAAGTCCCTCAGAACAACACCCTCACACCGGGCTGAGGGTCTCCGGCGTGTCCGGGCGCTGCACATCGACGAATCCGAGGGCAACGATCGGCTCCGGCCGCGCGGCCGCCAGCGTACGCATCAGGCTGCCGACCGCCGCCGGGCCGTGCGGGAAGGACGTGCCGTGATGTGGACCATGCCGACACAAGAGGATGAGGTCTGGGCCGTCACCCCGTCATTCTGCCGGGTCGGGTCGCTCGTGTGACGGCACGAATCGCACGAACGAGCGTTATCGGGGCGGTGCCGCTCCCGGTCCGCACCATCGGTTCGGAGGTCCACCGCTCGGTACGCGCCGGCTGCGCCGCTTCGCGCGAGGCACACCTGGGGCGCAGCGGCGCAGATACCGCGCGAGCCATAGGCTGTAGGTATGGCAGAACGCACCCCCTGGTCTCTCTCCGGCGCACTGCGCGGCATGTTCGCGAAGAAGCTCATCGACGCCGAAACCTGGGAAGACCTCGAAGACGCGCTCATCCAGGCCGACTTCGGTCCCAGCATCACGGAGGCGGTCGTGGCCGACCTGCGGGCCAAGGTCGCCAGGTACAACACGACCGACCCGACCGACCTGCAACGGATGCTGCGCGAAGGCCTCGAGGAACGGCTCTCCAAGCTCGACTCCACCCTCAACCTCAGCGCGCGGCCTGCCGTCGTGCTCGTCGTCGGCGTCAACGGCGTCGGCAAGACCACCACGATCGGCAAATTCGCGAAGTTCCTGCGCACCTACAACCGCAGCGTGCTGATCGGGGCGGCAGACACGTTCCGTGCGGCCGCCGTGGAACAGCTGGCAACCTGGGCCGAACGGGCGGGCGCCGACATCGTGCGGCCGCAGGCCCACGGCCAGGACCCGGCATCCGTCGCCTTCCAGACCGTCGAGCGGGCCATGAAAGACGGCACGGAGATCGTGATCATCGACACCGCCGGGCGGCTGCAGACCAAGGGCGGCCTGATGGACGAGCTCACCAAGATCCGCAAGGTGATCGAGAAGCAGACCCCGATCGCCGAGGTGCTCCTCGTGCTCGACGCGACGACCGGCCAGAACGGACTGGCCCAGGCCGAGGCCTTCATCCAGCATGCCGGCGTGACCGGGCTCGTGCTCACCAAACTGGACGGATCCGCCAAGGGCGGCTTCGTGCTCGCCGTGCAGGAGAAGACCGGCATCCCCATCAAGCTCGTGGGCCAGGGCGAGGGCATCAACGACCTCACCGGTTTCACGCCGCACGTTTTCGCACAAAAACTCGTCGGATAGGACAGTCATGACCATCGAACACGATTTCTTCGGAATTCTCGGCAGTGACGATGCTGGCGAGGTCTACTGGTCGGATTCGGCCGAACTGGGCGACCAGGACGTGCAGATCGACCTCAGCTCCCCCGACGAGGAGTCCGTCTCGGCCGAAGCGCTCGACATTGCGGCGGCCATGGTCAACGACATCGAGGGACTCGATTCGCAGGCCCGCGAATCGCTCGTGGCCGACCTCAGCAAGGAGGGCTCGGTGACGGGCGCATACATCACGACCGAACTCGACGAAATGGATCCCGAGGTTCTCGACGACGCCCTGATCTGGGATTCGGGCGACAAACAAATCGATTTTCTGCGCTCCATCCAGCTGCAGCGGATCGGTTTCCACCCGCACCACTTCCGTAGCGAGGAGCACTTCGCGGTGCTCGAGTACTCGATCAGCCCCGATGACACCGACGCCCTGCTCGTGGTCACGATCGACGTGCACGGCGACCCCGTGCGGATCGCCGTCGAGCAGTAGCGCAGCAGTCCGGTCGGACGTCAGTGCCCCTCCTGGATGGTGCCCTTGGCCGGGTCGCCGAACGGCACGTTCTGCAGCACCTTGACGTCCGTGGGGGCGGCCAGTGCGTCATCGGTGAGCGCACCAAGTTCGGTGATTCCCGCGCCGGTCGCGTGCACCGCGAGGTCGGCGACGCTGGCCCAGCGCTCGACCATGACCACCAGGTCACCGTCGGTGTGCGCGGCATACAGTTCGCAGCCGGTCTCGGCGTGCACCGTGGGGGAGACCACGGCGAACGCGTCCAGGAGCTCCTGGCTGCGACCGGGCTGCGGGGTGAGTACGGCGACGACGACAACGGACATGGTGACTCCTGGCTTCGGATGCGGTTTGCGCACCCGAACAAACGTAGGCTCCGCGACCGGTTAAACTAAACGCATTATGGCTACTTTTGGAAACCTCTCAGATCGCCTGGCCGAGACGTTCAAGAATCTCCGCACCAAGGGCAAGCTCAGCGCGGCGGATGTCGACGGCACCGTGCGCGAGATCCGGCGCGCACTGCTCGACGCCGACGTCGCCCTCGAGGTGGTCAAGGACTTCACCGGCAAGGTGCGCGAGCGTGCCCTCGGCGACGAGGTCAGCAAGGCGCTGAACCCGGCCCAGCAGGTCGTCAAGATCGTCAACGAGGAGCTCGTCGAGATCCTCGGCGGTCAGCAGCGCCGACTCGAATTCGCCAAGAAGCCGCCGACCATCATCATGCTCGCCGGCCTCCAGGGTGCCGGTAAGACCACCCTCGCCGGCAAGCTCGCGAAGTGGCTCGCGAAAGACGGCCACACCCCGATTTTGGTCGCGGCCGACCTGCAGCGCCCGAACGCGGTCACCCAGCTCGAGGTCGTCGGCGCCCAGGCGGGCGTGCCCGTCTACGCGCCCGAGCCCGGCAACGGCGTCGGCAACCCGGTCAAGGTCGCCCGCGACGGCGTCAAGTACGCGCAGCAGAAGATGCACGACGTGGTCATCGTCGACACCGCCGGACGCCTCGGCGTCGACGCGGAGATGATGAAGCAGGCCGCGGACATCCGCACGGCCATCGACCCCGACGAAGTGCTCTTCGTGATCGACGCCATGATCGGCCAGGACGCGGTGGCCACCGCCAAGGCGTTCCAGGACGGCGTCGACTTCACCGGCGTGGTGCTCTCCAAGCTCGACGGCGACGCGCGCGGCGGTGCGGCCCTGTCCGTGGCCTCGATCACCGGCCGTCCGATCATGTTCGCGTCGACCGGTGAGAGCCTCGACGACTTCGAGCCGTTCCACCCCGACCGCATGGCCAGCCGCATCCTCGACCTCGGTGACATCCTCACCCTGATCGAGCAGGCGCAGGGTGCCTTCGACGAAGACGAAGCACGCAAGATGGCGGAGAAGTTCTCCACAGACAGTTTCACCCTCGACGACTTCCTCGGGCAGATGCAGCAGCTGCGCAACATGGGTTCGATCAAGAAGATGATGAGCATGCTCCCCGGCGCCGGCGCCATGAAGCAGCAGCTCGAGAACTTCGACGAACGCGAGATCGTGCGCACCGAGGCCATCATCCAGTCGATGACCAAGGCCGAGCGCACCACCCCGAAGCTGTTGAACGGATCCCGTCGGCTGCGCATCGCCCGCGGCGCCGGATCGACCGTGACCGAGGTCAACCAGCTCGTGTCCCGGTTCGAGCAGGCCGCCAAGATGATGAAGACGGTCGCCAAGGGCGGCATGCCCAACATCCCCGGCATGGGCCCGGTCCCCGGCGGCATGGGCGGCGGCGGCCGTGGCAAGCCGCAGCCCAAGAAGAAGGGCTCGAAGTCGGGCAACCCGGCCAAGCGCGCGGCGGAGAACCTGGCGATCGCGTCCGGTGAGAAGCCCGCTGGCGCGGGCCCCGGTGCGGGCGGCGGCACGGGCTTCGGCCTCGGCGGCGCCAGGAAGGCGGGCGGTCCCACCGAAGACGAGATGGCCGCCCTGCAGAAGATGCTCGGTCGGTGACACTGCGCCGCAAACGCTGAGCCGCTGACTGCGCTGCGGATGCCCCCGGCCGCCGGTTTAGGATGAGCGCATGACCTCCTCCACGCCTTCCTCCACGCCTTCCCCCAGGGCCGACCGAGTGCGTATCGGTGTGCAAATCGCCCCGCAGCACGCCCTCTATCCGAAGATCCGAGTGACCGTGGCGGAGGTCGAGGCCCTGGGCACGGACATCGCGTTCGACTGGGACCATTTCTTTCCGCTCTCCGGCGAGAAGAACGGCCTCCACTTCGAGTCTTGGACGCTCCTCGCGGCCTGGGCGGAGCAGACCTCCACCATCGAGCTGGGCGCGCTGGTCAACTGCAACGGCTACCGCAACCCCGACCTGCAGGCCGACATGGCGCGCACCATCGACCACATCAGCGGCGGCCGGTTCATCTTCGGCACCGGCTCCGGCTGGTTCGAGCGCGACTACGACGAGTATGGCTTCGAGTTCGGCACCGCGGGCACCCGCCTGGACGCCCTCGAAGCCGACCTCCCGCGGATCGAGGCGCGCTGGGCGAAGCTGAACCCGCCGCCCCTGCGCGACATCCCGGTGCTGATCGGCGGCGGGGGCGAGAAGAAGACCCTCCGGATCGTGGCGAGACATGCGGACATCTGGCATTCGTTTTCCACTCCCGCGGTGCTCGAGCACAAGCTCGGCGTGCTCTCGAAGTGGTGTGACACGGTGGGCCGGGACCTCTCCGAGATCGAGATCTCCACCGAGCTGCGGGCCCGCACCGTGACCGAGGCCGACGAGCTCTACGACCTAGGCGCCCGCCTGTTCACCCTTGGGCTGTCCGGCCCGCACTACGACCTGGCCTCGCTCACTGACTGGCTCGCCTGGCGTGATACAAAAAACGCGCTTGAGACGGGCTGCACCCGAGATGCGTGAGTCCTAATCGAGTGGTGGTATCGCTCCCGGAAGGTCAGTCCTGCCCGCACCACGTGGACGCTGATCATCACAGGCGGAACGCCGGCTTCGGTGGTGAACCAATTCGACGGAGATTTTGGTGTGAAACGGGTTTTTCGGTGTGTGACGGGCCGATTCCGCCAAAATCGCCGTCGAATTCGTTGGGGACGGAGTTGCTGCAGGGCCGCGGACCCGAGAGACACGGTGGCCGGAACGCACTCACATCCCGCGTCACGGTCCACTGCCTGCCTGCGTCGACATCACGAACACCCGGCTCGGAACCCCCAAGCCGCGATCCCGCATCGTCCACGGCCATGAGGGCTCAGTCAGCTATGCGGGGAGGCCCGTGCGGAGTTCGCGGGTCAGCGACTTCACGACGGCCGGCAGGCTGCCGCCGTGCGCCTCGGCGACGCGCAGCTGCCGCTGGTAGCTCGCACCCGCGGTGATGATCCGGTTCAGGCTCTGCAGCTCGTCCAGGCAGCCCAGACGCTCGGCGACGGGGGAGAGGATGCCGATCAGCCGGCGCACATCGTCGGTCACCAGGCTTTCGGCGCCCGCGGCATCCGTGATGATCTCGGCGTCCAGGCCGTAGCGAGCGGCCCGCCATTTGTTCTCACGAACGAACCACGGCTGCATCGGCCCGACCGTCTCGCCGGCGTCGAGACGCCCAGACATCCAGTCGACCAGGCACTGGATGAACGCGGCGATGGCGCCGAGTTCCTCCGTCGTGGACACGCCGTCGCAGGCGCGCACCTCGATGGTTCCCCATCGCGGCGAAGGACGGATGTCCCAGCGCACCTCGGTCGCATCCTCGATCACCCCGGTGGCCGTCATATCGGCCACGTAGCGCTCCCAGGCCTCCCAGTCCTGCAGGATCCACGGCAGGCCGGCGGTGGGCAACTGCTGGAACATGAGGGCGCGGTTGGAGGCGTAGCCCGTGTTCACGCCGGCCCAGAACGGGCTCGACGCCGACAGGGCCTGCAGGTGCGGCAGGTAGCCGAGCAGGCCGTTCAAAATCGGGATGACCTTGGCCTTGTCCTCGATCCCCACATGCACGTGGATGCCCCAGATCATCATGTTGCGGCCCCACCACTGGGTGCGGTCGATCAACCGCTGGTAGCGGGCCTCGTCCGTGACCTTCTGGTCGAACCACTGGCTGAACGGATGCGATCCGCTAGAGATGAGTTCGACGCCCCGCGGATCCGTGATGGCGCGCACCTCGTCAACCTGGACGGCGACATCCGTGACGGCGCCCGCAACTGTATGGTGCACCCCCGACACGAGTTCGACCGTGTTCAGGAGCAATTCCCCGGTGATGTGCGGATGCGGCGTGCCGTCGGGCGCGGCCAGAGCCGTCAGCACCTCTTCGGCCAGGCAGACCAGGTCACCCGACTCGCGGTCGACGAGGGCGAGTTCCCACTCGATGCCAATGGTTGACCGTTTCGACCGGGCAAATTCGATCCCCATGCGCGGTCCTTCCGATCCTGGTTCACCCCTTCGGGCGTGGTTGTGTGACAATCCTGACACCGATTGGCGAAGCGGCGCCCCAGCCGGACGCGGGTCCGGTGATGACCGCGCCGCCCAGCCGGTCGATTATCAGAAAGTCGTCGATGTCTGACAGAATGATTAGTCGAGTTCTCTTGCGTCCGACCCTCTACTCAGGCGCAGGAAAAAACCTTATTGAGCTTGTGCCGAGTGTGCCCCCACGCTCACGGCCCTCAGTTCGCCAAAAATCAAATACACAGGAGAATTGTGGCTGTCAAAATTCGTTTGAAGCGCATGGGCAAGATCCGTGCACCGTACTACCGCATCGTCGTTGCCGACGCGCGCACCAAGCGCGATGGTCGTGTCATCGAAGAGATCGGCATCTACCATCCCACGCAGGAGCCCTCCGTCATCGAGGTCAAGTCCGAGCGTGCCCTGTACTGGCTGGGCGTTGGAGCACAGCCGACAGAGCAGGTTGAGGCTCTCCTCAAGCTGACCGGCGACTGGGGCATCTTCAAGGGTGACAAGAACGCCGTCAGTACCGTGAAGTTCAAGGAGCCGAAGGCTCCGTTCGTCGCCGACGAGAAGAAGAAGCCGGTTCTGAAGCCGAAGGCCGTCAAGCCTGTGGCCAAGGAAGAGGCACCCAAGGAGACCGAGGCTGCCGCGGAGGCAACCGAAGAGGACAAGGCGTAATTTTGCTCGCTCCCGCGCTTGAGCATCTTGTCAAGGGGATCGTCGATCACCCGGACGATGTGCATGTTGTGACCCAGACGTCCCCACGGGGCGAGGTTCTCGAGGTTCGTGTGAGCCCCGAAGACCTCGGCCGCGTGATCGGGCGTTCCGGGCGCACCGCCAAGGCACTGCGCACCCTCGTGGCCGCGCTGGCCGACGGCCGGCGCGTGCGCGTTGACGTCGTCGACACCGATTTCTGAACTGGTAAATGAGTAGTTGGATATGAGTTCGGTGAACGACAGTACGACTCCGCGCAGCCAGTTGAGGGTGGGGCGCCTGACCAAGGCGCACGGTCTCAAGGGCGCGATCAAGCTGGAATTGTTCACGGATGACCCGGGACGTCGTTTCGTCCCGGGCGCCGTGTTCACCCTGCAGGTGCCCACGGGTTCACCCTGGCACGGCAAGAAAATCGAGCTCGTCGAGCTCCGCTGGTACAACCAGCACGCGGTCGGCTTCTTCAAGGATGTCCCCGACCGTGAAGCGGCCGAAGCCCTCGCCAAGGCGATCCTCTGGATCGACCAAGACGACGCGGAACAGTCCGGCGAAGAAGACGCCTGGTACGACCACCAGTTGATCGGCCTCTCCGTCGTGCGCGACGGCGTCCAGATCGGAACCATCGCGCGGCTGGAGCACCTTCCCGCGCAGGACCTGTTGATCGTGAAGACCCCCGCCGCCGAGGTCATGATCCCATTCGTGAAGGCCATCGTGCCCTCCGTCGACATCGCGACCGGCATCGTCACCATCACCCCGCCTCCCGGCTTGCTCGAAGAGCTCCCGGAGGAACCGGACGACGACGATGACAACGTCGACAATAGTGACAACACCGCAGCCACGGCTGCCCCCGAAACTGAATCAGAACCCCAGGCCGAGGTTGACGGAGCCCCCGGCCGGAGCTGAAACACCTCCTCGGGGAGAGGCGCGCCGCGCCCGACCGGCTCCCCACCTCGTCACGACGCGGCAGACCTCTTATTGGAGCACCGTCGCATGTCGTACGTTAAACCGAGCCAACTCGTCGATGACATCACTCACTCCGGCATGCTTAAAACGCACCTGACCCTGGGGCAAATGGTGATGCGGGGTGCGCTTGCCGGGGCGATTCTCGGAGCGGCCACGACCGTCGCCTTAACCGCCACGGCCCAGACCGGGCTGCCGATCGTCGGGGCCGTGCTCTTCCCGGTCGGATTCGCGATGATCCTGCTATTGGGCCTCGAGCTGGTCACCGGTAGCTTCGCCCTTGTCCCGCTTGCGATCATGGAAAGGCGCACGACGGTCACCCGGGGACTCAGGAACTTCTTCGTGGTCATTCTCGCCCACCTCTTCGGGGCCGGACTGTACGCCTTCCTCTACACGACGTCGATCACTTACTTGGGCACGGACATGTCCGACCCGATGGTCCAGGCCATCATCGACCTCGCCGAGCACAAGGTGCTGCCCTACGAGGCGGTCGGTGCCGGCGGCATCCTTGTCGTGATCATCAAGGCCATGCTCTGCAACTGGATGGTCGCCATCGGCACCATCATGTTCTATACGTCCAAGTCCACGGGGGGCAAGATCCTCGCGATGTGGCTGCCGGTGACGACCTTCTTCAGCCTCGGCCTCGAGCACGCGATCGTCAACATGTTCGCGATCCCGGCCGGCATCATGCTCGGCGCCGACGTCACGGTCGGGCAGTGGTGGGTATGGAACCAGGCCCCGGTGCTCCTTGGCAACGTCCTGGGCGCCATCCTCTTCACCGCGCTGCCAATCTACTTCTCGCACCGTACCCATGTGAACCGCGCCCCGGCATCCGGTGAAGCAGTCGACGTCGACGCGGAGGTGGCCGCCGAGGCGACCGAGCCTGCCGAACCCACGCTCGTTCGCTCGTAGACTTCTCCCGTGCGTATCGACATCATCACGATCTTTCCGGAGTTCTTCTCCGTCCTCGACGTCTCCCTGGTCGGCAAGGCCCGGCAATCGGGGCTGATCGACCTTCGGGTGCACAACCTGCGCGACCACACCCACGACCGGCACCACTCCGTCGACGACACGCCCTACGGCGGCGGCGCCGGCATGGTGATGAAGCCGGAGCCATGGGGTGACGCGATCGACGCGATCCTCACCGACGTGCACCCGGGTGCCGAGCCGCCGGATGCGTCCGTCATGCCCGAAACGACGGCGACGGATGCCAGTCCGCTCCTGATCTTCCCGTCCCCGGCTGGGGATTTGTTCACGCAGGCCATGGCCCGGGAGTTGGCCGAGGAATCGAACCTCATCTTCGGCTGCGGACGCTACGAGGGCATCGACCAGCGGGTCTTCGACCACTTCGAGCAGGACGGCCGGGTGCGCTTGGTCAGTCTCGGCGACTACGTGCTCAACGGGGGAGAGGTGGCCGTGATGGCCATGATCGAGGCCGTCGGTCGTCTGATCCCGGGGGTCGTCGGCAACCCGGAAAGCCTTGTCGAGGAATCCCACGAGGACGGCCTCCTCGAATATCCGAGCTACACGAAGCCCGCGGCCTGGCGCGGCCTCGACGTTCCGTCGGTGTTGCTCAGTGGCAACCACGGCGCCGTCGCGGCGTGGCGGCGGGAGCAGCAATTCTTGCGCACGGCCCGGGTGCGCCCGGACCTTCTGCCGCCAGCGAACTGAGCTCGCCGGAGCAGGTCGCCCGGGTAGTCTGGTTTCGTGTTCGTACGCAGGTTCTTCTACTACTGGCAGTTCATTGCCGTCCTCGTGCTTCCGGCGTGGCTCCTGGTCGGCGCCTCCGTTTACGGCAGCGGCGGCTGGGACGTGGTCGGCAGCTTCTTCGGCGGCCTCGTGGTCGGTGTGGGCCTGCTCACCGTGAGCCTGATCTTCTTCGCCCGCACCGAGGTGCGCAGCACCCGCATGGTGTCGTGGGCCGACGTGGGCATCCTCACGCTCTGGCACGCCCTGATCGTGGGCATGGGCTTTACCTACGACGTCGCGCCGGGCCTCGCCGCGCTGGTGATCGTGGTCGGAATCGGCGCGTTCTGGTTCGCCATCTGGGAGCTGATCGCCGCCGCCCGCCGCAGCATGCGGGCCATGATGCTCCTGGTCGAGGAGACGGCGAGGGGCCCCGCGTTCCTGCCGACCGTGCCGCCCACGCTGCCGCCGACCGACGGTTTCATCCCCACGCCGGATCCCTCCGTCATCATCGTGCGCGAGCATTCACTCCGCCCGCCCGGGGAGTCGTTCGAGAAGAAGGAATCCGGGAAGAAGCACGGTCAGGCGCCGGAGGCCTGACCTTCACCCAGCTTTTGCGGGCATGGTGCGTTTCGTGACATAATCATCGCTTGTGCCGTGGCAAGCCTCTGCCACAGGGGAGCTGCAAGGTATCGGCACGAAACACACTCATTCATTTGCTGATTCGCTCGCCTCGCGGGTCGGATCGCATAAGCCGTAGTCGTCCTGTGGCGGATACAGAGAGCGAACAGTATGCATATTCTCGACCAGGTGGATGCCCCATCCCTCCGCAAGGACATTCCGGCGTTCCGCGCCGGCGACACCGTCAAGGTCCACGTCAACATCGTTGAGGGCGCTCGCTCTCGTGTGCAGGTCTTCCAGGGAGCCGTCATCGGACGCTCCGGCGAAGGCGTGCGCGAAACGTTCTGCGTACGCAAGGTCAGCTTCCAGGTCGGCGTCGAGCGTACCTTCCCGGTGCACTCCCCGGTGATCGACCGCATCGAGGTCGTCACCCGTGGTGACGTGCGTCGCGCGAAGCTGTACTACCTGCGCAACCTGCGCGGCAAGAAGGCCAAGATCAAGGAGAAGCGCGACTAACACCCGTCGCAGTCGACTTCCAGCTTGCGCTGAATTCCCCCTGAGCTCCTCACCCGTACACTGGGTCAGGAGCTCAGGCGGTTTAATGACAGATAATTCTCTGCCCACGCGATCCAATCGCCAGGGAACAGAAACAAAGCGCAAGAAGCGCGGCGTTGCACTCTTTATACGTGACCTGCTGGTCATCTTCGTGGTGGCGCTGCTCATCTCGTTCCTGATCAAGACGTTCCTGGTGCGCTCGTTCTACATTCCCTCCGGGTCGATGGAGACCACCCTCCTGATCAACGACCGGATCATCGTGAACCAGCTCGAACCGAAACTGATCCCGGTCGAACGCGGCGACGTCGTCGTGTTCCGGGATCCGGGCGGCTGGCTGCTGCCGCAGGCGCCCCTCGAGCAGAACGCCGTCATCGCCGCCGTGGACTGGGTCATGGCCGCGGTGGGGCTGTCGGCGCCGGACAGCAACGACCACCTGATCAAACGCGTCATCGGGCTGCCGGGCGACCACGTCACCTGCTGCAACCCGCTCGGCCAGATGAGCGTCAACGACGTGCCTCTGTCCGAACCCTATGTGTCTCTGCCGACCGGGGAGACGAGCGTTTCGCAGGACGACTTCGACATCGTCGTGCCGGACGGCTCGCTCTGGGTGATGGGTGACAACCGCTACAACTCCAAGGACTCCCGCTACAACACCGAGACCCCCGGCAAGGGGTTCGTGCCCATCGACAACGTCGTCGGGCGCGCCCTCGTGATCAGCTGGCCGACCGCGCGCTGGTCCTGGCTCGACGACTACCCGGAGGTCTTCCAGGGCGTCCCCACGGAGACGAGGTAGGGAATGGTCGTGGATCCGACCCTCGACGTCGAACGGGCGTTGCTGGCCGCCGGGGCGACCTGCGTGATCGGCGTCGACGAGGTCGGCCGCGGCGCCCTTGCCGGTCCGGTGGGGGTAGGTGTGGCCGTCGTCAACGCCTCAGCTTCGCCCTTCCCGGCCGGTTTGCGCGACTCCAAGATGCTCAGTGAACCCCGGCGCGGGCTCCTTGCGCCGCTGGCTGTCGCCTGGGCGCTGCACTCAGCGGTCGGCCTCGCGACGCCGCTGGAGGTCGACCGACTGGGCATCATCGCCGCGCTCGGCCTGGCCGGCAAGCGGGCCCTCGCGCAGCTGTTCGCGGCCGGGGTCGACATCACCGGCGCCGTGGTGCTCCTGGATGGCAACGACGACTGGCTGAACAGGGCACTGAGCACTCCGCTCAACGTGGTGACCCGCGTGCGGGCCGACCAGGACTGCGCGTCGGTGGCCGCGGCATCCGTGATCGCGAAGGTGCACCGCGACGCTCTGATGATCGAGGCGGATGCCGTGACGCCCGGCTACGAGTGGGCCGGCAACAAGGGCTACGGCAGCCCCGCCCACATGGCGGCGATCGCCCTGCTCGGACCCACTCTGCTGCATCGCAAATCCTGGCTGAAGATCACAGCGTAGGATTGAGGAACCATGGAAGAAGATGAATTCGAGGACTACGACCGCGAGGTCGAGCTGGCCCTGTACCGCGAGTACCGAGACGTTGTGGGGCAGTTTCAGTACGTCGTCGAGACCGAACGACGCTTCTATCTCGCGAACGAGGTCGAACTGGTGCGCCGTGACACGGAGCACGACTTCTACTTCGAATTGACCATGAAAGATGTCTGGGTCTGGGACGTCTACCGTTCCGACCGGTTCGTGAAGTCGGTGCGGGTGCTGACCTTCAAAGACGTCAACGTCGAGGAACTCGCGTCCAAGGAGTTCGAACTGCCGAAGGAACTCGCGCTCGACGAGTAGCACAACGAAGACTCAGGCCTGGGGGTCTGCACACTCGGCGCAACGATGCGGTCGAGAACGAAGGGTATGTCTTTTGCTTCAGGAATCTGATCGCGCTCTGGCCTCGTGGATCAACCGGGAGGCACTCGCTGAAGAGATGATCCCCTTGATCGGCCGTCTGTATCGGGAAAATCACGTCGTCACGAGCGTGCACGGCCGGGGACTGGTCAACCAGTCGGTGATCGGACTGCTCAAGGCGCACCGCTTCGCGCGCCACATCGACGATGTGGAACTGCCCCTGGAGGAGACCCTGCCGCTGCTGCAGACCCTCAGCACCCTCCGGCTCGGGACCGCGTCGATCGACCTCGGCCGGCTGGCCATGACCTACAAACTCGAGGGTGCCGGGCGCGGCCGGGAGGAATTCCTCCGGGCCGAGCTGGCGGATGTCGTCGACCGGCAGGGTGACTTCGTCACCGCGGGCACGGATGTCGTGCTGTACGGCTTCGGCCGGATCGGACGTCTCCTCGCGCGCATCCTGATCGACCACGCCGGCGGGGGACAGGGTTTGCGCCTGCGGGCCATCGTGGTGCGCCGCGGGTCGGACAACGACATCGTCAAGCGGGCGAGCCTGCTGCGCCGCGACTCGGTGCACGGACCATTCGAGGGCACCATCACCGTCGACCCGGTGGGCAACACGATCCTCGCCAACGGCACGCTGATTCAGGTCATCTACTCGAGCGACCCGGCCACCGTCGACTACACCCGATACGGCATCCAGAACGCTGTCGTGGTCGACAACACGGGACGCTGGCGCGACGCCGACGGACTCCGCCAGCACCTGGCCTGCCCGGGTGTCGCCCGGGTGCTGCTCACGGCTCCGGGCAAGGGCGCGCTGAAGAACATCGTGCACGGCATCAACCACGACGCCATCACCGCGGACGACACCATCATCACGGCGGCATCCTGCACCACCAACGCGATCACGCCCGTGCTCAAGGCCGTGAACGACCGCTTCGGTATCCGGGAAGGCCATGTGGAGACGGTGCACTCGTTCACCAACGACCAGAACCTGATCGACAACTTCCATTCGGGCGACCGCCGCGGGCGCAGCGCCGCCCTGAACATGGTGATCACCGAGACAGGGGCCGCGAAGGCCGTCGCCAAGGCGCTGCCCGAGCTGGCCGGCAAGCTCACCGGCAACGCCATCCGGGTGCCCACGCCCGACGTGTCGATGGCGATCCTCAACCTCACCCTCACGCAGGGCACCACCAAGGACGAGCTCAACACCTACCTGCGCACCATGTCGCTGCACTCCGAGCTGCACAAGCAGATCGACTACATCGACTCACCCGAGGTGGTCTCCAGCGACTTCCTCGGCTCCCGCCGGGCCGGCATCGTCGACGGCCTGGCCACCATCTGCACCGACACGAAGGCCGTGCTGTACGTCTGGTACGACAACGAATACGGGTACAGCTGCCAGGTCATCCGGGTGCTCGAGGAGATGGCGGGCGTGCATCCGCCGGTGTTCCCGAAGGTGTTGAACGAGCCGGTCGCCCTGGTCTGAGTCACCGAGCGGCGTTGGCCCGGGTTCGGGTCAGCGCGGCCGGGGCTCGCAGATCACGACCGGGATATCACGGCCGGTTTTCTGCTGGTAGCCGTCGTAGCCCCGATAGGCCGCCACGATTTGCGGCCACAGCTCGGCTTTCTCCGCGGGGGACGCGGTTCGCGCCCGCAGCTTCAGGGTGGTGCCGCGCACGGTCAGCTCGACGTCGGGGTTCGCGACCAGGTTGAGATACCACTGCGGGTGGCGGTCGTCGCCGCCCTTCGAGGCGATCAGCACGAAGCGTTGGTGCCCGTGCACGGGGGCGGTGAGCATGGTCGTGCGACGCTTGCCGCTGGAGCGGCCGATGGTGTGCAGCTCGACCGCCGGCATCGACCCGAACGAGGCGAGCAGGCGCCCGCCGGAGGCCGTCAGCACCGCGCGGTGCAGCACGCTCATCGTCTTCATCTGCAGATCCGTCAGCCGATTACGCAGTCCCATGCCTCCAGCCTACGAGGTGAACAGGGGCGACCGACGGATGTCCCGGCGTCTTCTGCCCCGCTACAGCGGTAGCGCCCCGGCAATGTCCACCAGCGCGGCCTCCAGGTTGACGCCCCAGGTCTCCAGCAGCGCGAACAGCACGCCGTAGCCCGCATAGGCGGTGACCGGGATCAGCAGCAGCCACTCCCGCAGGGAGCCGGCGTTGCCCAGCACCGGCACGGACAGGTAGCCGCCCGATGACCACAGATTCTCGAGCACCGGCACCCGGCACCACCATCTGGGCGGTTTCGGGATCCACGGCCAGAACAGGGGCAGCCCGCCGGTGGTGAGCAGGTCGCCCAGAAGGTGCACGCCGTAGCCCAGTGTGAAGCAGATCACGAACCACGAGTGCTGCTCCGGGGCGAAAACGGCGATGAAAGCCGCCACGGCGAAGCCGATCGCCCAGGCCAGCCCCCACGACTGCTTCGAGAGGCCGAGCACCTTGGCCGCAAACGCGATCGCCGCGGCGCTCATCAGGGCCGGGCCGACGCGCACCGGTTCCGTGGCCCAGACGGGCTCCCAGAGCACCAGACCGATCACGGTGGCGAGCAGCCACGCCGAGAACAGGCCGAGCAGGCTGTGCAGGCCGTGCCGGTGGCCGCCGGAGGCCCGGGAGATCCCCGTGGTGACGAGCCGGCCGAGCACGGGGACGGATTGCGAGATGGTGGCCGAGTTGTGGTCGGCGTCGGCGAGGAGGGCCGCCCCGGCGCAGAGCAGCGAGCCGGCGATCGTGCCGACGGGCGTCACAGGAAAGAGCCCGAGGCCGTGCCCGGCGGTCGCCGTGACGGCGATCCAGGCGGCGGCGCCGGTCATGGCATGGTGTGCACCCATCATGAGAGGGGGTCCTAACTGGTCCAAGTCTGATTCAGGCCGTCGGGGGCATGCCGAGCCTCGACTAAACCGGTTCACCAGTTCCCGTTCAACTGTAGGTGGCTTCCGCTCCCCGCCCGTGCCGGCCGGCACTAGCGTGGGGGCATGAGCACACCGGTTCCGTCCGCGCCCGCCGCGGCATCCGTCGTCGTGGAGCAGGCGCTGGCCCTGGCCCCGCTGATCGACGGCCACAACGACTGGGCGTGGGAGTGCCGGCAGAGCCGCGACTACTCCGTGGAGGGTCTCGGGGGCGGTCTGTCCACCGACACCGACATCGCCAGGCTGCGGGCAGGGCAGGTCGGAGCGCAGTTCTGGTCGGTCTACGTCAGCGACGACCTTACAGGCGCCGACGCCGTGCAGGGCACGCTTGAGCAGATCGACTGGGTCTACCGCCTCGCCGCGCGCTACCCCGACGACTTCGGCATCGCGCGCAGTGCCGCCGACGTGGAGGCCGCCCGAGCGATCGGGCGCATCGCCTCCCTGCTCGGCGCCGAGGGCGGACACAGCCTCAACGACTCCCCGGCCGCGCTGCGCATGTTCGCCCGGCTGGGCGTGCGCTACCTCACCCTCACCCACGTGCACAACACGACCTGGGCCGACTCGGGCACCGATGAACCCGAGCACGGTGGCCTCACACCCCGCGGCGTCGACTACGTGCACGAACTCAACCGGCTGGGCATGCTGGTCGACCTCTCGCACGTCTCCCCGGCCACGGCGCATGCGGCGTTGGACGCGTCCGACTCGCCCGTCATCTTCAGTCACAGCTCCTGCCGGGCCCTCAGTGACCACCCCCGCAATGTGCCCGACGACGTGCTGTGCCGACTGGCCGCCAACGGCGGGGTGCTCATGCTCACCTTCGTGCCCCAATTCCTGTCCGAGGACTACTCGGTCTGGTTCGAGGGCGACCGGGCCGGGCCGGCGCCGGTCGTGACGCTGACGGATGTCGCCGACCACGTCGAACACGCCCGCCGCGTCGCCGGAATGGCCCACATCGGCCTCGGAGGCGACTTCGACGGCACCGACGAGTTCCCTGCCGGCCTCGAAGGCGTCGACGGTTACCCGGCGCTGCTGTCCGAGTTGGCCCGGCGCGACTGGTCGGCCGCCGACCTCGCGGCTCTTGCCGGCGCCAACGTGCTGCGGGTGTTGCGCGAGACGGATGCCGCGTTCGCGGCCGCCGGACACGCGGCATCCGGCGCCTCGGTGCCCCGGTTGGTGCGCTGAGCATGCCGGGCCGGCGTGTTCCGCCAACCCTGCCGGTGCCCGGCTCCGAATCAGTGTCATGACCCCTCGACGACGCCCTGCCTTCTGGATCACCGTGTGGATCGCCGCCGCCGTGCTGCTCGCGGGGGCGGTGGCCCTGGCAATGCTCGCCCAGAGCGGCGTCCTGGGCCGCGGCCTGGGCGAGGCCGACCCGGGTCCCGCGGCCCGCGGCCCCGGCGAGACCGTGGTCGCCTTCTACGGCGACTCCTACACGCGCGGCACCGGCGGCTCGGCTGCGGACAAACGTTGGTCGACCATCGTCTCGGCAGAGCGCGACTGGACCGAGGTCAACCCGAGCCGCAACGGCCTCGGCTTCGTGAACCAGCGGCGGGGGGATGATCTGATCGACCAGGTCATCGCTGCCAGGCCGGACATCGTGATCAGCACCATGGGGCTCAACGACAACTTCTCGATGCCGTCCCGCGCCGACGAGATCGAGGCGGCGATCACCCGCGACTTCGAGACGATCCGGGCGGCCCTGCCAGAGGCGCGCCTCATCGTCGTGGAGCCGTTCTGGTACACCGAGGAGCGCCCGGACTCCGTGGAGCAGATCATCGGCTGGGTTCAGGCGGCCGCGCTCGGCGCCGACGCAGACTACATCTCCGGCGCCTCCTACTGGCTCGACGGGCACCCCGAGTGGATGGCCGACGACGGCCTGCACCCCAATGACGCCGGCTACGCAGCCCTCGCCGAGCGGATGGACGCGGCGCTCGCCGCGCTGGGGCTGTAGCTGGGGGAGTCCTGATCGATTGGTTGTGTCGCTCCCGGAACGGCAGAGCTGGTTGCACCGCGTGGACGCTGGTCAGCACAGACGGACCGCCGTGCCGGCGTCGAATTCGTTCGGGACGGTGGTGCTGAAGGCCGGGCCGGGGGTGGTCCTCCCCAGACGCGGCCGCGCCGCCGACCGCACAGCTTCTCGACCCCGCGAGTGCCGGGAGCGCCTACCCGGCACGCTGGGGGCGGAGGTGCTCGTGGCACGCAAAGACGAACTAGGCAGGCAGGGCGAGGAGTGCGCCGCCCTCTTCCTCGCCGCCGCCGGCTACCGGGTCGTGGAGCGCAACTGGCGCTGCGGGCAGGGTGAGATCGACCTGGTCGCCGAGCTCGGGGGAGAGGTCGTCTTCGTCGAGGTGAAGACGCGTTCGGGAACCCGCTTCGGGCATCCGTTCGAGGCCATCACTGTCGCCAAGCTCGCCCGGCTGCGTCGCCTCGCGGCGGCGTGGTGCGAACAGGCGGATGCCCGGCCCGCCCGCATCCGTGTCGACGCCATCGCCGTGATCATCCGTCCCGGCACCGAGCCCGTGATCGAGCACCTGACGGGCGTGTTCTGATGGGGCTCGCCCGCACGCATGCGGTGGCCCTGGCCGGGATGACCGGGGCACTGGTCGAGGTGGAGGCCGACATCTCCGGGCAGCTGCCGGGTATCATCCTGATCGGGCTGCCCGATGCGGCCCTGTCGGAGGCCACCGAGCGGGTGCGGGCGGCGGCGAAGAACTCGGGCTGTCCGCTCACCCGCAACAAGCTCACCATCAACCTCTCCCCGGCGTCGTTGCCGAAGCACGGGTCGGGCTTCGACCTGGCCATCGCGCTGGCCTGCCTCGGGGCCGACCAGGTGGTCTCGGCCGCGTCGGTGGGCCGGGTGGTGCACATCGGCGAGCTGGCCCTCGACGGACGGCTGCGGCCGACGCCGGGCATGCTCCCGGCGGTGATCGCGGCCTCCCGGCTTGGCCACGGCACGGTGATGGTTCCCGCCGGCAACGTCGATGAGGCGACCCTCGTGCCGGGCGTGCGGGTGATCGGTGTCGCCTCCCTGCGGGACGCCGCCATCTGGCATGGCGCCGAACTCGAACCGATCCCGGTTGACCCCATCCTCGTTCCCGGCGACGCCGCGGCGGAGACGGCCGAACCCGACCTGGTCGACATCATCGGCAATGACGATGCGATCCTGGCGTTGCAGATCGCGGCGGCCGGCGGTCACCACGTCTTCATGGTGGGGCCGCCCGGCGCCGGCAAGACCATGCTGGCGGCCCGGCTGCCCGGACTGCTGCCCGACCTCGACGCTGAGGCCTCCCTCGAGGTCAGCTCCATGCGGTCGCTCAGCGGCCGCGCCGTCGGGCGCGCCCTGATCACCCGCCCGCCGCTTGAGGCCCCGCACCACACGGCGACGGCGGCGGCCATGGTCGGCGGAGGCAGCGGGCAGGTCCGGCCTGGCGCGGCGGCGCGCGCCTCGCACGGGGTGCTCTTCCTCGATGAGGCTCCCGAATTCGCCTCGGCGGTGCTCGACGCGCTCCGGCAGCCGCTGGAATCCGGGGTGATCAGCATTCACCGCGCCAACGCGGTCGCCCACTTCCCGGCCCGCTTCCAGCTGGTGATGGCGGCCAACCCGTGCCCCTGCGGGCAGTACGGCGCCCCTGACCTGGACTGCACCTGCCCGCCGAGCTCCCGGCGACGGTACTTGGCGCGCATTTCGGGACCGCTGCTGGACCGTATCGACATTCAGCTGCGGGTGCAGCGCATCACTGCCGCCCAGCTGCGGCTGGCCACCGAGACGCCCCGACTGGCGAGCGCCGTCGCCCGCGGACGGGTGATCGAGGCCCGAGCCGCCGCGGCCCAGCGCCTCGCCGGCACGCCGTGGACGCTGAACTCCGATGTGCCCGGCCCCTGGCTGCGCGGCCCCCAGGCCCGGCTGGGCAGAGCGGCCACGGCCATCCTTGACCGGGCGCTTGAACGCGGAGGCATCACCATGCGCGGATATGACCGAGTACTGCGGGTGGCCTGGTCCATCGCCGACCTCGAGGGCGTGTCCCGGCCCGGCATTGAACAAGTAGGGCAGGCCTTGTACCTGCGGAAGGGAATGACGTCATGATGCTGTTTGGGCTGGAGGAATCCACGGTGGTTGCGCTGACCGGGGGCGTGCGGGCATCCGCCGGGTCTGGCCCGACGGATGCCGCGGCCGCCGCCGATGTGTTCGCGCGCGCCGCGTGGACCGGTATCTCGGAGCCGGGCGACGGCGCCGCCGGACTGCTCGTGCAGGGGCTGGGGGCCGGGCCGGCACTCAGTGCCGTCCTCGACCTGTGGACCGGGGCCCGGCTCGCGGGCGCGCTGGCCGCAACGGGGTTGCCACTGACCGACGACCTGCAGGCCCTACTGGAGCAGGCCCTGCAACGCTGGCGGCCGCGGTTATCCTCGGCCGAGGTGATCCGTTCCCTGCAGCAGGCGGCGCGCGCGTCCGCCGGGCTCCTGGTGCCCACTGATGCACATTGGCCGAGAGGCGTCGACGACCTGGCAGTCCACGCGCCGATCGCACTCTGGTGGCGGGGCATCCCGACCGCTCTGACGGCGCTGTCCAACTCGATCGCCCTGGTGGGTGCCCGCGCGGCCACCGGCTACGGCGAGCATGTGACGATGGAGGCCTCCGCCGGGCTCGTCGACCGCGGCTTCCTCATCGTCTCCGGGGCGGCGTACGGCATTGACGGCATGGCGCACCGGGCGGCACTGGCCAGCTCGGGGCTGACCGTCGCGTTCCTCGCCGGGGGAGTGGACCGCTACTACCCGAGCGGCCACGACGCCCTGCTGAGCCGTATCGCCACGATGGGGGCGATCATTTCCGAACTGCCGTGCGGGGCCGCGCCCACCAAATGGAGGTTCCTGCAACGCAACCGGTTGATCGCCGCTGCCAGCGCGGCCACGGTCGTGCTCGAGGCCGGCTGGCGCTCGGGTTCGCTCAACACTGCCGGGCATGCCGCCGCTCTCGGCCGGCCGCTCGGGGCCGTTCCGGGCCCGGTGACCTCGCCGACGTCGGCCGGCTGCCATCGGCTGATCCGCGAGTATGACGCCGTTTGCGTCAGCACAGCCGCGGAAATGGCCGAACTGGTGGGCGAACGGATGCTGGGCCTCACCCTCGACCTGCCGCCCGCCGATGGAGACACGGCCGGGTTCGGCGGCCGCACGAGCGAGCAGGTGCGCGTGTTCGACGCTCTGAGCACGCGGGCGGCGCGCAGCGTGACCGACATCGCCCGTCGGGCCGGACTGTCGATGTCAACGGTGCAGGGGTCCCTCGGCGCCCTCGACCTGGAGGGGGTGGTTCGGGAGAAGGAGACCGGCTGGGTGCGCGGCCGGTAACGGTTCGCCGTTCACCCGACCACCCCCCTGGTCGTCCCCGTCCTTTCGGCGTACGAGCACGTCGACCGTGGCCCCGTCGTTGTCATCCATGATCACTGGAAGACTCCTGATCACTGGACGATCGTGACGATGACGGAGGCGCTCACAAGCCCCGAAGCTTCCGCCGTGAACGTGTACAGGCCCGCTTGATTGCCTTGGTAACTGACCTGGCAGCCACTGAACGTAGCAACACCGTTGAGAGAAGTCCTGGTTGTCGCCGCGCACGACAGCGTGCCGGATCTGTTGGACGGTGGACTCGCAGAGAGCGTGACGCTTACAGCGGCGTTCGCTGAGTTGCCGAAGGCATCCTGGATCGTGATTTCCGGCTGAGGCACGAAGAAGTCGTTCCTCTTATGGCTCTTCTGAGGGAATGTTCCGGTGAAAGCGAGTTTTGACGCGGCCCCGGCCGAGATCGTGGTGGTGTTGCTCGTGGCCGTGATGGGGCCTGCCACGACGGCCGTCAGTGTGTAGGCGCCGGCCTTGTCGATCCGACAACCGGTGAAGGTCGTGACGCCGGCGGTGCTGGCGGAAGCACACGCGGACAGGGTGGCCCCGACGGGTGTGTTGGTGAGGCTCAATGTCACGGCTGCGGTGCTGTTCGTGACGGTGTTGCCACCGGCATCCTGCACCGTGACAACCGGTTGGGTGGAGAAGGCACTCTGACTGATGGCGGTGCTGGTCGGGAAGGCGATGGCTAGTTTCGCTACGGAGCCGACCGATATGGTGAGGCTGCTGGACTCGGCCGTCCAGGTCCCTGAGGCCGCCGTGAGTGTGTAGCTGCCGGGTTTGTCGATCCGGCAACCGGTGAAGGCCGCGACACCGGACGCGGCCGCGAGCGGGTTGCCTGAGGTGCAGGACAGCGCGGCGCCTGCCTGGGTCGTGAGGCTGAGGCTGGTGGTGACGGTGTTTCCGAACGCATCCTGCACGGCAATGACAGGTTGGGTTGAGAACGGGGTTCCGCCGCTACTGCTATTGGCGGGCTGTGCGGTGAAGACGAGTCTCTTAGGGGGCCCGGCGGTGACGTTGATGCCGTTGCTCGTGGCGTCGGCGAGCCCGGCCGAGGTGGCGGTGAGCGTGTAGCTGCCGGCCTTGTCGATCTGGCAGGCGGCGAAGGCGGCGATGCCTGAGACGGCAGCCCGGGCGTTCGCGGCGCAGGTCAGGCTGGCCCCGGCGGGTGAGGTGAGGCCGAGGCTGATTGTTGCGGTGCTGCCGGTGATGGTGTTTCCGCCGGCGTCCTGAACGGTGACCATCGGTTGGACGGGCGCGGCGAACGTGGTCTGGCTGGTGATGGAGAAGTCAACGGCAGGTTGGGTGAAGGACAGTTTCTTCGCGGAGCCCGCGGAAACGGTCAGGGCGGTGCTCGTGGCGGCGGTCAGGGCACCGGAGGCCGCGGTGAGCGTATAGGTGCCGGCCCTGTCGATGGCGCAGCCGGTGAAGACCGCGATACCGGATGCTGCCGCCAGCGGGTTGGTTGGGCACGTGAGCCTGGCGTCGGCGGGCGACCCGGTGATTGCCAGTGTGACCGGGCTGGTACTGGTGGGCACTGTGTCTCCGGCGGCATTCTGGATCGCGACGCTGGGCTGGGCAGTGAAGACGGCGCCGCTGGTCGCGTCGGACGGTTGGGCCTGGAACGCGACTTTCGTCGGATTCGAGATCGTCACGCTGCCACTGGGGGCGCTCGCCGCGGTCCAGCCGTTGTAGACGGCGGTGACCGTGTAGGTATAGTCGCCGGTCAGAACGAGCAGGTCGTCGCAAAACGCGGTGGCCACGATGATGGTCGGGCTGGTGCCGCAGGCCGGGGTCGGCGTGCCGGTGCCGGTCTTGGTGCGGGTGGCGCAGGAGCCGGTCGGCGCGGGCGTGCCGACGGATGCCGTCCAGCGCAGGCTCGCGGTGCCGGCGCTCGTCGCGGGAACGAGCACGTCGGTGGGCGGAAGCAGCGTGCCGAGGGCTGCCGAGCCGGAGCCGAACCCGGGGGCGGTGTAATACGCGGAGGCGCCACCGGTTACGGACACGACCAACACGGCAAGGGTCACGGCGGCGGTGAGGCCGAAGAATGAGAGGCGGGTGTTTCCGGATGCGGAACGGTGGGCACGGAGGGAAGTCACGTCAACCTCTCACAGCTGTCGAACGAGCATGAATGTTCAGGGACTCAGATGTACCAAAATAAAAATCGCACAGGTGGGCAGGCTCGGAGAGAGCCTGCCCACCTGTGATCGAGCTAGTTGGATTTGAGCGTCAGCGTGACGGTGGCGCCCTTGCAGGCGTCCTGGTCGTCAGCGGTGTCAAGGAACATGAGCGTCGAGGCTCCCGTGATGGTCACATCGACGACGGTCTGGCTCCTGGGCATGCCCATCACGCGCGTGTCGGAGACGACGGACGGGGCGATCGTAAAGTTGTCGGCGAAGACACACCCCGGGGCGTCAGTGCTGCCGGTCTGGGAGATGGTTGCGACCTTGAGGCTGGACGTGCCCGCATTTTTTGCGGAGTACGTCACCGGCACGGAGGCGCCCGGGGTCAGACCGTCGGCCAGGTGGGCGCTCAGCACCAGCGAGCCGTTGGACTTGGCGTTGGCCGCCGCACCGGTGCCGGAGCCGGTCGTCGACCAGTAGGCGTACGCTCCGCCTCCGCCGACCAGGAGCATCGCGGCCGCGACGAGCGCGATGCTCCTCACCCGCAGCTGCTTGGCGGTGCCGGCGGTTGCCTCGGGTGTGGTCTTCTTGGTCATGTGATGCCCTTCTATCGATTTCGGGTCTCGACAGTCCTCATCTGTGAGGACACGTGCTGAAAGCTAGGGCGGTCTCGTGTGCGCCGTTAGGCCGGATGAGCCCACAGAACGGGGCTGCGGGCCCCCCAATAGTGGGTTCGCGCGAATCCCACCGAAGGGTGAATTCGCGCGACGACAGGCCGACGTCGGGGGCAGGCCGTAGTCTGGGCGGCACCCACGAAAGGTGAGTCATGTCAGCCGTGCAACTGGGCCAGTACCCTCCAGCCACCCACCTCATCGCGCATATCAGCGACACCCACTTCCTCGGCGGAGGTCGAGCGCTCTACGGCGCGGTCGACACCGACACCACCGTGTACCAGGCGATGGCACAGTTGGAGCGGTCCGGTCTCCGGCCCGACGCGCTGCTCTTCACCGGTGACATCGCCGACCGCGGTGAAGCCGCTGCGTACCGCCGGGTGCGTGACATTGTCGAGGCCGCGGCCGAACGGATGGGCGCCCCCGTCATCTGGGTGATGGGGAACCACGACAAGCGCGAGGCCTTCCGCACCGAGCTGCTCCGGGAAAAAGGATCCTCGGCGCCGATCGACCGGGTATTCGACATCGGGGGAGTGCGCATCATCGCACTGGACACGAGTGTTCCGGGCTATCACCACGGCGACCTGTCCGGCGCGCAGTTAGCGTGGCTGGCCGAGGTGCTCAGCGAGCCTGCTCCGCACGGCTCCCTGCTGGCGCTTCATCATCCGCCCGTGCCCACGATGTTGCCGCTGATGTCCATCCTCGAGCTGCGGGGGCAGCCCCGACTGGCCGAGGTGGTGGCCGGCAGCGATATCCGGGCGATCCTGGGCGGACACCTGCATTACGCGACGACCGGACTCTTCGCGGGTATCCCGGTGTCGGTCGCCGCAGCGACCTGCTACACGATCGATCCGACCGCGCCGCAGGGGGCGCTCAGCGGTCTGCAGGGTGGGCAATCGATCAACCTCGTGCACGTCTACGACGACCAGATCGTGCACTCGCATGTGGCTCTCGGCGAGTTTCCGGCAGCGACCGGCTTCGACGCGGCCTTCCTCGACCGGATGGAGGCGCTTACGCCCGACGAGCGCACCGAGGCCTTCTCGCGGCAGGTCTGACCGAGGTGACTATGCCTGAGTCCGTTCGCATACCACCGCCGGTTCCCGCGCCGGTGCACCTCCTCGATGCGTCTGTCGACGACTTCGTGGTCTACCTGGCCGTTGAGCGCGGCTTCTCCGTACACACCGTGCGCGCCTACCGCACCGACCTGGCGGGACTGATCGCCTTCGCCGAAACTCGCAGCGTCATCGACCCGGCGGCGCTGAGCCTCGATCTGCTCCGCGATTGGCTGTGGGTCGGAACCCAGTCGGGGCTGGCGCGGGCGACCATTGCCCGGCGGTCAGCCTCCGCCCGCAGCTTCACGGCCTGGCTGGCACGCACCGGCGGCAGCGCAACCGACCCCGCCGTGCGGCTGCGCTCGCCGAAACCCGGCAGACCACTGCCCCGAGTGATCAACCACACCCAAATGCAGGAGCTACTCACCCACCTGGAACTTCGTGCTGCCGGTCCCGACCCGGCGGCGCTGCGCGACCTCGCGATAGTGGAACTGCTCTATGCGTCGGGGTTGCGGGTCTCGGAGCTCGTTGGCCTCGACGTCACCGACGTCGATCTGCACCGACTCACCGTGCGGGTCACCGGCAAGGGTTCCAAGGAACGCGTCGTTCCCTTCGGCGTGCCGGCCCAGCACGCGATCCTCGCCTATCTCGAACGGGGCCGCCCCCGGCTCGTTGAGACCGCAGCGCCCGCCGAGACCGCAGCCCCCGCCGGGACCGTGGGGCCCGCTGCCGAGAACCGCGCGCACGCAGCGAAAACCGCTGCCGAGAACGCCGCGACGCCGGTGAGCGCGCTGTTCCTTGGTGCGCGCCGCCAGCGCCTCGGCGTGCGGGCGGTCTACCGGCTGGTCGCCACTCTGCTCGCCGATGTGCCCGGCAACGGGCCGGCCGGCCCGCACGCCCTCCGCCACACGGCGGCCACCCACCTGCTCGACGGCGGAGCCGACCTCCGGGCCGTGCAGGAGCTGCTCGGCCACTCCAGCCTCGGCACCACCCAGATCTACACTCATGTCTCGGCCGAACGCCTCAAACAGAGCTACCGCACCGCGCACCCGCGCGCCTGACTCCCCGGCGACGGGTTCCGGGACTGCTCCGCGACTACCTCGCGGCTGCCGGCCCCTCAGCTGTCTCCTCTCAGGAGCAGTGCCGGCAGCAGCACCGCGCGAGGAACTCCGACCAGATACAGCAGTGGTGACACATAGCCACCGTTCAACCGGGCGCCAAGATGCAGGCACTGCCCAGCGCAGTGCCCGCCGTCGGCAACCTGGCCGACGGGCTGCCCTGCCGCGACCCGGTCACCGACCGCGACACTGGCCGACACCGGCTCGATGCTGGATACCAGGCCGTCGGCATGTTCGATCGAGAGTACGGGGCGGTCGACCACGACCCCGGCGAACGAGACGATACCCTCGGCCGGTGCAACCACCTCCCGGCCGGCCTCGGCCGACAGGTCCAGACCTCGATGGCCCGGCGCATACTGGGTGGCCGGCGCCAGGAAACCCCGGAGCAACGGATGCGGCGGAGCCAGCGGCCAGTGCCAGGTGCCGGAGGTGGCCGTCTCCGCGGCCGTCTCCGTGACCGACGCCGCCCCGGGTAATGTCACACCCGCCGCGTCGCTCCGCACCATGGACAGGCAGGACAGCGGCAGCAGCGCGGCCGCGATGAGCAGACGGAAGGCATTCATGCCACCACCGTGCGGCCTCCGTCCCCCCCCCAAACCGGCGAGGGCGGTATCCGTGACCGGATCCCGTACCACCCCGCCTGGGGAGGGACGCCCGCACGTGCCGGCGCGCGCACGGGGCACCCCCGTGGGTGCTAACCTTTGAGGAGCAGCGCTTGCGTGCTGACTACGCGTGCCCATTCGGCCTCCAGACCCACTCGGTCCTCGTTTCTTTCAGATGCGAGGCGGTTCTGTGCCGGGCACCAGGAGTGGTGATCATCCGATCACGACACAAACCGATTGGCGTTCGTCTGCATCGCAGCGCGCGCCGGACAAGGAGAACGGCTCATGGCCGTCGTAACCATCCGCCAGCTGCTCGACAGCGGCGTGCACTTCGGGCACCAGACCCGCCGTTGGAACCCGAAGATGAAGCGCTTCATCTTCACGGAGCGCTCCGGCATCTACATCATCGACCTGCAGCAGTCGCTCGGGTTTGTCGACAAGGCCTACGACTTCGTCAAGGAGACGGTTGCCCACGGCGGCACCATCCTCTTCGTCGGAACGAAGAAGCAGGCGCAGGAATCGATCGCCGAACAGGCCATCCGCGTGGGCCAGCCCTACGTCAACCAGCGCTGGCTCGGCGGCCTCCTCACCAACTTCCAGACCGTTTCCAAGCGTCTGGCCCGCATGAAAGAGCTTGAAGAGCTCGACTTCGAGGACACCGCCAAGAGCGGTTTCACGAAGAAGGAAATGCTCATCAAGAAGCGCGAGCTCGTCAAGCTGCACAAGAGCCTCGGCGGCATCCGCAACCTCACGAAGACGCCGTCGGCGCTGTGGGTTGTGGACACCAACAAGGAGCACCTCGCCATTGACGAAGCCCGCAAGCTCGGCATCCCCGTCATCGCGATCCTCGACACCAACTGCGACCCGGACGACGTCCAGTACCCGATCCCGGGCAACGACGACGCCATTCGTTCCGTCGGCCTGCTGACCCGCATCATCGCGGACGCTGCGGCCGAGGGCCTCATCCAGCGCCACGCCAAGCCGGAGGCTGAAATCGAGCCTCTCGCCGCGTGGGAAGCCGAACTCCTGGCCGCTCCTGCCGAGAACGCCCCGGCAGCTGACGAAGCCGTCGCCGTCTCCGACGAGACCGCAGAGGCCGTCGTGGCCGCGCCGGTTGCCGACGAGGAAGCCGCCGCAGCCCCAGCCGCAGAAGCCGAAGCCGCAGCCGTTGTTGCAGCCGACGCTCCCGCCGAAGAAACCAAGTAAGGACCAAGCATGGCAAGCATCAGCCTCGCAGACGTCAAAGCGCTGCGCGAGCGCCTCGGTACCGGCATGGTCGACACCAAGAACGCCCTCGTTGAAGCCGAAGGCGACATGGAAAAGGCCGTCGAAATCCTTCGAATGAAGGGTGCGAAGGGTAACGCCAAACGCGCCGATCGTTCCACCTCCGAGGGACTCGTCGCTGCCAAGGAAATCGGCAACACCGCCACCCTGATCGAACTCGCCTGCGAGACCGACTTCGTCGCCAAGGGCGATAAGTTCGTTGCACTAGCCGAGAAGGTCTTGGACGCGGTCGCCGCTGCCGCGGCCACCACGGTCGAGGAAGGCCTGGCCGCTCCGGTCGACGGTCAGACCGTCGGCCAGCTCATCGACGGCGAGGCCGCGATCATTGGCGAGAAGTTCGAACTTCGCCGCGTCGCATCCGTCGCGGGTGAGAAGTTCGCGATCTACCTGCACAAGACCAGCAAGGACCTGCCCCCGCAGGTCGGCGTTGTTCTGGGTTACTCCGGAGGTGACGCGGAGAGCGCGCGCAGCGTGGCTCAGCACATCTCCTTCGCGAACCCCGAGTACCTCGCTCGCGAAGACGTTCCCTCCGACCTCGTTGAGGCCGAACGCCGGATCGTCACCGAGATCTCGAAGAACGAGGGCAAGCCGGAGGCTGCACTGCCCAAGATTGTCGAGGGTCGCGTCACCGCGTACTTCAAGCAGGTTGCACTCCTCGAACAGGATTATGCCAAGGACAACAAGCTGTCCGTCAGCAAGGTCCTGGCTGACGCCGGACTGACCGTCTCGGGCTTCGCCCGATTCAAGGTCGGCGCGTAACCGGTCGTTTGATCGTAGTGAAGGAGATCGGGTTGCAGTCGCAATCCGGTCTCCTTCTGTGTGTGGGCACCCACCAGCCCACCCAGTAGTTTTAGAACACCGCCGGAACACGGCACGGCGCAACACAACACAACCCAACCCAAGGCAACACTGCACAGCACAGCACGGCACAGAGCATCACGAGGGAAGAAGCGCACAGAATGTCAGATACGGTCAAGAAGCGCAGGGTCCTCCTCAAACTTTCCGGCGAAGCCTTCGGGGCAGGCAGCCTGGGCGTCAATCCCGACGTCATCAGCGCCCTCGCCCGCGAGATCGCCGAGGCGGCCAAGACGGTGGAAATCGCCATCGTCGTCGGCGGCGGCAACTTCTTCCGCGGCGCCGAATTGTCCCAGCGTGGAATGGACCGCGGCCGTGCCGACTACATGGGCATGCTCGGCACCGTGATGAACGCCCTTGCCCTCCAGGACTTCCTCGAGCAGGCCGGATCCGAGACACGGGTGCAGTCCGCGATCGCGATGACCCAGGTCGCCGAGCCGTACATCCCTCGTCGCGCGGAACGCCACCTCGAAAAGGGCCGCGTGGTCATCTTCGGCGCGGGCGCCGGGCTGCCCTATTTCTCCACCGATACGGTTGCGGCCCAGCGTGCCCTGGAAATCGATGCGGACATCGTGCTCGTCGCCAAGAACGGCGTCGACGGGATTTACTCCGACGACCCGCGCACCAACCCGGACGCGCACAAGATCGACCACATCACCTACCAGGAGGCACTGCAGCGCGGCCTCAAGGTCGTCGACTCGACGGCCTTCAGCCTCTGCATGGACAACGGAATGCCCATGCAGGTGTTCGGCATGGCCCCGCACGGCAACGTGACGGCTGCCATTCTCGGCGCCGATCTGGGAACCCTTGTCTCCAACTAAGCTTGACAACGCCATCGAAGAAGGAGTCATCGTGATCACGGATGTTCTGTCCGACGCCACCGCCCGCATGCACAAGGCCGTGGAAGCTGCCAAAGACGACTTCGCGACCGTGAGAACCGGTCGTGCGAACCCGCAGATGTTCGCCAAGATCCTGGTGAACTACTACGGCACACCGACGCCACTGGAACAGCTCGCCTCGCTGCAGAACCAGGAGGCCCGCACGCTCCTGATCGGGCCGTACGACAAGGGCGCCCTGCGAGACATTGAGCAGGCCATTCGCGACACTCCGAACCTGGGCGCCAACCTCGGAAACGACGGCAACGTCATCCGGGCCACGCTGCCGGAGCTGACCGCGGACCGCCGCAAGGAATACGTCAAGATCGTGCGCACCAAGGCCGAAGATGCCAAGGTGTCGGTGCGCAACCTGCGCCGCAAGGCCAAGGACGACCTCGACGCCCTCAAGAGTGAAGTGGGAGACGACGACGTGGCCCGCGGCGAGAAAGAACTCGAACACATCACCAAGACCCACGTGGATGCCATCGACGACGCCCTCAAGCGCAAAGAAGCAGAACTCCTCGAGATCTAAGGACGATCCAGCCTCATGACGGACGAATCAGGCGATTCCGGAGAACGCGAAGGGCTGCGCGCCAAGCGCGAGCATGGTGTCAGTCGCGCCGAGTTCAGGGCCCAGATGCAGTCGAAGAAGGCCGATCTCGAACGTCAAATGCTGGCGACCCGGGCGCAGCTGGATGCGACTCAGGAACGTATCCAGGCGCGCACCGGGCGCAACCTGATCCTGGCAACCCTGATCGGGCTCGCGCTTGGCTTGTTCATGCTGTTCAGCCTCATCTTCATCAAAGACCTGTTCATGGTCTGCGCGATCGCGTTCGTGGGCTTCACGGCCTTCGAGCTCGCTCAGGCTCTCCGTCTCGCCGGACGTAACGTGCCGCGCGTACCGGTCGTCCTGGCATCCGTGGGCGTCGTGCCTGCCGCGTTCTACCTCGGCGCGGCGGGCCAGTGGCTGGGCACGCTCGCCGGCATTGGATTGATCGCCCTGTGGCGGCTGGCTTTTCTCGTCCGGCGCGCCCACCGCGCTCCCTCCCGGGAGGTGCTCGGCGACATCGGTGGTGGCTTCCTGATCCAGGCCTACGTCGTCTTCCTCGGCAGCTTTTCTGTGCTCCTGGTCGCCCAGCCCGACGGGCAGTGGTGGACCCTCGCCTTCCTGCTGCTGGTCATCTCAGCCGACACCGCGGCGTACGCCGCCGGCCTCAGCTTCGGCAAGCACCGCATGGTCCCCTCAATCAGCCCGAAGAAGACCTGGGAAGGGTTCGCTGGCGCCGGCGTCGCCTGTATCGGGATCGGCGTGCTGCTGGCAGTGTTCATGCTCGACCAGCCCTGGTGGTTCGGCCTCGTCTTCGGTGTGGTCATCTTGTTCACCGCGACCTTCGGCGACCTGGCCGAATCCCTGATCAAGCGTGACCTCGGCATCAAGGACATGAGCTCCTGGCTGCCTGGTCACGGCGGTCTCCTCGACCGGTTGGATTCGATCCTGCCGTCGGCCGCAGCCGCGTACGCCCTCTACCTGATTTTCGCTTAGCGGCCTCGGTTTAGTCAGGCGCGCGGCAGTGAGGCAGAATGTTCCGGTGACCTCCACCTTCCCTCGGACCGGCAAGAAGACGCTCGGCTACAGCGCTCCGCAGGTGGAGGAGTTCCTCGCTGTCGCCCGAAAAGCGTATGACGCCACCGACGACAGCGTCGGGTTGACCGCCGAGGACATCCGTCACACCGCGTTCAGCATGCACAAGGGCGGATATTCGCCTGCGCACGTGGATGCGGCCCTCGAGCGTCTCGAAGACGCCTTCGCGACGCGCGACCGGGACCGTGCGGCGCAGGCGCAGGGCACCGAGGCGTGGCTCGCTGAGGTGCATGACCTCGCTCAGGTGCTCGTGAACCGGCTCAGCCGGAAGGACGGACACCGCTTCCACCGGGTGAGCGTTCTCAGCGTCGGCTACAGCCGGGCGGATGTCGACCGGTTCTCCCACAAGCTCGTCCGGTACTTCGAAGACGGGCTCCCCATAACGGTGGAAGATGTGCGCTGCGCCGTGTTCCGGCCCCAGCGCGGCGGTTACCGGGAAGCCCAGGTCGACGTTGTGCTGGACAGTGTCGTCGATGTGATCCTGGCCGTCCGTTGAGTTGCGCCGCGCGCCGTGTCGAGGTCAATCGGCACCGTTATCTGGCTGTTATGTCGGATTTCCGATAGGATCGGCAAATCGTGGGTAGACATCTGAACATCATTGCATCCGAACACGCCGGTAGGCCCTTCAAGGTGAGAATGAGAAGGTCCCGCTCGCGCGGGCGCGTCCCCCTCTTCGCCTTCACCGCCGCAGCGGCGTTCGTGCTCGTCACTATCGTCGACCCGTATTCCGGCGCGACGGCGTCACCCTACTTCCAGGTTGCTGGCGACCGATTCAACGGTGAGGCAGCCCAGGAGATCCAGGTCGCTGCGGCAGCCTCGAACATCTTCACGCGTGACAGTTTCACCGTCACCGAGAAACCCAAGCCTGTTCCCGTTCCCGTCGCCGCTCCCGTCGCGTCCAAGTCCGCGTCGAGTTCGGCTCCGTCGGCGGCCGTTCCTGACCCCGGTTCGGCGCAGGCGATCGCCGCTGATGCGGTGGCCGCCCGCGGCTGGGGCGACGATCAGTTCAACTGTCTCGTGTCGCTCTGGAACAAGGAGTCCGGCTGGCGCGTCAATGCGGAGAACAGCTCCAGCGGTGCCTACGGAATCCCGCAGTCACTGCCGGGCTCCAAGATGGCCACCGCCGGCGACGACTGGGCGACCAACCCCGCGACCCAGATCCAGTGGGGCCTCGGCTACATCTCGGGCCGCTACGGCACCCCCTGCGGCGCCTGGGCGCACTCCGGCGACGTCGGCTGGTACTAGCGCTCCTTGTTCTTCCAGGCTCGCACGTAGACTGGCTCAATGGCCCGCAGCAACCGACCCCGTGGCCGCAAGCCCGGTCCGGGAGCCGCTGATGACGGCCTTGAGCGGATGCGTGCCGGCTGGCGACGCACGGAAACCCGCCGCGACGGCCTCTGGACGGTGCAACCCGTACCGGGGCCGCAAGCCGTGAAATCGTACGTGTGCCCCGGTTGCCACCGCGAGGTTGCGCCCGGCACCGCGCACGTGGTCGCCTGGCGCGGCGACGGCGTCATGGGTGAGGCATCCGACCTTGCCGCGAGGCGCCACTGGCACTCGCACTGCTGGAAGATCAAATAACCGCCCAAGCGGCACCAGGGGAGAAACCATGACTTCGAGTGTGGAAATTCGCGGCGGCGTCGAGCTACCGGCCGTGCGCGAGCAGATCGAGCTGCACACCGCGGACGGCCTGACCTTGGTCGGCGAACTGGCCACGCCCGTGAGCCGGGCACCGGTGGCGACGCTGGTGACGCTGCATCCGCTGCCCACCCACGGCGGCTTCATGGACTCGCACATCCTGCGCAAGGCGGCCGGGCGGCTGCCGGCCTTGGCCGACCTGGCGGTGCTGCGCTTCAACACTCGCGGCACGACCTCGCCGCGCGGCACGAGTGGCGGCAGCTTCGGCGGCGGCGTCGATGAGCGCCTCGACGTTGCCGCCGCGATGGCGTTCGTCGCCGAGCGCGGGCTGCCCGATCCCTGGCTGCTCGGCTGGTCGTTCGGCACGGAGCTTGCAATCAAGTACGGCCTGGAGCACCCGATCCGGGGTGCCATCCTCTTGTCTCCGCCACTGCACCGGGCCTCTGACGCCGAGCTGGCCGCCTGGACCGGCCGGGACGCGCGGCTGGTGGCCGTCATCCCCGAGTTCGACGACTATCTCCGCCCCGAGGAGGCCCGGGAACGCTTCGCGAGCGTGCCGGACACCCGGCTCATCGCCGTGGAGGGCGGGAAGCACCTGTGGGTGGGGGAGAGTGCCACCCGCCGCGTACTCGACGAGATCGTCGCCGTGGTCAACCCGGCCGCCGCGCCTCTGCCCACGGAGTGGACTGCGTCGGCCTAGTACCCGATCGGCCTAGAGTTTGTTCTGTCGGGGGATCACGACCTGCTTGATGATCATGATGGTTGCCGCGGCGACGGGGATGGCGATCAGCGCGCCGAGGATGCCGAGCAGACTGCCGCCCGCGAGAGCGGCGACCACAACGACGGCGCCGGGAACGGACACGGCCCGGTTCATGATGTTGGGGCTGAGCAGGTAGGCCTCTACCTGCATGTAGATCAGGTAGTAGATCGCGGCGACCAACGCTGTGAACGTCGAGCTGCCGATTCCGGGGATCAGGCAGGTCAGCACGATGATGATCGACCCGGAGATCGTGCCCACGAGGGGGATCAGCGAGAACAGGAACGCGATCAGCGCGAGCAGCGCCGGGAACGGCGCGCCGATGATCGACAGGAAGGTGAAGCTGAGCACGCCGTTGCAGAGCGCCAGGGCTCCCTGGCCGATCACGAATCGGCCGACGGATGTCGTGATCTGCTCACTGAGATCGGCGAACCGAGCCCGCTTCGAGGCTGGTACCAGCTGGTATACGGCCTGCTTGATGCTGTTCAGCGATGCCGTGAAGTACAGCGTGAGGATCAGGATGATCAGGGCGCCGAAAAGTCCGCTGACGATGGCGAGGCCGGACTGGATGATCGTGCTCGTGATGTTGGTGATGTTGCCGCCGACGAAATCGGTGACCGACTCTGTGATTTTCGATAGCGGGAGAGCCGGAAACTGCCTCTGTACATCGGCGAGAAAGGTGGAGGTGTTGATCGACGTGACCAGGTCCGGGATGGCCTTGGAGAGGTTGGAGACCTGGTTGACGATGATCGGCACGACGGCGAAGATCACTCCGGTCAGAACCCCGATCACGGCAACAAGCACCGTGAGCATGGCTGCCCAGCGGGGAAACCTCTTCTTCTCCAGCCAGGAGATGGCCGGGTCGAGCCCGAGCGCGAGGAACAGTGCCGCACCGATGTAGGTGATGATCGTTTGCAGAGTGATCACCGACGTGATGATGAGCAGGCCGACGCCGACGCCCAGGGTGCCGATCAGTCCGACGCGAAAAGCATTCTGGATCTTCACTGATATCCCCTCGGCTGGTGTCAGCGCTCGTCGTCGTCGCTGGCGGCGACCTTTTCCGCCTGTGTGAGCAGACCGCGCAGGCTCTCGAAGTAGCCGGCCACGGCGTCACGCTCAATCCTAATCTGGGACAGACGCTCCTCCGCGTCGGCCACAAGCACGCGCGTGCGCAGTTCGGCATCGGTCGCCAGCGCGGCGGCCCGCGTCTCGGCGTCCCGCACCAGACGTTCCGCCGACTCCTCGGCAACCTTCTTCGATGCCCTGACCTCGTCGCGGGCGGAGGCGTCCAGCTGGTCGTTCAATGCGCGCAGTTCGACCGTGCGCCGGTTGGTCTCGGCAAGCTGCTTGGTGGCATCCGCGACGAACTTCTGCGTCTGGGCCACCGCCTCCTGGTGGCGCTGCAGCTGGCCCTGCTCCGCTTCGTCCCGCCGGGCCTTCAGCTCGACGTCGAGGTCGGCCCTGGTCTGATCGATCTCGCGCTTGAGCTTGGCGGCTTCGTGCTCTCCCCGCTTGCGGGTGGCCGTCAGATGGTTCTCCAGGTCGATGCGCAGCTGCTCGCTTTCGGCGGTGAAGTCGGCGCGGGTCTGCTCATTGTCCCGACCGAGGTCGGCGTGTGACTGTTCGATCTCGGCCGCGAGGCCCACGCGCGCCTTGTCGACCTCGCGGCTGAGGTCGGCGCGCTGGCGTTCGAGGTCGCGGGCTAGGTCGGTCTGGGCCTGCTCGCTTTCAACGGACAAATCGGCGCGCTGCTGCAGCGTCTCCCGTTCGAGGTCGGTTTTCGCCTGCTCGATCTCGATCGCGAGAAGGTTGCGGGCCTGCTCGGTCTCGTGGGCGAGGTCGATGCGAGCCTGTTCGGTTTCCCGGGCGAGGTCTATGCGGTGCTGTTCCGTCTCGGCGGCGAGGTCGATGCGAGCCTGTTCGGTTTCCCGGGCCAGGTCGGCGCGTTGCTGGTCGAGTTCGTGGGCGACTTCGGAGCGGGTCAACTCGGTCTCGCTCGTGAGCCCGGCCGCGACCTCGCGGGCCTCGGTCGCCTCCCGCTGGGCCACCACGCGAACCTCGGCGGCCTCGCGCTCCGCTTCCGAGCGGATCGCGGCGACTTCCCGCTTCACGGTTGCGCGCAGCTCGGCGGCCTCGGTGGCCACCGCTCCGCGGATGGCCGCCGCTTCGTGCACGGCGTCCTGGGTGAGCGTGGTGGAGTCCTCGTGGGCCCGGGCGAGTAAGTCGTCGGCTTCAGCGACGGCATCATTGAGGATGCGGCCGGCCTTGACCGCGGCATCCGACAGTGCCCGTTCGGCCTGCTCCTTGCCCTCGCGGAGCAGGGTCTGCACTTCGCTTGCTGCGGAGGCGCGCAGCCGTTCGGCGTCGATGTCCGCCTGGGCGATCACCCTCGTCGACTGCTCTTCCGCCACGCGCAGGGTGTTCTCGAGCTTGGTGCCGAGGCCGGAGAACGTGGGGCTGCCGACCTCTTCGATTTCCGCGTTCAGATCGTCGATCTGGGTGGTGAGACGTTTGATTTCCTTCTTCGCCTCGGTGCCCTGGGTATTCGCCTGAATCAGGTCGCGGCGCAGTCCCTGGATGGTCTTGTCGACTTCGTCGCGGTCGTAGCCGCGGAATACCTGGGTGAAGTCTGCTTCGTCGTTCGCCACGCTGTCTCCTCAAAATGGGCCTCTGACCCCCGTTTACGGACTGACGAAGGAAGCCTCCACAATTTTAGTCTGTTCAGTAGGCACTGGCGCGTCCCAACCCGAGGGATTATTAGGTGCCTCTCAGGGGCAACCAGTATCGTAAGACGTCCTGTCTGTTGCTGATCGGGCCCGCATCCGGGTCCAACGTGCCCGTGTGCGCGATGAGCGGCCGGCGACACAGGAGGGTTGACGTGCGTTTTGTTCTTGCCATAGTGGCATTCGTCCTTGCTGCGGCAATGATTGTGCTCGGCATCGCCCAGCGGACCCTTTTTCTCGATCCGGCCTCGGTGAGCCTGAGCGCATCCGTGGAGGACGCCCGCTTCGCGGTGGTCGAGCCCAGTGCTCTCAACGCCGTGCCGGGAAGCCAGACGATCACCGTCAGCGGTTCCGACACGGTTTTCCTGGCCTACGGGCGCACCGACGACGTCAAGGCGTGGCTCGGAGACGAACCGTTCGTCGACATCCGCAAGGACAAGGACACGGTCGCCCTCAGCAGCACACTCATCGATCCGGCTACGGAGGCCGAATCGGCCGCCGAGTCTGAGTCCGGCTCTGCGGCGCCAGCGGACTCCGCGGCTGAGTCGGAGACGGTCACCAACCCGGAGGGCTCCGACCTGTGGCTGCAGGAGTTCACGGCTGAGAACACGCTGACCACCACTCTCAAGGTTCCCGACGGCATCTCCCTGATCGTGGCCTCCGACGGCACGGCCTCCGCGCCCACAGATGTCAGCCTGTCCTGGCCCACCGACAACTCCACACCCTGGGCAGGCCCGCTGATCGTCGGCGGCGCGGCCGTCGGCCTAATCGGCTTGATCATCTACCTCCTGGCGCTCCTGCACCTGCGCCGCTCCCGCGGCCCCCGCCGCAATCTGCCCCGCGGGCCACGGATGCCCCGGCTCCCGCGCGTGCCCCGTCCGAAGGCCATCAAGCCGAGCCAGATCAACGGATCCGGTAAGTCGATCGCTCGGTCCATGGTCGCCATGCCCCTGATCCTGGTCAGCGGTTTGGTGCTCAGCGGTTGCTCGGCCGATTTCTGGCCGGCCACGTCCGCTCCCGACGCCGCCACCAGCGGGACGCCGACTCCGACCGACACCGCCGGCCCGGCCCAGGACGTGCCGCCGCCCGCCGTGACGGTGCCGCAGCTCGAACGCATCGTGGCCGATATCGCCTCGCTGACCGCGGATGCCGATGCGAACCTCAACGCCGACATCCTCGCCACCCGGTTCACCGGCCCGGCACTGGAGAAGCGACTGGCGAACTACAAGATCCGGGGGGCCGACCCGGCCATCGCCGCGCTGCCGGCGCTGCCCACGTCACCCCTCCGGCTCACGCTGCCGCAGCAGTCCTCCACCTGGCCGCGCGTCGTCATGACGGTCCTCCAGGACGAGGCTGACACTGCCGCCGCGCCGACGGCCCTCGTGCTGCGACAGGAGTCGCCGCGGGCCGACTACCTGGTCGAATACATGATTCAGCTTGAAGCGGCCGCCACGGTTCCCAAGGTCGCCCCGGCGACCATCGGCGCCCCGATCATTGCACCCGACTCCACGTTCCTCCTGCTCTCACCCGACCAGGTCGCCGCGGCCTACGCCGACGTGCTCCAGCTGGGGGAGGCCAGCCCCTCCTACGCCCTGTTCGAGGCGGAGGGCGACAGCTTCCGCACCCAGGTCACCGAACTGAAGACCTCACGCCAGGCCGGCCTGCCCTCGACGGCGTCGATCGAATTCGGTGCGGCCGCCGGCACCGGGCGCACCGTGGCATTGGCGACCAACGACTCCGGCAGTATCGTCGCCGTGAGCCTGACCGAGACCGAGACGGTGAAACCGGTGGATGCCGGCGCGACCGTGAGCCCCGAGGGTGCCAGCAAGGCCCTCTCCGGCATCACCGCCACGGCCAAGGGCATCACCAGCACCTACGGCGACCAGCTCCTGTTCCATGTTCCGGCCGCCGGTTCGAACGAAAAAATCGTCTTCCTTGGTTTCTCCCAGGGTCTGATCTCATCAACGGAGCTTCCATGAGTGTTGTCCCCCCGTCCCTGTCCGGCATGAACCTGCGCGGAGCCGTCGACCTGTCTACGCTGGTGAACCGTCCACCGGCGCCGGCCGCGGGCGCACCGCCGGCGCCGGGCGCACCGCCGGCGCCGGGCGTGCCCGGTACACCCGCGGCGGGTCCGGTCGCGGTACCCAGCCTCGTGCTCGAGGGCACGGATGCGAATTTCGGCGAAATACTGGAACTCTCGATGAGTGTTCCGGTCATCGTGGACCTCTGGGCCGAATGGTGTGAGCCGTGCAAGCAGCTCACGCCGATCCTGGAAAAGCTCGTCCTGGAATACGCCGGCCAGTTCGTGCTGGCCAAGGTCGACGTGGACTCGAACCCGCAGCTCACCCAGGCCTTCCAGGCGCAATCGATCCCGACCGTGGCCGCCGTGATCGGCGGTCAGCCGGTGCAGCTGTTCAGTGGCGCACTGCCTGAGGGCCAGGTGCGCGAGGTTCTGCACCGGGTCTTCGAGCTCGCGGCGCAGCACGGCGTCACCGCCATGGCGGCCGCCCCGGAGGCCTCCGGCGACGCCGAAGCGGAGGCGCCGGCCTCCGGAGAACCCGAGCTGCCGCCGCTGCACCAAGAGGCCTACGACGCCATCGACCGCGGAGACTATGACGCGGCGATCGCTCTCTACAAGACCGCGCTGGCGCGGGACCCCCGGGACCAGATGGCCGTCGCCGGCCTGGCCCAGGTGAGCCTCCTGGCCCGGTTGCACGGCAAGACCATGGCCGAGATCCGCTCAGCCGCCGCGGCCGCGCCCGACGACCTGCTAACGCAGCTCGCGGTCGCCGACCTCGACCTCTCCGGCGGTCACATCGAGGATGCCTTCGATCGGCTGCTCGCCCTCTTTCCCGCGCAGGAGCCGGCCGGCCGCAACCTGATCCGCGAGCGCATCCTGGAGATGTTCGAGGTCATCGGCCAAGACGACCCGCGGGTGCCGCCCACCCGCTCCCGCCTCACCGCGCTGCTGTACTAGACGACGGCGTCGAACCAATTCAACGGAGATTTTGGTCTAGAACCGCTTTTTAGTGGTGTCTGGAGCTGATTTCGGCAAAATCTCCGTCGAATTCGTTTGGAATGGAGTCGCTCAGGCCCACGCGTCCGAAGTGGCAAAAAAATGGCCCCGTCGGCGTTTTGACGGGGCCATTTCCGCGCTCTCGCGAACTGGGGCGAAGCGGGTCAGCGTTGCAGGCGCAGCCAGAGACCGGCCAGCGGGGGCAGGGTCACCACAGCGGATGCCGGGCGTCCGGCCCACGGCACGTCGAGCGCGGTCACGGCACCCAGGTTTCCGACCCCGGAGCCGCCGAAGTCCGCGGCATCCGTGTTCAGAATCTCTTCCCACACCCCGGCGAACGGCAGGCCGACCTGGTAACCGTTGTGCGGCGCCCCGGAGAAGTTGAACAGGCAGGCAATGGGGTTGCCGTCGGTGTCCCAGCGCAGGAACGAGACCACGTTCTGGGCGGCCGCGCCGCCCTCGAGCAGCTCGAAGCCGCTCGGGTCGTTGTCCTTAGCCCAAAGGCTCGGGTTCGACCGGTACACCCGGTTCAGTTGACCGACAAGCGTGAACAGGCCGCGGTGAGCCGGCTGGTCGAGGGTCCACCAGTCCAGGCCGCGCTCTTCGCTCCACTCAGAGCGCTGCCCGAATTCCTGGCCCATGAACAGAAGTTGCTTGCCGGGGTGCGCCCACATGAAGGCGAGGTAGGCGCGCACGTTGGCGAGCTGCTGCCAGGAGTCACCGGGCATCTTCGCGACCAGCGAGCCCTTGCCGTGCACGACCTCGTCGTGGCTGATCGGCAACAGGAAATTCTCGCTGAACGCGTAGACGAATGAGAACGTGATCTGGTTGTGGTGGTGCGCCCGGTACATCGGGTCGACCTGCATGTACTCCAGCGTGTCGTGCATCCAGCCCATGTTCCATTTGAAACCGAACCCGAGACCACCGGCACTGGTCTGCGCCGTGACCCCACCCCAGTTAGTGGACTCCTCGGCGATCATGACCGCTCCGGGATTGCGCTTGTAGGCGGTGGCCGTGATCTCCTGCAACAGGCTGATCGCCTCGAGGTTCTCGTTGCCGCCGTGGATGTTCGGCTCCCACTGACCGTCTTCGCGGGAGTAGTCCAGGTAGAGCATCGAGGCCACGGCGTCGACCCGCAGCCCGTCGATGTGGAACTCCTCGAGCCAGTAGAGGGCGTTCGCGACCAGAAAGTTGCGAACCTGCTTCTGGCCGAAGTCGAAGACGTAGGTGCCCCAGTCCATCTGCTCGCCGCGGCGAGGGTCGGGATGCTCATACAGCGCTTCGCCGTCGAAGCGGGCCAGCGCAAAGTCGTCCTTCGGGAAGTGCCCGGGCACCCAGTCCATCAAGACGCCGATGCCGGCCTGGTGCAGCCGGTCGATCAGGTAGCGCAGGTCGTCGGGGTGGCCGAACCGGCTCGTCGGCGCGTAGTAGCCGGTGACCTGGTAGCCCCACGAGCCGCCGAACGGATGCTCGGTGAGCGGCATGAACTCCACGTGCGTGAACGCCAGTTCGTTCAGATAGTCGATCAGCTGGTCGGCGAGGTCGCGGTAGCTCAGCCCCGGACGCCACGACCCGACGTGCATCTCGTAGATGCTCATGGCCCGGTTGTGGGGGTCGGTGGCCGAACGGTCGGTGAGCCAGCGGGCATCCGCCCACTCGTAGCTGGTCTCACCGATGATGGAGGCCGTCTTGGGCGGGATCTCGGTGTAGCGGGCCATCGGGTCGGCCTTACGCACCCAGTCGCCCGAGCGGGTCATCAGCTCGAACTTGTAGTTGGAGCCGGCGGTCAGCCCGGGCACGAACAACTCCCAGACCCCGGTGCTGCCCATGTTGCGCATGGCGTGCAGCGTGCCGGTCCAGGCGTTGAAGTCGCCGATCACGCGGACGGCCCGGGCATGCGGGGCCCACACGGCGAAGGATGTGCCAGACGTGGTGCCGAGCGGGCCCGCGTTCGGCCGGTAGTGGGCGCCGAGAACATCCCACAGGCGTTCGTGTCGACCCTCGCCGAGAAGGTGCAGGTCGAGCTCGCCGAGGGTGGGCAGGTAGCGATAGGGGTCATCGACGATCCAGGTGGGGGCGTCGCTGTAGCGGGCCTCCAGCAGGTAGTCCTGAAGGCCGAGAGCGCTCACGCCCTGCCAGATACCGTGGCCCAGGTGAGCCAGCTCCACATGCGCGCCCGTGGGCAGCACGGCGAAGACCTCGGTCGCGAGCGGGCGGAGGGCACGGATGACGGTGAGCGGGTCCGCGATACCGGCCTGCTCGATCAGGTGCTGGCCGAGGACCTCGTGCGGGTTGTAGTAGCTGCCGGTGGAGACGGCCTGGAGGACGTGGTCGGCGATGACCGGCAGCTCGAACGGCGCGGGGGAGTGCAGCGCTCCGGCAGGCTTCGGCACGCTCGCCTTGACGGTTCCCTGAGGCTGGGCGGCGCCCGCCTTGTCCAGGGTCTTCCTGTCAGCGGTCTTTTTGTCTGCGGCCCTTTTGGCCGCCGGACCTCCCTGTGCGTGCTTCATTGAGCTGGTCCTTTCACGTGCAGGATGTGCACCGGTTCGGTGAATGCGTTGAGGCGCACGAAGTTGTCGGCCGACCAGGTCCAGATGGCACCGGTGATCAGGTCCTCGACCTCGAACACGGAGCCGTACGGCAGACCGAACCGGGCGACGTCGAGGTGCACGACGGTTTGGCGCACGGAGTGGGGGTCGACGTTGGCGACGATGATCAACGCGTCCGAGTGCCCGCTGCCTGTGAACGGCGCGTCGAGGAATTTGCTGTAGACGAGGATCCCCTCGTCTTCGCTCTCGTGGAGATCGAGGTTGCGCAGCTGCCCGAGGGCCGGGTGCTCGGCGCGGATGCGGTTGAGGAGGGTGAGGTAGGGCGCCAGGGACGCGCCGGCCGCTTCGGCGCCCGCGAAGTCACGCGGCCGGTACTGGTACTTCTCGTTGTCGATGTTCTCCTCGGCGCCGGGCCGGGCCACGCACTCAAACAGGTCGAAGCCCGTGTACACGCCCCAGGTCGGCGCCGCGGTGGCCGCGAGGGCCGCCCGGATCTTGAACGCCGCCGGGCCGCCGAACTGCAGATACTCGGAGAGGATGTCGGGAGTGTTCACGAACAGGTTCGGTCGCAGGAAGTCGGCGGTCTCGTGGGCGAGGCCATCGAAGAATTCCGCAAGTTCCTGCTTCGTGTTGCGCCAGGTGAAGTAGGTGTACGACTGCTGGAACCCCACCTTGCCCAGGCCCTGCAGCAGGGCCGGCCGGGTGAAGGCCTCGGCGAGGAAGAAGACATCGGGGAATTCGGCGTTGATCTCGAAAATCAGCCACTCCCAGAAATCGAGCGGCTTCGTGTGCGGGTTGTCGACCCGGAAGATATTGACGCCCACTCCGATCCAGTACCGCACGATCCGCAGCACCTCGGCGCGGATACCCAGAGGGTCGTTGTCGAAGTTGACCGGGTAGATGTCCTGATACTTCTTCGGCGGGTTCTCGGCGTAGGCGATGGACCCGTCGGGCAGCGTGGTGAACCACTCCGGGTGCTCGGTGACCCAGGGGTGGTCGGGCGACGCCTGCAGGGCCAGGTCGAGCGCGACCTCGAGGCCGTTCTCGCGAGCGACCGCAAGAAAGAACTGGAAGTCGGCGACGGTGCCGAGGTCCGGGTGGATGGCGTCGTGGCCGCCGTCCGCCGACCCGATCGCCCAGGGCGAGCCGGGGTCGTTCGGTCCGGCGTTGAGGGTGTTGTTGGGTCCCTTGCGGAAAGCCAGGCCGATCGGGTGGATCGGCGGCAGGTAGAGCACGTTGAAGCCCATCGCGGCGACGGCCGGAAGCCGGTTAGCCGCGGTGCGGAAGGTGCCGCTCTGCCAGGAGCCTTCGGCGCGCTTCACGGCGCCCTCCGACCGAGGGAAGAACTCGTACCAGGAGCCGACGCCGGCCCGGGTGCGTTCGACCAGCACGGTCCGGGATTCCGAGACCGATTCGAGGCTGGCCATCGGGCGCACGGCGGCCGCGGCAGCCAGCTTCGGGCTGCTGAGCACATCGAAGCGGGCGGCGACGGACTTGGCCGGGTCGACGAGGGACTTCGCGGCCGCGGTGAACGTGCGCCGCTCGTTCAGAGGGCGGGTCTTGACGGCGCTCTCTCGGATGAGCAGCTCAGAGCCGATCAGGAACATGAGTTCCACATCGACCTCGGCGGGGATCTTCAGCGAGGCGTTGTGCCGCCAGGTGGCCCAGTCGTCGGCGTAGGCGCGCACGCGGTAGGTCCAGCGGCCCTGGGTTCCGAGGGTGACGAGCGTCTCCCAGCGGTCGGTGCCGGGGGAGTTCAGGGACATCGGATGCTGCGACTCGGTTCCATCGGGAGCGGTCAGCAGCAGCATGACGCCGATGAGGTCGTGTCCCTCCCTGAACGCGGTCGCGGCGAACGGAACCGCTTCGCCCACGAACGCCTTCGCGGGCCAGAGGTCGTCGTTCAGCTGAGGGGACAGATCGAGGATCGGGATACGGCCGATCCGGGGTTCTGCCGGGTCTGTCGTCTGGACTTCCTGAACCGCGCCGAGGGTTTCAGGAGCCGCGCCTGTGCGTTTTACTGTCTTAGCCACCTACTGACCGTAGCGCGGATTGGGGGTGTAATGCTGCCTCTATTCACCCGCCGGACACGCCCCGCGCCTAGGCTGAGGATGTGAAAGCGATCCGCAAATTTACCGTCCGAACCGTGCTGCCCGAGTCGCTCGCCGCGCTCGACGAGCTTGCCGGCAACCTGCGCTGGTCCTGGCATGAGCCGACCCGCCAGTTGTTCGAGCACATCGCCCCTAAATTGTGGCGTGAGAGCGGTACCGACCCGGTCGCGTTGCTGGGGGCCGTCGACACGGCCCGCCTCGAAGCCCTCGCCCAGGACAACGACTACGTGGCGTGGGCGAACGCCACCCGCGACGAACTGCGCGAGTACCTCGAGAAGCCCCGCTGGTACCAGGGGCTCGAGGGCGACAAGCCGGCATCCATCGCCTATTTCTCCCCGGAGTTCGGCATCGCCGCCGCGTTGCCGCAGTACTCGGGCGGCCTCGGCATCCTCGCCGGCGATCACCTGAAGAGCGCCTCGGACCTTGGCGTGCCGCTGGTCGGTGTTGGCCTGTTCTACCGTGCCGGGTACTTCAGCCAGGCCATCTCACCCGACGGCTGGCAGCTGGAGAGCTACCCGCTGCTCGACCCCGACGGCCTGCCGCTGTCGGTGCTGCGCCGGGCCGACGGCTCGCCCGTGCAGGTCTCCCTCGCACTTCCCGACGACCGGACCCTGCACGCGCGGGTCTGGCAGGCGATGGTCGGTCGCATCCGGCTCTTGATGCTCGACACCGACATCCCCGAGAACACCGACGACCTGCGACTGGTCACCGACCGCCTGTACGGCGGCGGCGGCGAACACCGTCTGCTGCAGGAGCTGCTGCTCGGCATCGGCGGCGCGCGCGCCGTGAAGAAGTGGAGCAGCCTCAACGGCCAGGCCGACCCTGAGGTGTTCCACACCAACGAGGGTCACGCCGGTTTTCTCGGCCTCGAGCGCATCTCCAGCCTGATCGGCGAGGGGCTCAGTTTTTCGGAGGCGCTGCAGGTGGCCCGGGCCGGAACGGTGTTCACGACCCACACGCCGGTCGCCGCCGGCATCGACCGGTTCGAGCGCAGCCTGGTGCGGCGCTACTTCGAGACTGACCTGCTTCCGGGCGTCGCCGTCGACGACCTCCTCGCCCTCGGCGCGGAGAACTTCCAGGATGGCAACCCGGACGTCTTCAACATGGCCCTGATGGGCCTGCGACTGGGGCAGCGCGCCAACGGCGTCTCGAAGCTGCACGGCGAGGTCAGCCGGGTGATGTTCAAGGGTCTATGGCCAGGTTTCGACGCCGACGACGTGCCGATCGCCTCGATCACGAACGGTGTGCACGCCCCCACGTGGACCGACCCGGCCCTTCTCGCGCTCGCGCAGAGCCGTCTGGGCACCAGCGACACGTCCGACGCCGATTGGGCGTCGCCCGCCGTGTCCGACACGGACCTGTGGCAGGTGCGCGGCCAGATGCGCCTGCAGTTCGTCGAGGACGCCCGCCGACGGATCGCCGCGGCCTGGGAGGGCCAGAACCCGGGCGGCATCGTGCCGTCCTGGATCGGGCGGGTCTTCGACCCGAACGTTCTCACGATCGGGTTCGCCCGCCGCGTGCCGACCTACAAACGTCTGACCCTGATGCTGCACGACCCCGAGCGGTTGCGCGCGCTGCTGCTGCACTCCGAACACCCGATCCAAATCGTAATCGCAGGCAAATCGCATCCGGCCGACGAGGAGGGCAAGCGCCTGATCCAGAGGATCGTGCAGTTCGCGGCCGACCCGGCGCTGCGCACCAAGATCGCGTTCCTGCCCGACTACAACATCGGTATGGCCCAGCTGATGTACCCAGGCACGGATGTCTGGCTCAACAATCCGCTGCGCCCGCTCGAGGCGTGCGGCACGTCCGGCATGAAGGCGGCCCTCAACGGCGCCCTCAACCTGTCGATCCTCGACGGCTGGTGGCCGGAATACTACGACGGCAACAACGGTTGGGCGATCCCCACCGCAGACGCCGCCGGTGACGCGGCCGAACGTGACCGGCTCGAGGCGGACGCGCTGTACGAGCTGATCGAGCATCAGGTCGCACCGAAGTTCTACGACCGCAACGCCGACGGAGTGCCCGAACGCTGGGTCTCCTCGATTCGGCAGACGCTCGCGAAGCTCTCACCGGAACTCAACGCCGGTCGGATGGTGCGCCAGTACGTGCAGGAGCTGTACCGGCCTGCCGGCACAGCCGCGGCCCGCCTGTCCGAGAACAACTACCGGGCCGCCCGGGAATTGGCCGCCTGGAAGGGGCGGATCGTCTCGGCCTGGCCCGGCGTCGCCGTGACCCACGTCGAATCCGGCGGCGTCGCCCCGGTGCCGCAGGTCGGCGACGCACTGCACCTCCGCGCACACGTGCAGCTGAACGGTCTTGCGCCCGAGGACGTCACCGTCGAGGTCGTCTACGGCAAGAGCCTCACCAATGACGACCTGAGTGACGTCAACACCCTGCCGCTCAATACGGAACCGTTGGGGACCGGTGCGACGGATGCCAGTACGCCGACGCTCTTCACCGGCACGATAGAACTCGACCGTGGTGGCGCATTCGGCTACACGGTGCGGGTCGTGCCGCACAACGCGCTTCTGGTGAGCCCCGCCGAGATGGGTCTGATCGCCGTCGCCGGCTAGCGCTGACCGGCCTCACGAAAAAGCACCTTCGTTCCGACGGAGGTGTTTTTTCGTGCGGTTACGGGCGCGCGATCGCCGCGAAGACCGCGGAGGCGGCCCGGGCCAGATCGGCCGGCGTCAGCTCGATGTCGAAACCGCGGCGCCCGCCGGAGACGAAGACGGTGTCGAACGTCAGGGCGCTCTCGTCGACCACGGTCGTGAGCCGGCTCTTCTGGCCGATCGGGCTGATACCGCCCACCACGTAGCCGGTCTTGCGCTCGGCGAGCGACGGGTCTGCCATCACGGCCCTCTTTGCACCCACGGCGGTGGCCAAAGCCTTGAGGTCGAGCTGGCCGGTGACCGGCACGACGCCGACGACCAGCCGGCCGTCGACATCCGTCAGCAGAGTCTTGAACACCCGGCCGGCGGCGACGTCGAGTTTCTCCGCCGCTTCCAGGCCGAAACTCGTCGACGACGCCTCGTGCGGGTAGGCGTGCGGGGTGAACGGGATGCCGGCGCGCACCAGCGCTACCGTCGCCGGAGTACCGGCGCTTCCCTCCACCCGTTTGGCCACGGTCAGCGGCCCCCGGTCCGGTTGCCCATGGTCCGGTTGCCCACGCTCAGTGCGCCCGGAGCAGCTGCATCGAGGCGGCCGGTACGAGGAACCGGTCGCCGGGGGCGTGCTCGATGACGGCGTCGCTCAGGTCGTCGTGGCTGGAATCCCAGAGCAGCGAGTACGAGGTGACGCCCGTGTGCAGGGGCAGCGTCACCGTCACCTCCTCCTCACGGCCCTGCACGATCAGCAGGATACGGTTGAAATCCTCGTGCTCCGGGGTGCTCGCCGCCAGGTACTGCAGAGTGCGCTCACCGGACGAGTGCCAGTCGTCCTCGGACATGGACCGGCCCTCCGCGTTGTACCAGTTCATTTCGCTGGCGCTGAGGGTCGTCTCACCGGGGCGTCCGAACCGTACCGGGCGCAGCGCCGGGTTCTCGCGGCGCAGCTGGAGCAGGCGCCGAGTCACCCGGTGCAGGTCCTCCTGCCAGTCGTCGAGGTCCCAATTCAACCAGGTGAGCTCACTGTCGTGGCAGTAGGCGTTGTTGTTGCCGCGCTGGCTGCGACCGAATTCGTCGCCCGCGGTGATCATCGGCACGCCGGCCGACAGCAGCAGGGTCGCGAGCAGGTTGCGCATGGCCTTGCGCCGGGCGGTCAGGATGTCCCGGTCCCGGGTCGGACCCTCCGCGCCGTGATTGAACGAGTTGTTGGAGTCGGTGCCGTCGCGGTTCGACTCCCCGTTGCCGACGTTGTGCTTGACGTTGTACGAGGTCAAATCGGCCATCGTGAAACCGTCGTGGGCCGTGATGAAGTTGAGCGAGGCGAGCGGGCCGCGCTCCCGGGAGAAGGTGTTCGCGGAACCTGCGAGGCGGGTCGCAAAGCGCCCGATCCCGCTCCCGGCGTGCCCGTCGCGGGCGGCCGCCAGGTCGGTCAGCCAGAACGACCGCATGCGGTCGCGGTAGCGGTCGTTCCACTCGGTCCAGCCGTCCGGGAAATTGCCGGTCTGCCAGCCGCCCATCCCGATGTCCCAGGGCTCGGCGATCAGCTTGACCGTCGAGAGTTCCGGGTCGGCCGTGATCGAGGCGAGCAGCGGGCTGTCCGCCTGGAAGTCGACGTTCTCGTCCCGGGCGAGCGTGGCGGACAGGTCGAAGCGGAAACCGTCGATCTGCACCTCGTTCGCCCAGTAGCGCAGCGAGTCGAGCACGAGTCGGCGGGGAACGTCGTGGGAGACGTTCAGGGTGTTGCCGCAACCCGTGACGTCGATGTATCCGCCGGCGCTGTTCTGCCGGTAGTAGGCGGCGTTGTCGATGCCGCGGAGGCTGCTGACGGGGCCGTTCGGGCCCTCCTCGGCGGTGTGGTTGTAGACCACGTCGAGGATGACCTCGAGGCCGGCCTCGTGTAGGAGCTTGACCATGCCCTTGAATTCCCGGAGCACCGCTTCGGGACCGGCGGCCTGGGACTTCTGGGTGGCGTAGTCGGCGTGCGGTGAAAAGAAGTTGAAGGTGTTGTAACCCCAATAATTGCTCAGACCCTGCTTTATCAGGCGCTGCTCGGACACGAACGCCTGCACCGGCAACAGTTCGACGCTGGTCACGCCGAGGTTCTTCAGGTAGCCGATGGTCGACTCGTGGGCAAGGCCCGCATAGGTGCCGCGGAGGTTCGCCGGCACCGAGGGGCTGAGGTTGGTGAGGCCGCGAACGTGGGCCTCGTAGACCACGGTGTGGTCCAGGGCGATCCTCGGTTTGACCGAACCGGCCCAGTCGAAATCGCCGTCGACTACGGAAGACTGCCACTGGTCGGGGCCGACCCGCACGAGTCCCCGGGAATAGGGTTCGATCAGTGTCTTCTCGGGGTGGAAGGAGTTGCGGGGGGCGGTGGGACCAGAGACGCGGATGCCGTAGCGGCGTCCGGGGGAGAGGGTTCGGGAGTGTCCGGACCAGACGCCGTGCTCATCCTTGACCATGGGCACGGTCTTGATGATCCAGTGGGGGTCGGTGGCGTCGAAGATGCACAGGTCGATGGCGTCGGCGGTCTCCGACCACACGCGGAGTTCGCCGCCGTGGGTCGTGACTCGCACGCCGAGGCTGCGCAGGGGATCAGGCGGGGTCATGCGTTCTAGAGTAATGAGTACAGAAGCCGTGATTTACCACCAGGAGACCCGCCGGTGGGACCTGGCGAAACTCGAGCGAGCGCGAAAGGAGCGAGATGGCGATCTATCTGGACCATGCGGCAACCACCCCCATGCTGCCCGAAGCCATTGACGCCTACGTTCGGGCGATGGGGGTGGTGGGCAATCCCGCATCCGTTCACAGCCAGGGTCAGAACGCAAAACGGATGCTCGAGGAGGCCCGCGAGCAGGTCGCTGCCAGCCTCGGCTGCGACCCGATCGAGGTAGTCTTCACCGGCGGCGGCACCGAGGCGATCAACCTCGGCATCAAGGGGCTGTTCTGGGCCAGGCAGCCGCGCACCCGCATCCTCGTTCCCGGAGGCGAGCACCACGCCACCATGGACACGGTCGAGTGGCTCGATCGGCACGAGGGAGCCGTAGTCGAGTGGCTGCCGCTGGACGCCGTCGGCCGGATCGACCTGGCAGCGGTTGCCCAATCCATCGCCGCGAACCCCGACGACATCGCCCTGATCACCTGTCTCAGCGCCAACAACGAGGTCGGAACCCTGCAGCCGGTCGCCGAGGTGGCCGCGCTCGCCGCGGCGCACGGCATCCCGGTGCACGTCGACGCGGTGGCGGCGTACGGCCACGTTCCGATCGATTTCCACGCCCTCAGCCAGGCCGGCGTGGCCGCGCTCAGCGTCTCGGCACACAAGATCGGCGGCCCGGTGGGGATCGGGGCGCTCGCCCTCTCGCGCCGGGCCACGGTCGAGCCGCTGCTGCACGGCGGCGGGCAGCAGCGTCAGGTACGCAGCGGCACCCAGGACGTCGCGGCGGCCGTGGCATTCGCGGTCGCGGCAAACGCCCTGCACGACCTTCCAGCGGAGAACGCGCGGATCTCCGCGCTGCGCGAGCGACTCGTCGTCGGCGTCTCTTCGGCCGTACCCTCCGTTGTGGTGAACGGCGACCCGGACCCGCAAAACCATCTGCCGGGCACCGCGCATTTCAGCTTCCCGGGCTGCGAGGGTGACTCGCTCCTGTTCCTGCTCGACGTGGCGGGCATCTCGGTGTCCACGGGGTCTGCCTGCCAGGCGGGCGTGGCCGAGCCCTCCCACGTGCTGCGCGCCATGGGCCGCAGCGAAGTGGAGGCGCGCGGCGCCCTGCGGATCACCCTCGGCCGCACCAACACCGAGGCCGACGTCGACGCTCTGCTCGCCGCTCTCCCGGCCGCCCACGTCCGGGCGGCCCGGGCCGGCCTGGCCGACCGGATGCCGGGCCGCTGAGCCGCGCCGCGGCATCCGTGCTCTGCTGCACGTCGTCGCTCCTCACCCGCGGCGCAGCTGCCGCGCGGCTGACGTGGCGGTGCTGGACGGCTTGGGCCTACACGTGTAAGGTATTTATTGCAGGTAGATGGATGTCGAGGGGAGCGTGGGCACGATGACGCTCGACGAGGAGATCGCCCGGCTGTCCGCCCTCGCCAACCCGCACCGGTTCCGCATCATCGCCCTGCTGGCGGAGGAGTCCCTCCATGTGAGTGAGCTCGCCCGCCGGCTGGGGATGTCCCGGGCCCTGCTGTACATGCACCTGCAACGACTCGAATCGGCCGGTTACGTGACCGGGCACCTCGAACTCTCCGACGACGGCAAGGCCCTGAAATTTTTCGAGGTCGTTTCGTTCGAGGTCACCACCAACGTCGCACGCATCGTTGCGGCGGTCGCAGCCGACACAGAAAGCACACATTGATGGACAACATTCCCTGGTTCGCCTGGATCGCCATTGTCGGCATTATCGCCGGCGTCACATCGAGCATCGTGGCGGCCGTGCTGCGGTCGCGCGAGAAGCAGGCGGAGTTCGCCGAAGCGGCGGACCTGCGCGGCCTCGTCGAGCAGAGCACCGCGAGCAACCAGGCCGTGCTCGACCGGCTCGCCCTGCTGGAGCTTCGCCTCGCCTCGATTGAGCGAACCCTGACCGATATCCCCTGACACCGGCCCTGGCCCTGGCTGGTGCCGCGGGCGTCTGTCGTCGCTCGTCCCGGCCCATCGTTTCGTTGCGCGGGAGCTGCGCGAGGGCTGCGCGAGGGCTGCGCGGGGGCTGCGCGAGGGCTGCGCGGGGGCGCTCACCCGATTACACTCGTCAAGTGAAGGTTTTGGCAGCAATGAGCGGTGGGGTGGACTCCGCCGTCGCCGCAGCCCGCATGGTCGAGGCGGGACACGAGGTGGTCGGGGTGCACCTGGCCCTCAGCCGGATGCCCGGAACCCTGCGCACCGGCAGCCGCGGCTGCTGCACGGTCGAGGACTCGATGGATGCCCAGCGGGCGGCCAACATCATCGGCATCCCGTACTACGTCTGGGACTTCTCCGAGCGGTTCAAGCTCGACGTGGTCGACGACTTCATCGCCGAATACGCCGCTGGCCGCACCCCGAACCCCTGCATGCGCTGCAACGAGCGCATCAAGTTCGCCGCCCTGCTCGAAAAGGCCCTCGACCTGGGCTTCGATGCCGTCGCCACCGGTCACTACGCCACGATCGTGACGGATGCCGACGGCAACCGCGAGCTGCACCGCGCCAGCGCCTGGGCCAAGGACCAGTCCTATGTGCTCGGCGTGCTCACCCAGGACCAACTGGCGCACTCGATGTTCCCGCTCGGCGCGACGCCGTCCAAGGCCGAGGTGCGAGCGGAGGCCGCGGCGCGCGGTTTCTCGGTGGCGAACAAGCCCGACTCCTACGACATCTGCTTCATCCCCGACGGCGACACCCGAGGCTGGCTGGCCGAGCGCGTGCCGCCGGCGACCGGGGACATCCTCGACCGGGACGGCAACACCCTCGGCACGCACGACGGGGCGGCCGCGTTCACCGTCGGGCAGCGCAAGGGGCTGCAGATCGGCACCCCGGCCGCCGACGGCAAGCCCCGGTTCGTGCTCGAGGTGCGCCCGATCTCCAACACCGTCATCGTCGGGCCGAAAGAGGCGCTCGCGATCAAGAAGATCGCCGGCACGAAGTTCACCTGGTGCGGCGTGGCCCCCGCGCACCCGGAGATCGCCTTCGACTGCGACGTGCAGATCCGCGCCCACGCCGACCCGGTTCCCGCCGTGGCCCAGGTCGTTCCGCTCAAGGCCGGCTCGTCCGCCGAGACCAGCGCGAGCCGCGGGAGCGGCGCCACCACCGAGCTCGTGATCATCCCGGCCGAGCCGCTCACCGGCGTCGCGCCCGGGCAGACCGCCGTCGTCTACCTCGGCACCCGCGTGCTCGGGCAGTGCACCATCGATCGCACGGTTAGTGCCGTCAGTGCGGTCGCCGTCGATGCATAGCCCGGCGCCCGACCCGGCGGCAGACGCGCCCCTGCACGTCGCCGCGGCCGAGGTCTCCGACCTGACTCAGCGCATCCTGGAAGCCCGGGACGCGTACTACGACCGCAACGAGGCCGTCATCACCGACGCGGAATACGACGCGTTGGTGCACCGCCTCGCCGAGCTCGAGCGGGAATTCCCCGAGCTGGCCAGTCAGGACAGCCCCACCCAGACCGTGGGCGGCCGCGCCGAGACCAGCCTGTTCGATCCGGTGCAGCATGCCGAACGCATGCTCAGCCTCGACAACGTCTTCTCGCTCGACGAATTCGGCCTCTGGGCCGCGAAGGTCGAACGGGACGCCGGGCGACCCGTGCACTACCTCTGCGAGCTCAAAATCGACGGACTCGCGATCAACCTGCGCTACGAGCAGGGGGTGCTGGTCAGCGCCGCCACCCGCGGCGACGGGGTGGTCGGCGAGGACGTCAGTGAGAACGTCGCCTTGGTGCCCGGCATTCCGAGAAAACTGCGGGGCACCGGGCATCCGCCCCTGATGGAAGTGCGCGGTGAGGTGTTCTTCCCGGTCGCCGAATTCCTCGAGCTCAACGCGCAGCAGGTCGCCGCCGGCGAACGCGTCTTCGCGAATCCGCGCAACGCGGCGGCCGGCTCCCTGCGCCAGAAGGCCGAGGGTAAGGCCGCGGAACCGCTGCGCCTGATGCGGGCCAGGCTCGGCCGGCTCCGGATGCTGGTGCACGGCATCGGCGCGTGGTCCACCCCGCCGGTCGCGTCCCAATCCGGGGTCTACGAGCTGTTGCAGGGCTGGGGTCTGCCTACCAGCAGCTACTACCGGGTGGAACCCTCCGCGGCTCTCGCGGCGGACTTCGTCGCCTACTACGGCGAGCACCGCGCCAGCGTCGACCACGAGATCGACGGCATCGTGATCAAGGTCGACGAGCTGGCCCTGCACGCCGAACTCGGTGCCACCAGCCGGGCGCCGCGCTGGGCGATCGCCTACAAGTACCCGCCCGAGCAGGTCAACACCAGGCTGCTCGACATCGTCGTCAGCGTCGGCCGGACCGGCCGGGCCACGCCGTTCGCCGTCATGAAGAAGGTGCGGGTCGCCGGTTCCGAGGTGCGCCAGGCCACCCTGCACAACCAGGACGTGGTCCAAGCCAAGGGCATCCTGATCGGCGACATCGTCGTGCTGCGCAAGGCCGGCGACGTCATCCCCGAGGTGCTCGGCCCGGTGGTCGAGCTGCGCGACGGCACCGAGCGAGCCTTCGTCATGCCGGTGAACTGCCCGGAGTGCGGCACGCCGCTCGCCCCGGCCAAGGAGGGCGACATCGACCTCCGCTGCCCGAACGCGCGCAGCTGCCCGGCTCAGGTGCGCGGCCGGGTCGAGCACATCGGCTCCCGCGGCGCCCTCGACATCGAGGTGCTCGGCGAGGTGGCTGCCGCCGCTCTCACCCAGCCCACCCGTCCGGTGGAGCCGCCCCTGCCCACCGAGGCCGGCCTGTTCGACCTCACCCTCGACGACCTGCTGCCGATCGAGGTCATCGTGCGGGACGCCGAGACCGGGCTGGCCAAGGAAGAGGATGACGGCTCCGTGCGGCTGCGCACGCCGTTCCGGCGCAACCCCACGGCCGCCGAGAAGAAGAAGGGCGTCGAGGGACCGCAGCCGTCGTCGAGTGCGCAGAAGCTCCTGCGCGAGATCGAGCTGGCGAAGACCAAGCCGCTGTGGCGGCTTCTGGTGGCCCTCAACATCCGTCACGTCGGGCCGGTGGCGGCGCGCGCCCTGGCCGGCCACTTCGGTTCTCTCGAGCTGATCCGGGCCGCGTCCCGCGAGGAGCTCGCCGAGGTCGACGGGGTGGGCGGCATCATCGCCGACGCCATCATCGCGTGGTTCGAGGTGGACTGGCACCAGGGCATCGTGGAGCAGTGGACGGTGGCCGGCGTTCAGTTCCGCATATCGGAACACCCCGGTCCGGGAGCCGCTGCGGCGGCCGGGGGAGTGCTGGCCGGGCTCATGGTGGTGGCCACCGGCTCGATCGAGGGCTACACCCGGGAAGAGGCGCAGGAGGCGATCATTTCCGCCGGGGGCAAATCCGCCGGGAGCGTGTCGAAGAATACCGACTTCGTGGCCGCCGGTCCGGGCGCGGGGTCGAAGCTGGCCAAGGCGGAGGCGCTCGGCCTGCGGATCCTCGACGCCGCAGAATTCCACCTGCTGGTCACGAGCGGCCCGGAGTCCCTGGCCGAGACGACGGCCGACGCCGACGCCGACGCCGACACTGACCCGGTTTGATTCAACGGCTCTTCTCACCCGGCACCTCTGACGCGTCGACCCAACCGAGCACCATCCGGGTGAACAGGTTCACATCCTCGATGCTCCAGACATGGTGCATGCCGGGTGCGGTCCAGGCGCGAGTCTGCGGCAAATGGGCGAGCAGCGCGGGAAAGCTGTCCCGGACGAGGCGGGACTCCCGTTCGCCCGCCACCGCCAGCAGGGGGCCGCGGTAGTCCTGCAGCCTCTCCGGGACGCCGCCGCGGTTCACCTCGGCGAAGACGCGCCGGGCGTTGTCGGTTCGGAGGCTCAGTCCGTGTTCCACGAACAGGTCGACCGCGTCGGCGGGCAGGCCGAAAGCCTTCGCCTGGGCCCGCCAGTACCAGGGGCTGTCCCAGAGCCGCAGTTGCATCGTGCTCAGGAACCGGGCCGTGCCGTGCACCCCGGTGAGCGGCACGCCGGACACCAGGCAGGAGTGCAGCAGTCCCGGGTGCCGGGCCATGACGTGCGTGGCCACGAGGCCGCCCAGGGACAGCCCCACCAGATGGGCCCGGCCGCCGCACGCGTGAGCGGCGATGATGCCGGCCACATCGTCGGCGGTCTGACCGAGGGAAAGCCAGTCCTCTCCGGCCCGGGCGCCGAAACCGGGCAGGTCGGGGGTGAGCAGATGCCGGTCTGGCATTCCCTCCACCTGCGGTCTCCAGGACCACGACGCGACGCTGCCGCCGTGCAGGAACATGATCGTGTCGGTCCCCGTGGTGTCAACGCCGTGCTGCAGGGGATAGCGGAATTTCAGGCGCTGGCGGGGACGGCTCATCCGAGGGCCTCCTTCGTCTCGACCAGCCACGCGAGTTCCGCCTCGGCGTGGAGGATTCCGTTCCGCAGCGTTGCGAAGCGCAGCCTGCGTCCGAGGTCGTCCGGGGCACGATCGTCGGGCTCGCGGTGGGCCTGCTCCTGCTCGGCGACGGAACGCAGTGCGGCCAGCATCGCGGTGGCCTGACCGCGCCGCGCCCGCAGCAGTGCCCGGGTAGCCGGCACCCCCAGGGTGCCGACGAAGAACAGCCGCATCAGGAACGCGTCGTGCGAGGTTTCGGGTTCCAGCGGCGCCCGCAGCCAGTCGCCCAGGGCCGTCCGGCCGGCCGAGGTGATGTGGTGCTCGCGCCGGTCGGGGCGTCCCTCCTGCGGAATGACCTCGACGTCGGCGAGACCGTCGGAGACCAGTGCCGCCAGCGTGCGGTAGATCTGGGATTGGTCGGCGGACCAGAAATGGGCGACGGATGCCTCGATGCTCTTTTTGAGGTCGTATCCCGTCATCGGTGCGAGGTCCAGGATCCCGAGGAGGGCGATTTTCAACGACATGTTTATATTGGATCACACCTATATAGGTTTATGCAAGTATCAACTTTGGCGCGATTGACCCTCGATCGGGGGTCTCCCAGACCCACTGTGGGGGCACGGCCGCACCATCCGTTTCAGTAGTCTGGAGACGCAATGCTTGTCTGTTAGGGGCCGGGTTGTTTTGCTACTCGGTGTTCGTGAGGGGACGTGCCCAGGTTTGCTGTTAGAAGCGGCGGTTCTAACGCTCTCCCTGGCTCTCAATGGAGTCAGTGAGACCTCTGGCGCGCACGCTCTCAGCACCACAGTCCAGGGCCAGCCGGTGCCGAACCGGGGCGCCGAACCCGCCGCGGCGGAACCGTTGTGGCTGAACCTGTCGGCGCGCACCGGCACCTCGGTCGCGGGGCCCGGCGCCGGCGACCCGCGGGTGTCCGCGCAGCCGATCGCATCCGTGCCGAAGTCCGCCACGGTCGCCACCGTCGAATCCGTGCGGGGACTGACCGGAGCCAACCTGCTGGCCGGGCTGTCCACTCTCTCCGTGGCCGACATGGCCGCGTTCGTGGAGCAGTCCCCCGGCCAGGTCGACGCCCTGTTGACGGCGCCGCCCGCAGCCTCCGCGGTGGCCGGCCTCTGGACGGAACTCGGCGCCTCCGAGCGGTCGTCGCTGCTGGCTGCCGCACCCAAGCTCGTGGGCAACCTGGAGGGTGTCCCCTTCCGGGAGCGGGGCAGGGCCAACGCCCGCTACCTCACGCAGAGCCTGGCCGACGTCACCCAGCGGCTGGCCGACGCGACCGACGACAGCGAGCGCACGCTGCTCAACCGAGAACTCGCCGTCCTGACCCAGGTCAAGGCGGCACTGAGCACCCCCGACGGCGCCCCGCGCCGTTCCTTGATCCTCCTCGACCCCGCAGGCGGCGGGCGTGCCGCGATCGCCCTCGGCAACCCGGACACCGCCGCATTCGTCACCTATCTGGTACCCGGCATGAACTACACCGTCGAGCAGCAGATCGTCAACTGGGCCGACACCGCAGACGCCGTGTACACGGAACAGATCGCGGTGCTGCGCGGGGGGGCGCCGTCCGGGCATGCCCAGACCGGCGGCATCCGCGCCGCCGGCGTCGCCACGATCGCCTGGATCGGCTACGAGGCCCCCACTGTGTTCACCGTGGGCGGGACGGGCCTCGCGGAGGTCGGCGCCGACTTCCTGGAGCAGTCGGCTCTGGGCATCGCGGCCGACCGAGGCACGCGTCGGCCCTTCGTTTCGGTGCTCGCGCACTCGTACGGGTCGACCGTGGCGCTCACGGCGCTGGCCCGCGGCACGTTCGGGGTGGACGCCCTGGTACTGGTGGGGTCCCCGGGCAGCCAGGTGCAGTCCGTCGCCAGCCTGAGCGTCGCGCCGGGCAGTGTCTATGTGGGCAGCGCCGACTGGGACCCGACCGTGAACAGCGCTTTCTTCGGCAGCGATCCCGGTGCGGAGTCGTACGGCGCGAACACCCTCGGCGTGTCCGGCGGGAACGATCGGATCACCGGCTCCTGGCTGAACGGATCGGTCGGCCACAACGCCTACTTCGACGCTGGAAGCGAGTCCCTGCACAACATGGCGTTGATCGGAACCGGCAACGCGGATCTTGTCACCGACGGCTCCGAATAGAATTGGGGAATCCACCCTCGACGATCGTACGGAGCAACATGTCTGAAATCACGGCCGAGCAGGTTGCCCATTTGGCCAACCTTGCCCGGATCGACCTCAGCTCGGAGGAGATCGCCCGCCTCACGACTGAACTCGGTCAGATCGTTGACTCGGTCGCGAAGGTAGCCGAAGTGGCCACGCCGGATGTGCCGGCGACGAGCCACCCGATGCCGCTGACCAATGTCTTCCGCGCCGACACGGTGGTCCCCTCGCTCACGGTCGAACAGGCGCTCTCCGGGGCTCCCGACCGGGACGGCGACAAGTTCCGCGTGCCCGCAATCCTGGACGAGGAGTAATCCATGACCAACGTGATCAAGCTGTCCGCCGCCGACCTCTCGGGTCTGCTTGTCGAACGGTCCATCAGCTCCGTCGAGGTGACCCAGGCTCACCTGGACCAGATCGCGGCCGTCGACACCGGTGTGCACGCGTTCCTCCACGTGGCCGGTGAGGCCGCGCTCGCCGCCGCAGCCCGCGTCGACGCCCGGCGTGCCGCCGGCGAGGTGCTCGGGCCGCTCGCCGGGGTTCCGATCGCCATCAAGGACGTGCTCGCCACCATCGACATGCCCTCGACCGCCGGTTCCAAGATCCTCGAGGGCTGGATCCCCCCGTACGACGCCACCGTGGTCAGGCGCGTGCGCGACGCCGGGCTGATTTTGCTCGGCAAGACCAACATGGACGAGTTCGCGATGGGCTCGTCGACCGAATTCTCCGCCTACGGCCCGACGCACAACCCGTGGGACTACGACCGGATCCCCGGCGGCTCCGGCGGTGGCTCCGCGGCCGCGGTCAGCTCCTTCGAGGCGCCGCTGGCGCTCGGCAGCGACACCGGCGGCTCGATCCGCCAGCCGGCCGCCGTCACCGGCTCGGTCGGCGTCAAGCCCACCTACGGCGGTGTGTCCCGCTACGGCTCGATCGCTCTCGCATCCTCGCTCGATCAGGTCGGCCCGGTGACCCGCACGGTGCTCGACGCCGCCCTGCTGCACGACGTGATCGGCGGGCACGACCCGCTCGACTCGACGTCGCTCACGGACACCTGGCCCTCGATGGCGGCCGCCGCACGCGCCGGCCTCGCCGACGGGGCGCTCACGGGGGTGCGGGTCGGCGTGATCAAGGAGCTGAGCGGCGACGGATTTCAGGCCGGAGTTGCGCAGCGCTTCACCGAGACCCTCACGTTGCTTTCCGCGGCGGGCGCCGAGATCGTCGAGATTTCCGCCCCCAGCTTCGAGTATGCGATCGCTGCCTACTATCTGATCCTCCCGGCGGAAGCGTCGAGCAACCTGGCGCGCTTCGACTCGGTGCGCTTCGGCATCCGGGTCAACCCGGAAGACGGCCCGCTGACCAGCGAACGGGTCATGGCGGCCACGCGCGACGCGGGCTTCGGCCCCGAGGTCAAGCGCCGCATCATTCTCGGCACCTACGCCCTCAGTGCCGGCTACTACGACGCCTACTACGGCAGTGCGCAGAAGGTGCGCACGCTGATCCAGCGCGACTTCGACGCGGCCTTCTCGAAGGTCGACGTGCTGGTGTCGCCGAGTGCGCCGACCACCGCGTTCAAGTTCGGCGAGAAGATGGCCGACCCGATGGCCATGTACCTCAACGACGTCACCACGATCCCGGCCAACCTTGCCGGGGTCCCCGGCATGAGCCTGCCGATGGGACTCGCGCCCGAGGACGGCCTGCCGGTCGGCCTTCAGATCATGGCGCCCGCGAAAATGGATGCTCGTCTCTACAGCTTCGGAGCCGCCGTCGAGGCGCTGCTCGAAGCATCCTGGGGGCACACCCTCCTCAGCCGGGCGCCGGAACTGGCGCGGAGAGAAATGTTCGCCGGCACAGCCACAAGCACAGCGTTCACGAGCACAGAGGGAGCCGTCTGATGAAGAAGGCCGAACTGATGGACTACGACAAGGCCCTGGAGCTGTTCGAGCCGGTGCTCGGCTTTGAGGTGCACGTCGAGCTCAACACCAAAACAAAGATGTTCTGCGGCTGCGCAAACGAATTCGGCCAGGGTGCCAACACCAACACCTGCCCCACCTGCCTGGGTCTGCCCGGAGGGCTGCCGCAGGTGAACGCGAAGGCCATCGAATCGAGCATCCGTTTAGGGCTCGCCCTCGGCTGTGAGATCGCGGAATACTCGCGGTTCGCCCGCAAGAACTACTTCTATCCGGACACCGCGAAGAACTTCCAGACTTCGCAGTACGACGAGCCGATCGCGTTCAACGGTCAGCTCACGATCGAACTCGAAAGCGGACGCCTGGTCACGGTCGACATCGAGCGCGCCCACATGGAGGACGACGCCGGCAAGCTCACCCACGTGGGTGGGGCGACCGGTCGCATCCAGGGTGCCGACTACTCGCTGGTCGACTACAACCGCGGCGGAGTGCCGCTGGTCGAGATCGTCACCCAGATGATCGAGGGCGGTGAGGCGGACTCACCCGAGATCGGCCGCACCTACGTTGCCGCCATCCGCGAGATCGTGAAAGCGCTCGGCGTCTCCAACGCCCGGATGGAAGAGGGCAACGTGCGTTGCGACGCGAACGTGTCCCTGCGCCCGCGCGGCTCGAATGTGCTCGGTACGCGCACCGAGACCAAGAACGTGAACTCGCTGCGTTCGGTCGAGCGGGCCGTGCGGTACGAGATCCAGCGTCAGGCGGCCCTGCTGCACGCCGGTGGAACCATCACTCAGGAGACCCGGCACTGGCATGAGGACACCGGCATCACTTCGGCCGGCCGGCCCAAGTCCGACGCCGACGACTACCGGTACTTCCCGGAGCCCGACCTCGTTCCCGTGGCCCCGTCGCGGGAATGGGTGGAAGAACTCCGCGCCACCCTGCCGGAGCCTCCGGCCGCCCGCCGCAAGCGGCTTCAGGCCGAATGGGGCTTCGCCAACCTCGAATTTCAGGATGTCGTCAACTCCGACCTCCTCGACGTCGTCGAGGCAACCATCGCAGCCGGCGCCGCAGCCCAGGCCGCCCGCAAGTGGTGGACCGGCGAGGTTGCCCGCCTTGCGAACGCCTCCGGTGTGTCCGCCGACTCGCTTGTGCAGCCGGCGCAGGTCGCCGCACTGATCGAACTCGTCGTGGCCGGAACGCTCACCGACCGCCTGGCCCGGCAGGTGCTCGAGGGCGTCATCGGCGGCGAGGGCACTCCGCTCGAGGTCGTCGAGTCCCGCGGTCTCGCGGTCGTCTCGGACGATGGCGCGCTGATCGCGGCGATCGATGAGGCTCTGGCCGCCCAGCCCGATGTTCTGGCCAAGATCCGCGACGGCAAGGTTCAGGCGGCCGGAGCCGTGATCGGCGCCGTTATGAAGGCCATGCGCGGACAAGCGGATGCCGCGCGCGTGCGCGAGCTCGTGCTCGAGCGTGCCGGAGCGGCCGAGTAATGGGCCTCGGGAACACGCGCCAACCTGCCGCCGACGGGTACCCCGGTTCCCAGCCGGGTGCCCTCGGTGTGGGAGCGCAGGTCGTGGTGCGCTTGGACCGTGGTCGGTATCCGGACGCCGACGCCGAAGACCCGAGCGGCGTGATTGTGGCGGCCGGAGAACTCCAGGGCGCGGCCCTGTACGCCCCCGTTTCCGGACGGGAAACCGTATGGATCGTGGAATTCGACGAACCCTTCTACGGTCTCGACGGTTCTGGCCCGCACGCGTCGGCTCGGGTGGCGCAGAGTTCGCTCGAAGCCGCCCCCGAGGCGTAACCGTCGTGGAGCAGAAGCGCCCGGCCACCGCGCGGGACATCCGTCGCTGGCGCCGCTACCTGGCAGACGAACGGGCCGAAGCGACGGTGTACCGCGACCTCGCCGGACGCCGTAGCGGCGAGGAACGCGAGATCCTGCTGGCTCTGGCCGACGCCGAGGGGCGCCACGAACAGCACTGGCGGCACCTTCTCGGTGACCAGGTCGGAGCCCCACACCGGGGCGCGATCCGCACCCGTTTCCTGGGGTTCCTGGCCCGCAGGTTCGGATCGGTTTTCGTGCTTGCCCTCGCCCAGCGTGCCGAGGCCCGCTCCCCGTATGACGCCGATGCCGACGCCACAGACACCATGGCCGCCGACGAGCGCATCCACGAGGAGGTCGTGCGTGGGCTGGCCGCTCGCGGCCGGCAGCGGCTGGCTGGCACGTTCAGAGCCGCGGTCTTCGGGATCAACGACGGCCTCGTCAGCAACCTGGCCCTGGTGCTGGGCATCGGCGCCACCGGAGTGCCCGCCGCCACGATCCTCTTCACCGGTATCGCCGGTCTTCTCGCCGGGGCACTCTCGATGGGTGCCGGCGAATATGTCTCGGTACGGTCCCAGCGTGAGCTGCTCGAAGCCTCAACGCCGAATCCGGCCTCCCGGAACGTGCTGGCCCATCTCGATTTGGCTGCGAACGAACTGACCCTGGTCTATCGCGCGCAGGGGATGCCCCCGGAGAAAGCGGAGATCCATGCACGCGAGGTTCTGCGCACGGTGGCCATCGCGACCGGCCCGGTCGACGTCAAGAAGACCGGCGGCCTGGCTCCGGCGGTCGACGAGCACGAAGCCATCGGCACGGGAATCGGAGCGGCCACGTCGAGCTTCTGCTTCTTCGCCTCCGGGGCGATCCTGCCGGTGCTGCCGTATCTGTTCGGCCTCGACGGGATCACCGCGGTCATCGCGGCAGCCGTGCTCGTGGGGCTCGCCCTGCTGGCCACTGGCGCCATCGTCGGGCTGCTCTCGGGCGGGCCGCCCTGGCGGCGCGCCATCCGTCAGCTCATCATCGGTTTCGGTGCCGCCGGCGTCACCTATCTGCTGGGTCTTCTCTTCGGAACCTCGATCGCCTAACGCTGCTCCCGAGCCGCCGTGCTTGAGGTGGCCGCAATTCCGCTCAGAACGGCGCCGGTTGCTTCGTGTGCGCCTGCCGCACGGCCGGCTCCGATTCGGCCCTTTTTCCGGTGCACGGATGTTCGTGGCCGGTTCGCTGAGGAGGGTGCGCCCGGTCGGTGAGGTCCACTGCAGGGTTCTGCCGGGCAGGGGCACGAAGCTCCACCGGGTCTCGGACTGCTCGCTATATATGGGCTTCATGAGGGAGACGTTACGGGTACCCACTGACATTCGATGCCCCAGGTCGGCGACCGTCAGCGCCCTGTGGATAACCCGATCAAACTCATATTGCGGAGGAGGAGTGGTGCTCGCTGCGGGGCCTGCTTCGGGCATCCGTGATGGGGCGCGCCACCCGCATCCGTCCTCACGGTATTACGGAGATTTTTGGGGAAACGCCGGTCTGGGCGGCGTGTTGCGACAATCTCCGAAGTAAGTGACTACGGCCGCGACGGGTGCTCCGGGCTGGGCGGCAACCAGAGCCCCTGCGACTTCACGGTGAGCCCCGACCAGTGCGAGATCTCCCACGCCGGCGACGAGGAGTACGCGGCGCAGATCTGGTACTGGTCCACTCCCATTGAGGACTGCCTCGACGGCCGCACCGATGGGAAGTGCACCGACTACTCCGACTGGACGACCGCCTGGCAGGAGATCAAGGGTTAGCGCGGCATCCCCATCCGGCCGAGCCGAATCGGAGGAATCATGACGGGTGACACGGCGTCGCCGGGGCAACGGATGCCGGTGCCGCCGCACCGGGACACGCTCGCCCGGCGGGGTTCGATCACGCTGAGCCGGCATCCGCGGCTTCGCCTGACGCTGATGCTGTCCACCCCTCTGCTCTGGCTCGGCCTGATCTACATCGTTGCCCTCGTTGCCCTCGTTGCCCTCGTTGCCCTCGCCACCCCGCTGATCACCTCTCTGTGGACGGTCGACAGCTTCACGGGCACCACCACACGGTCCTGGACGCTCGATAACATCATCACCGTGCTCCGGTTCGCTCTACCAGACGGTGACGACCTTCACCGCGGGGGCGGGCATCAAGACCCTGCCGATCTGGATTCTGGACAACCTGTTTCGCCCCAGCCAGGTACCGATCGTCAACGTCATCGCCGTGGTGCTGGTGCTGGTGCTGGTGTCGATCGTTTCGATCTACATCGCCCAACGCATTACCGGCTCGGAAAAAGGAGAGCCGCTAGCCCCACGCCTGGCAGGTGCAGCCCGCGGGCTACGGCCGGCGCGGATCCCGGCCGGTCAGGGCGAGCAGCCGCGTCTGCAGCGGCGCGTTCTCGTCGGATGGTATCGGGGAGGCGAAGAGGCCGCTGGCCTCGAGGGTGTCCCGCTGGGGCTCGAACACCGTCCAGACCGCCTCGATCAGGGCCGGGTCGAGGGACTCGTCGGCGGCCGTTGCCCGCGCCAAGTCCCAGGAATGGATCGTGACGTCGGAGACCTGCTCGCGCAGGTAGTCGGATGCCGCTACCGTGTCATACGACAGGGTCACCGGTGCGTCGGCCGGGGTCGTTGCCCAGGCTGCGGCCGCCAGCGCCGAATAGATGGCCCATTCCTTCGCGAGGTCCGGGCCCAGCGGGGTGAGTGAGCGCCGGGCGTCGAGCACCGAGAGGCCGCGCAGCAGCGCGGGGACCCACTGCTGTTCCAGCACCACGTGGCGCACCAACTCGGTCACGGTCCACTCGGTGTCCGGTGTGGCGGCGGCCCAGTCGGTGATCATGTCGACGCGGGCCCCGAACTCTTCGGCGGCCTGTTTCTGCAGCGCAAGCCAGTCATGCGTCATGGGACTCCCTCGGTAGAACGGGTGGAACGGATGCCCCTGCAACGCTACAACCGGCATCGGTCACCGTGCATTCCGTCACCGTGCATTCCGCCCCGGCGCTGTTTACGTTCTCCCGTCGCGGAATCGGTCGCGGCCTGTCGCCGGTCCGGGTTAGGGTCTCTCCATGAGCAGGCACGACGCATGAGCAGGCAGGACGGCAGCGATCGCACGGTCTCGACAGGCGCGGTCGACGACAGCACCGCGACCCTGCTCCACATCGACCTGGACGCGTTCTTCGCGTCAGTCGAACTTCTCGATCACCCCGAACTGGTGCACCGCCCGGTGATCGTGGGGCACCGGTCCGGGCGCTCGGTGGTCACGGCGGCGAACTACGTGGCCCGGCGCTACGGCGTCAATTCGGCCATGCCCATGGCGCTCGCCCTGCGGCGCTGCCCGGAGGCGGTGGTGCTCGAACCGCACATGGGGCGGTACAAGGAATACTCCGACCGGGTGATGCGCATCTTCGAAGAGTTCACGCCGCTGGTCGAGCAGCTGGGCATCGACGAGGCCTTCCTCGACGTGGCGGGTGCCCGGCGCCTGCACGGCACCCCGGCCGAGATCGGCGCGAAGATCCGGGCCCGGGTCAAGGCCGAAACCGGGCTCACCTGCTCGGTCGGCGCGGCGAGCACGAAGTTCGTCGCCAAGATGGCGTCGGGCCGAGCGAAACCCGACGGCCTGCTCGTGATCCCCGCCGACGAGACCCTCGCATTCCTGCATCCGTTGCCCGTCGGCACCCTGTGGGGGGTCGGCGCCACGACCGAGCAGGCGCTTCTCGGGCAGGGCCTGCGTCAGATCGGTGACCTCGCCCGCACCCCGCTCGCGGTGCTGCAGAAGTGCGTGGGCGACGCGTCGGGCCGCAAGCTGCACGAGCTTGCCTGGGGGAGGGACCCTCGGGTGGTCACGGTGGAGCACGAGGAGAAAAGTGTCGGCCACGAGGTCACCTTCGAATACGACGTGACGGATGTCGCCCGGCTCCGTAGCGAACTGCTGCGGCAGTCCGTTGCGGTGGCTGCCCGGCTGCGCCGCGCAGGCCTCGTCGGCCGCTGCGTGGTGCTCAAGGTGCGCTACACCGACTTCAGCACCGTCACCCGCTCCCGCACCCTGTCGGAACCGACCAGCGTCGGACGCCGGATCTACGAGGAGGTGGCTGCCAGCTTCGAGGCTCTGGCGGCCTCCGGCATCCGGGTGCGCCTCATCGGCGTGCGCGTTGAGCAGCTCAGCGGTGGCGACGGCACTGGCACCGGTCTCTGGGACCCCGACGACGACTGGCGGGGAGCCGAACGGGCCGTGGACTCGGTCACCGCAAGGTTCGGGCGCGGCACGGTGCGCCCGGCGTCGCTGCTGGATCCGGACACACCCTGATCAGGCCCCCTCTGATCAGGCAACCGCAAACCAGACAGGGGGTAGCCTGAATCCATGACTAGCCTTCCAGAGAAGCTCGCAGATATCTCTCGTACCGCCGGCGTCAGGTCGGCCTACGGTGATCCGGTCCAGGTGGACGGCGTCACCCTGATTCCCGTTGCTCTCGTCTACTACGGCTTCGGCGGTGGCGAGGGTGACTCCGCCGTCACCGGCAGCGGGTCCGGCGGCGGGGGCGGCGGGGCATCCCTGCCGATCGGCGCCTACGTCAAATCGGGCACGACGGTGCGCTTCGAGCCCAACGTCATCTCGTTGCTCGCGGTCGGCATCCCGTTCCTCTGGGTGGCCGGCAAGGCGGTCTCCCGCGTAGTCCGCGCGCTCAAACGCTAGCAGCGAAGGCTCCCAGCCGCCCGGTCGCCCAGCCACTCCGACTGAGGATGTCGGGCTGCTGACTGCGCTCCGGCGCTATCAGTGCCCGCCGGCCAGCTCGATGAGTGAGTCTCCATAACCGAGGTTGAGGGGGGTTCGCGGATCGCGGGCTCCGTTGCGCTTGTTCCCGATTCCGACGCGCGTTTTCCCGCGGACAGCGACGCGGTGGATGAACGTAGGCTCTAACCGCCGCGTCTTTCGAGTCCGCGGACCTGCGGCACATCCGTCCCGAACGAATTCGACGGAGATTGTGCCCTGAACAGCGCATTTGGGCTCAAAAACGGGTGTTGATCGATGAATCTCCGTCGAATTGGTTCGGTGCCGGGCACGGCGTTCCGCCCGTGACGACCAGCAGACACTCCGGCTGAGGGAGTTGAGCGGCTGGGTGCGCTCCGGCCCTGTCAGTGCCCGCCGAACCGCTCGTCGCGAGCCGGATCGGCCCCGAACACGTCTGGGACGCCGTCGTTGTCGGCGTCGAGCGCCTCTTTGGCGGCGATGCGCCCGTAGTGCCGGTTGCGGCTCCGCAGCACCACGGTCGCGAGTAGTGCCGCCAGCAGCGAACCGGTCAGGATAGCCACCTTGGCGTGTTCGTCGTGCGGACTACCCTGCCCGAAAGCCAGCTCGCTGATCAGCAGCGACACCGTGAAGCCGACACCGGCGAGCATGGCGACGCCGATCACATCCACCCAGGCCAGGTCCGGGTCAAGGGCGCCCCGGGTGGTCTTGGTGACCAGCCAGGTGGCGAGCATGATGCCAACCGGCTTGCCCACCACCAGGGCGACGACGATTCCGATCGCGACCGGGTCGGTGAGGGCCGTTGTCAGGCCTGACACGCCGCCGATCGTGACCCCGGCGGAGAAGAACGCGAACACCGGCACGGCGAAACCGGCCGAGAGCGGGCGGATGCGGTGCTCGAGGTTCTGCGCCAGGCCCGGGCCGGCGTCGGGTCCGCCGCCACGTCGGCTGCGCAGCACGGGCACGGCGAAGCCGAGCAGCACTCCGGCCACCGTGGCGTGGATGCCGGAGCCGTGCACGAGAACCCAGGTGGCGAGGCCGAGCGGCAGCAGAACGGCGCCCGCGGCCCACCTGGTGGTGCCGAACAGATAGGAGTGCGTATGCGCCAGAAAGGCGAAGAGGCTCAGCGGCACGATGGCGAGCAGCAGCAGAACAGGCTGGAGGTCGCCGGAATAGAAGAAGGCGATGATGGCGATGGCGAGCAGGTCGTCGACCACGGCCAGGGTCAGCAGGAAGATGCGCAGAGCGCTGGGCAGTTTGGAGCCGATCACGGCGAGCACGGCCACGGCGAAGGCGATGTCGGTGGCGGTGGGGATGGCCCAGCCTCGTAACATTTCCGGCCCCGAGCTGAACACGATCGCGGTGAAGATCACAGCCGGAACGATGACGCCGCCGACGGCCGCGGCGACCGGGACGACCGCGCGGCTGAAGGTGCGCAGATCGCCGGCGACGAACTCACGCTTGAGTTCGAGCCCGGCAATGAAGAAGAAGATCGCCAGGAGTCCGTCGGCGGCCCACGCGCCGAGGCTCAGATTGAGGTGCCACGGCTCGTAGCCGATCTGAAAGTCCCGCACCGCATAGTAGAAATCGGAGGCCCCGGTGTTGGCCAGGGTCAGCGCAAGAACCGTCGCCACCAGCAGGAGAGCGCCGCCCACGGTCTCTTTGCGCAGGATCGTCGAGACGTGCAGGTACTCGGGATAGCTGCTGCGGCGAAAGACGTTAAGTTTCGGGGTGGGAGGAAGAGGTGATGGTTTCGGCATGGACGAGCCTCAGTCAATCAGGATTTTGTGGCACACGGACATTGCTGTCGACCAGACTTCCCGACACACCACGTCGAGCGTACCGCGTTCGGGCGGTCAACGCCGCCCGCGCCAGCTACACCGCCAGCGTCCCAGCCGCTGGCGGGAGCCCGGCCCTTCCCGCCAGCTGCGGGGGATGTGCCAGGGTCCGCGCACGGGTAGCCCGCGTCGCATCCGTCGTCGCCGCAAAATGAAGTGGCGCAGCAACAGAAGCAACAGCCCGGCGAGGATCAGGGGAACGGTGAACGTCATTCGCGCCCGACAGTGATGCGGGGGCGAGGCGAGGACTCCATCCCGCGAGTCTAGGCCGAGGTCTATACTTGAATCGAACACGGGAGTCCGGTCAACCGGGCTGAGAGGAAGCTTCTGAAGCTTCGACCGTCGAACCTGATCTGGATCATGCCAGCGCAGGGAGGCAAATTTTCTCGTTCCCGTGCCCTGGAACCATCTACGGAAAGGGCACGACCAGTGCACGCTACAACAACTCTTCTCACCTCCACCACGTCCCGCCAGCCGCGTAACTTCCGGTGGCGGGTCGTCGACATCGTCATCGCCAGTGTCATCGGCGTGGCCAGCGGGCTCATCTTCGTCGTCTGGAACCAGGCGTACAACCCGCTCAGCGGCCTGCTCACCCCGCTGCTGCCGGGCCTGCAGGCTCTCCTGGGCGGCGGATGGCTGTTCGCCGGCGTGCTCGGCGGCCTCATCATCCGCAAACCCGGCGCCGCGCTCTACACCGAGCTGCTGGCGGCGGTCGTGTCGACTCTGGTCGGCGGCACCGCCTGGGGAGCCACCATCCTGGTCTCCGGCCTGGTGCAGGGTCTCGGCGCGGAGCTGGTCTTCGCGCTGTTCTTCTACGCCAACTACCGCCTCGTCGTGGCCCTGCTCGCCGGCGCGGGTGCCGGCCTTGCCCTCGCCGTCAACGACCTGTTGCTCTGGTACCCCGGATCGGCCGTTCCCTTCATCACCATCTACACCGCCTCCTCGATCGTCTCCGGCATTGTCGTGGCCGGACTGCTGTCCTGGCTGGCCATGCGTGGCCTCGCCCGCACCGGGGCACTGTCGCGGTTCGCCGCCGGGCGATCGAACCGCACCCAGGTCTAGGGGGACGGCGATGACACCGGCAGCAGCGGCATCCGTCTCGGGAGCGTCCGTCGTGGCCCGCGGCTGGGGATGGCGGCATGCCGGGCGGCGGGGCTGGGCCGTCAACGGCCTCGACCTGAGAATCGAGCCGGGCGAGCGCGTGCTGCTGCTCGGCGCCTCCGGGGCCGGCAAATCCACTCTGCTGCACGCCCTCGCCGGGGTTCTCGGCGGCGACGAGGAGGGCGAGCAGCGCGGTCAGCTGCTTGTAAACGGCGCCGAGCCGACCGCAGCGCGCGGCCAGGCCGGGCTGCTGCTGCAGGACCCTGACTCCCAGGTGATCCTGGCGCGGGTGGGCGACGACGTCGCCTTCGGCTGCGAGAACCTGGGGGTGCCCCGCGAAGAGATCTGGCGCCGGGTGAGCGACGCCCTGGACATGGTCGGCCTGAACCTGCCGCTCAGCCATCCGACGTCGTCGCTGTCGGGTGGACAGAAGCAGCGCCTCGCCCTCGCTGGGGTGCTGGCGATGCGGCCGGGGCTGCTGCTGCTCGACGAACCTACAGCGAATCTCGACCCTGGAGGCGTGCTGGATGTGCGCGATTCCGTTGCCCGCGTGCTCGAGAACTCCGCGGCGACGTTCATCGTGATCGAACATCGGGTCGCCGTCTGGCAGAACCTTGTGAACCGGGTGATCGTGCTCGACGCGGCCGGGGGAGTGCTGGCCGACGGCCATCCCGACGACGTGCTGACCAGGCAGGGGGAACGGCTCGCGGCCGCGGGTGTCTGGGTGCCCGGGCGGGGCAACGGCCTGACTGCATCGCGGCGCGAGACCAGCTCGGCGTCGGCGCCCGGCTCGGTCCCTCTGCTCCGCACGCCCGGCCTCGCGGTCGCGCGCACGCGCGTCGGCGTGCTCGCCCGGGACATCGACCTCACGGTGCACGCCGGCACCGCTCTGGCAGTCACCGGACCGAACGGCGCCGGCAAATCGACCCTGATGCTCACCCTCGCCGGCCTGCTGAAACCGGCCGGGGGAGCGGTTCTCGCGAGCCCGGAGTTCGCCGGCGGGGCCGACGAGGAACCGATCCGCTGGAAGTCCCGCCAGCTGCTCACCCGCATCGGCACCGTGTTCCAGAGCCCGGAGCACCAGTTCGTGGCCGCCACCGTGCGGGCCGAACTCGCCGTAGGGCCGCGCGCCCTCAAACGGCCGGAGGCGAACATCAATGCCCGGGTCGACGAGGTGCTGCAGCGCCTGCGCCTGGACCACCTGGCCGAGGCGAACCCGTTCACCCTCTCCGGCGGAGAGAAACGTCGGCTGTCGGTGGGCACCGTGCTGGCCACCCAGCCACGACTGCTCATGCTCGACGAGCCCACCTTCGGCCAGGACCTGCGCACCTGGCGGGAGATCGTGGCCCTGCTCGACGAACTCCTGCGGGAGGGCACCGCGGTGGTCGCCGTCTCGCACGACACCGACTTCGTGGTCGCCCTGGCTGACCGGGAGTACCATCTGACCGGGCGGGCCGGCCGCAGCGTCACGCCGCGGGCGGCGGTGTCCCGGTGAGCGTGCTGACGCCTGCCCGGGGAACCCAGGCCATCTTCCGGATCAACCCGGTCGCGAAGCTGGCCGCCGCGCTGCTGCTGGCGGGCGTGCTCATCCTCACCATCGACTGGGTCTCCGCAGTCGTCGCCCTCGCCTGCGAGTTCGTGCTCTTCTTCTGGGCCGGGCTGTCCCTGAAGGCCTTCGCGGTGCGCACCCTGCCGGTCTGGATCGCCGCACCCACCGCCGGCGTCACCACCCTGCTCTACGGGCAGGCGGCCGGGGCGGTCTATTGGTCTTTCGGGCTGGTGAACGTGACCGAGGGATCACTCGAGCTGGCCATCGCCACGACCCTGCGCATCCTCGCCATCGGACTGCCGTCGGTCGTGCTCTTCGTGACCGTCGACCCCACCGACCTGGCCGACGGCCTCGGCCAAGTCGTGAAACTGCCGGCCCGCTTCGTGCTTGGCGGTCTGGCCGGGCTGCGCCTGGTCGGCCTGTTCCTCGAGGACTGGCGCTCCCTCGAACTGGCCCGGCGGGCCCGCGGCATCGCGGACCGCGGCGTCCTGCGCCGGCTGCTCAGCCAGGCCTTCGCCCTGCTGGTGCTGTCGATCCGGCGCGGCAGCAAACTCGCGACGGCGATGGAGGCCCGCGGGTTCGGCGCCCCGGTGCGGCGCACCTGGGCCCGCCCCTCCAGCTTCCGGGGGCGCGAGGTGGCCCTGGTCGGCATCGGTCTGGCCGTGGCCCTGCTCTCGGTGAGCGTCTCCGTGGCGACGGGAAGCTGGAACTTTGTCCTCACCTGATCTGCCCACGGCCGCCCTCGAACCGGCCGCCCCCGATCCGGTCGGTGACCGACGGATGCTGCTGGCCCCCGTGCTCCGCGACCTTGCCGCCGCCGGGGTGGCGCCCGTCGTTCTCATCGACGGGCCGAGCGGCGCCGGCAAGAGCACCCTCGCCGACGCGCTCGTCGTCGCCTGGCCGGGACCGCTCCGGCCCACCCTGGTGCGGCTGGACGACATCTACCCCGGCTGGCAGGGGCTGGACGCCGCCGTCACGCACCTGCGCGAACAGGTGCTCGCCCCGAGAAGACTGGGCCGGCCCGCCGCCTGGCGGCGCTATGACTGGGAGCGGCGCGAGTCGGCAGAATGGCACCCGGTCGACCCGGCCCGCCCGCTGATCGTGGAGGGCTGCGGAACCCTGGCGGCCGCCCACGCGCCACTCAGCGACATCCGGGTCTGGCTGGCCGCCGACGACCGCATCCGCAAGCAGCGGGCCCTCGCCCGGGACGGCGAACTGTTCCGGTCGCACTGGGACCAGTGGGAAGCGGGCTGGGACGCTTACCGAGAGCGGGAGGCGCCCGAGCGGCAGGCGACGATCCGGCTGGCCGGGACCCCGGACATCCGTCGCCCGTAAGTCGGTGCCCGGGACTAGGTTGGAGGTATGGCTGATCAAGGTGCTGAAAATGTCGTTTACACCGCGGAATTCATTGACGGTCCCCTCGCGGGCCAGGTCGACACCCGGGTGCTGATCCAGGGCAAACATGACGCCCGGGTCAGCATGATGGCCGCCGTCGAGGGGGTCGAAACGCTGTTCTGGTACGACGAGGAGGACGTGCGCGATGTGCAGGGCCGCGTGCACGTGCGCTACCGGTTCGACGCGGGCGAGAGCGACCCGTTCCTGCCGACCGGCGAGCGCGAGTAGCCGCAGACCAGTAGCCGGCGGGCGGTCGCGGCAGCCTTTCGCCGCTAGCGGTCCGCGGCGATCAGCGCCGAGATCATCGGCACGGGGTGCAGGAGCCGCCAACCGAGGCCCGGCGCGCTGATCGTGCGGTCGAGCACCAGCGTCGACGTCACCTCGGTGCCCCCGGTCTCCACCGTGACCCGGCCGACGGTCTTGCCCGCCCGGCCGGTCGACACCGTCTCCAGGATCACCTCCGCGTCGCCCGGCGCCTGGGCCAGCCAGCCGTACGTCGTCGTGGCCGTGCGCACGGTTCCGGAGGCCTCGGCCCCCCACGGTGTGCTGAACTCCACGTAGGCGTCACCCTGGGCGAGGGTTGGCAGCTCGCGTACCCCGGCGCGGGCGCTCTCCATCAGGACGGTGACGTCACTGGTCAGGGTGTCGTAATCGGGTTCGCCGAGCAGGGCACCGGCAAAGGTGTAGGTCGAGTCCGGGCCCTGCACCTGACCGGTGAAGAGAAAACAGACGCCCGCCCCGTCCGTGTAGCTGCGGGTGATGCCGGTGACGCCCTCCTCGGCCAGGAACGCCGTGGTGTTGTCCACGCCGCGCTGGCCCACCAGGGCGGAGGCCGGCTGGGAGAGGATGGCACCGATCACCGGGTCGGCGGCGGCCAGGCCGGCCAGCCGGGCAAGGTCGGTGGCCGTTCCGACGCTTTCGTCGTTGAGCCCGGTGGCGTCGGCGACACGAGTGCCGTCGAGGCCCTGCTTGCCCAGCCAGGCGTTGGCGGCGGCGCTGTAGGCGTCGAGGGAGCCGAAGGCCCAACGCGCCAGCGTGTCGGCGTGATTGTTGCTGGAGCCGAGGATCATCGCCTGGAGCAGCTCGGTCTCGGTCCACAGTTCGCCCGGGAAGACCACGACGGTGCGGGCACCGGAATTGCCGTAGTCGATGTAGTCCTGGTAATCCGCGGCCGTGATCGGGATCTGAGGCCCCGTCTCACCAAGGGTCAGCGGTTTCGCGTCGAGCACGACCAGGGCGGTCACGATCTTCGTCGCCGCGGCCATCGGCAGCGGTTCGGCCGTGCCGGCCACGGCGAGAGGCAGGGTGGTGGCGAGAGCGTCGGCGTCCAGCGCCGTCGTCTCCGGGAAGGCCGGATCGGGTGTGACCGTGGCCAGGCCGATGACGGCGCTGCCGCCGGTGGCCGGCAGCGCGGGCGGGAACGGAACCGACTCGCCGGCCGCCGGCGTGACCAGCGTGGCGGTGGCCTCAGGCAACGGCCCCAGTAGGGTGGCCGGCCCGTAGACGCCGACGGACAGGATGACGAGGGCGCCGACCGTGGCGCCGATGACGCGGGCAGGCCGGGATCTACTCATGACGCAAGGCTAACGGTGGTTGGTCATCCCCAGCCGAGGTCGTGCAGCCTGTCGTCGTCGATGCCGTAGAAATGGGCGATCTCATGCACCAGAGTGATGTGCACCTGGTCGCGCAACTCCTCGAGATCCGCGCAGAGGTCCAGCAGCGGCTCCCGGTAGAGCACGATCCGGTCCGGCATCTCACCGAAGCCGTACTGCCCGCGCTCCGTCAGGGCAACCCCGTCATAGAGCCCGAGGGTGTCCATCGTGCCGTCTTCGGGTCGGTCCTCGACCACGAAGATCACGTTGTCCAGGCCGTCGACCATGTCGTCGGGCAGGAGGTCGAGCTCGTCGACGACGAGACGCTCGAACTCCTCGTGAGTCGGCTGCGGCATCCGTTCAGCATCTCACATTCGTTCAGCCTCTCAGGGAGCCGGTCAGCCGTTGATCGTGATGGTGCTCAGGCCGCCGTCGGTGACGCCCCAGGTCTTGAGGATCTCGCCGTAGGAGCCGTCGTCGACCATGGACTGCAGGGCAGCCTGCACGGCCGCTGCCATCCCGGAGTCCTTCGCCACGGCCATGCCGTACGGTGCCTCGTCGAAGGAGGTGCCGGCCTTCTGCAGCTTGCCCGCGGTCTGCTGGATCGCGTAGAGGGTGACCGGGGAGTCTGCGCTGAAGGCGTCGGCCTGGCCGAGCACAGTGGCGTTCGTGGCCAGGTCCTGGGTGTCGAACTTGAGCTTGTCGATCGGGGGCTTTCCGGCGGCGACGCAGGCGGCGCTCTTGGCCGGGATTTCGTCGGTGTCCTCGTAGGTGGTGGACTGCACGGCGATCTTCAGGCCGCAGGCGTCGTCGGGGTCGACGGTGGTGCCGGTGGCGGAGGCCCACTGGATGCCGGCCGTGTAGTAGTTGACGAAGTCGACCTGCTCCTGGCGCTTCAGGTTGACGGTGAAGGACGAGTTTCCCAGGTCCATCTCGCCGCCGATGATGCTCGGGATGATGGTGTCGAAATTCGCGACCTTGTAGTCGGCGGTCAGACCCAACTTCGCGGCAACCGCGGCGCCGAGTTCGACTCCCCAGCCGATCGGGTTGCCGGAATCGTCCTTGAACTCGTTGGGGGAGTAATTCGGGCTCGTTCCGATCACGAGCGTGTCGGAGGCGCGGACCTTCTCCGGGAGCAGCGCCGAGGCGGCGGCATCTTCGGTCACGGTCTTGGCGGGCGCGGTGGCGTCGGCTCCGGGAACCGGCACAGTGTTGTCGACGCAGCCGGTGAGCAGGAGGGCGGCCACCGCAGCGACGGCGGGGAGGGCGAAACGAGCACGCATGGAGAGATCCCTTTCAGCTGTCCCGGACGCCGTTGGACCGCGGGGAGGCCGAGGCGAGGACACCATTTCGGTGCGGCGTTTCGATGCCGGAAATGCGAACGCGCGGCCGAATCCGAGGGCCCGGTCGCGCGTTCGATGGACTGTTTCTGCGTGTTTCAATTGGGGTGAGTAACGGGGCTTGAACCCGCGGCCTTCCGGACCACAACCGGATGCTCTACCAGCTGAGCTATACCCACCATGCGCTGCTTTCTCACAGAGAAGGCAACTTGACAAGTGTATTACATGTTCGCAGCGAAAATGTTCACGGCTTCGGCCGCGCTGTTCTTCGCCTGTTGGCTGGACGGCCCGGGGTCGGCCACGAACACGGTTTGGCGGTAGTACGCCAGTTCGCGGATGGATTCGAGGATGTCAGCCAGGGCGCGGTGTCCGCCGTCTTTCGCGGGGGCGTTAAAGTAAACCCGCGGGTACCAGCGGCGTGCGAGTTCCTTGATCGAGGACACGTCGACGTTGCGGTAGTGCAGCTGGGCGTCGAGGCGAGGCATGAATTTCATCAGGAAGGCCCGGTCGGTGCCGATGGAATTTCCCGCCAGCGGAGCCCTCTGCTCGGCCGGGATGAACTGCAGTACGTATTCCAGCACCAGGGTCTCGGCCTCGGCGGCGCTGATTCCGTTCGGGATCTCGTTGATCAGCCCGCTGGTCTCGTGCATGTTGCGCACGAAGTCGTTCATGTTCTCCAGCGACGCCTGATTCGGCTTGATGATGAGGTCGAGTCCCGGGTCGATGATGTTCAGGTCGTAATCGGTGATCACTACAGCGATCTCCACCAACTCGTCGGAATCAATGTCCAAACCGGTCATCTCGCAGTCAATCCACACCAACCGGTCACTACTTTTTTTCATGTGCCGAGTCTAACGGCGGACGCCGACCGGCCCTGTTGCGCTGATCCCGGCAGCGGTGCGACTGAGACGTTCGCTCCGTAGACTACCTCGCATGGAATTGACGTACTTCTCCTCCGCCTTCTGTGAGCCCTGCATGCAGACCCGGGCAGTCCTGGCCGAGGTCGAACGCCTCGTGCCCCAGGCGACCGTGCGTGAGCTCGACGTGGTGCGGGACGTCGCGGAAGCCGAGGCCGACGGCATCCGGATCACCCCCACGGTGATCATCCGGGACGCGGCCGGGATCGAGGTCTTCCGGGCCACGGGTGTGCCGACACTCGCCCAGGTGCTCGTGGCGGCCGCGAAGGCCGTTTGAGCGCCGGCGGGCCGGGTCTGCGGTATTGTTGATCGTTCTTCGCCCCCGTAGCTCAGTGGATAGAGCAGCGGCCTTCTAATCCGCTTGTCGTAGGTTCGATTCCTACCGGGGGCACCGCACAACACCCGTGAATCCTGTTGCTCTACCCTCGGTTTGGTAGATTCGGGAAATGCGAGAACTACAGGCGCGAATCATCGCGGAGCTGAACGTGTCCCCCCATATCGATGCATCCTCCGAGGTTCGCCGCAGAGTGCAGTTCCTCGCGGACTACCTGGTCCGAACGGGGGCACAGGGCCTCGTGCTCGGCATCAGCGGGGGTCAGGATTCCAGCCTGGCCGGCCGTCTGTGTCAGCTGGCCGTGGAGCAGCTCGCCGAGGCGGGACATTCGGCCATCTTCCAGGCCGTGCGCCTGCCGTACCGGGTGCAGCGGGACGAGGAGGACGCGCAGCTCGCCCTGGAATTCATTCGTCCTGCGTCGACCGTCACCTTCGACATCAAGCGGGCCGTCGACGGTATCGAAGCGGAATTCGCCGATGCGACGGGCCGCCCGCTGCCGGACTTCGACAAGGGAAACGTCAAGGCCCGGGTGCGCATGGTCGCCCAGTATGCCCTCGCCGGCTCGGCCGGCCTGCTGGTCGTGGGCACCGACCACGCCGCCGAGGCGGTCACGGGATTCTTCACCAAGTACGGCGACGGCGGCACGGACATCCTGCCGCTGACCGGACTGACCAAGCGTCAGGGGCGAGCGCTTCTGGTCGAGCTGGGGGCGCCGGACCGGTTATACCTCAAGGCGCCGACTGCCGACCTTCTCGACGACAACCCCGGCCAGACCGACGAGGCCAACCTGGGGTTGCGGTACGAGCAGATCGACGACTTCCTGGAAGGGCTGCCCGTCGACGATCTCGTCGCCGAGACGATCGAGAACCGCTACCTCGGCACCGAGCACAAGCGCCAGGTCCCGGCATCGATGTTCGACGAGTGGTGGCGCTGACTCGTGAGAGCTGTGAGCCGCCGCCGCCGCCTCGCTCGGGAGCGCGGCGGCGGCTCACGGACGTCTAGCTCTGGAGCGGGGTGGGGCGCACTTCCAGTGCCTGCACGTCGTCGAGGAGGCGCTGGGTCTCCGTCGACGCCGAGGCCGTTCCAGACGCATATTGTAGCGGGGCAGGCACGGGCGCGGCCGGCGCGGCGGTGAACTGGTCGTGGTGCTGCTGGGCGGTCCAGGCATCCTGCTCGGCGAGGAGGTTCTTCTCGGTGCTGTTCTTGGAGACCTTCCACCGGTCGAGGTCGCTCTGGAAGATCTTGCGGGTGCGGCCCGGCTTGTCCTGCCATTCGACCAGGCGGTCGCGGAACTCGAGCAGCGCGGGCTCGAGCTGGTACCCGAACGTGGCCGAGGTGCGCTTGAGCTCAGCGAGTTGATGCGCGGCCCAGTTCGCGGCGACGCCCGAACCCTTGATCGGCAGGAGGCGCAGCTGCACGTCGGCCTGGCCCACCGCGCGGTCCGCCATGACCTGCTCCTGCGGCGTGAGCGAGTTCCAGACGGATGCCTCGGTCGCGGCATCCACGAGGGTGCCGATCACGGCCGCCTTGAGAGCCCGGTCGTTCTGCGCCAAGAGGCGTTTGATCGCCCCGCGGGAGATCACCGCCGCCAGAAGGCTGGCGACGACGATCGAGACGATGAGCACCACGGCGCTGAAAACCATGGACTGATTGCTGGCTGCCGTGAGCCAGGATACGAAACTATTCCACCACTGCATGAGCGCACTTTACCGGCGTCTCGTCCCGATCTCCGGGAGCGGCGCGGCGTGCCCTGCGGGGAGGTGCGCGCAGTCAGCGGAAGCAGTCGGCCGCGTCGTCAATGCGCCAGAACGAACCGACGTTCATTGTGCGGGTGGCGGCGAGCAGGCGCCGCGCAGCGAAGTGGTCGCCGTCGACCTCGGTGCGCCGCTCGATGTGCCCGAGCACCATGCCGGACCGGTTCGAGACCCGCCAGAGGCCGTCTTTCACGGGAACAAACTGCAGACCGCGGATGACCGGCAGTCGGGGAAGTGGGGACGCTGGTGTGGACATGGAATTCTCCGAGATCGACCGTACGCGGGTGAGGGTCCCCTCAGGCTACGGAGAGCCACCGACAGTGGTTTCGGCGCTACCGCAGAGGTCCGTTCAGCAAAACCATGTCCTGGCTGGCCAGGTCGAGGTCCACAACCCGGTTCGGACGTGCGGTCTGGGCGACGACGATGCCCGCGAGCACAAGGACCACCCCCGCCATCTGCAGCCCGTCGAGGGACTCGCCGAGCCAGTGGAACGCGAACGCGAAGGCGAAGATCACCTCCGAGGCAGACACGATGCCGGCCGCCGTGGCAGTCAGTCGGCCGAGCGCCATGTACGAGAACAGATACGGGGCGAAGGAGCCGAACACGCCGTTCCACAGCGTCAGCAGCCACAGCGGGAGAGACACCGCCCCGAGGTTGCCGTTCAACGCGACATCCTGAACCAGGGTCTGCGGCTCGACCTGCCACCAGGCGCTGAACACGAGCCAGAACGCGCTGGCGAAAAGCATGGACCAGAACGACACGGCCAGTGGCGAGGTCGCGGCGACCTGCCGCTCCCCGACCAGGAAATACACTGCCAGGCAGATTGCGGCGAGGATTCCCGCCAGCACACCCAGTTCAGAGAGGGTGCTGGCCCAGATCTGGGCGACGACGGCCATGCCGATCAGAACGCAGCCGATGGCCAGCCAGATGCGGGATTTGACCCGCTCCTTGAAGACGAACCGGGCGACCAGGGCGACGATCAGCACCCCGGTGTACTCGAGCATGAGCGCGATGCCCACCGGCAGCAGACTGATCGCCACTGCGTAGAACCACTGGATCAGGGCGACCCCGGCCACCCCCAGGATGGCCATTACCGCGAGCTGGCGCAGGCTGATGCGGAACGCCCGCCGGTTGGTCACGAGCAACAGACCGCCGGCCAGGAGGGCGACGACCGTGACCCGGAAGAAGGTCAGCTGAGCCGGGGACAGGCCCGCATCCACGATCACCTTGGTGGTGCTGCCGTTGAGGCCGAAAAGCAGCGACGCGAGGAGAGCGTAGAGATAGCCCACTTCGCTCAGCCCAGACCGGTGCCGTGCACGGCGTACGGTTCGATCTCGTCGATTTCGATCTGGGTGAGAGGCGGGGCATCCAGGGCCGCCACGGTCTGCTCGAGCTGGTTCAGGCTGCTCGCGCCGACCAGCACGCTGGTCACCGACGGCTGGCGCAGGATCCAGGTGACCGCCAGCTGGGCCAGCGTCTGGCCGCGCGCGGCGGCAATCTCGTTCAGGGCGCGGGCACGGCCCTGGTAGGTGTCGGTGAGAACGTCTTCCGACAGGAAATCGCTCGTCGCGACCCGCGAGCCTGCCGGAACGGTGCCGTCCAGGTAGCGGTCGGTGAGAAGTCCCTGTGCGAGCGGCGAGAAGACGATGCTGCCCATGCCGAGCTCGTCGAGCACGGGGAAGAGCCCGTCTTCGATGTGGCGGTCGAACATCGAGTAACGCGGCTGGTGGATCAGGAGGGGGATCTTGTGCTCGGCCAGCGCCGCCGCCGCGGCCCGCGTCTGCTCGGGGGTGTAGCTGGAGATGCCGACATAGAGGGCCTTTCCCTGCTGCACCGCCGACGCCAGCGTGCCCATGGTCTCCTCGATGGGAGTCTCCGGGTCCGGCCGGTGGGAGTAGAAGATGTCGACGTAGTCGACGCCGAGCCGGCCCAGGCTCGCGTCGAGGGAGGAGAGCAGGTACTTGCGAGAACCGAAGTCGCCGTAGGGGCCCGGCCACATGTCGTAGCCGGCCTTGCTGGAAATGATCATCTCGTCGCGGTAGGCCCGGAAATCTTCGGCGAAGATGCGGCCGAAGTTGGTCTCGGCGGCTCCGGGAGGAGGACCATAGTTGTTGGCCAGGTCGAAGTGGGTGACCCCCAGGTCGAAGGCACGGCGCAGGATGGCGCGTTGGGTCTCGATCGGGCGCTCGTGGCCGAAGTTGTGCCAGAGGCCGAGAGACAGCGCCGGCAGTTTGAGGCCGCTCCGTCCGACGCGTCGGTAGGTCATGTCGGCATAGCGGTTCGGAGCTGGCACGAAGGTCATGCCGTTACTCTAGGGGTGTGCAAACTTTTGTGGTCGCAGGTGGATGTTTCTGGTGTCTCGATGCCGTGTATCGGGTGCTGCGTGGCGTGAGCGAGGTGGTTTCCGGGTATACCGGGGGAGGGGCTCAACGGCCAACGTATGAGTCGGTGTGCACGGGCCGTACCGGCCACGCCGAGGCCATCGCCGTGACGTTCGACCCGGAGGTCATCCCGGCCAGCGTCATCCTCGACGTGTTCTTCTCGCTGCACGACCCGACCCAGCTGAACCGCCAGGGCGCCGACGTGGGCACCCAGTACCGGTCGGCGATGTTCTATGCCGACGACGCGCAGAAGCGGCTCTTCGAAACCGCTCGCACTCGCGCCGCCGAATGGTGGGGCGGCGGCGTCGTCACCACGATCGATCCGCTCGGCGAATACTTCGTGGCCGAGGACCACCACCAAGACTTCTTCGCCAAAAACCCAGGTCAGGGCTACTGCATGGCCGTCGCGCTGCCCAAGGTGAACAAGATCCGCAAGTCCCACGCCGAATACCTCCTCTAGCAGCGCGAGTTCGTGTATTCGTAGGCGGCGAGTATCGCCCAGCGCGGCGAAATGAACGGGTTTTCTAGCTGCCGTGCCAGCGCCGCCGAGACCGCCGTGCGGAAACCCGGAGCCAAACGAATTCGACGGAGATTTTGCCCAAAGCGGCACTAGAAACTGGGAAAGAGCGCTTTCACAGGAGAATCTCCGTCGAATTGGTTCGACACCGACCGCGGCGCGCACCCGGACCCTCTCCGTCAGAAGCGAGCCCAGCCCTCCCCAGCTGCGGGGGGCGGTCATTCGGCACAGGTTCCGGATGCCGCGGCCGCGCGTCGTCCTGCCGCCGCACACTCGGAGTACGCGATCTGGGGCGGCGGAGACGGGCACGAGCCGTCGCTCCAGGTCGCGTGTTCCGGGCATTCGTCCGGGGCTCACAGGATGAGGGAGACCGTAATGAGCGACAGCATCACCGTGACCGGAATCGTGGCCACCACGCCCCGTCACCTCGTGACCAGTTCGGGGCTGGCCATCACGTCGTTTCGGCTGGCATCAAGCCAGCGTCGCTTTGACCGTGTGAAACAGACCTGGGTTGACGCCGAGACCAACTGGTACACGGTGTCCTCCTTCCGGCAGCTCGCCCACAACGTGGAGCGCTCGGTGCAGAAGGGTGAGCACGTAGTCGTGGCGGGGCGGTTGCGCATCCGGCCGTGGGAAAATGCCGACCGCAACGGTACCTCGGTCGAGGTCGAGGCAGAGACCGTCGGGCACGACCTGGCCTGGTGCAGCACCGTCTACACGCGCTCGCCGCCGCCCGGCGCAGCGTCGGCGCCACATCCGACCGAGCCCACGGACGGCTTCCTACCTGCCGATACTGACGACGCACCCCCGATGCGCGACGAGGCAGAGTCCGCGGCGCTAGTCGGGGTCGATTCCTGATGGCGGCAACTCGGCACAGTGTCCGGCACAGTCACCGGGACAGTGACCGGAATAGACTCTCGGGGACACGGGGCATCTGGCAGACTCAGAGGTCTGACCGCACCGCGGTCGCGGAAGGACCACGTGCCGGCACCATCAGATCGGGAAACCCGGAGACGTCGAACCGGCATCCGTTCCCCACGCACCGGTAGCGCGTTGCTGCTCGGGCTGGCCGTCACGGTCAGCCTCGCGGCCTGCTCGGCGGCACCGGCCGCGACTCCCTCGAGCACGGCCACGGCGTCGGCGTCGGCTCGTCCGACCGCGAGCGCGGCGCCCATACCCGCGCCGCAGCTACAGCCGGAGAAGGATGCCGCGGCGAACCTGGCCTACTTCGACAGCGTCGCCACGGCGGTCGTCACCGCTGACGAGAATGCCGGCGGGCGGGCATTCGTGGACGCGCTGGGGGCCTCCGGCTTCGACCGGGCCCAAATGGAGGTTACCTTCGACGAGACCAACATCGACCTCCCAGCGGACTCTATCCAGTTCTCCGTTCGGTTCAACGGCGAATGCCTGATCGGGCAGAACGGACCGGCCACGGGCGGGTACCACAGCGCGGTCACGGCGATCCTCGCATCCGGAACGTGTCTGGTCGGGGCCACGCGGCAAATAGACTGGTAAGCACTATGGCTGAATTTATCTACACGATGGTCCGCGCTCGCAAGGCGGTCGGCGACAAACTGATCCTCGACGACGTCACCATGTCGTTCTTCCCCGGCGCCAAAATCGGTATCGTGGGGCCGAACGGCGCCGGAAAATCCACGATCCTGAAGATCATGGCCGGGCTGGACACCCCCAGCAACGGCGAGGCGAAGCTCTCGCCCGGCTACTCGGTCGGCATCCTGATGCAGGAGCCCGAACTCGACGAGACCAAGACGGTCCTCGAGAATGTGCAGGAGGGCGTCGGCCCGATCAAGGCCAAGGTCGACCGGTTCAACGAGATCAGCCTCGCGCTCGGCGAACCCGACGCGGACTTCGACGCACTGCTGGCCGAAATGGGCACGCTGCAGGAGGCCATCGACGCCGCCGACGCCTGGGACCTCGATTCCCAGCTGGAGCAGGCCATGGACGCCCTCCGCACCCCGCCGGGCGATTACTCCGTCGCCGACCTCTCCGGCGGTGAGAAGCGCCGCGTGGCGCTGACCAAGCTGCTGCTGCAGAAGCCCGACCTGCTCCTCCTTGACGAGCCCACCAACCATCTCGACGCCGAAAGCGTGCTCTGGCTCGAGCAGCACCTGGCCCAGTACCCCGGCGCCGTTCTCGCCGTCACCCACGACCGGTACTTCCTCGACCACGTGGCCGAGTGGATCGCCGAAGTCGACCGCGGCCACCTGTACCCCTACGAGGGCAACTACTCGACCTACCTCGAGAAGAAGCAGGAACGGTTGCTCATCGCGGGCAAGAAGGACGCGAAGATGGCCAAGCGCCTCGCGGACGAGCTCGAATGGGTGCGCTCGAATGCGAAGGGCCGCCAGGCAAAGTCGAAGGCGCGTCTCGCCCGCTACGAAGAGATGGCGGCAGCGGCCGAAAGCACCCGCAAGCTTGACTTCGAAGAGATCCAGATTCCCGTCGGCCCGCGCCTCGGTGCCCAGGTCATCGACGCCAAGAAGGTCAAGAAGGGCTTCGGCGACCGGGTCCTCATCGAGGATCTCTCCTTCACCCTCCCGCGCAACGGCATCGTCGGCATCATCGGCCCCAACGGCGTGGGCAAGACCACGCTGTTCAAGACGATTGTCGGACTCGAGCCACTGGACCTGGGTGAACTGAAGATCGGCGAGACGGTCGACATCTCCTACGTCGACCAGAGCCGCGCGGGCATCGACCCGAACAAGTCGCTTTGGGAGGTCGTCTCCGACGGCCAGGACTATATCCAGGTCGGCAAGACCGAGATCCCGTCGCGGGCCTACGTGTCCACATTCGGCTTCAAGGGTCCCGACCAGCAGAAGAAGGCCGGCGTGCTCTCCGGTGGTGAGCGCAACCGCCTCAACCTGGCGCTCACCCTCAAGCAGGGCGGCAACCTGCTGCTGCTCGACGAGCCCACCAACGACCTGGACGTCGAAACCCTCGGCTCGCTCGAGAACGCGCTCCTTGAATTCCCCGGCTGCGCCGTGGTCATCACCCACGACCGGTGGTTCCTTGACCGAATCGCCACGCACATCCTCTCCTATGAGGGCACCGACGAAGACCCGGCGAACTGGTACTGGTTCGAGGGCAACTTCGAGTCGTACGAGCAGAACAAGATCGAACGCCTTGGCCCGGATGCCGCGAAACCGCACCGGTCCGCGTACCGCAAGCTGACCCGCGACTAGGACCCGCGGTGAAGCTGCGCGTGCCGGTGAAGTTGCGCTGGTCGGATCTGGACGCCTACGGCCACGTCAACAACGCCGAGTTGTTGCGTGTGCTCGAGGATGCGCGCATCCAGGCGTTCTGGCCGGATGAAGACGGCGACGGCCCCGGGGCGTTCGCCGGCACCGCCGTGCTGGACGGGCGCCCGGGCGCGGCGACGCTGACCCTGATCGCGCGGATGGAGGCCGAGTATCTGGCTCCGATTCCGTATCTGAGGCAGCCTCTGGACATCCGTCTCTGGCTCGGCAAGCTCGGTGGCGCCAGCCTCGAGGTCTGCTACGAGGTCTGGACTCCGATCGGCCTGGAGCCAGCGGTTCTCTTCGCGCAGGCGAGCACCACAATCGTGTTGGTGGACGCCGCGACCGAGCGGCCGCGCAAGATCAACGAGGTCGAGCGCGCCGCTTGGGCTCCATACGTAGACGAACCCATCCGATTCACCCGGCGCGCGTCCCTGCCGGCTGAGTAGGCCGGCCCGGACGCAGTCCGCCTCAGCCGGCGGTGACGGCGTCGCCGGTGACGGTGACCTTCACCGACGCCAGCGGTTCGGTCGCCGGTCCGGCGAGGGCCTCGCCGGTGGCACGGTCGAACTTCGAGCCGTGGCAGGGGCAGTCGAACTCGTCCTTTACCGCTTTGACCACGCAGCCCTGGTGGGTGCAGATCGCGCTGAACGCCACCACGGTGCCGGCCGTGGGCTGGCTGATCAGGATGGGCTTGCCATCGAGGGAGGCCTCGATCGAACCGCCCACGGGGATGTCGGCGAGCTTGGCTAACTCCACCGGGCCAATGTTGCCGGTGCCGGAATCTGCGGCGCCGTCGGTGCTGCAGCCGACCAGTGCGACGGCGGTGCCAGCGGTGCCGAGCAGGAGCGCGGTGCGGCGGGAGATGTCGGTGGCGTTCGTCATGGTTCTCCTCGATCGGGCGGGCGTTCAGAGATGCTCAGAGACGCTCAGAGCATGTGAGAGAGGCTACTCTGCGTTCGTGGGCACGCGCAGCATGCCCTCCTGCGCGACCGTGGCGAGAAGCAGGCCCGCCCGGCTGTAGATGCTGCCGGTGGAGAGCCCGCGTCCACCCTGGGCGGTCGGGGAATCCTGTACGTAGAGCATCCACTCGTCGACCCGGCCGAAGCGGTGGAACCACATGGCGTGGTCCAGGCTCGCAACCTTGAGCCCGGGTGTGGCCCAGGCCACGCCGTGGCGACGCATGACAGGCTCCATGATCGAGTAGTCGCTGGCGTATGCCAGCGCGGCGCGGTGCAGGTCAGGGTCGTCGGGCAACGGGCCCATGGTCTTCATCCACACGGCCTGGCGAGAGGTGTGCTCGCCGTCCACCTTGAGGTAGATCGGCGACGGCAGGTGCCGCATGTCGAACGGACGCTCGTTCGCCCAGTAGCGGGCGATGGAGTGGTCGACCTGGGCCAAAGCATCCGCCGCCGTCGGCAAGGACTCCGGGTCGGGCATATCGGTTGGCATCTCGATCTGGTGCTCGAGGCCTTCATCACCGTCCTGGAACGAGGCGATCATCGACAGGATCGGATGCCCGTCCTGATAGGCCTGCGTGCGGCGGGTGGAGAAGGAGCGGCCGTCGTGGATGCGATCGACGGAGAAGGTGATCGGCTGGCCCACGTCGCCGGGGCGCAGGAAATAGCCGTGCATCGAGTGCACATGGCGGTCGTCGGGAACCGTGCGCATCGCGGCGACCAGTGACTGGGCGAGCACCTGCCCGCCGAAAACGCGGCCGAGCGGCATCCACTGCGACGGCCCGGTAAAGATGTCCTCGCTGGTGCGGGCGCCCGTGTCGGTGAGGTCCAGGGCGGTTAGAAGGCCCTCCATCGGCAAGTCCATGTGGCCTCCTCAGGCGCGTGGCGGAGCAGACGCGCGCACCGGTGTGACGCGCGCCGTACCTTGGTAGTTTAGGAGCAGATGAGTAAGTCATTTTCTCTCCCAGAGTCCCTGTCCCTTCGCGACCTCCAGGTCTACCTCTCCCGCGCTAGCCGGGTGGAGGACGGTTCCGTGCGCCTCATTCAGGCCGCGGGGGTGCTCGCTGTCTACACCGCGATCCTCTACCCGCGCGGTCTCCTCGACTCCAGCCCGACCGTGCTGGGCCTGCGCACCTTCGCGCTCACCGCACCGGTCGAGCTCGACGCGGTCGTTCCCGTGCGCTCCCTGCTGGACCGCCTCGCCCGCCTCACCGCGGCCGTGCTGGAGGACGAGGCGACAGTGACCGTAACCGTGCCGCTGGAAGTGACCACCGTGACCTGGGCCGGTATCTCGCCGCCCCAAGGCGGCTGGACCCTGCTCGGTGAAACGGATGCCGCCCTGCTCGACGGTGCGGCGCAGGCCGGCATTGAGGAAGTCGCCGCCGTCATCCCGGCGGGAACCGGCGGGCAGATCGTGCAGCGGGTGCGCTCCGAAGTCTGGAGCCGCCCGATCCCCGGCCTGGAAATCGTGCCGGCCGGCGCCGCCTTCGCGGCCGTCAGCCTCGGTTTCCTGCCGAAAAACGAGCCCGTGCGCCTGTTCGAGACGGGCCTGTGGACCCGGCTGAGCACGAGCCGCGGCCACATCCTCGTGCGTCGCAAGCCCTGGTCGCTGAGCCGCTGACTATTCGCTGGGTGTTCGCACCGTGCCCCGAACGAATTCGACGGAGATTTTGCCCGGATCGGCCTTAAACTGGCCGAGAATCGGCTCAAACATCAAAATCTCCGTCGAATTGGTTCGACACCGGTCGCTGACTCGGCGACACGCGGGCGTCCTGCCACAGCCGGGTGAGCACGTCGGCCGCCGGTTCTGCGCGGGCAGAGCGGAAGCCGGTGCCCGCCCAGAGGGCGAGTCCGTCGGCGTCGCCGCGTCGACCCGCATCCGCCCTGAGGCCACTGGTGAGATGGTTCACCTGAGGATAAGCCCGGGGCGCGGTGGCGTCGTGCTCGATGATGAACGCGTTGCGCAGCCCCCGTGCCGGACGCCCGGAGAACGCGCGCGTGACCACGGTGCGATCAAAGTTCGGGTCGACGAGCGCGTCCTTGTGCGCCTGCTGGGCGCCGGACTCCGCGGTGCGGAGGAACGCCGTGCCCAGTTGCACGGCGTCCGCGCCGGCCGCCAGGAGCGTCGCGATCCCGGCACCGGAGTGGATGCCCCCGGCCGCGATGAGCGGCAGAACCGCCAGGTCCGAAATGGCGCGGACCAGTTCGATCAGGGGAGTGGTCTCCGGTTCTTCGGCCGTCGTGAAGGTCGCCCGGTGTCCGCCTGCTTCCGGGCCCTGCACGCAGAGCACATCGACTCCGCGTTCCTCCGCGAGAACCGCCTCCCGAACCGAGGTGACCGTGGCGATCACGCACGCGTCGACGGCGTGCAAACCGTCCACGGCCTCGGCCGGCGGTAACCCGAAGGTGAACGACACCACGGGGACTCGGTGCCCGATGAGAAGGGACACCTTGGCGGAGAACCAGTCATCGTCCGCGGCCAGTGTCGGGGGCAATTCCACGCCGTGTTCCAGCGCGGTCGCTGTCAGGCTCCGGCGGTAGGCATCGACTCCGGCCTGGTCGGTCAGTGGTGGCCCGGGAACGAATACGTTCACGCCGTACGGCGGCCGCGAGCTCTGGTGCACGTCGGCGATCTGCCGGGCCAGCGCATCCGGGGTCTTGTACCCGGCGGCCAGGAACCCGAGGCCGCCCCCCGCGCTGAGGCTGCGCACCAGGGCTGGGGTGGACGCGCCACCGGCCATGGGTGCCGCGATGATCGGAATGCGAAGGTCCTTCAGACTGAACATTGTCTCTTTCCGGTGTGTGGGTGCTTGCGTCACAGTGTGCGAGCCGCCTCGTGCGTGCGGTGTTTCCGGCCTATCCCGCCGACGCCAGCAGCGCCGCCCAGAGGTCGGCGCGGGCGTGGAAGGCGCCGAGGTCCCGCCCGAGCAACTGCTCGGCGTGGCTGATCCGGCCGCGCACGGTGTGTCGGTGCACGCCGAGCTCCGTCGCGGCCGGGCCGAACTGGCCGTTGCGCTCGAGCCACACCCGCAGGGTGGGGAGCAGCGCCGTGCCGTGGGCGGCATCGTGGTCGGAGAGCGGCCGGAGGGTGGCGCGGCCGACCTCCGAGGCATCCGTTCGGGCCAGGAACGCGAGCACGCCCTGCCGTGAGATCACCTCGAATTCGACGATGCCCGCCGCGCCTTCGTGGGCGCGCTCGAGCGCCTGTCGGGCCTGGGCCGCCGCGTGCGGCAGGGCACGATAGGCGCTCCGGTCGGAGACGCCCACGTGCAGCCCGAGGCCCACCAGCTCGGCGAGCACCGGATCGGCGGCGACATCGAGGATGAGCAGCACCTGGCCACCGTCGCGGGCGAAGAACAGGTGCCCGGGGCGTTCCTCGACCCGCAGTTCGAGCAGCTCGGCCAGAGCGTCCAAGCGTTCGGGCGGCGGGGAGACGACGGCGACCCGTACCGGCTCGGCCGGGAGGGCACCCCAGAGCTCCCGGGAGATGCTCTGCACCAGCGGGAGGTCGCCGCCGAGTAGCGCCTGCAGCAGCCCGGACCGCAGGTGGCCGCGGGCGCGACCCTGGGCGCTGTTCTGCTCGAGCGCGAGCCCGGCGAGGGCGATGACGCTGGTCACCACCTGCTGGCTGGCCTGGTCGAGCAGGGTGCCGCCCCCGAGGGCCAGCACCCCGCGCAGCTGGCCCTGCCTCCCCAGGGTCTGCAGGGTCAAAGTCTCGCCGCCCTCGTCGAGGGTGGTGCCGGCCCGCTGCCCGCGACGGAGCAGCCGGCCGGCCTCCGCCTGCACCTGCGGCAGGGCGGTGGAGGAGGCGGAACCGGAGAACGCGTCGCGGGGGAAGACCCGGTCGAGCGTGCCGCTCGCGTCAAAGAGCGCGACCCAGTGGCCCAGCTGCCGGGACAGCTCGCTAAGAATGTTGCTCAGGCCGTCGGGTCGGAGGGCCGCGTGCGAGATGGCCCGCTGGGCGTCCAGCGCCCAAGTGTTGCGGGCATAGCGCAACTCGGCGACCAGGTCGCCGGCCGCGCGGGCCACCGCGATGAACGGAGTGTCATAGGGCACCTCGATCAGGGGCAGCCCCTCGGCAAGGCAGGCCGCAACGAGGGCCTCCGGCGTGCCGGCGCGCACGACCTCCGTGCCGAAGCCGAGACAGGCGATGCCGCGGGCCGTGAGCCGGCGCACGTAGTCGCGGTAGTAGGCATCCGTCATCGGGTCGGCAAACTGGGTGCCGGTGGTGAGGAGCACCTGGCTGGCGGAGAGAAACGGCGTCGGGTCGGCCAGGTCGGAGCCGTGCACCCACTCCACGGGCTGGTCGAGCGCGTGTGCCGGCAGCTGCGGCTCGGCCGTGAGCAGGCGCAGCTGGAGGCCGGGCTGGGCCAGCAGGCGGCGCACGGTGGGCAGGAGCGGCGGGGCCAGGTTCGGAGCCATGCGACGAGTGTACAACGTGGCGAAAGTTCACCCGCGCGTTGTACACGGTGCCGGATGTTGCGGGTGGCCGCCCTGCGTAGCCTTCTGGAATCGGTATCGTCGCCGGCCCCGCGCCGATGCAACAGCCAGCGAACTGGAGCAGCAATGACCCTCGTAGACGCCCTTTCTGTGATCCCGGTCGGCGGACCGTCCCTTCCCCAGGAACGCCGCCTCGTCACCGCTATCCCCGGCCCGAAGTCCCAGGAGCTCGGACGTCGCAAGATCGAGGCCGTCTCCGCCGGGGTGGGAGTGACCCTGCCTGCCTATATCGTCGCGGCCGGCGGCGGTGTGCTTGTCGACGTCGACGGCAACTTCCTGATCGACCTCGGCAGCGGCATCGCCGTGACCGGCATCGGAAACAGCGCCCCCGAGGTCGTGGCCGCCGTGGCCGCCCAGCTGGCCCAGTTCACGCACACGTGCTTCACCGTGACGCCCTACGACTCGTACATCGAGGTAGCCGAGATGCTCAACCGGCTCACCCCGGGCGACCACGCCAAGCGCAGCGCCCTGTTCAACTCCGGCGCCGAGGCCGTGGAGAACGCCGTCAAGATCGCCCGGCACTACACCGGCAAGCAGGCCGTCGTCGCCTTCGACCACGCTTACCACGGCCGCACCACCCTGACCATGGGCCTCACCGCGAAGAACCAGCCGTACAAGAACGGCTTCGGCCCCTTCGCCGCGGAGATCTACCGGGCACCCATGTCGTACCCCTACCGCGACGCCGGACTCGACGGGGTAGGGGCCGCCCGGCGCGCCATTTCCCAGATCGAGAAGCAGGTCGGCGCCGACAACCTGGCCGCCCTGATCATCGAGCCGATCCAGGGTGAGGGCGGCTTCATCGTGCCCGCACCCGGCTTCCTTCCCACCCTGGTGGACTGGTGCCGCGCGAACGAGGTCGTCTTCATTGCCGACGAGGTGCAGACCGGATTCGCCCGCACCGGCGACCTCTTCGCCAGCAACCACGAGGGCATCGTGCCCGACCTGATGGTGATGGCCAAGGGCATCGCCGGCGGCCTGCCGCTCTCCGCCGTCACCGGCCGCGCCGAGATCATGGACGCACCGCAGGTCGGTGGCATCGGCGGCACCTACGGCGGCAACCCGCTCGCCTGCGCCGCGGCCCTGGCCACCATGCGCAGCTATGAGACCGAGAACCTGGCCCAGCGAGCCCGTGAAATCGGCGCCATCCTGACCGAGCGGCTGAACGCCATCCGTGCCGTCGACAAGCGTGTGGGCGATGTGCGCGGCCGCGGCGCCATGATCGCCATCGAACTGGTCGACCCGGTCACCGGAGACCCGGATGCCGCCCTCACCGGCCGCGTCGTGGCTGCCGCCCACGCCATGGGCGTCGTGCTGCTCACCTGCGGCACCTACGGCAACGTGATCCGCTTCCTGCCGCCTCTGAGCATCTCCGACGACCTCCTCGTCGAGGGCCTGCAGGTGCTGGCGAGCGTGCTCGCCGCCGCATGAGCCCTGGCTCCGCGGTCTCCTGCCCGAACCCGACGGGGGCACAGGGCGATCAGTCATACTGGGGGAACGCCGCGGGGAGGGTGGCGGAAACGCCCTTTCTGCACGGCCTCCACCCCTGATCAAAACTTCATTCGCATTTCCCGTATCGCATCGGAAAGAGTCTCATCGTGTCCACTCGTGAAACCGAACTGCTCGCCCGCGTCCCGGACGGCCTCTACATCAACGGCACCTGGCAGCAGGGTGGCGGTAAGGCCATCGAGGTCACCGACCCGGCGACCGGTGCTGTGCTCAAACGGATCGCGAACGCGGATGCCGCCGACGGCATCCGTGCCCTCGATGCGGCCGTCGAGGCGGCCGAGTCGTGGGCGGCTACCGCGCCGCGTACGCGGGCCGAGATCCTGCGCCGGGCCTTCGACCTGCTGCAGGAGCGCCGCGATGACTTTGCGCTACTGATGACCATGGAGATGGGCAAACCTCTCGCCGAGGCCAATGGAGAGGTCACCTACGGCGGCGAGTTCCTGCGCTGGTTCAGCGAGGAGGCCGTGCGCATCAGCGGTCGCTTCGGGCTGAACCCGGAGGGAACCGGCACGATGGTTGTCTCTCAGTATCCGGTCGGACCGTGCCTGCTGATCACTCCGTGGAACTTCCCGCTGGCCATGGCCACCCGCAAGATCGCCCCCGCGCTCGCCGCCGGCTGCACGGTCGTCGTGAAGCCCGCCGAGCTGACCCCGCTGACCACCCTCTTCTTCGTGCAGCTGCTCGAAGACGCCGGGGTACCGGCCGGCGTCGTCAACGTGATCACCACGTCGACCTCTTCCGCCGTTGCCGGGCCGATCATCGCCGACCCCAGGTTGCGGAAACTCAGCTTCACCGGGTCGACCCCCGTGGGCCGCAAGCTCATTCAGCAGGCGGCCCAGGGTGTGCTGCGCACCTCGATGGAGCTCGGCGGCAACGCCCCGTTCGTCGTCTTCGAAGACGCCGACCTGGACAAGGCCGTCGAGGGCGCGATGCTCGCCAAGTTCCGCAACATCGGGCAGGCCTGCACCGCGGCCAACCGTTTCATCGTGCACGAGTCCGTCGCCGCCGAGTTCGCCCGCCGCCTGACCGAGCGTGTCGGCGCGCTGAAGATCGGCCGGGGCACCGAAGCCGGCGTCACCATCGGCCCGCTCGTCAGCGAGGCTGCCGTCGCCGGCACCGACGCCCTCGTGCAGGACGCGCTGGCCCACGGCGCCACCCTGCTCGCCGGCGGCAAGCGCCCCGAAGGCGCCGGCTCCTTCTACGAGCCCACCGTGCTGACGGACGTGGCCCCGGCCAGCGCCCTCCTGACCGAGGAGATCTTCGGCCCGGTCGTCGGCATCGTCACCTTCGCCGACGAGGCCGAGGGCGTGCGCCTGGCCAACTCCACCGAGTACGGCTTGATCAGCTACGTGTACACCCAGGACCTCGCCCGCGGGCAGCGGATGATCGCCAAGCTTGAAACCGGAATGATGGGTCTGAACACGGGCCTGGTCTCCAACGCGGCGGCACCGTTCGGCGGTGTCAAGCAATCCGGTCTGGGCCGCGAAGGCGGGCTCGAGGGCATCCAGGAGTACCTGTCCACCAAGTACACCCTCATCCCGGTCTCCTGACCGGCGACGTACCTGTTTTTCACCTGCTTCCCCACCACCAGAACGCAATGGAGCAATCCTTGAGCATCATCGAACGTGACATCGTCATTATCGGCGCCGGGGCATCCGGCCTGACCGCCGCGACCGAGCTGCGGAAGGCCGGCCTCACCGTGGCCGTGCTCGAAGCGCGAGACCGCGTCGGCGGCCGCCTCCACACCGACGACATCAACGGTGCCATGCTCGAGATCGGCGGCCAGTGGGTTTCGCCCGATCAGGACGCACTCAAGGAGACCATCGCCGAGCTGGGCCTCGAGACCTTCGCGCGGTACCGCGAGGGCGAAAGCGTCTACATCAACGCCGCGGGGGAGCGAACCCGGTTCGAGGGCGAGATCTTCCCGGTCTCGGCCGACACCGAGCGCGAGATGGTGGCCCTGATCGCCACTCTCGACGAGCTCGTGGACCAGATGGACCCCGACCGTCCCTGGGCACACCCGCGTGCGGTGGAGCTCGACCAGATCTCCTTCCGGCGCTGGCTGGAGCAGGAGACCGACGACCAGGAGGCCCGCGACAACATTAGCCTCTTCATCGCCGGGGCCATGCTGACCAAGCCGGCGCACGCTTTTTCCACGCTGCAGGCCCTCCTGATGGCGGCCAGCGCCGGCAGTTTCAGCAACCTCGTCGACGCCGACTTCATCCTCGACGAACGGGTCGTGGGCGGGCTGCAGCGGGTGCCGATCCTGCTGGCCGAGAACCTCGGTGACGACGTCTTCCTCGGGCAGGCCGCCCGCACCGTGCGCTGGGGCGACGCCGGCGTGAGTGTGCTCACCGACGACCTCGAGGTGCGTGCGCGTCGCGTGATCGTTGCCGTTCCTCCCGTGCTCTACACCCGGATCTCCTTCGATCCGCCGCTGCCACGCCGCCAGCAGATGATGCACCAGCACCTCTCGATGGGCTTCGTGATCAAGGTGCACGCGGTCTACGAGACCCCGTTCTGGCGGGAGGACGGCCTCTCCGGCACGGCCTTCAGCCCCTACGAGCTCTCCCACGAGGCCTACGACAACACCAATTTCAACGACCCGCGCGGCACTCTGGTCGGCTTCGTCTCCGACGAGGCCGCCGATGGCGTGTTCACCGTCTCGGCGGAGGAGCGCAAGCAGCGCATCCTCACCTCGCTCTCGCACTACTTCGGCCAGAAGGCACTGACGCCCGTCGTCTACTACGAGAGCGACTGGGGCACGGAAGAGTGGACCCGCGGCGCCTACGCGGCGAGCTTCGACCTGGGCGGGCTGGCTCGCTTCGGCGCGGACCTGCGCACACCGGTTGGCCCGATCCTGTTCTCCTGCAGCGACCTCGCCGGAAAGGGCTACCAACACGTCGACGGCGCAATTCGGATGGGACGCGCAACGGCCGCGGAGATCGTCGCCGAGCTCGACTTGTAAAGCAGGCGCGGCGGCATCCGTCGGCCGGCCTGGTTCGGTCGGCCTGTGTCTCGCGGCGCAGATTGCAGAAGCGGGCGCACGGTAGAACGTGCGCCTGCGTCCCAAGGGTGCGCCGAGAGCGGGTGCGCTGCTACTCGTCGAAGGTATTGAGCATTGCGAAGGCCGCGCGCTCGAGGTAGTCCCAGAGCTGGTCGCGCTGCAGCGGTGCAAGAGCGGCCTTGTCGACGGCGGCGCGCATGTGGTTCAGCCAGCGGTCGCGGGAATCCGGGTTCACCTTGAAGGGCTGGTGCCGTTGGCGCAGCCGCGGGTGGCCGCGCTGCTCGCTGTAGGTGGTCGGGCCACCCCAGAACTGCTCGAGGAACATGGTCAGACGCTCGGCGGCCGGGCCCAGGTCGTCTTCGGGGTACATCGGCTTCAGTACCGGGTCGGTAGCGACGCCGCGATAGAACTCGTTCACCAGATTCTCGAAGAACGGCCTACCGCCGACCTGCTCGTAGAACGTGGCGCCGATCGCGGTGCCGTTCTCGCCCTCGCGCAGGTGGACCGCACCGGGCGTGGCAGGAGTGGGGGCGCCGGCATCATTCGTCATCGTGAGTCTCCGGATCTGGTGCCGTGTGCGTGGGTGCCTCGGTCTTGGGTGTCGGGGCCTTGGGTGCCGCGGTTTTGGGTGTCGGGGCCGTGGGCACAGCCGGGTCTGTACCGGAAACATCCGCTGACGCTGCGCGTGGGTGGGCCTCCTGGGGCAGCGCGGTCGCGGCGTTCTTGGGTCGGCGGGGTGCGCGGGGAGCCTTTTTCTTCCGCACCGGGATCGGGGCGGTGAACGGGCCGGTGGTGAGGTCCGGCATGGCCGCGGCTGCTTCCGCGGCCGCGTCGGGCGTTCCCTCGGAGCCGGGGTCGGAGCCGGCGGCGACCGCGCCATCCGTGCCGGCCATGACCACGCTGTTGAGCGGAGTCAGACCGATGCCGAGCCCGTCCAGCGCCTTCTTCAGGTGCAGGCGCAGGTCGCGGGCGAAGTCCCACTTCGCCGCCACCCGGGTCTTGACGACGAGGCGCACGACGAGGGCCTCGGCGGAGATCGACTCGAGTCCCCAGATCTCCGGCTTCTCCAATATCACCGACCGCCACTTGCGGCTGGAGGCGAGCGCCTTCGCGACGCGCAGCAACTCGTTCTGCACCGCCTCGACATCGGACGAGTAGGGGATGGCGAGGTCGATGATCACGCGCGCCCAGCCCTGGGACATGTTGCCGACGCGCAGGATCTCACCGTTGCGCACGAACCACAGAGTGCCGTCGATGTCACGCACCTGGGTGACACGGATGCCGACGGTCTCCACGACCCCGGAAGCGAAGCCCACGTCGACGATGTCGCCCACGCCGATCTGGTCCTCCACGACCATGAACAGCCCGTTCAGGATGTCCTTGACGATGTTCTGCGCGCCGAAACCGAGACCGGCGCCGAGCGCGGCCGTCAGCAGGGCGAAAGAGCCCAGGATTTCACTGTTGATGATGTTGACGATCAGCAGGATCGTCACGATCAACAGGGTCACGTTGATGATATTCGAGAGCACCGAACCGAGGGTGCGGGTGCGCTGCACGACGCGCACGGCGGCTAGCGGCGAAACGCTCAGCGCCTGCGTGTCCTCCACGTTCTGGGTCTTCTTGACCCCCGTGACGATCTGTTGCACGACGCGGTCGATCACGAAGCGCAACACCCACCGGATGACCAGCGCGGCCACAATGATGACGACGATATTGATGACCCTGAGCCACAGGTCGATTTTGAAAAATTGAATCAGTTCAAGCCAGATTGCGTCAAAGTCCATAACGATCCGAGTCTACAGAGCCGCGTCCTGTCCAAGTCCTGAGTCCGCGACACCGCACCCAGCCGCACCCTGTTGACCCCTGCCACCCGCCCGAACGAATTCGACGGAGATTTCTACCCAGGTGACGAGCTGAACCGGTTTTGTGCGGCTCGGGGAGCAGAATCTCCGTCGAATTTATTAGGGGCGAGGGCGAGGGCGAGGGTGGGAGCGAGAGCGAGAGCGGGGGTGGGGACGGGGGCGAGGGCGGATGCGGCGTGGGGCACGAACGGCGCGGGCGGGCGGATGCCTCGGCGCGGCTATTCCGCGTCGCGCGCCTGGGCGGCGAGGGCGCGTTCGACCCCGGCCAGGTTCTCGATCACCAGGCGACGCAGCGCGAGCGGCTCCGGGTTGGCGTCGAGCCACTTTCGCGTCGCGGTGACGAGCGCCCGGTCAGCCAGCGGCGCCGGGTATAGGCCGAGCACCAGTTTTTCCGCGATGGAGAAGCTGCGGGCGGCCCAAACCGGCTGCAACATGGCGAAGTACTGCTCGACGAACGGCTCCAGCAACGTGGTGTCGTTGGCCCGCAGGAAACCGGCTGCCGTGACCCGCACGATGGTGTTCGGCGCGGTGTCCACGTCGATCAGAGACGACCAGGCGGCCTGCTTGCCCTCCAGGGTGGGGATGGCGGCGCGGGCCTGCGCGGCCGACTGGGCGCCGGTCGCGGTGTTGTCCGCGGCCAGTGCTGCGTCGATCTCGACCGCGTCGGCCTTGCCGCCGGCTACGAGGGCGATGAGCAGCTCCCAGGAGAGGTCGGTGTCGATCTCGAGGCCGTCGAGCGGCGCCGTGCCACCACGCAGCGCGGCAACGGATGCCAGCTGGCTGTCGGTGGTCGCGATGGCGGCGAAGAACTTCACGAACTGGAACTGCTCGTCGCTGCCGGCGTCGGCGTGGCGGGCGAGGGACCAGAGCGCGTCACCGACCTCCTTGACTGTACTCGTACGGAATTCCTCGGCGACGTAGTACGAGGCGGCGAGCACAACCTGGCCGAGCACGGTGCGCAGCGTGGTGGACTCGGATTCCGTCGCGACGTTGCCGAGCACAAGCGTGATGAAGTCGCGCGCCGAGGTCTCGGCGTCGCGGGTGGCGTCCCAGACCGCGCCCCAGATGATGGCGCGGGCGAGGGGGCTCTCGATCGCGGAGAGGTTCTCGAGGGCCACCTCCTGCGATTCCGGGTCGAGGCGGATCTTGGCGTAGGCCAGGTCATCGTCATTGAGCAGAACGAGGTCGGGTTGTTGGCGGCCGAGCAGTGACGGGACATCCGTCTGCTCGCCGTCGACGTCGATCTCGATCCGGTGAGTGCGCACCAGGGCGCCGTCCACCCGGTCGTAAAAGCCGATGGCGAGGCGGTGCGGGCGGATGGTGGGGTAGTCGGCCGCGGCGGTCTGCAGCACCGTGAAGCCGTTGATGGCGCCGGACTTGTCCACGACGATCTCGGGACGCAGCGTGTTCACGCCCGCGGTCTCGAGCCACAGCTTCGTCCACTCGGTGAGATCGCGGCCGCTGGAGGCTTCGAGCAGGGCCATCAGGTCGGTCAGCTCGGTGTTGCCCCACTGGTGCTTCTGGAAGTACGCGGCGACGCCGGCGAAGAATTCATCGCGGCCGACCCAGGCCACGAGCTGCTTGAGCACGGAGCCGCCCTTGGCGTAGGTGATGCCATCGAAGTTGACCTGCACGTCTTCGAGGTCGTTGATCGTGGCGGTGATCGGGTGGGTGGAGGGCAGCTGGTCCTGCTTGTAGGCCCAGCTCTTCTCCATCACGGCGAAGGTGGTCCACGCTTCGGTCCACTCGGTGGCCTCGGCGGTTGCCATGGTCGACGCCCACTCGGCGAACGACTCGTTCAGCCACAGGTCGTTCCACCACTTCATGGTGACGAGGTCGCCGAACCACATGTGCGCCAGTTCGTGCAGCACGGTGACGACGCGGCGTTCCTTGATGGCGTCAGTGACCTTGGACCGGAACACGTACGTCTCCGTGAAGGTGACCGCGCCGGCGTTCTCCATGGCGCCCGCGTTGAATTCCGGCACGAACATCTGGTCGTACTTGTCGAACGGGTACGGGTAGTTGAACTTGCCCTCGAAGTATGCGAAACCCTGGCGGGTCTTCTCGAACAGGTAATCCGCGTCGAGGAACTCGAACAGGCTTTTACGGCAGAAGAGCCCGAGCGGGATGACGCGGGCGTCGTTGGAGGTCAGCTCGCTGCGCACGACTGCGTAAGGGCCGGCGACGAGGGCAGTGATGTAGCTGGAGATGGTGTGGGTGGGGGCGAACGCCCAGGTCTTGTGGCCGCTGCCGGCATCCGTCGGCTCGGGCGTGACGGAGTTGGAGATGACTTCCCAGGCGCCGGGGGCGGTGACGGTGAAGGCGAACGTGGCCTTGAGGTCGGGCTGCTCGAACACGGCGAAGACGCGGCGGGAGTCGGGCACCTCGAACTGGCTGTACAGGTAGACCTCGTTGTCGACCGGGTCGACGAAGCGGTGCAGGCCCTCGCCGGTGTTCGTGTACTCGGCGTCGGCGACGACGGTGAGCGTATTCTCGGCGGCTAGGCCGTCGAGCTGAATCCGGATGCCGTCACTGACGAGTGAGGGGTCGAGCGCGGCGCCGTTCAGCGTCACCGAGTGCACGGTGCGGGTGATCGCGTCGATGAAGGTGGACGCGCCGGGCGTCGCGGTGAAGTGCACCGTGGTCTCGCTGCCGAACGTTTCCGGTCCGGTCGTGAGGTCGAGGGTGACCTCGTAGCTCTGAACGGTGATGAGCGCGGCGCGCTCCTGGGCTTCGATCCTGGTGAGGTTCTCTCCGGGCAACGGTTTCTCCATCTCGGTTTCGCGGTCTGCACGCGCGCCGACGCTTGTGGCGCCGCGCACCGACAATCAGCCTAGCCAAGGAATATGGTGTCTGCACGAGGGTAAGCACCGACCCGTGGGCCGCGACGGACGACCGGTACCGTGAGTTTGCTGACGTGGGAGCGCGCGGCATGAGCGCCTGCTAAGAGGCGTGGGCGCACAAAGTGTCGGATGACCCGGTGACCTCCGCTCCGATCGCCGGTTCTCGGCTCTGAAACGGCTTCGTGCTCGCGCCCGATGCCGAACTCCTCGCAGTCCCCCGGCCGCATAGGCGGGCGCTGCACTGGCGGTGAGCAGGGACCGTCGCCCCGGCAGGTGAGCGGAGGCGTCGCCCGGCCGTGCGCGTGCGCTCACCCGTCATCCGGTGTCTGGTGTCCCGCGTCCGGTGTCGGGCGTGGAGTCAATTCGACGGAGATTCTGCGGAAAAGGGCGGATTAAGGCCTCCGTGGAGCCGTTTCGCGCAAAATCTCCGTCGAATTCGTTCGGGGCGGCTCTAGGGTTATCCACAATGACAACCCGAGACGCGCTCCGTGATGCCTACGACGCACAGCTTCGGCTCTGGGTTCCGACCGACCGGCCCACGGGCATCCGTTACGAACTGTCGGGCCCGGTTCTGCGGATCTTGGGACGGCACCAGGGGCTCGTCGAGACCGCTCGCGACGTGGGTGCGACCGGCGCGGCGCTCGACGCCCTGATCGCGGAGCACCGCGATTTCTTCGCTGCCCGCGGCGAGGCCTTCGAGTGGAAGACCCGCGGCCACGACCTGCCAGCCGATCTGCCGGACCGCCTGCTTGCGGCCGGCTTCGTGGCCGAGGAGCTGGAGACGGTCGTCGTCGCCGAGACCGAACGCCTGAACGTCGTGCCGGTGCTGCCGGTCGGCGTCACGATCAGGCAGGTCGACACCCGGGCCGACTTCGAGCGCATCGCCGCGCTGCACTCGCAGGTCTGGGACGAGGACTACGCCTGGCTGGCCGACCAGCTGGAGGCCGGTGTGCGTGATGCCCCGGGCGACGTGCTCGTGTTCGTCGCCGAGGCCGGCGGCGTGCGCGGCGGCGAGCTCGTCTCCTCGTGCCGGCTCGAGTTCACCCGCGGCACTGATTTCGCGGGACTCTGGGGTGGGTCGACCCTGGCCGCCTGGCGGGGCCGCGGCATCTACCGGGCGCTGGTGGCATACCGCGCGCGGCTCGCGCACCAACGCGGTGTGCGCTACCTGCAAGTGGATGCCTCCGACGATAGCAAACCGATCCTGCTGCGGCTGGGCTTTCAGGCCATCACGACGACGACCCCCTGGGTCTGGACCCCGCCGGCTCCTGACTGAGGTGCGGTTCGGCGGGGCGCGATCCCGGTGCCGGCACCCAGCGGCATCCGCTCGCCGCACCAAAATGGCCCGCACCATGTCGCCCGCCCGAACCAATTCGACGGAGATTCTGCCGAAACCAGGCCGCAACCGGCCGCCCGGGTGCGCAAACCTCAAAATCTCCGTCGAATTGGTGAGGGGCCTGCCGGCTGTCCTGCTGCCTGTCCAGCGCGCCGACGTGACTCGCCGACTCGACTCGCCGACTCGACTCGCCGACTCGACCCGCCGACTCGCAGGCCGACCCCGCCGACTTGACCCGCCGACTCGCAAGCCGACCCCGCCGACGACCTGCCCCGGCTACCAGGCGCCGGGCTTGTAGTCCTTGAGGAAGACGCCGCAGAGGTCCTCGCCGCCCTCGCCGCGCACAATCGGGTCGTAGACCCTCGCCGCGCCGTCGACCAGGTCGAGTGGGGCGTGGAAGCCCTCCTCGGCGAGGCGGATCTTGGTGGGGTGCGGCCGCTCGTCGGTGATCCAGCCGGTGTCGACGCTGGTCATCAGGATGCCGTCGGACAGCATTTCCTTCGCGCTCGTGCGGGTGAGCATGTTCAGCGCGGCTTTGGCCATGTTCGTGTGCGGGTGGCCGGGCCCCTTGTAGCCGCGGCCGAACACGCCCTCCATCGCCGACACGTTCACAATGTAGGTGCGGCGGGCGTCGGATGCCGCGAGCGAGCCACGCAGACGGCTCACCAGCAGGAACGGGGCCGTGGTGTTGCACAGCTGCACCTCCAGCATCTCCAGCGGGTCGACGTCTTCCACGTTCGCGGTCCAGCTGTTTTGGGAGTGCAGGTCGGGCACGAGCCCGCCGGCGTCGATCGCGGTGCCGGCGGCGAGACGCGCGAGAGACGAGGAGCCCGGTGCGAGCGCCAGGGCGGTCAGGTCGTCGGCCGTGAGTGCGCCACTCGCTCCGGCTGCTGCGGCCAGGATCGGGTGGCTGGTGACGGATGCCGCGAGCGCGGTCGGGTGCGCGTCACTGGTGTGCCCGAACGTGACGATCTCCGGGATGACGCCCTCCGGCAGCGGCGACTGCTCGGCCTCGACCAGCATCGAGTAGGAGCCGGGGGAGCGGCGCACGGTCTGGGCGGCGTTGTTGATCAGGATGTCCAGCGGCCCGGCCGCGGCGACGGAGTCGGCCAGGCCGATCACCTGGGCCGGGTCGCGCAGGTCGATCCCGACGATGCGGAGACGGTGCAGCCAGTCGGCCGAGTCCGGCATGGCGCTGAAGCGGCGCACCGCGTCGCGCGGGAACCGGGTGGTGATGGTGGTGTGGGCGCCGTCGCGCAGCAGGCGCAGGGCGATGTACATGCCGATCTTGGCGCGGCCGCCCGTGAGTAGGGCGCGCCTGCCGGTCAGGTCGGTGCGGGCATCCCGCTTCTCATGGCTCATCGTCGCGCAGGCAGGGCAGAGCTGGTGGTAGAAGGCGTCGACGAGGGTGTACTTCTGCTTACAGATGTAGCAGGCCCGCGGCACGAGCAACTCGCCGGCCGACGCCCGGTCGGTGCCCAGGCGCAGCTGGGCGCCAATGGTCTCGTCATCGATGCGGGTGGCGGCGCCGGTCGCGGTCGCGGCGATGACCTCCCGGTCGGCATCCGCAATCGCCTGCCGCTTCTCGCCGCGTCGCACCATCTTGACGGACTTGAACATCTTGGCGGTGGCCTGCCGCACGGTGACGAAATCGGGGTCTTCGGGGTCGATCTCGCTGAGCGAGGCGAGCACGCGCAGGGCGATCGCCATCTCGGCAGGGTCGATGCTGAGGGTGGACACGGCCCCGGGAGCGGGCTCGGTCGGAGGCGTCGTGGTCATCGAACAATTCTACGATGGCCCCCGCGATGGCCCGGCCCGGTGCACACAGCACACAGACCGGTGGCCCGGCGCGCCGAGACCAGGGTCTCCGCACGCCGGGCCACCGGTCGATGCAGCAGGGTGTCGCTAGACCTTCAGCGGCTCCGGCTCGGTTTCCGGCTCCGTCGCGAGCGATGAGAGATCCATCGACGAGGTCGGCGGCTCATAGGTCTCGTCGAACGGCATCTCGTCGGTGTCCAGGGCAGGGTTGTCATCCTGCGTGGCTACCAGTTCGCGGGCCTCGAAGACCGAGTCCACGCTGGGCATCGAGCCGATCAGCGGACGCCCGGCAGACTCGCGCAGGAAGAAGATCGCGATTCCACCGATGACGGATGTCCCCATCAGGTAGTAAGCCGGCATCATGTCGTTCTCGGTCGTGGCGATCAGCGCCGCGATGATGAACGGCGTCGTGCCACCGAAGATGGCCACCGAGAAGTTGTACGCGATGCCCATGGCACCGTAACGGCTTTCGGTCGGGAACAGCGCCGGCAGGGCCGAGGCGAGGTTGGAGACGTAGAACGTGACGGGCAGGGCGATCAGAGCCAGGCCGAGCAGCGTCGTCCAGATCTCGCCGACGCCGATCAGCATGAAGGCGGGGATGGAGAGCACTACGGCGCTGAGCGAACCCATCCAGAGCACGGGACGACGACCGATCTTGTCGGACAGGCGGCCGGCCAGAGGGATGCAGAGCGCCATGATAACGAGGATCGGGATGGTGAGCAGTGTCCCGTGCAGCTCGTCGTAGCCCTTGGTGGCGGTGAGGTAGGTCGGCATGTATGAGGTGAGCGCGTAGCCGAGCGTGTTGGCCGCGGCGACGAGGATCATGGCGACGATGATGCCGCGCCAGTGGTTCTTGAAAATGCTGACCGGGCTGTTGGACGGGGCGGACTCGTCGGAGAACGACGGGTCGGTCGCGGCCAGTTCCTTCGCGTCCAGGGTGGCCTGGAAGGTGGGGGATTCCTCGATCTTCAGACGGAACCAGATGGCGATCAGGCCGAGCGGTCCGGCGATCAGGAATGGGATGCGCCAACCCCAGTCTTCCATGACGGGCTGCCCGAGGGTGACCTGCAGGATGGACACGAGCGCGGCGCCGATGGCGAAGCCGAGGTAGCTGCCCATATCGAGCAGGCTGGCGAAGAAGCCGCGGTGCTTGTCGGGCGAGTGCTCGCTCACGAAGGTGGTCGCACCGGCGTACTCACCGCCGGTGGAGAAGCCCTGCACGAGTTTGGTGAAGACCAGCAGCGCGGCGGCGAGCATGCCCACCTGGGCGTAGCCGGGCAGCAGGCCCACGGCGAAAGTGGATGCCGCCATCAGGATCAGGGTCATCGACAGCACCTTCTGGCGGCCGATCTTGTCCCCGAGCCAGCCGAAGAACACACCACCCAGCGGACGGGCGATGAACGTCGCGGCGAAGGTGCCGAGCAGGAACAGGGTCTGCACGGTCGGGTCGGACTCGGGCAGGAACACCGGACCCATGGTCGTGATGAGGTAGCCGAACACGCCGACGTCGTACCACTCCATCGTGTTTCCCACGATGGTTCCGCCGAGGGCTTTCTTCAGCCTTGACTGATCGACCACGTTCACGTGCGACACCTTCAAGCGGCGCTGCAGGAGCGGATTCTTGGTCTTCACCGCCGTGCCGTCGGCACCGGAAAGTGAGCTGGTTCTGGGCATGGGAACTTCTCTCGTAGAGATCATGTTGCTGCGAAAAAAAGGGGCCCGCTTTCGGGCATAACGAATAATTTTAGTCGGAAATGGGCAACAACCAGACATTTTGCCGAGGATACCCTCTCTGGACAGGGGTTTACGTTCGGTCTCCGTCGGCGCTTTCCCAGCCGGGAGACACCTAGGCTGGGCCCCATGGCTGACTCTGTGAAGTTCTGGTTCGACCCCTCCTGCCCCTGGGCCTGGATGACCTCCCGCTGGGTGGAGGAGGTCTCCGCCCTGCGCGGTTTCGACGTCGAGTGGAAGGTGATGAGCCTCGCCGTCCTGAACGAGGACCAGGACGTGTCCGAGGAGTACCGCGCGTTCTTCCCCCGGGCTCTCAAGTACACCCGCCTGGTTGCTGCCGCACAGGAACTGCACGGCCAGAAAACGGTCAAGGCGCTCTACGATGCCCTGGGCGCCCGCATCCACCTCGGTGGCAGCACAAACCCCGACGAGGTCATTCCCGCCGCGCTCGCCGAGGTGGGCCTGCCGGCATCGTTCGCGGAGTGGGCCGACAGCGACCACTACGACGTGCAGATGCGCGCCAGCCACTTCGACGCCATGGAGCGGGTGGGCCAGGATGTCGGCACCCCCGTCATCGCCGTGAACGACGTGGCCTTCTTCGGCCCGGTCATCTCGCCCGCGCCGAGCGGAGATGTGGCGCTCAAGCTTTGGGACGGTGTGGTGGCCGTTGCCGGGTACGACGGTTTCTTCGAGCTGAAGCGCTCCCGCACCCGCGAGCCGATCTTCGCCGCGGCTGCGACGGTACCAGCCGAGTAAGCCGAGTAAATATAATCGGTTGCATGCGCATCCACATCGCCACTGACCACGCCGGCCTCGACTTCAGCCACCAGCTGGTCACGCACCTCGCCCTTGCCGGTCACGAAGTCGTGGACCACGGGCCGGAGGTCTACGACGCCCTCGACGACTACCCCGGTTTCTGCATCCGGGCGGCCGAGGCCGTCGTCGCCGACCTGTCCGTCGGCGTCGACGCGCTCGGCGTCGTCTTCGGCGGCTCGGGCAACGGCGAGCAGATGGCCGCTAACAAGGTGAAGGGCGTGCGCGCCGCGCTGGTCTGGAGCCTCAGTACCGCCAGGCTCGCCCGCGAGCACAACGACGCGAACGTCATCTCCATCGGTGCCAGGCAGCACAGCATCGAGGACGCCATCGACTTCATCGACGCCTTTATCTCGGAGCCGTTCCCCGGCGACGAACGCCACTGCCGCCGCATCCTGCAGCTGGCGGAGTACGAGGCGCACTGCACCATCAACGGCACGCGTCTCGCCGACTAGCCGTGCCTGAGGGTCATTCCGTCCACCGCATTGCGCGCCAGTTCGCCCGCAACTTCGTGGGTAAAAGCATCCGACTGTCGTCGCCGCAGGGCCGCTTCGTGGACGGCGCGGCGATGCTCGACGGCCACATCATGACGGATGCCCGTGCCGTCGGCAAGCAGATGTTCCTCGAATTCGACAACGGGCTCTGGCTGCGCGTGCACCTGGGGCTCTACGGCGCCTGGGACTTTGCCGGGGACATCCAAGCGCACGGTACGGACGCCGCCATCAAGGGTCGCAGGCGCCGGACCGTCAGGCGCGACGCGGGTGACGTCATGCAGGGCCTGGCGGGGGAGGACTCGCTGCAGAGCATCGGCGCGCCCCGGCTGACCCGGCTGCGGATGGCGGAAGACGAGAAGGTCAGCGTCGAGCCCGACGGCTTCCCGCCCGCACCCATCGGCCAGGTGCGGGTGCGTCTGCTGGCCGACGACGTCGTTGCGGACCTGCGCGGGCCCACGGCTTGCGTGGTGCTCGACTCTCAGGAGGTGCACGTGGCGATGGACCGTCTCGGGCCGGACCCGATGCTCGACGACAGCCGCGCCGCCGAGGACCGCTTCGTCACGGTGGTGCGGAAGAAGCCCACCCCGATCGGGCGCCTTTTGATGGACCAGTTGGTGGTCAGCGGCATCGGCAACGTCTACCGGGCCGAGTTGCTCTTCCGTGCGCGCCTGAACCCGTATGCGCCGGGCAAGTCGCTCAGCGACGAGCAGTCCCGTGCGCTCTGGCGAGACTGGGCGCACCTGCTGAAGATCGGCGTGTCGACCGGGCAGATGATGACCATGGACGGCCTCGGCGACGCGGCTTATGGGCGAGCCCTGAGGCGACGGGCCGACCGGCACTGGGTGTACAAGCGCGAGGGGCTGCCCTGCCGGGTCTGCGGCACCCACATCACCGTTGAGGAGATGGCCGCACGCAAGCTCTACTGGTGCCCGAAATGCCAGGCCTGACCTGCTCGCCCTGATCTGCTTCACCTGATCTGAACCCACGACCAGAACGGGACACCGATGAGACACAACCCCATTTTTGAGCAGGGCGACCCGGCCGAGATCCGCCGTCTCATCCGGGAGAACCCATGGGCCACGCTGATCAGCCACACCGAGTCCGGTCTGGTGGCCTCGCACTACCCGGTACTGCTCGACGAGGAGGCCGACGAGACCGACGGAATCGTGCTGGTCAGCCACGTCGGACGCCCCGACGAGGCTCTGCACGAACTCGGCCGGCACGAGCTGCTGGTGATCATCCAGGGACCCCACGGCTACATCTCGCCCGGCTGGTACGACGCGGCGCCCGCCGTTCCCACCTGGAACTTCGTCGCCGCGCACCTGAACGGCACACCCGAACTACTCAGCGACGAGGAGAACCTGCGGGTGCTGGACCGCCTGGTCGACCACTTCGAGGAGCGGATGCCTGAACCGCGTCGCCTGTCCGGCACCGAGGCCAACGCCGCCTACGCCGCCCGTATTGCGGCCGGTACGGTCGGCTTCCGGCTCAGGGTGAACCGCCTCACCGCCAAGTGCAAGCTCAGCCAGAACAAGCCGGCCGAGACCGTGGCGCGCATTCTGGGTGAACTCGAGGGAGACGGTCCCTATGCGAGCCCGGGCCTGGCAGCCGAAATGCGCCGGGTGCACGGGGTCGACCGGTGAGCGTGTCCACGCCCGCTCCGGCAACAGCGTCGGCCCCTCCGCTCGTCTTGCGGAACGGCCGGCTGCCGGGAAGCGACGAGATCGTCGACACGCTGATCGTCGACGGCCGGGTGCGCCGGCTCGGGTATCTGAGTCAGTCGGCTGCGGGCATCCGTTCGGTCGATCTGGAAGAACGCTGGCTGCTTCCGGGCCTCTGGGACAACCACGTGCACTTCAGCCAGTGGGCGCAGACGAATCAGCGGCTGGATCTGTCCGGCACCGACAGTGCCGCCGCCGCGGCCGACCTGGTGGCCGAACGGGTGCCCGGCGTTTCGAGGGGGGAGACCCTGGTCGGGTTCGGGTTTCGCGACGCTCTGTGGCCGGATGCCCCGAGCCGGCCCCTGCTGGACGCCGCCGCCGGCACCGTTCCGACCGTGTTGATCAGCGGTGACCTACACTCATGCTGGCTGAACTCGGCCGCGCTCGCCCGCCACGGCCATACGGAGCACCCGACCGGGCTGCTCCGTGAGGAGGACTGCTTCGCCGTGGTGCGCACGCTCGCCGAGGTGCCCGATGTCGTGATGGACGGCTGGGCCGACAGCGCGGCCCGGGCCGCGGCGGCTCGCGGGGTCGTGGGCATCGTCGACATGGAGATGGACTGGAACCTCGCCACCTGGCTGCGGCGCATCCAGGGCGGCACCGACTCGCTGCGGGTGGAGTTCGGTATCTACACCCAGCATTTGGAGCGCGCCATCGCACTCGGTCTGCGGAGTGGGGCCGGCATCGACGGCACCGGCGGGCTGCTCACGGTGGGATCCTGCAAGGTGATCACCGACGGCTCGCTGAACACCCGCACCGCGTACTGCGTCGACGAGTACCCCGGCCTGGAGGGCCAGCCCGGGTCACGCGGGATGCTCACCGTGCCGCCGGAGGAGCTGCTCGCGCACCTGGGCCGGGCCGTGGCCGCGGGCATCCGCCCCGCCGTGCACGCCATCGGCGACCGGGCCAACGCGCTGGCCCTCGACGCCTTCGAGCAGCTCGGCTGCGCCGGCAGCATCGAGCACGCGCAGCTGCTCACGAGGGAGGACGTCGCCCGTTTCGCCCGGCTCGGCGTGGTAGCGAGCGTGCAGCCCGAGCACGCCCTCGACGACCGGGACGTCGCCGACCGCTACTGGGTGGGACGCACCGACCGGGCCTTCGTGCTGAAGAGCCTGCTGAACGCCGGGGTCACGCTCGCGCTCGGGTCCGACGCCCCGGTCGCTCCGCTGGACCCGTGGGTGAGCATCGCCGCCGCCGTCGGGCGCACTCGCGGCAGCCGCGAACCCTGGCACGCCGAGCAAGCCATCTCCCGGCAGGCCGCGCTCGCCGCGTCCGCGCGCGGCCGGCACCGCGTTCTGGCGGGAGACGTCGCCGACCTCGCGGTGTGCGAGATCGACCCGTTCGTCGCCTCAGTGCCCGACCTGCGACGGATGCCCGTGGCCGCCACCCTGCTCGCCGGCCGCTTCACCCACACCACCCTCTGACCTGGGGGGTTACCCCCGGCGAGATCCGGTTGGCAGCGGGATGTCGTCTACTCGACCCGGCGATCAGGCTGAGTACCGACAGACTTACTGGAGGACACCATGACCGCACCGACCGAAACCCCCGCACGCGCCGGCTATCGCGCGCTCTGGCGGCGCGTGCCGCAGGAGCTGCTCTTTCTACTGCTGACCCTGCCGGTGGTCGTGATCGCCCTCACCGTTCTGAGCACCGTATTCTTCACCGGCATCGGCCTGCTCGCCGCCGTCGTTGGGATCGTCGTCGTCGTGGCGTCCCTCTACCTCGCCCGCGGCATCGGTCTGGTCGAACTCGCCCGCCTGCGCTGGGCCGGCCAGCCTGCCATCACCCCGCCGCGGTGGGCGACGCCGGGGGAGCCGGCCACCACCCTCCGCGCCCTGCTCGGCCCGCTCGTCAACGGGCACTACTGGCTCTACCTGCTGCACGGCATGGTCGTGAACTTCGTGGTCGGGCTTGTCAGCTGGATCGTCACCGTAGTCTGGCTGTCGGTGGGCCTCGGCGGCGTCAGCTACTGGATCTGGGGCCGCTTCCTCCCCGAGGACCGGAACGACGACCTGCACGCGATCATCCTGAACTGGATTCTGCCGGGCACCACGCTCCCGATCGACCCGCTCCTGGCCGAAAGCCTCCTCCAGCTCGTCCTGGGCATCCTCTTTCTGCTGACCCTGCCGTACATCACCCACGCGTTCACCCGGCTGCACCAGTTCGCGGCCCGCGGCATGCTGGGCGCCTGGCGGTCCGAGGCCCTGCAGCGTGAGGTCGCCGACCTCAGCGCGTCGCGCGGGGCGGCCGTCGCCGCGGAAGACCAGTCCCTGCGACGCCTGGAACGGGACATCCACGATGGTCCGCAGCAGCGCCTGGTGCGCCTGCAGATGGACCTCGCCAGCGCCGAGCGCAAGCTCGATACCGACCCGGATGCCGCGCGCACCCTGATCGTGGAGGCCCGGGAGCAGGCTCACGACACCCTCGAGGAGCTGCGGGCGCTGTCCCGCGGTCTGGTGCCGCCCCTCCTGCAGGACCGCGGTCTCCTCGCCGGCCTCGAGTCCCTGGCCGCCCGTAGCACCATCCCTGTGCGGCTCGAGCTGCAGGTCGACCCGGCGCTGCGGCTGCCCAGCGAAATCGAGCGGAGCGCGTATTTCGTCGGCGCGGAGTTGCTCACCAACGCCGCCAAGCACTCGCGGGCCACGGACATCCGTCTGCACCTGGCCCTGCGCGCCGTCCCCGACGATGGGAGCACCGGCAGCCCTGCCAGCACGGGGGCCGCCGGCGTCATCTGGCTCGACATCTGGGTGATCGACGACGGCATCGGCGGGGCCCGGCTGACCGATGCCCACGGCCTGCAAGGACTCGACGAACGCCTGCACGGCCTTCGCGGGGTGTTGTCGGTGCGGAGCCCCGAGGGTGGCCCGACCGCGATCGGGGCACACATCCCACTGCCCGCGGCCCGGCCGGCGCGAGCGGTCGCCGTATCCTGAACGGATGACCGACCTCGCTTCAGCCATTCTCGCCGCTCCCTCCGCCCCACCCCTGCGGCTCGTGCTGGCCGAGGACTCGGTGCTGCTCAGAGAAGGTCTGATCCGCCTGTTCGACGAGGCCGGGTTTGTGACCGTCGCGTCCTACGGCGACGCGGATTCCCTCCTGGCCGAGGTAGACGCGCTGCGGCCCGACATCGCCGTGCTGGATGTGCGGATGCCGCCCACCTTCCGGGACGAGGGCGTGCGCGCCGCGCTGGAACTGCGCCGCAGGTTGCCGTCGGTGGGCATCCTGCTGCTCAGCCAGTATGTGGAGGGCACCTACGCGCATGAACTTCTCGCCGCCGGCAACGGGGGACTGGGCTACCTGCTCAAGGACCGGGTGGCGTCGCTCGACGAGCTGCGGGACGCCGTGACCCGGATCAGCGCGGGCGGCACCGTGCTCGACCCGCAGGTCGTGCGCGAGTTGCTGGCCCGCCGCACCGACCCGGTCGCGGCCCTCACCCCGCGTGAGCGTGACGTGCTCGGGCTGATGGCGGAGGGGCGCACCAACGCCGGCATCGCCGCGAAGCTCGTGATCGGCGTCGGCGCGGTCGAGAAGAACGTCACCTCGATCTTCCAGAAGCTCGGCCTCGACGACTCGGGCTCCGACCACCGCCGGGTGCTGGCCGTGCTCACCTACCTGCGGCACTGACTCAGCCACGGATATCCGGATACTCGGATCCGGCCCGGTCAGGGGTGCAGAATGAGCTTATGAGCGAGATCGCGAATTCCAAGCTGGCCATCATCGGAGCCGGGGCCGTCGGGTCGTCCCTGGCCTACGCCGCACTGATCCGGCAGTCCGCGCGGGAAGTCGTGCTCTACGACATCAACGGGCCCAAGGTGGAGGCCGAGGTTCTCGACCTGGCCCACGGCACCCAGTTCACGGGTGCTTCCTGCGTGGCCGGCGGCAGCGACCTCGACGCCATCGCGGGGGCGAACATGGTCGTGATCACGGCCGGGGCCAGACAGCACCCCGGTCAGTCCCGGCTCGAGATGGCCGGCGTCAATGTCGGGATCCTGCGGGAGCTGATGCCCCAGCTGGTCGAGCGAGCCCCGGACGCCGTCTATATGCTCGTCACCAACCCCTGCGACGTGCTTGCCTATGCTGCCCGCCAGTTCAGCGGGCTGCCGGCCACGCGCGTCTTCGGGTCGGGCACGGTGCTCGACTCCTCCCGGCTGCGCTGGATGCTCGCGCACCGGGTCGGCGTCGCGATCGCCAATGTGCACGCCGTGATCGTCGGAGAGCACGGCGACTCGGAGTTCCCGCTCTGGTCCCAGGCCCGGATTGGCCCGATCTCCCTGGCCGAGTGGGTGCAGGACGACATCTCGCCTAAGGGTCTGGTGCCGTTCTCGGAGGCGGAATTCGACGCGATCACCGAGAGCGTGAAGACCGCGGCGTATACGGTCATCGCCGGCAAGGGCGCCACGAACTACGCGATCGGGCTTTCGGGCGCCCGGATCGTCGAGGCCGTGCTGCGCGACGAGGGCGCCGTGCTTCCGGTCAGCTCGGTGCTCACCGACTACCGGGGCGTCAGCGACGTGGCGCTGTCGGTGCCGAGCGTGATCAACGCCGAGGGCGTCTCGCGCGTGATCGAGGTTCCCTTCAGCGAGAAGGAGCAGGAGCTGTTCGAGCACTCGGCGGCGACGTTGCGCACGACGCTGAACGGGCTCGGACTCGACTGAGCCGTGTGAGACGATCCGTCCAGGATGTTGTGTGGAGGGGATGACGGGAATCGAACCCGCGCCATCAGTTTGGAAAACTGAGGCTCTACCATTGAGCTACATCCCCCGGGCGCAGTCCCCCGCGCACTCACTAAGCGTAGTACACGTCGACGGTCGCCAGCTGCACGCCTCGACCCGCGGCATCCGGACCGTGCAGTAGACTTAGTGAGGTCATTCCGCGAATTGCGCGAACTCTGCGCGCCAAGCGGATGCCATCACCGGGTTGAGAAATTGTCCGGGGCGTAGCTCAGCTTGGTAGAGCGCTCGGTTTGGGGCCGAGAGGTCGCAGGTTCGAATCCTGTCGCCCCGACCAACACCCCCTAAATACATCGGTCGAACACAGGAGATTGCCACGTGAAGTCCACGGTAGAACAACTGAGCCCCACTCGCGCGAAGGTCACCATCTCGGTGGCTCCCGAGGAGCTGAAGCCCAGCATCACCCACGCCTACGGCCACATCGCCGAGGACATCAACATCCCCGGCTTCCGCAAGGGCAAGGTCCCGCCGGCCATCATCGACCAGCGTGTCGGCAAGTCCGCCGTGCTCGAGCATGCGGTCAACGAGAGCCTCGACGGTTTCTACCGCTCGGCCGTGACCGAGCACAAGCTGCGCCCCCTGGGCCGCCCCGAGGCAGACATCGTCGCCTGGCCCAGCGACAAGGACTTCTCCGGAGACCTGGAACTGGCCATCGAGGTCGACGTGCGCCCCGAGATCGACCTGCCGAACTACTCCGGGCTGAAGCTCACCGTCGACGCCGTCGAGGTGTCCGATGCAGAGGTCACCGAGGAACTCGACAACCTGCGCAGCCGCTTCGGCACTCTCGTCACCGTCGATCGTCCCGCCACCACGGGCGACTTCGTGCAGATCGACCTGATCGCCGCCATCAACAGCGTCGAGGTCGACAACGCCACCGGCATCTCCTACGAGGTCGGATCCGGCGACCTCATCGACGGCATCGACGAGGCGCTCGACTCTCTCAGCGCCGGTGAGACCACCACCTTCAATTCCAACCTCATGGGTGGGGACCACGAGGGCGAGACCGCCGAGATCACCGTCACCGTCGGCGCCGTCAAGGAGCGCGAGCTTCCCACCGCCGACGACGACTTCGCGCAGATCGCCAGCGAGTTCGACACCATCGCCGAACTGACCGAGAGCCTCAAGGGCCAGGTCGAGCGCTCCAAGGTCTTCGGCCAAGGCACCCAGGCCCGCGAGAAGCTCGTCGAGCAGCTGCTCGAGTCGGTCGAGGTTCCGATTCCGACCGCGATCATCGAGGACGAGGTGCGTCGCCACCTCGAGGGCGAGAACCGCCTCGAAGACGCCGAGCACCGCGCCGAGGTCACCGAGGCCAGCGAGAAGACCTTCCGTCAGCAGATCCTGCTCGACACCATCGCCGAGGCCGAGAAGGTCCAGGTCAGCCAGGACGAGCTCACTCAGTACCTGATCCAGGGCGCAGCCCAGTACGGCATGGACCCGAGCGAATTCGTCCAGGCGCTGAGCGGCAACGGTCAGATCCCGTCGATGGTGGCCGAGGTTGCCCGCAACAAGGCCCTCGCCATCGCGCTGGGCAAGGCCGAGGTCGTCGACTCCAACGGTAACGCCGTCGACCTGTCCGAGTTCGTCGCGGTCGCCGACGAGGCGTCCGGCGAGGACGAGGAAGAGGAGATCGAGGAGGACGACTCCGACGCCGCCGAGGTCGAGGCCGAGGTCGACGCCGAGGTCGAGGCCATCAAGGCCGCCAAGGCCACGGCAGCGAAGGCAGCCAAGGCCAAGGCCACCGCGGCGAAGAAGAAGGCCGCCGCCAAGAAGTAGCACGACGACCGCTCACGCGGGCGTTCGGGTCGGATGTCACAGACATCCGACCCGTTCCGCGTTTCTGCCCTGCCGCCCCCGCTCTCGTCCCTTGCCCTCAGCTCTCCCGCCCTGGACCAATTCGACGGAGATTTTCGGGTTAAGGGCCGTTATGCACGGTTTTCGGGGCCAGGAGAGCAGAATCTCCGTCGAATTGGTTCGGAGCGACTGATGCGTGGGCGGCGCGTTATCTGCCGAGGGCGAACACAGCCGTTCCGGAGCGTTGGCTCCTATAGATTCAATCTGAAGCGACAAGTGAAACGGAGCGCGACATGGCCGATATGACACCTACACCGGGCGTTTTTGACCGACTGCTGAAAGACCGCATCATCTGGCTGGGTTCAGAGGTCCGGGATGAGAACGCCAACGAGATTTGTGCCAAAATCCTGCTGCTGGCCGCAGAGGACTCGGAGCGGGATATCTTCCTGTACATCAACTCGCCCGGCGGCTCAATCACGGCGGGCATGGCCATCTACGACACGATGAGGTTCGTTCCGAACGACATCGTCACCGTCGGCATCGGACTCGCTGCCTCGATGGGGCAGTTCCTGTTGTCCTCTGGAACCAAGGGCAAGCGGTACATCACACCCAACGCCCGGGTCCTGTTGCACCAGCCGTCCGGCGGATTCGGTGGCACGGCCGCCGACATCCAGACGCAGGCGAAGGTCATCCTGGATATGAAGAAGCGGATGGCCGAACTCACGGCAGAGCAGACCGGCAAGTCGGTCGAGCAGATCCTCATTGACAACGACCGCGACAACTGGTTCACCGCTCACGAGGCCGTGGCCTATGGTTTTGTCGACCACCTGCGCGGCTCCGCGTCGGAAGTGGTCGGCGGCGGCGGCACCGACGACTCAGTGAACAAGAAGTAGGACGGGCGAGACGACATGGAATTCACGAATTTTGGTCACCAGGCCGGGGGCCGCGCTTCGCAGGCTCCCGAGGCCCGATACATCCTTCCCACGTTTGAAGAGCGCACGGCCTACGGCTACAAGCGCCAGGACCCCTACGCGAAGCTCTTCGAGGACCGCATCATCTTTCTCGGCGTGCAGGTGGACGACGCGTCCGCCGATGACGTCATGGCCCAGCTCCTGGTGCTCGAGAGCCAGGACCCGGACCGGGACATCGTGATGTACATCAACTCACCGGGTGGCTCCTTCACCGCGATGACGGCGATCTACGACACGATGCAGTACATTCGTCCGCACATCCAGACGGTCTGCCTCGGCCAGGCAGCATCCGCTGCGGCCGTGCTGCTTGCCGGCGGCACACCCGGGAAGCGCCTCGCCCTTCCCAACGCCCGCATCCTCATCCACCAGCCCTCGGCCGGCGGACAGGGCGGAGGTCAGGCCTCCGACATCGAGATCCAGGCAGCTGAGATTCAGCGGATGCGGGAGTGGCTCGAATTCACCATCGCTCACCACTCCAACCGCAGCGCGGAGCAGGTTCACAAGGATATCGACCGCGACAAGATCCTCGGCTCGGCCGAGGCCCTCGAGTACGGCCTGATCGACCAGATCCTGACCAGCCGCAAAAACGTGCCCACGCTCGTCAAGTAGAAGAGCGAAACCGTGAACGCGACGGATGTCCGGCTCAACGGAGCCGGGCATCCGTCGCGTTTCGCATATCGGAGAGTTCGGGCAGAACGGTGCCTGAACGTTATTCGACAGATGCGGTCAGCCTGCACCCGTGCCGCACAGGCACAGGCTAGGCTCGATGCAGTTGTCAATGGAGGAGGCTGACGGATGGCCCGAATAGGCGAAAGCGCTGACTTGTTGAAATGCTCTTTCTGCGGAAAGAGCCAGAAGCAGGTGCAGCAGCTCATTGCGGGCCCCGGTGTCTACATCTGCGACGAGTGCGTCGAGTTGTGCAACGAGATCATCGAGGAGCGTTTGGCCGAAGCCACCGCTGAAGACGGTGCCGGCGAATTCGAATTGCCCAAGCCGAAGGAGATCTTCGGCTTCCTCGAGGAATACGTCATCGGGCAGGAAGCCGCAAAGCGCGCCCTCGCCGTTGCCGTCTACAACCATTACAAGCGCGTACGCTCCCGCGCCACCCTCACCGCCGCCGACGCCATCCACGACGACGTGGAAATCGCCAAGTCCAATATTCTGTTGATCGGCCCTACCGGCTGCGGAAAGACCTACCTCGCCCAGACGCTGGCAAAACGCCTCAACGTTCCATTCGCCGTGGCGGATGCGACGGCTCTCACCGAGGCCGGCTATGTCGGTGAAGACGTGGAGAACATCCTCCTCAAGTTGATCCAGGCCGCCGACTACGACGTCAAGCGCGCCGAGACCGGCATCATCTACATCGACGAGATCGACAAGATCGCGCGCAAGGCCGAGAATCCCTCGATCACCCGCGACGTGTCCGGCGAGGGTGTGCAGCAGGCCCTGTTGAAGATTCTCGAGGGCACTGTGGCCTCGGTTCCGCCGCAGGGTGGGCGCAAGCATCCGCACCAGGAATTCATTCAGATCGACACCACGAATGTGCTGTTCATCGTGGCCGGCGCGTTCGCGGGCCTGGATGACATCATTTCGACCCGGGCCGGCAAGAAGGGCATCGGGTTCGGCGCTCCGCTTCACAGCAAGGGTGACGACGTCAACCTGTTCAGTGAGGTGCTCCCGGAAGACCTGCACAAATTCGGCCTGATCCCCGAGTTCATCGGCCGTCTGCCCGTGGTCACCACCGTCACCCAGCTCGACCAGGTGGCCCTGATGCAGATTTTGACCGTCCCGAAGAACGCCCTCGTGCGGCAGTACCAGCGCATGTTCCAGCTCGACGGCGTCGAGCTCGAGTTCGAACAGCCGGCGTTGGAGGCCATCGCCGACCTCGCGGTCCTGCGCAAGACCGGTGCGCGTGGCCTGCGAGCGATCATGGAAGAAGTGCTCGGACCGATCATGTTCGAGGTGCCGTCGAGCTCCGAGGTGGCGCGCGTCGTGGTCACCCGGGCCGCCGTGCTCGATAACGCCGAGCCCACGATCGTGCTGCACAAGGCCCGCCGCGTCGACAAGTCCGCCTAGGTTCAGCGTCCGGCCTCACCCCGCTTCGGCACCCGACCGAACTGGGCCCGGGGGCCGCCGTGTACCAGCCCGCCTTCGTCGGCGTCGTTGCGGCGGTCACCGGATTCGCGGGTTCATTCGTGCTCGTCATCGCCGGGCTGCAGGCCGTGGGCGCGACCGATTCGCAGACGGCACCCGTGCTGTTGGCGCCCTGCCTGCTGGTCGGCATCGACGGCGTGCTGTATACCGAAGCCGATCGCCAGTGCGATGCTTGCCGGCATCCTGTTCCCGATCTGCCCGGCCCCGGTGACGGCAGCTGTGCAGCAGCCGCTGCTCGCGGTGCCGGTTGTTCTGGTCTGGCTCGCCGAGTTCAAGCCGGCGCGCGCGTGGATGGTGCCGGCGACCATGGTCGTGGCCGCGATCATCGACGTTCGGCTACCAGCCTCCGCCCTGCGCGATCTGGTCGGCTCCGGTCTGGCGAACGCGGTCGGATCGGTCGTCGGTGCGCTCGGCATCACCCTGACGGCAATCACGACCGCGCCGATGGCCGGCCCCGACGCGCATCCTGACGGCCCGAAGCGGTGGATCGCCACGGCTGCCTCCGGGGCGGCCTGCCTCGTCCTGGTCACCGCGTCGGGCGTTTCGGTGTTGGGCATCGGCTCCGCGTTCGGGGGCTGGTCATCGGCGGCGTGGTCATGCTCTGGCTCGGCTGGATGCCCTCCGGGCGCTCTCACCCAACTGCCGTCGCTGCCCCCTAACGAATTCGACGGAGATTTTGCCGAAATCGGGCCCACACGGGCCGAATGCGGCCGGTTTCCGTAAAATCTCCGTCGAATTGGTTCAGGGGCGGGGCGTTAGGGCGCCGGGCAGGGCCGGGCAGGGCCGGGCAGGGCCGGGCAGTGCCGGACGGTGCTAGTTCAGGCCGCGACGGTCGAGCAGCGGCTGAATGTCGGCGTCACGACCGCGGAAATGGCGGTAGGCGGCGAGCGGGTCTGTGCTGCCGCCCACGCTCAGCAGCCGCGACCGGAAACGGTCTCCGTTGGCCCGGGTGAGCCCGCCGTTCTCTGCGAACCACTCGCCGGTGTCGGCGTCCAGCACCTCACTCCAGATGTAGGAGTAGTAGCCGGCGTCGTAGCCGCCGGCGAAGGTGTGCGCGAAGTAGGTGCTGGAATAGCGGGTCGGCACGGCAGGATTGTCGAGCCCCACGGCGGCGAGGGCGGATGCCTCGAACGCGGCGACATCCGTCACCCTGTCGTCGGCTTCGATGCGGTGCCAGGCCTGGTCGAGCAGGGCCGCCGCAAGGTACTCGCTGGTGGAGAAGCCCTCGTTGAAGGTGGACGAGGCGTGGATGCGGTCGACGAGGTCCTGGGGCATGGGCTCCCCGGTCTCGTGGTGACGAGCATAGTTCGCGAGCACGTCGGGCCACAGCATCCACATCTCGTTGACCTGGCTGGGGAACTCCACAAAGTCGCGGTACACATTGGTGCCGGCGAATTTCGGGTAGGTGACCCGCGCGAACAGGCCGTGCAGGGCGTGCCCGAACTCGTGGAACAGGGTGACGACCTCGTCGAAACTGAGCAGGGTGGGCTCGCCCGTCGCCGGCCGGGGAACGTTCAGGTTGTTGCAGACGATCGTGGGGGTACCTATAAGCGTCGACTGGGAGCCCAGGGCGTTCATCCAGGCGCCGCCCCGCTTGGAGTCGCGGGTGTAGACGTCGATGATGTACAGGCCCACGGGCGAGCCGTCGGCCTCGGCGACCTCGAACACACGCGCGCCGGGGTGCCAGGCGACGAGGTCGGGTCGCTCGGTGAAGGTGACGCCGTAGAGCCGATTGGCCGCGTAGAACACGCCGTCCTGCAGCACCCGTTCGAACTCGAAGTAGGGGCGCATGGCCGCGGTGTCCACGTCGTAGCGGGCTCGCCGCACCCTCTCCGTGTAGAAGGCCCAGTCCCAGGCGGCGAGCTCGAAGTCCCCGCCGTCCGCATCGATCTGCTCCTGCAGGTCGGCCTGCTCGACGCGCGCATTCCGGGCTGCCGCCGGCGCGAGGCGCCCGAGCATGTCGGCGACCGCCTCCGGGGTCTTCGCCGTCTGGTCCGCGGTCACGCCGGCCGCGTGGCTGTCGAATCCGAGCAGCCGGGCTCGCTCGGCACGCAGCCGCGAGATCTCCAGCACGAGGGCGCGGTTGTCGAACTGCCCGCCACGGATGCCCCGGGACCGTGAGGCGGCCAGCAGCCGTTCCCGCACACCCCGGTTCGTCAGCTGTGCCAAGTAGGGGTGCGAGGTAGCCAGCACCAGAGTGATCACGTAACGGCCGGTCAGGCCGCGCTCGTGGGCGGCCTCGGCCGCGGCGGAGATCTGACCGGGGGTGAGGCCATCCAGCTCGCTCACGTCGTCGAGCACGAGTGCCAGATCGATGGTGTCGGCGAGCAGGTTCTTCTCGAACCGGGTGGTGACCGTGGAGAGCCGCTTATTGTAGTTACGCAGCCGGGCCTTGTCGTCGTCGCCGAGGCCCGCGCCCGCGAGCGTGAACTCGGTGAAGTACCGCTCGATCAGGTAGCGCTCCTCCGGCTCCAGGTCCAACCGGTCCCGCTGCTCCTGCAGAGCGGCGATCCGGGTGAACAGGCCAGGGTCCAGACGGATGGCGTCCGCGTGCGCCGCGAGGAGCGGGGCCAGTTCCTCCTCGAGGGCGTTGGTGAAGTCGCTGGAGTCCGACGAACTCCGGTTGAAGAACACCTCGGCCACCCGGGTCAGCAACGGTCCGCTGCGCTCGAGCGGAACCATCGTGTTGTCGAAGGTGGGGGCATCCGCGCTCGCGCAGATCGCCGCAATCTCGGCCAACTGCTCGGACATACCGTCCAGGAACGCCGGCCGGTAGTGCTCCTCCGCAATCAGCGCGAACGGGGGCAGCTCGAACGGAAGCGTGCTGATGCTGGCGAAGGGGTTCATTTCTTCACCCTGTCACATCCACATTTCGTCTGTCGGAGTATTCCCCCGCACGCCTAGGATCGGTTCATGATCGACGAGCCGGCACGCCCCGAGACCGCGCCCCGGGAGCAGTACACGCACGGGCATCACGAGAGCGTGCTGCGCTCGCATACCTGGCGCACGGTGGCCAACTCGGCGGCCTACCTGATCCCACACCTGGATGCCGGGCTGACCCTGCTCGACGTGGGCTGCGGTTCGGGCACGGTCACGGTCGACCTGGCACGCCGGCTGTATCCCGGTCAGGTCACCGGCATCGATGCGTCGGAGCAGATTGTGCTGCGCGCAGCCGGGCTGGCCTTCGATGAGGGGGTGCGGAACGTGTCGTTCCGGGTGGGTGACGCCTACGCGCTCGGCTTCGCCGACGCGAGCTTCGACATCGTGCACGCGCACCAGGTGCTCCAGCACCTCGCCAACCCCGTCGCCGCGCTGCGGGAGTTCCGGCGCGTGCTGAGACCGGGCGGAATCCTCGCCGCCCGCGACGTCGATTCCGGGGGAGTGATGTACTACCCGAAGCTTCAGGGCCTGCAGCTGTGGGAGAGCGCCTTCCGCGACGTGCAGTACTGGAACGGCGGCGACCCCGACGCCGGGCGCGCTCTCAAAGCCTGGGCGCGCAAGGCCGGGTTCACCGACGTGGCGAGTTCGGCATCCCTTTGGTGCTTCGCCTCGGATGTCGAACGCGAGTGGTGGGGGCAATCCTGGGCCGAGCGGGTGATCGAGTCCGACTTCGCGGCACACGCCATCGAGGTGGGCGCGGCCGACCTCGCCGACCTTCGGATGATGCAAGCCGCATGGCTGCAGTGGGCCGGCGACCCCGATGGCTGGTGCGGTATCCCACACGGCGAGATCGTCGCCAGGAAGTAGCCCGTGCCGTTCCTCGACCGACTCCAACACTGGGCCCAGGTTCAGCCCGACGCCACCGCCGTCGCGGTCGGCGCCGACCGAATCAGCTTCGCCGAGCTCCGCGATGCGGCGGCGGCGATCCTGCCCGCGACGCCCCGGATCTCCAGCGTCTGCCTGCCCCACGGCACCGCGTTCGCCGTTGCCTTCGCCGCGGGCGTCGCCGAAGGCCGCTGCTCTGCGATTCTCAACCCTGACTGGCCGGAGGCGCAGCGCAGGGTGGTCGAGAGCCGCCTGGCGAGGACCGCAGGGTTGGACGGACGGGTCGCCGCCGGCGCGCCCCTGCTCGGCACGGAGCTGCGCGACGGTCCACCCGACAGGGACTTCCTCTACGGGTTCACCTCCGGCACGACCTCCGTACCCAAGGCATTCACGCGCAGCCGAGCCTCCTGGCAGCGCTCGTTCGCGCTGGGCACCGAGTTCTTCGGCCTGACTCGGCACGACCGCACACTGGCGCCCGGCCCGCTCTCTGCCAGCCTCAGCCTCTACGCTTTCGCCGAATCGCTGCACACCGGCTCCGCCTTCTTCGCTCTGCACCGCTTCTCCGCCGCCGCCGCTGTCGCCTGTGTCACTGTCGAGCAGATCACCCGGATCGTGGCGGCGCCGACCGTGCTGCGTGTGATCGCCGCGCACGCGCTGTCCGTCGGCACGGACGGCAGGCCCCCCACCGGCAGGGGGCTCACCGGCATCGTGAGTGCGGGGGCCAAACTCGACCCGGGAACCCTGTCGATGCTGCGCCTCTGGGCGCCGGACGCCAGCGTGTTCGAGTACTACGGGGCGGCCGAACTGAGCTTCGTGACGGCATCCGTGCTGCGTCCCGGCGAGGTGTCGCCGATCTCGGCGACCGCCGTCGGGCGGGCTCTGCCCGGCGTGGAGGTGCGCATCCAGGACGACGCGGGACGCGCCCTGCCGACCGGCACCCCGGGCACCATCTTCGTGCGCAGCCTTCTGGTGGGCGGCGGGTACGCCTGGGGCGACGACGGCGAGGCGTTCCGCCGCGAGGTCGACTGGTGCACGGTCGGCGACATCGGCTTCCTCGACCCGGCGGCCGTGCTGCACCACCTCGGCCGCCGCGCCGACCTCATCGTCACGTCCGGGCACAACGTCTACCCGCAGCAGGTCGAAGCGGCTTTGCGCGGCCTTCCCGGCGTGGAGGCGGCCGTCGTCACCGGTCTGCCGGACCCCGTTCGCGGGACCCGCGTGGTGGCCGCCGTGATCGCGGGCTCCGAGACGGATGCCGCGCGCATCCGGTCATACGTCGCGGCTCTGCTCGCCGCGCCCCACCGGCCCCGCGCCTACTACGCCCTGGCGGAACTGCCGCTCACCTCGGCCGGTAAACTCAGCCGGGTGATGCTGCGCCGCTGGATCGAGGAAGGTGACCGTCGTGTGCGCCCGCTCCGCTGACCCAATCCGGCCGGACGCGGTCGGTGCCGACGGCTCCGCTGCTCCCAGCGCCGACACCGTCGATTCGCACGCCGGCCCGCCAACCGACGATGCCCGGGAACCCGTGATCGTTCTTGCCCGCCGCACCGCCTTCGGCCGCCGCAACGGGGTGTTCGCGCACACCCGTGCCGAAGACCTGCTGGCCCCCGTGCTGAACGCCGTGGTGTCCGGCGGCGGGGTGTCCCCGGCTGCCATCGACGACGTCATCATCGGCAACGCGGCGGGCGGCGGCGGCAATGTTGCCCGCCTCGCCGCGCTGACGGCCGGTCTGCCGGATTCCGTCCCTGGCCTCACGATCGACCGGCAGTGCGGCTCCGGCCTTGAGGCCATCGTGCTGGCCTGCCGGTTGGTTGCCGCCGGCGCCGGCGACCTCTACCTTGCCGGGGGAGTCGAGAGTTGCAGCACGGCCCCGCTGCGTGCGCACCGGCTCACCTCGAGCGCCGGGCAGCCGGACTTCTTCGATCGCGTGCGTTTCGCCCCCGATTCGATCGGCGACCCCGACATGGGCGTCGCCGCCGAGAACGTGGCCGACCGCTACGGCATCTCCCGGCAGCGGCAGGATGCCTTCGCCCTCCGCAGTCACCGGCTGGCCGCCACGGCTGCCGCCGTGCCAGCCCCCGAGATCGTGCCGCTGCCGACAGAGACCGGCCCGGTTTTCGTCGACGAGGGTCCCCGCCCGGGTCTGACTGAGGCCCTGCTGGCCCGGTTCGCGCCGGTCTTCCGGCCGGGAGGAACGGTCACCGCCGGCAACTCCTGCGCGGATGCCGATGGCGCCGTCGTGGTCCTGGTCACCAGCCGCCGGCGGGCACGCGAACTCGGACTGACCGGCTGGTTATCCTTCGTCGACGCCGCGGTCACCGGCACGGACCCGAACTTCCTCGGCATCGCCGGCGCCGAGGCCGCGCGCCTCGTGCTGCTCCGGCAGGGCCTGACCGGGGCCGACCTGGCTCGGATCGAGTTCAACGAGGCGTTCGCGGCGCAGGTGCTCGCATCCCTCGATCTGCTCGGCGTTGCGGAGGAGCACGCCAACCGCGAGGGCGGAGCGCTGGCCCTCGGGCATCCGTTCGGCGCCAGCGGAGCCCTGCTGGTACTGAGGCTGCTGCAGCAGTGTCGCGCCGCGGCAACGCCGGGGGACGCCGCCCTCGCGGCGGTCAGCATCGCCGGCGGCCTGGGGGTAGCCGCCCTGTTCCGCTGGGAGCAGTCCCTGTCATCGGAGGCAGCAGGCGTCGAACGACTCTCACGCTGACGCACGACCACGGGGTGCGGAGCGGCCCCGCGGAGTACCGGAATGCCGGTCAGCAGAGGTTAGATCCAGTCGTCTTCGTCGTCGAGCACGATCGACGGCTGCGTGATCGTGGCACTGTCCTCGCCCGGGTCATAGCGGATGATCGTGCCGTCGTCGAGCTCGAGCACGGGGTTGCCCTCGAGCCAGGTCAGTGTCCAGCGCCAGGCGCTGGAGTCCTCCGCCAGCGCGGTGAGGTCCTCTTCGACCGCACGGATGGCGATTTCCACCACATGAGGCAGCCCGGCCGGCGCCGGGTGACCCAGAGGCCAGCGGGTTCCCATCTTCACTTACAGCTCGATCTCGTAGGTGACCCAGTCCGTGCGGGTGGCCACATCGTCGTACAGGCGCTGCGCGGTCTCGTTGTCGGCGGCGGTCAGCCACTGCACGGTCGTGAGACGGTCCGCCGCGGCGCACTCCTTGGCGAACTCGATCAGGGCCCGGCCGACGCCCGTGCTGCGGGAGTCCGGCGACACGAACAGGTCGTCCAGGAACAGTCCGCGAGTGGCGGTCAGGGTGCTCGGGACCTCGCGGTAATGGGCGAAGCCGACGAACTCGCCGTCCTCGTCGACAGCCACGGCACCGGCGAGAGACTCGTTCTTGTCGATGATCCAGCTCCAGACCTGGAGCGCTTTCTGATCAGTCAGTTCGCTCTTGTAGAACTCGCTGTAGCCCTCGAAGAGTCCCAGCCATGAGAAGAAGTCCTTGTCGCCGAGCGCGCGTACCTTGATTGACATTCGGTTCTCCTAGTTCTCCAGCACCGTGGCGAGCACGATGTCAGTGACAGCCAATTCGCTGCCCTCAATAAAAACCAACTCCGAGATGCGGCCAACGGCCCTCAGATCGGCTGCAGCCTGCCTGAGCAGGGCAATCTCTGCAGCCGTACCGCTAATTACAGCAGAAACAACGGCGGATTTCTGGGATGCCTTGGCATCCGTTTTCGCGCGGCGGATGCCGGTCAGCGCCCGGCTGCACAGGTCCAGCAGGGCCACGTTGCCGCCCTGCCCTCCGCCGAGCTCGGTCTGAACGGGCCAGGGGGTACGGTGGATGGACCCCTCGTTGGACCAGGACCAGGCTTCCTCGGTCGCGAACGGCACGAACGGGGCGAAGAGGCGCAGCTGGGTGGCCAGGGCGGTGCGCAGGGCGGCGACGGCCGAAGCCTGGCCGGCTCCCGCTTCGCCGTACGCGCGCTCTTTGACCAGTTCGAGGTAGTCGTCGCAGAACGTCCAGAAGAAGCTCTCGGTGAGTTCCAGCGCACGTGCGTGGTCGTAGCCCTCGATCGCGGCGGTGGCGTGGCCGACGACGACGCTGAGCCGAGCGAGCATGCTCTGGTCGAGCGGCTCGGTCACGGGGGCGTCGGCGGCGCCGTCGAAGGCAAGGATGAACTTTGACGCGTTCAGGATCTTGATCGCCAGGCGACGGCCGATTTTGATCTGGGTCGGGTTCTTGGGGTCGAAGGCCGCGTCGGTGCCGAGGCGCGACGACGCGGCCCAGTAGCGCACGGCATCCGAACCGTGCTGCTCGAGCATGTCTGCCGGGGTGACCACATTGCCCTTGGACTTGGACATCTTCTTACGGTCGGGGTCGACGATGAAGCCGGACAGGGCTGCGTGCTGCCACGGCGAGACGCCGTGTTCCAGCTCGGAGCGCAGCAGGGTGGAGAACAGCCAGGTGCGGATGATGTCCTGGCCCTGCGGGCGCAGCGAGTACGGGTAGACGAGATCGAACAGTGCGGGGTCGCGCTCCCAGCCGCCCGCCAGCTGCGGGGTCAGGGAGGAGGTCGCCCAGGTGTCCATCACGTCGACCTCGCCGACGAAGCCGTTCGCCTGGCCGCGCTGCTCGGCGGCAAAGCCCGGGGCGGTGTCGGAGGACGGGTCGACCGGGAGCGTCTCGCGGGTGGCGACGATGGGCTGGTCGAAGAGCGGGTTCGCGTCGGCATCCAGCGGGTACCAGATCGGCAGCGGAACGCCGAAGAAGCGCTGGCGGGAGACGAGCCAGTCGCCGGTGAGGCCGTTGACCCAGTTCTCGTAGCGCACACGCATGAACTCCGGGTGCCACTGCAGGTCGGTACCGTGCGTGAACAGGCGGGCGCGCAGCTCCTCGTCCCGAGCGCCGTTGCGGATATACCACTGACGGGTCGACACGATCTCGAGCGGTTTGTCGCCCTTCTCGAAGAACTTGACCGGGTGCACGATCGCGCGGGGCTCGCCGATCAGGTCGCCGCCGATGCGGAGCAAGTCGACCACGGCTGCCTTGGCGGAGAAGACGGTCTTGCCGGCCAGCTGCGCGTACGCGGCCTGTCCGGCCTCGCTTGTGATCGCCTCGGGCGCCTCGGCGATGATGCGGCCGTCAAAGCCCATGATGGCGCGGTTCGGAAGGTCGAGTTCACGCCACCAGATCACATCGGTGACGTCGCCGAACGTGCAGATCATGGCGATGCCACTGCCCTTGTCCTTCTGCGCGAGGTGGTGGGCCAGGATCGGCACTTCCACGTCGAAGAGGGGGGTGCGCACGGTCGTGCCGAACAGCGCCTGGTAGCGCTCATCGTCCGGATGCGCCACGAGCGCGACACAGGCCGGCAGCAGTTCCGGGCGGGTGGTCTCGATCTCGATGGCGCCGCCATCGGGCTTGGCGAAGGCGACCCGGTGGTAGAACGCCGGCATCTCCTTGTCTTCGAGCTCGGCCTGGGCGACCGCGGTGCGGAAGGTGACGTCCCAGAGGGTGGGGGCCATGGCCTGGTAGGCCTCACCGCGCTCGACGTTACCGATGAAGGCGGACTGGGAGGTGACCAGGGAGTCATTGCCGATCGTGCGGTAGGTCTGGGCCCAGTCGACGCTCAGGCCCAGCATGCGCCAAACGGCCTCGAACTGCTTCTCGTCCTCGATGGTGAGGCGCTCGCACAGCTCGATGAAGTTGCGGCGGCTGATCGGCAGCTGGTCGGCGGCTTTGGTGCTTTTGCCGTCTCCGCCCTCGAACGGGGCGGTGAACTCGGTGGCGTAGGGCAGCGACGGATCGCAGCGCACGCCGTAGTAGTTTTGCACGCGCCGCTCGGTGGGCAGGCCGTTGTCGTCCCAGCCCATCGGGTAGAAGACGCTCTTGCCGCGCATCCGCTGGAAGCGGGCGATGACATCCGTGTGGGTGTAAGAGAAGACGTGGCCGATGTGCAGGGAGCCGGAAGCGGTCGGCGGCGGGGTATCGATGGAGAAGATACGCTCCCGCGTGGCCGAGTCACGGTCGAAACGGTAGGTGCCGGCCTCTTCCCACGAGCCGCCCCACTTGGTTTCGAGGCCTTCAAGGGCCGGTTTTTCCGGAACGTTGGCGGCGGTCATGTTTCTCCGATTCGATCTGTGCGGCACCGTGTCGTTGGTGAAGTGCCTGAGTATTGGGCCTTATCCAACTTACCGGATGCCCCGTCGTCCGCCGACTCCGGCCGTCACCAGGCTGCCGGAGCGCCTGCAGCGCCCGGCCGGGCCTCGCCGTGAGTGGCAGGATTGGAGCGGGAAGGGGTGCCATGGATGACCCGGGAACACTGTCCGAGGCCCGTCGCACGGTGCTGCGCCGCACGGTGCGCTGGATCGTGGGTTTCACGATCGGCTACAACGTGCTCGAGGCCGTCGCCTCGATCGTGGCGGGCGCCGCGGCATCCTCGACCGCCCTGATCGCCTTCGGCCTGGACTCCGTCATCGAGGTGCTCTCCGCCGCGGTCATCGCGTGGCAGTTCTCCCGTCGCGATCCTGAGCGCTGGCAGAAACCGGCCCTCCGCGCCATCGCGATCGCGTTCTTCACCCTCGCCGGGTACGTGATCCTGGCCGCCGGCCTGAGCTTCGCCGGGGTTGTCGAGGCGGCGCCCAGCCCGCTGGGCATCGTCATCGCGTGCCTCAGCCTCGTGATCATGCCCGGGGTGGCAGGCGTGGAGCGCCGGACCGGCGCGGAGCTCGGCAGTGCCAGCGTGATCGCCGACGCCCGGCAGCTGCTGCTCTGCGCGTGGCTGTCCGGGTCGATGCTGCTCGGGTTGGCGGCCAACGCGCTCCTCGGCTGGGCCTGGGCGGACTCGCTCGCCGCCCTCGTGATCGCCGGGTTCGCGATCAAGGAGGGCATCGAGGCATGGCGCGGCGAGGTAGAGCCGCCGGTGGTGCTGCACGTCAACTAAAAGGGTGAGCCCCCGTATCAGGCGGTGGTCTAACCAATTCGACGGAGATTTTGCTCTGGGAGCCGGTTCTCGGGTTTTAAACAAGGCGTTTCGGGCAAAATCTCCGTCGAATTCGTTCGGTACGGAGTTGCTCGAGGGTCAAAACCCGATCCGGGGGACCGCGCCGAGCAGGGTCTGCGTGTACGGATGCTCCGGCGCGGCGAAGACCCGGGCCGTTGCGCCGGTTTCGACGATACGGCCGTCCAGCATTACGGCGACCTGGTCGCTGACGTGCTGGATCACCCCGAGGTCGTGGGAGATGAACAGCAGGCTGAGGCCCAGGTTCCGCTGCAGCTCGTCGAGGAGGTCGAGCACCTGGGCCTGCACGGTCACGTCGAGGGACGACACGGGCTCGTCGCAGATCAGGATCTGCGGCCCCGACGCCAGCGCCCGGGCGATGCTCACCCGCTGCCGCTGCCCGCCGGAGAGGGACAGCGGCCGCCGGCCAAGCAGCCCCTGCGGCAGACCCACCGCGTCGAGCAGCGCCAGCACGCGCAGCCGGTCGGCAGCCGAGGCAGTGGCCGCAGTGGCGGCAGTGGCAGCAGTGGTAGCCGAGGCGGATGCCGCGCCGCGCCCGGTGCGCCCGCCGCCGACCGCGTCCCGGAGCACCTGCTCGACGCTCAGCCGCGGGTCGAAGGAGCTGAGCGCATCCTGATAGACCGCACCAAGCCGGGGCCGCAGGAGCCGCCGTTCCTTCTCCGAGGCGGCGCTGAACGGCTGCCCGAGCACCCGCACCTCGCCGGCGTCCGGCCGGGTCAGCGCCAGCGCGAGGCGGGCCGTCGTGGTTTTACCGGAGCCGGACTCGCCGACGATGCCGAGCGTCGTGCCGCGTTCGAGCCGGAACGAGACCCCGTCGACCGCGAGCTGCTCGGTGCCGTCGGGCCGGGTGAAGCGCTTGACCAGGCCGGTGGCCTCCAGCACCGTGTTGCGGGGAGCGACAGGGTCGGCACGATCTGAGAGAGCGAGAAAGGGCGCGGCGGCGGGCGACACCGGGGCCGCGGCCCGCGGGCTGAGGCGCAGCCCGCGCGGCTTGTCGACCGGGATCGCGGCGAGCATCTGCCGGGTGACCGGATGCTCCGGCCGGGTCAGAATCGCGTGCGCCGGTCCCTGTTCCACGATCCGTCCCTCGCTCAGCACAGCGATCCGGTCGGCGATGCGGCCGACGACGGCCAGGTCGTGGCTGATCAGCAGGATGCCGGTGCCGGCGAGTTTCAGACCCGTCAGCAGCTCCAGGATTTGTGCCTGCACCGTGACGTCGAGCGCCGTCGTGGGCTCGTCGGCGATCAGCAGTGGCGGGTCCAGGGCGATCGCGGCCGCGATCAGGGCGCGCTGGCGCTGGCCGCCGGAGAGTTCGCCCGCGCGCTTCCGCACAGAGTTGCCGGCGTCGGACAGGCCCACCCGGGCCAGCACCTCGAGCACCCGGGCGTGGCGCGCCGCTGCACCGAGGCGGGTGTGCAGCCGCAGCGAGTCGGCGATCTCCCGGCCCACCGGGCGCAGCGGGTCCAGCGACACCAGGGCATCCTGCAGCACCAGGCCCACGTCGCGGCCGCGCCGCCGGCGCCAGCTCTGCTCGGAGAGTCCGCGCACGTCGGAGCCTGCGAGGCTCAGCTCGTCGGCGCGCACCCAGGCGTTGTCGCCGGCCAGGCCGAGCAGGCTGCGCGCGGTGACGCTCTTGCCCGAGCCTGACTCTCCCACCAGGGCCAGGCATTCCCCGGGGGCCACCTCGAACGAGACGCCGTTCAGCACCGGGTCGGTATCATTTTGCGGTCCGAAGCCCACGACGAGGTTCTGCACCCGCACGGCCGGGGCAACCCCGCCGTCACCCTCGCCTGGCGCGCCCACCGAAGCGCCCACGCCGCTCTCGTCACTCACGCGCGCCTCACCCGTCGCTCGATGCCGCGACCGAGCGCCGTGGCCGACACCGCCGTCAGCACGATGAACAGCCCGGGGAAGAAGCTCATCCACCAGGCCGAGCCGATGTAGGTGCGCCCGGCGGAGAGCATCGCGCCCCACTCCGCGGCGGGCGGCGCCGAGCCCAGGCCGAGGTAGCTCAGCGCCGACGCCCAGACGATGGCCTGACCGATGCCGAGGGTGCCGAGCACGAACAGCGGCGCGAGCGTGTTCGGCAGGATGTGGCGCATCAGGATCTGGACGGGGCTGCGCCCGAGCACGGTCGCCGCCTCGACGAAGGCCGATGACCGCACCGACAAGAGCTGGCCGCGGATGATGCGGGCGTAGCCGGGAGCGGTCGCCAGGCCCACGGCGATGGTCGCCGTGGCAACGCCCGGCCCGAAGATCAGGATGAAGAGCAGGGCCAGCAGCAGGCCGGGGAACGCGAACAGCACCTCGAGGAACCGGTTCACGGTGAAGTCCACGACCGGGCCGAGCATACCGGCCAGGGTGCCGAGCACGAGGCCCAGGCCGAGGCCGATCACGGTGGCGAGGGTGCCGATCAGCAGGGAGCTGCCGGTGCCGTGGCTGACCCGGGTATAGATGTCCCGGCCGGACTCGTCGGTGCCGAACCAGTGCGCGGGTGAGGGGGTCTGAAACGCGGACAGCGGGTCGATCCCGAGCGGGTCGCCGGGCGCTACGAGCGCGGGGAACAATGCCGCCGTGACCAGGAACAGCGCGAACAGGCCCGCCAGGACCTCGGCCACGCCGAACCGGCGAATGCGGGGCGCGCGCGGCGACTGGGGCGCGCCGGTGCGCGGCGACCGGCCCAGCCCGGCCTGGATCTCGAGGTCGCTCATCGTGCCCGCAGCCTCGGGTCGGCGATGCGCTGGGCCAAATCGGTGAACAGGGTCATCAGGATGTACCCGACGGCCACGATCAGCACAGCACCAACCACGACCGGCACGTCGCGCACGGTCACCGCGTTCAGAAGCGTGCGGCCGAGGCCCGGCCGGGCGAAGATGGTCTCGACCACCACTGCCCCGCTGATCAGGGAGCCGAATGCCCAGCCGGAGAGGCTGATCGCCGGCAGTGACGCGTGCCGGATCACGTGCACCCAGCGCACCCCGCGTTCGCTCTCGCCCCGGGCGCGGGCGGAGAGCACGAATGGGGATTCCAGCGCGGTGAGCAGGGACTCCCGCATGATCTGGCCAAGGAACCCGGCCAGCGGCACGGCGAGGGTGAGCACCGGCAGCACCAGCCCGGAAACCCCGGAGGTACTGATCGGCGGCAGCCAGCCCAGCCAGACGCTGAACAACACGATCAGCGCCGTCGCGAGCCAGAAGTGAGGGAGCGCGGCAGCCACGATCTCCAGACCGGAGCCCAGGTACCAGGCGACGCGCCCGCCGCGGGTCGACCAGGTGGCCAGCCCGAGGGCGAGCAGCCAGGCCACAGCGAGGGCGAGCACGGCCAGCAGCAGGGTGCCGCCGAGCTGGCCGACCAGGAGCGGGGCGACGTCCTGGTCCAGTGAGTAGGAGCGGCCAAGATCCCCGGTGGCCAGGCGAGCCAACTGTGCCAGGTACTGCACGAGCACGGGCTGGTCGAGCCCGTATTCCGCCCGCACCGCGGCGAGCGCCTCCGGGGAGGTCTGCGAGCCGGGGCCACCCAGGATGGCCTCGGCCGGGTCTCCGGGAATCAGACGGATGGCGAAAAAGGTGAGCGTGGCCACCATCCAGAGCACCAGCACCGCCCCTCCCAGGCGGGCCAGGACGACCCGGGCTGCCCGCGCTACTTCAGCCACGCATCGTAGAACGTGGGCGTCGACACGGTCGGCAGCGCCCGCGCGCCCACCACATCGGTGCCGAGCAGGTAGTGGTTCTGCTGGTCGAAGAGCGGCAGGATGTAGAAGCCCGCGAGCACCTGGCTCTGCGCGTCGGCGTAGAGGGCGGCGCGTTCATCGGCATCCGTCACCTGGCCGGCCTGGGTGAGTAGGGCGTCGATGGCCGGGTCGTTCACCTGGGCGTGGTTGGCGAAGTAGCCGCTGGGTGCCGGGGTGATCCCGTCGGAGTGGAAGAGGATGCGCAGAACGTCGGGTCCGACCTTCGTGTACGGCGCGCTGACGGCGTCGTAGTCGTTCTCGCCCAGCGCGGTGTACCAACTGGAGAGGTCCATCGGGCTGAGCAGAACCTCGAAGCCGGTCTTCTTCGCGGTGGCCTGGATCTGCTCGAACAGGGACTGCTCCGCCGGAATGGACTGGTTCGTACTCACCGGGAAGTCGACCGTGAGGCGCTCGCCGTCTTTCACCCGGTAACCGTTGGAATCACGCTCGGTCCAGCCGGCGGAATCGAGGAGGTCCGAGGCGGCCTCGGGGTCGTACGCGAACAGGTCCGGGCCCGACACGGCGAGGGGTTCGACGCTGGAGAGGGCGGAGTAGGAGCGCTCGGCCGTGCCCCGGAAGAGGCTGGTGACGGCGTCGTCGACATTCGCCGAGCGGATGAACGCCTCCCGCACGAGCGGGTCGTTGAAGGGCGCGCGGCCGGAGTTCAGTTCGATTCGGTTCGAGGCACCCGGGCGAGGGGCGTCGAGGTGCACGATGGTGTCGCTCTTCTCGGCCTGCACGATGGTGTCGGGCTGGGCGTTGTCGATCACGTCGGCGTCGCCGGACTGCAGAGCCGCGTAGCGGGACGCGGAGTCGGGGATGAAGCGCCAGACGATGGAGTCGAGGTAGGCAGGCCCGGTGTGCGCGGCATCCGCGGGCGGGGAGTTGTACTTCTCGTTCCGCACCAGGGTGATCGATTCCTGCTGTACCCACTTCTCGACCTGGAAGGGGCCGGTGCCGACCGGGGAGGCGCAGTTCTCGTCCTGGCTCCGGGCCAGCGCGGTGGGCGATTCGATCGCCAGCCACGGCTGTGACAGGGATTCGAGCAGGGCGCTGTCGGGTTCGCTGAGCGTAAGGCGCACAACGTTGGTGGAGACCGCGTCGGTGCCGGTGACCTTCCCCAGAGCGAGGTAGCCGGTCGACGAGGCCGTTTCCGGGTCTTGGATGTGCGCGATATTCGCCTGCACGGCGGCGGCGTCGAGCGGGGTGCCGTCGGTGAAACTCACGCCGGCGGCGAGCGTGAAGTCCCAGGCCAGCCCGTCGGCGCTCTCGGTCCACGAATCTGCCAGCCAGGGGATGATCTCACCGTCCGCGTTGCGGGATACAAGCGACTCAAGGTACTGCGTGCTGACCAGGGCCTGCGGATAGTTGCCGCCCACGTGCGGGTCCAGGCAGGTGGGCTCGGCGTCGCCGGATGCGTAGGTCAACGTGCCGCCGGTGAGAGGCCGGGTGGCTTCGGGGGACTCAGCGGTGGCGCAGCCGGTGAGCAGGATGCCGGTGGCGGCGAGGCCGACCAGCCCGGTCAGGGTGCGCGCTGTGCGATGGGTGTACCCCGAAGTGTGCATTATGGGTCTCTTTCCGCGGCGCCCGATGGGCCGAGTGTGCACCTGCTGGACCCGCAAGATTAGGGGCCTCGGGCACGTGTTGGACGGGGTCCACAAATAAAATGATTGAGGACCATCGTAGAACACAGGAGAGCTGTTCGCTGAGCAGACGTGTGCGGGCACCGCGCGCTGTACACCCGGGGGTAGGCGCAGGGTAGACTTTTCAAGTAGGACTGTGATCCGGCTATCACCGGTGAGTCTTCGGAAGAACGGCAACCACCCTCGCGGTGGTTCTCAGTAGAACCGAACGGGTCGGGCCCGTCACAGCCTCAGAACAAGCGGTTTTCCGAAGCCTCGGCTCCGGGAGACAAGCGAGGTGGTACCGCGGCGAATCCCGTTCGGAGTCGGCGTCCTCGTGGAACAGGGGCAGATCTGTGAATGACACAACCTGCCCGACTCGTCCAGGAGAGACATGACGTACCCCAAAGGCCAGCAGTCCGCTTCTCCCGCCCATCCCGGCGGCATCGTGCCCTCACCGAACTTTCCCCAGATCGAAACCGAGGTGCTCGCGTTCTGGAAAGCCGACGGCACCTTCCAGGCGTCGATCGACAACCGTGCGGATGCCCCCGAGTGGGTCTTCTATGACGGCCCGCCGTTCGCCAACGGGCTGCCGCACTACGGCCACCTGCTGACCGGGTACGCGAAGGACCTCTTCCCGCGCTTCCAGACCATGCGCGGCAAGCAGGTGCACCGCCGGTTCGGCTGGGACACGCACGGCTTGCCGGCCGAGCTCGAAGCCGAACGCGAGCTCGGCATCACCGACAAGAGCGAGATCGAGAAGATGGGCATCGGGGCCTTCAACGCCGTCGCCCGCAGCTCCGTGCTCAAGTACACCAAGGTTTGGGAGGAGTACGTCACCCGCCAGGCGCGCTGGGTCGACTTCGAGAACGACTACAAGACGCTCGACATCACCTTCATGGAGTCCGTGATCTGGGCCTTCAAGCGCCTGCACGACAAGGGCCTGGCCTACGAGGGCTACCGGGTGCTGCCGTACTGTTGGCGCGACCAGACACCGCTGTCCAACCACGAACTGCGCATGGACGACGACGTCTACAAGATGCGCCAGGACCAGACCGTCACGGTCACCTTCCCGCTGGTCGGCGCCAAGGCCGAAGCCCTCGGGCTGACCGCCGTGCGCGCCCTGGCCTGGACGACCACCCCCTGGACCCTCCCGACGAACCTGGCGCTCGCCGTGGGCCCGGAGATCGTCTATGCCGTCGTGCCGGCCGGGCCGAACGGCACCCCGGACGCCACCGTGCTGCGGGAGGCCGTTTCCGGGGCGGATGCCGCGGCATGCGTCGCAACCACCGAGGTTTTCGGCGCCGAATACCTGATCGCGATCGACCTGGTCGGCAACTACGCCAAGGACCTCGGCTACGACTCGGCGGCAGAGGCGACCGCGGCGATCTCCCGCACGGTTCTCGGCAGCGCCCTGGAGGGCGTCAGCTACGACCGCCTCTTCGACTACTACGCCGACACCGCGGTCTGGGGCACCGAGAACGCCTGGACCGTTGTCGTGGCCGACTACGTCACCACCGCCGACGGAACCGGCATCGTGCACCAGGCGCCCGCCTACGGCGAGGAGGACCAGAAGATCTCCGTGGCCGCCGGCATCCCGGTGATCATCTCCCTCGACGCGGGCGGCAAGTTCCTCTCCGACGTGCCCGAGGTCGCCGGCCAGCTCTGGAGCGACGCGAACAAGCCGCTCACCCAGCTGATCAAGAATGAGGGGCGCCTGCTGCGCCAGGCCAGCTACGAGCACTCCTACCCGCACTGCTGGCGCTGCCGCAACCCGCTGATCTACAAGGCCGTGTCGAGCTGGTTCGTGCGCGTCACGGACTTCCGCGAGCGTCTGGTGGACCTGAACCAGGACATCAATTGGGTGCCGGAGAACGTCAAGGACGGCCAGTTCGGCAAGTGGATCGGCAACGCCCGCGACTGGTCGATCAGCCGCAACCGGTACTGGGGTTCGCCCATCCCGGTCTGGAAGAGCGACAACCCCGACTATCCGCGCGTCGACGTCTACGGCTCGCTCGACGAGCTCGAGGCGGACTTCGGCGTGCGCCCCACCGACCTTCACCGCCCCTATATCGACGCGCTCACCCGACCCAACCCCGACGACCCCACCGGGCGGTCCACCATGCGGCGCATCACGGATGTGCTCGACGTCTGGTTCGACTCCGGCTCGATGCCGTTCGCGCAGGTGCACTACCCGTTCGAGAACGCCGACTGGTTCGACAGCCACAACCCGGCCGACTTCATCGTGGAGTACATCGGCCAGACCCGCGGCTGGTTCTACATGCTGCACACGCTCTCCACCGCCCTGTTCGACCGTCCGGCCTTCAAGAACGTGGTCAGCCACGGCATCGTGCTCGGCAACGACGGCCAGAAGATGTCCAAGTCGCTGCGCAACTATCCCGACGTGAACGAGGTGTTCGACCGGGACGGCTCGGATGCCATGCGCTGGTTCCTGATGAGCTCCTCCGTGCTGCGCGGTGGCAACCTGATCGTCACCGAGGAGGGCATCCGCGAGGGTACCCGCCAGGTTATGCTCCCGCTCTGGAGCACCTGGTACTTCTTCTCCCTCTACGCCAACGCGTCCGGCGAGAACGGCTACGACGCCACCTGGCGCACCGACTCGACCGACGTGCTCGACCGCTACCTGCTGGCCAAGACCCGCGATCTGATCGTGGAGGTCACTGCCGACCTCGAGAACCTCGACAGCACCCAGGCGACCGCTCGAATCCGGGACTTCGCCGACGTGCTCACCAACTGGTACGTTCGCCGCTCGCGCGACCGGTTCTGGGCCGGCGCCGGGGCCTCTGTCTCGGTCTCGACGGTCTCATCCACCGCAAACGAGGCTTTCGACACGCTCTACACCGTGCTCGAAACGGTGACGCGGGTGGCCGCCCCGATGCTCCCGCTCGTCACCGAGCGTATCTGGCAGGGCCTCACCGGCGGTCGCAGCGTGCACCTGACCGACTGGCCCGACGCCGAATTGTTCCCGGCCGATGCCGTTCTCGTCACCGCGATGGACCAGGTGCGCACCATCAGCTCCACCGTGCTGTCACTGCGCAAGCAGTCCGGGCTGCGCGTGCGTCTGCCGCTGGCCACTCTGACCGTGGTCACCACCGACACGGCGGCCCTGGCCCCGTTCGAGGGCATCCTGCGCGACGAGCTGAATGTGAAGAGCGTGCGTTTGGTCGAACTGGCCGACGACAGCGCGAGCGCCTACGGCATCACCTCCCGGCTCACCGTGAACGCCCGGGCAGCCGGCCCGCGACTCGGCAAGCAGGTGCAGCAGGTCATCAAGGCCGCCCGCGCCGGCGACTGGAGCGAAACCGACGGCGTAGTCACCGCCGGCGGTACCCCGCTCGCCGCGGGGGAGTACGAACTCGTGCTGCAGACCGGTCCGGCCGACGGTTCCGCCGTCGCTGACGACACGGCGGCGGATGCCCCGGCTCTGGCGCTCCTGGCGGGCGGCGGTTTCGTGCTGCTGGAGACGCAGACCACCCCGGAACTCGAGGCGGAGGGCTTCGCCCGCGACCTGATCCGCGCCGTGCAGGACACCCGCAAGTCGGCCGGATTCGAAGTGAGCGACCGCATCCGTCTCGACCTCGTCTTCTACTCCGCCGAGGACGCCGCGACCTTCGCCCTTGCGGCCGGCGTCGACGTCGCTGCGGAGACCCTGACCCTCCGGTTCGCCACCCATGTGGCCACCGAGGTGTCCGATGACAGCCTGGCGCACGGTCTGCCGTCCGAATGGCTGCAGAGCCTGGTCGGCTTCCCCGTCGAGCACTACGTGCTTTACGAGGCTGGTCACTATGCCAACCGGGGGACCGTCCTGGTCGCCGTCGCCCGAGAGAACGGACTCGTCCATGTCTGAACCCAAGAAGCCCGGATCGAAGAAGCCCGGATCGAAGAAGCCCGGATCGAAGAGGCCGCGCCAGTCCTCCGACGCCGGCCGTGAGGCCGGGGACGCCGTCTTCGCCGCCCTCCTCGCCCGCGTGGGCGAGGGTGCGCCGAAGCCGCGTCTGGCCCCGACCCGGCGGGCGCTCGAACTGCTGGGTGACCCTCAGACCGTCTACCCGGTGATCCATATCACCGGCACCAACGGCAAGACCAGCACGAGCCGCATCACCGAGAGCATCGTGCGCGCCTACGGGCTGCGCACCGGACTGATGACGAGCCCGCACCTGGTGCGGCTCAACGAGCGCATCGTGATCGACGGGGAGTTCATCACCGATGAGGCCCTGGCCGCGAACTGGGCCGACATCGAACCCTTCCTGGCCATGGTCGACGCGGAGCTCGAGGCGGCAGGCGACGACGTGCTCACCTTCTTCGAGGCGCTCACCGTGCTGGCCTTCGCCTGCTTCGCCGACGCCCCCGTCGACGTCGCCGTGATCGAGGTCGGCATGGGCGGCGAGTGGGATTCCACCAACGTCGCCGACGGGCAGGTGGCCGTGTTCACGCCCATCGCCCTCGACCACACGCTCCGCCTCGGCAACACGATCGCCGAGATCGCCCGCACCAAAGCCGGCATCATCAAGCCGTCCGCCGCCGTGGTCTCCGCCCGGCAGGGCGAGGCGGCGCAGGCCGAACTCGAGCGGGCCGCCGAGCTGACCGAATCGACCCTGGCCAGTGAGGGCGAGGATTTCGTCCTGCTCAAAAACCAGGTAGCCGTGGGCGGGCAGCTCATCTCGGTGCGCGGCCTCGCCGGCACCTACTCGGACCTGTTCCTGCCGCTGTACGGCACGCACCAGGCGCAGAATGCGGCCGTCGCGATCGCCGCCGTCGAGTCCTTCCTCGGGGCCGGCACCACGGCGCTCTCGCATGACCTGGTCGAGGAGGGCCTCGCGCAGGTCACCTCGCCCGGACGCCTGCAACTGATCGGAATCGCACCGACCGTCCTGGTGGATGCCGCGCACAATCCGCACGGAGCGGCCGCCCTCAGCACTGCACTGGCCGACTACTTCGACTTCGACGAGATTGTGGCCGTGGTGGGCATCCTCACCGACAAGGATGCGACCGGCATCATCACCGCGCTGCAGTCCAAGGTGGTGCGGTTCCACGTCACACAGTCGCAGTCCGAGCGCGCGATCGGCGTCGACGACCTCGCCGATCTGATCGCCGACCTCGGCAGCGAGGAGACAACCGTCCGGTTCGACGACCTCGCGCAGGCCCTCGACTCAGCCAGGGACTGGGCCCTCGAGTCGCCCAAGCGGGCTGTGATCGTGACCGGGTCGATCACCCTTGTCGGCGAAGCCATCATTCTGGCCGACGCACGGGAATGGCTGGCGAAATGACGTCCGCTCCCCGCTCGGTGAAGCGCACGCTCGCGACGATCGTGCTCGGCTTCGAGGTCATCGTGGTTGCCCTCGCCGCCCTGGTGATCTTCGGTCTGCAGGCGTTGCCGCCGTGGCTCGCCCTCGGCGGGGGAGCCGTGCTGGGGCTGGCCATGGTCGCCGTGCTCGCGCTGCTCCGTTACGAGTGGGCCTACGTGGTCGGCTGGATCCTCCAGCTGATCATGGTGGCCGCCGGCTTCCTCAATCCGGCCATGTTCTTCGTCGGCGGCATGTTCGCCGCCATGTGGACGTACTGCATGATCGCCGGCTCCCGGATCGACAACCAGAACCAGAACTTTCCCAACAACGAGAACAACGAGAAGGAGAACTCATGAGCACCCAGGTCCAGGAAACGCTCGTATTGGTCAAACCGGATGGCGTTGCCCGCAACCTCTCCGGCGAGATCCTGCGTCGCATTGAGCAGAAGGGGTACTCCCTCGTCGACGCGAAGCTCGTGCAGGCCGACAGGTCCCTGTTGGCCGAGCATTACGCCGAGCACCAGGGCAAGCCGTTCTTCGAACCTCTCGTGGAGTTCATGGAAAGCGGTCCGATCCTCGTGCTGCGCATCGCCGGCGAACGCGTGATCGAGGGCTTCCGCTCCCTGGCCGGCACAACCGACCCGACCACCGCGGCTCCCGGCACCATTCGCGGCGACTTCGGCCGAGACTGGGGCACCAAGGAGCAGCAGAACCTCGTGCACGGCTCCGACTCGCCCGAGTCGGCCGACCGCGAACTGGCCCTCTGGTTCGACTGAACCGTACCGACCGGGGAACAACCACTGACCGGATGCTTGGAGGCGGCTGTTCTCGTCGGTACCAGATGTCGTTGCTTTGTGCACCAAGCGCACCGCTGTCGCAGAATGGCCGATGATGGCAGAGCCCCGCTGAGCATGTGCCGACATCCTCTTTGATTCGTCTGACTAGAAAGCCTCACCATGCCGCATGCCCGGAACCCCTGGTTCAATCTGGTCTGGGCAATCCCGCTGGCGATCATCCTGCTGGTCGCCGTCGTGCTCGCCGCCCGGGGCATCCGTTCCCTGCCGATGGCGCAGGAGTTCCTGGTCGACTTCCCGGGGGCCTCGCCGTTGCCGTCGTGGGCCCCCGTCGGCTTCCCCGCGTGGCTGGCGTGGCAGCACGGCCTGAATGTTTTCTTCCTGCTCTTCATCGTGCGTTCGGGTTGGCAGATCCGCACGGCCGGGCGCCCGAGCATGTTCTGGACCCGGCGCAACACCGGCCTTTTTCGAACCCGACGTGCCCCCCGCCGGTTGGGCATCAACCTCTGGCTGCACCTCGCGGTGGATGCCCTTTGGGTACTCAACGGGATCGTCTTCTACGTGCTGCTGTTCGTCACCGGTCAGTGGGTGCGCATCGTGCCGGTCAGCTGGGACATCATTCCGAATGCGCTCTCGGCCGCCCTCCAGTACGCCTCGCTGGACTGGCCGGTCACCGACGGCTGGGTGAACTACAACGCGCTACAAACTCTGAGCTACTTCAGCATCGTGTTCGTGGCCGCGCCGCTCGCCTTGGCCTCGGGCATCCGTCTGTCACCGCTCTGCACGTCGCGCCGGCTTGGAGAACTGTTTCCGCTGCGCCCGACCAGGGCCGTGCACGTGGGCGTGATGGTCTTTTTCCTTGCATTCATCGTGATCCACGTCACGCTGGTGTTCGCCACCGGTGCCCTGCGCAACCTGAACCACATGTACGCGGCGCAGAGCGACGACGGCTGGACCGGATTCTGGATCTTCGCCGCCTCCCTGGTCGTGATGCTCGTGGCCTGGGTCGCCGAGGGTCCCCGACTGCTGCGGGCGGTCGCCTCTCTCGGCGGAACCGTAACCACGCGCTGAGCCGCGGTGCTGGCTGAGCCGGCCGATGGCTCTGCCGGTCGAAACCCGGTGGTTGTGTAACCCCCCGCCCCGGCCGGGGTCCCTCCCCGGCCTTGTCTTTGGCTGCCTGGGCCGCGTCGCGGGCCAGGGCTTCGGCGAACCGGCGGGCCTGATCGACCTGTTCGGCCAGGTGGGCGTCGACCCAGGGCGGCGTCCGCCTGGGTCTCCCGGATGGCGTCGAAGTGACGACCCAGGCGTTCTAGCTGCTCACTGTATGGGGACTCCATGAGAAAAACGTTACGGGCAGCCACTGACATTCCATGCCCCAGATCGGCACCCGTCAGCGCCCTGTGGATAACCTGATCAAACGCGCATTGTGGTGGAAAGGGAACAGCCGTCGCGGGGCGCGCAGCACGCATCCGTCGTCACATAAACGCGGAAATTTTTGAGACACACCGGTTTTGGCGCCGTGAGCGGCGTGTCGCAAAAATCTCCGAGGTTAGCAATCGCCACGGATGCCCGGAGCGGCAACCTCCGGCCGCCACGTCACCGGACCTCGACCACCGGGTCTCAACCGGACGGGGGCAGGGTCGCCATTACAGGCGGTTCAGGAAGTCCATCTCGACCTGGGCGATGACGGCGGCGATCAGATAGCAGAGGATCGTGATCACGATGATCCAGGAGGAGGCGACGGATGCCAGGCGCCGCACGCGCGGCCCCGCTGGGAGGTTGCCCGCCGTGAGGTTGTGCAGCGTCACGGCTAGGAACATTGGGATCGTGACCGTCCAGGTCACCATGCACCACGGGCAGAGCACGTCGAGCTCGAAGAAGCTCTGCGCCATCAGCCAGATTACGAACGCGAGGGCGCCGGTGACGCCCACGTTCAGCGCGATCCAGAACCAGCGGGCTAGCCGCGCCCCGGCCAGGATCGCGGCGCCGATCGCGATGACGACCGGCCAGGCCATCAAGCCGATCACCGGGTTGGGGAAACCGAGGATGGCACCCTGCCACGATCCCAGGTTGGTGCTGCAGCCCACCAGCACACTGAAGTTGCAGGAAAGCTGGGCCTGCGGGTCCTCGAGGATCGCGAACTTGTCGACGGTCAGGAGGAAAGCCGCCGTGAGGGCGATCAAACCACCGATGATGAAGAAGATGGCGAGCCCGATGGGGCGCTTGACGGGCGGGTTGTGGGGCACGTTTGGATTATGTCATGTGCCTCGCATGTGTTCCTGAGAATGCATGCGATAATCGGAACAGTCGCTTGGGCCGCGCTCAAGTTGACGCCATACAAGTCTTAATGGGCCGTAAAGGCCCAGATTCATTGGTCCCACGACCAAAGGTATTAGCAGCCAGAGCCAAGAGCCGGTTGCGAACGACGAGGATTTCCGAGGGTTTCGCGCAAGCGTGATCCTCGCACGAGAGAGTAGCCGGATGGGTGGCGCGGTCGCCCACACTGGTCAAGGAGCGCGCCAGTGATGGTGGAAGACAACGAAAACATCAAAAAACGCAAGGGTTTATTCGGCACCCGCCGCACCTCGCGGAGGGCTGCCACCTCGGCGGCCGTTCCGGAGGCCGCGCCTGAGAACATCAGTGCGCAGCACAATGACGCCGCACAGAACGTCGCTGCGGCGGCGCGCGAGCCGCTTTCAGCAGCGCAGACACCCCGCGTCCACACCGACGACGCCGTGACCGAGCCGGCAGCCGCCGCTCCGTTCGGCGAAACCCCCGACTCAGAACAGGACGCTGCCGTGGAACCGACGCCGCCGCCCACCCCGACCGCCGATGTGGTTCGCCGCCCGTCCACCTCGCTGGTGTTCCAGGCCCCGGTCATCGTGCCGCTACCGGCCCGCACCGGAGCGCGCCGCGACACCGCGCGCCAGGACCAGCGCCAGGACACCGGCCAGGACATCCGTCAGGACCATGACGACGAGGGCGACGAGTCGTCGACCGTTCGTCGTCGCGCCCGTCGGCGCACCGGCGACGAGAACCGGTCCGGATCCGACGACCCCGCGAACACCGTTGTTCGCGTGCGTACGCCCCGCGAACCCGAACTCATCACCGAACCCCAGCGGATCAAGGGGTCGACCCGCCTCGAGGCCAAGAAGCAGCGCCGCCGTGACGGCCGCGATGCCGGGCGCCGTCGCCCGGTGATCACCGAGGCCGAGTTCCTCGCCCGCCGCGAATCCGTCGACCGGGTCATGGTCGTGCGGGCCAAGCAGAACAAGATTCAGATCGGGGTGCTGGAAGACGGTGTGCTGGTCGAGCACTACGTCGCCAAGAATCAGGATGCCTCGCTGATCGGAAACGTCTACCTGGGCAAGGTGCAGAACGTGCTGCCGAGCATGGAAGCAGCCTTCGTCGACATCGGACGCGGCCGCAACGCCGTGCTGTACTCGGGTGAGGTCGACTGGGAGGCTGCCGCCGAGAACTCCGGCAACAGCAGCCAGGCTCGGCGCATCGAGCTCGCGCTCAAGCCGGGCGACAAGGTGCTCGTGCAGGTCACGAAGGACCCGATCGGGCACAAGGGTGCGCGACTCACCAGCCAGGTGTCACTGCCCGGCCGCTACCTCGTCTACGTGCCGAACGGCTCGATGAACGGGATCAGCCGCAAGTTGCCCGACACCGAGCGGGCGCGTTTGAAGAAGATCCTCAAGGAGGTTCTGCCCGAGAACGTGGGAGTCATCGTGCGCACCGCGGCCGAGGGTGCCACCGACGAGCAGCTCACGCTCGACGTCAACCGGCTCACCTCGCAGTGGGCGTCCATCGCCAAGCAGGTCGACACGGTGCAGGCACCGGCCCTGCTGCACAGCGAACCGGACCTTCTGATCAAGATCGTGCGGGATGTCTTCAACGAGGACTTTCAGAAGATGGTCATCTCCGGCGAGGAATCCCGGGAGGTCATCGAGGCCTACCTGCGCCAGGTCGCACCGGACCTGGTGGAGCGCGTGGAGCGCTACGAGGGCGAGAACGACGCCTTCGACGAGCACCGCATTTCGGAGCAGATCGAGAAGGCCCTCGACCGCAAGGTCTGGCTACCGTCCGGTGGCTCCCTCGTGATCGACCGCACCGAGGCCATGACCGTCGTCGATGTCAACACCGGCAAGTTCGTCGGCTCTGGTGGAAACCTCGAGGAGACCGTCACGAAGAACAACCTCGAGGCTGCCGAAGAGATCGTTCGCCAGCTGCGTCTGCGCGATATCGGCGGCATCATCGTCGTCGACTTCATCGACATGGTCCTCGAAACCAACCGCGACCTCGTGCTGCGCCGCATGCTCGAATGCCTGAGCCGCGACCGCACCAAGCATCAGGTCGCCGAGGTCACCTCGCTCGGGCTTGTGCAGATGACCCGCAAAAAGCTCGGTCTCGGACTCCTGGAATCATTTAGCGAGAACTGTGAAGCCTGCGCCGGCCGAGGCATCGTCATCCACCACGACCCGGTGCTCAAGCACCGCCAGACGGCTCAGCCGGCCATGGAGCGTCGCCCGCGCAGCAAGTCGGGCACCAATTCCGGCGGCGACAACGGGCACCGCGGCGGAAACGGAAACGGAAACGGAAACGGAAACGGAAACGGTACCAACTCCGCAGCCGTGCACGCGTCTCAGGCCGATGCCGGCAAGTCCGGACACGGCACCCACGGCATCACCGAGGATGCCAAGCACGCCCTCGCCCTGATCGCCGCCCGCACCATCCCGCGCGCCCTGACCGGCTCGATCCCGATCATTGCCCCGCCTGAGGCGATGCCGGAATCGGTTCCCGCGGAGAAGGCGGCCGCCCCCGCGGCCTCAGCCGACGGGTCATCTGTCGACGCGGCGACCGCCGCATCAGTCAACCCGGCCGCCGAGGCCAACCCGATCGAGGAGGCCGTGAATGAGGCAGTCGCGGCCGAGACGTCTGCACCGTCGGCACGCCGCAGCCGTAGGGCGTCCTCCACGCCCCGCCAGCGGGACGCAGCGCCCATCGTGACCCCGGAAACCCCGGTGCAGGACGCGCAGCAGACCCCGGTCGAGGCGCCTGCCGCGCACGAGGCCGCAGCGCCCGACGACGACGAGCCCGTCGCCATCCTGGACATCCCGGTCAAGAAGTCCTCCCGTGGCCGCCGCACGGTCAGCAAGCAGGTCACCGACCAGCTGCTGGACTCGGTGCTGGACGCCCTGCCCGAGCCCAAGCAGCCGGGCCAGGGGCGTTCGCGCAGCCGGCGGGTGACGACGGCCGGCGGATCCACCGGGTCGGCCCAGCCGATCATGACCACGGCCCCGGATTCCCAGCAGTAACGAGAATCCCTGCAGGAACGAATCGAGTCGATCGGGAGACCGGCGGCGCACAGCCCACGGGGCTGGGCGTCGCCGGTCTCCCGGTCTCTTTCAACCGGCGAGGCAGCGCTTCGGGCCCCGATCAGGACTCTGGGAGAGAGCCGCTGCCCGATCGGTCCCGCCCGCGCACACGCAGGCCGCTTGCGCGGAGCCGGAGAACCAGTTCCCGATTGTCCACCGGATGCGCCCCCGAGGCCACGAGGGCGTCATAGCGGTGGGCGGGTACGTCGTAGTGGTCCAGGTCGAAGCCGCGGCGGGGGATTCCGTTGCGGGCCGCGAAAGCGTGCAGTTCGGCCAGTGACGAATCGCTGACAAGATGGGACCAGACGGTGCCATGCGCGGGCCACATCGGCTTGTCGATCAAGACGGTCATTACCCGATTCTATGATCCGGCCTCGGTTTGACCGTCGCAGCAGGATCGGCTAACGTTGACTTTTGGTGTGCGACGGGCCTTTGCCCCCGCGATCACCGTGGTTTTCTGAGAGCGACGGGCCGACTTGGCGTGTTCAAGGCAGTAACTTTCCATCACGGGGCCTCACGGCTCCCCAGAGATAGGTACGTAACGTGGTTTACGCAGTTGTGCGCGCCGGTGGGCGGCAGGAAAAGGTAGAGGTCGGGACCATCGTCACGATGGACCGAATCAAAGCCAATAAGGACGGCAACGTCGAGCTGGCCGCAGTGCTTCTCGTCGACGGCGACACGATCACCTCTGACTCCCAGTCACTGGCCAAGATAACGGTCACGGCCGAGGTTTTGAACGATCTCCGCGGTCCGAAGATCGTCATCCAGAAGTTCAAGAACAAGACCGGGTACAAGAAGCGTCAGGGGCACCGTCAGGAGCTCACTCGCGTTCAGGTAACCGGCATCGCCTAGGCCCTGAGGAGCAGAACAGATGGCACATAAAAAAGGCGCGAGTTCCACTCGCAACGGTCGCGACTCCAACGCCCAGCGCCTCGGCGTGAAGCGCTTCGGCGGTCAGATTGTCAGCGCGGGCGAGATCATCGTCCGTCAGCGCGGCACCCACTTCCACCCAGGCGTCAACGTCGGCCGTGGTGGCGACGACACGCTCTTCGCTCTCGAGCCCGGCTCGGTTGAGTTCGGCGCCAAGGGCGGCCGCAAGGTTGTCAACATCGTGGTGGCTGCCGCTTAGGCATTTCACATCGGTAAGCGTGAGGGCGGGCTTCGGCTCGCCCTTTGCGTGTTTCACGGCACCCGCACGACAAGATGCATAGCACCAATGATTTACGCACTACTGAGCTTTTTGCCACCTGAAAGGGGCACCCCCATGGCCACGTTTGTTGACCACGTCACTCTCCACCTGCGAGCAGGCAACGGAGGGAACGGCTGTGTCTCCGTCAAGCGTGAGAAGTTCAAGCCGCTCGCCGGCCCTGACGGCGGCAACGGCGGAAGCGGTGGTGACATCGTGCTCGTCGCTGACCCGAACGTGACGACCCTCCTCGGTTACCATCGGTCCCCGCACCGCAGTTCCGCGAACGGCGGCCCCGGCATGGGTGACCACCGCGCCGGCTTCGGCAGCGAGCTGATGGAGCTGGCCGTCCCGCTCGGCACCGTGGTCAAAGACGCCGAGGGCAACGAACTCGCCGACATGACCGAGCCGGGCTTCCGCATCGTCGTGGCGCCTGGCGGTCAGGGCGGGCTCGGCAACGCGGCCCTGGCCTCGCTCAAACGCAAAGCCCCCGGCTTCGCCCTGCTCGGCACCTACGGCTGGGAAGGCGACATCCAGCTTGAACTCAAGACCGTCGCGGATGTCGCGCTCGTCGGCTACCCCTCGGCCGGCAAGTCCAGCCTGATCGCGGCCATCTCGGCGGCCCGGCCCAAGATCGCGGATTACCCGTTCACGACCCTGCACCCCAACCTCGGCGTCGTGGATGCCGGCGAGGTGCGCTACACCGTCGCCGACGTGCCCGGACTGATCGAGGGCGCCAGCGAGGGAAAGGGCCTCGGCCTCGAATTCCTTCGTCACGTGGAACGGTGTACGGCGTTGCTGCACATCCTCGACTGCGCCACACTCGACCCTGACCGTGACCCGCTCAGCGACCTCGACGTCATTCTCGGCGAACTGGCCGCCTACCCGGTGCCCGACGGCCAGAAGCCGCTCCTCGACCGCCCCCAGCTGATCGCCCTGAACAAGATCGACGTTCCCGAGGGCCGGGAGCTCGCGGAGTTCGTCAAGCCCGACCTCGAGGCGCGCGGTTACCGCGTGTTCGAGATCTCGACCGTCAGCCATGAGGGTCTCAAGCAGCTCAACTACGCGCTGGCCGAGACCGTCGAGGCCGGCCGGGTCGAGGCCGCCGCGGCGCAGGCCGTCAAGCCGCGCATCGTGATCCGCCCGAAGGCCGTCGACGACAGCGGCTTCGTCGTCAAGGTCGAGGGTGGGTCGTTCGGCAACATCTACCGCATCATCGGCACCAAGCCCGAGCGCTGGGTGCAGCAGACGGACTTCAAGAACGACGAGGCCGTCGGCTTCCTGGCCGACCGCCTGGCCAAGCTCGGCATCGAGAACGAACTGTTCAAGGCCGGCGCGATCGCCGGCTCGACGGTCATCATCGGACCCGGCAACGGCGTGGTCTTCGACTGGGAGCCCACCCTCACCTCCACGGCCGAACTGATCACGGCACCGCGTGGCACCGACACCCGCCTTGACGACTCCAAGCGACGCACCAGCAACGAGCGCCGAGAGGAGTACTTCGGCCGGATGGACGCCAAGGCAGCCGCACGCGCCGAACTGATCCGAGAGCGCGAGGCCGGCATGTGGTCGACCGGCGAGGAAGAGTACAACGGCGACACTCTCACGGGCGACGGTTCAGTCCCGGTGTCGCCCCGTAAGGAGAGCGGGGCCGAATGAGTCACCGCTCCCGCGCCCAGGTAGCCGCCGCCCGGCGCATCGTCGTGAAGGTCGGCTCCTCGTCGATCAGCGGCGACAACTCCGAGCAGATCGCACCTCTGATCGAGGTCCTGGCCCAGGCCCACAATCGCGGCGTGGAGGTCGTCCTGGTGTCGAGCGGCGCCGTCGCCAGCGGCATGGACTACCTCAACCTCGACGAGCGGCCGGCCGACCTAGCCACCCAGCAGGCCGCGGCATCCGTGGGTCAGAACGTGCTCACGGCCCGTTACCAGGAGACTCTGGACCGCTATGGCATTGCCGCGGGGCAGGTGCTGCTAACAGAGGGTGACCTACTCAACGAGCCGCACCGCAGCAATACCCGCCGCGCGGTGAACCGGCTGCTGGACCTGCGCATCATGCCCGTCGTGAACGAGAACGACACGGTCGCGACCTACGGGCTGCGATTCGGCGACAACGACCGGCTCGCCGCCATGCTCTCGGTGCTCATCCGCGCCGACCTACTGCTCTTGCTCAGCGACGTCGACGCGCTCTACACCAAGCCCCCGCACCTGCCCGGTGCGGAACCGATTGACTTTATCGGGTTCGACCAGGAACTGGACGGCATGGAGTTCGGGGCGAACAAGGGTGCAGGCACCGTGGGCACCGGCGGGGCGGACACCAAGGTGAAGGCGGCCCGCCTGGCCGCCTCCGCCGGAACGGCCGTTCTCGTCACTGAGACGAGCCTGGCCGCAGAGGCCCTCCGCGGCGGCTCCTGTGGCACCTGGTTCGAGCCGATGCCCACCGCGCCCGGCCGAGCGCTTCTGTGAGCGCACTCGGCCGACACGAGGTCGCGTCGGCCGCACGCATCGTTGTGAAGGTCGGCTCCTCCTCGATCAGCGGCGCGAACATCGCACAGATCATCCCGCTCGTCGATGCCCTTGCCGAAGCGCACGGGCGCGGAGTGGAGATCGTCCTCGTCTCCTCCGGGGCCATCGCCACCGGCATGCCCTACCTGCAACTCGACGAGCGCCCCACCGACCTGGCCACCCAGCAGGCCGCGGCATCCGTGGGCCAGAACCTGCTCATCTTCCGTTACCAGGACAGCCTCGACCGGTACGACATCGTCGCCGGCCAGGTGCTGCTCACTGCCGGTGACCTGGAAAACCCCTCGCATCGAGGCAACGCGCACCGGGCGATGGATCGCCTGCTCGGTCTGCGCATCCTGCCGATCGTCAACGAGAACGACACGGTCGCCACCCACGAGATCCGGTTCGGCGACAACGACCGGTTGGCCGCCCTGGTCGCCACGCTCATCCACGCCGACCTGCTGGTCCTGCTCAGCGACGTCGACGCCCTCTATACGCGCGCGCCGCACCTGCCGGGCGCGGAACGCATCGATCACGTCCCTTGCGGCGATCCCATGCTCGGTGTCGAGCTCAGCGGCAGCCGCTCCGGCGTGGGTACCGGGGGTGCCGACACCAAGGTGTCGGCCGCACGGATCGCGGCGGAGGCCGGCACTGCCGTGCTGCTCACATCGACTGGTCTGGTTGCTGAGGCACTCCGCGGCGACCCGGTCGGAACCTGGTTCGAACCCGCTCTGGCCTAAACTACCGGGATGCTGCAGACCGACTCACCTCAGATCACTCCGATCCTCGAAGCCGCCCGAACCGCCGCCCGAACTCTGGCCACGACGTCGACCGGGTTGAAGAACCAGGCGTTGCACGGGATCGCCGCCGCCCTGCGGGGGAGCGCTGCGGAGATTCTGGCCGCCAACACCCTGGATCTGGCCGCCGGCACGCACAATGGCCTCTCCGAGGGCATGCTCGACCGCCTCAGCCTCGACGAGGCGCGCATTAACGCCCTCGCCGACGCCGTGCTCGAGATCAGCCTGCTCACCGATCCCGTTGGGGAGGTTGTGCGCGGCTCCAGCCTGCCCAACGGCGTACGAATCAGCCAGGTGCGTGTACCCTTCGGTGTCGTCGGCGTCATCTACGAGGCCCGCCCGAACGTCACCGTGGACATAGCCGCCATCGCTCTGAAGAGTGGCAACGCCGTCGTCCTGCGGGGCGGATCGGCCGCCGAGAACACCAACCGGGTGCTCGTCACCCTACTCCAGGCGGCGATCAGGCAGGTCGGCCTGCCCGAGGCGTGCGTGCAGACCATCGACCCGTTCGGCCGTACCGGTGCCACCGAACTGATGCAGGCCCGCGGCCTTGTCGACGTGCTGATCCCGCGGGGGAGCGCTGGCCTGATTCGGGCCGTCGTCACCCAGTCGACCGTGCCCGTGATCGAGACCGGGGCCGGCGTCGTGCACATCTTCGTCGACGAGTCGGCGAATCCGGAGTGGGCGGTCGACATCGTGCACAACTCGAAGGTGCACCGGCCCAGTGTCTGCAACGCCCTCGAGACTCTGCTCGTGCACGAGGCCGCGGCCGCGCGGCTCCTGCCGGCCGTTCTGGCGAAGCTGACGGAGTCCGGCGTTACCCTGCACGGCGACGACCGCGTGCGCGAGATCTTCCCCGCGGCGGTGCCGGCCACGGAGGAGGACTGGTCCACCGAGTACATGGGCCTCGAACTGGCCGTGGCGGTCGTCGACTCCCTCGACGACGCCATTGCGCACATCCGTCGCTACTCGACCGGGCACACGGAGTCGATCATCACAAACGACATCGTGAACGCCGACCGGTTCCTCGGAGAAGTGGATTCCGCGGCGGTCATGGTCAATGCCTCGACCCGGTTCACCGATGGCGGCGAGTTCGGTTTCGGAGCCGAGGTGGGCATTTCCACTCAGAAACTGCACGCTCGCGGGCCGATGGGTCTGCCCGAGCTCACCAGCACCAAGTGGATCGTGCGTGGCTCCGGCCAGGTGCGCGCATAGCCCCCGCTAGACTGTTGGCCATGGCGTTTCGCTGTGCCTTGTGAGTCCCTGAATGGAGAATCCCATGTCGTTCCTGACCGTTGTGCTGGCTGAGGCCGGGCTCGTCGATTTGCCGATGCCGATCTTCCTCTACGGAGTGATCGCCCTCGTGGTCTTCGCCGCGCTCGGCTTCGTCGTCTGGTCCTACCGGGATGTCGCCAACCGCCACCAGGCCAAGGCGAAGGCTTACTCCGACGCCCACGGCGGCGCGCGCAGCGACCACTAATCGGAAGCGTCACCATCGATAATCCCGGGGCCCGCCCACCGCGCATCGGCGTGATGGGCGGCACGTTCGACCCCATTCACCACGGGCACCTTGTGGCCGCCAGCGAGGTGGCTCAGAGCTTCGACCTTGATACGGTCATTTTCGTTCCCACCGGTCAGCCGTGGCAGAAGGCAGATGTGACCGAGAGCGAGCATCGGTATCTCATGACGGTCATCGCCACCGCCTCCAATCCCCGGTTCACCGTCAGCCGGGTCGACATCGACCGAACCGGGCCCACGTACACGATCGACACCCTGCGGGATCTGCACGCCGAACGCCCGGACGCGGAGCTCTTCTTCATCACGGGTGCCGACGCGATGGGGCAGATCCTGGGCTGGAAAGATGTTCAGGAGCTCTGGGACCTGGCCCATTTCGTGGCTGTGAGTCGTCCGGGACACGAGCTCAGTATTTCGGGATTGCCCAACCAGGACGTAAGCTTATTGGAGGTTCCGGCTCTGGCCATCTCGTCCACGGACTGCCGGGAACGTGTGAATCGGGGATTCCCGGTCTGGTATCTGGTCCCCGATGGGGTTGTCCAGTACATCTCAAAGCATCATCTGTATCGGAGTGTGGCATGACGTTGGGTAATGACCCACAGCCACTGACGCGGCGACAAGCCCGCGAATTGGCTAGTCGGAACGAGCAGGTCGTCGTCGGCGAATCCGCCGTTCCTGCGCCTCCGGCGCCGCTCGAACCGGCACCGGTGGATCAGGCACCGGTTCCGGCGAAGGATGCCCTATCCGCGAAGCAGCACGCCGCCCAGCAGTATCCCGCCGCACCGTCCGCGTTCGCGCCTCGCGCCGTCGATGGCACGCGCAGCGTTCTCCACGCGCAGGACCACAACACCCTGACCCGTCGTGAGCTGCGCGCGCTTCAGACCGCGCAGACCGGCGATTCCGGCGAATTCCTGCTGAAGCACCACTCCCACACCGAGTCGGCGCTCCCCGCTGCCCCGATCGCACCCGCACCTGTCCCCGAGACGGCTGCGCACCCCTTCGCCATCGACGCGCTGCACGTTCCGGTGGCCCCCGCCAAGGTGGCGCCGCCCGTCGAGTTCCTGATTGAGGCCTCCCCGCGCACGAAGGTCAAGTCCCGACCCGGAGTGCTCCACCCGCCGGTCGGACACTGGTCGCTGGCCCGCGACGAGGTTGACGACCACGTTCCCGGCGTGACACAGCTCGAACCGTTCGACCAGATCGTGGCTCGCGGCATCAGCGCCGGCGGCATTCCGACCACGACCAACGCCCTGATCCTGCCGTCCATCCCGCACCACGGATCTTCGTCGGGCCCGCTCATGCGCACCGGCGAGATTATGGTCACCGGGTCGATCGATCTACCCCGCAGCCTCGGTTCCACCGGAGCCCTGCCGAACGTCTTCGACTCGTCGGACATGGACCAGATGCTCGACCAGCTCGACGAGGGTGGACACCATAGCGACGTCGCCCCGGTCAGTGCGAGCCGCGCCGTCAGCACGCACGCTTCGACCCGGGGTGTCATGGCTCCACCGAGAAAGCGCGGGTTGACCGTCCCGGCCGTCCTGACCGTTACCGCAGGCGTGCTCGCTTTCGGCGTGCTGGCCCTGATCGTGGCCGGCTACGTCCTCAAGATTTTCTAATGCCATCCATTTCGCCTTCACTAACTCAGGGATTCATTCGATGACCGCTTCTGCCCATGCTCTCGAGCTCCTCCAGGTGGCCGCCGCCGCCGCAGACTCGAAAGCGGGGGAGGACCTCGTCGCAATCGACGTATCCAATCCCCTGCCTCTCACCGACATCTTCCTGATCGTCACGGGCCGCTCCGAGCGCAACGTGGTGGCCATCGCCGGTGAGATCGAAGACAAGATGACCGAGGCCGGCCACAAATCGTTGCGTCGCGAAGGCCGTGCCGAGGGGCGCTGGGTCCTCGTCGACTTCGGCGATCTCGTCGTGCACATTTTCCACGAGGAAGAGCGCGTGTACTACTCGCTCGAACGTCTGTGGAAAGACTGCCCCGTCATTCCCATCGCACTGCCTGCCCACAAGGCCGCCGAGTAGCGGTGGTCAGCAGCAGGCTAATCATGTAGTAGCCTAGAGAAGTTGTTTCGGGCAAGTTGCGAAACACATTCTGGGTCCGTGGCGCAGCTGGTAGCGCACCTGCATGGCATGCAGGGGGTCAGGGGTTCGAATCCCCTCGGATCCACCGAGTAGCACAACGTACCGAAAATATGGAACAGGCCTCGACTTCGGTCGGGGCCTGTTCTGGTTATGTGGGGCAGAAAAGCTCACCGATTTTTGCATGAAATGTATCGATCAGATGGATCCTCGCGGAGGCCCTCTGACGCGACTGCGGGGGCTGGTGATCACGCGCCGTCGATCAGGGCGAAGCGTGGAACGTCTGCGCCTTCGACGCGGACGGTGCCCGTGAACATGGCCAGGGGGCGCACCCACAGCCCGCGTTCTCCGTACAGGGCGGTGTAGACCACCAGCTGTTCCTCGGTCTCCGAGTGCCGGGCCACGCCGAGAACCTCGTAGAGGTGACCTTTGTAGTGCTTGTATCTGCCGATCGCAATGTCATTCATGGTGGGCTGACTCTAGGCTCCTTCGCCCGACATTCCCAAACCGTCATCTCCCCACCCGAGCCGGACCGGCAGGTACCGGGCCGTACCCTGTTGCCCGGCGCCACACACCTGTTCGAGGAGCCGAAACCCTGGCGGCGGCCGCCGACCTGGCCCGGGACCGGGTCGCCGACCACCTCGCCCAGACCGTCCCGCCACCGGTTGCCCGCACCGCGAGTATCGCTCCGAGTCCGGCCGACACCCGAGCGACGGGAGCCACAGAACGAACCCGGCACGGGGGGAGGTGACCGCGACGCTGCGATCGAACAGGTCGGCAGAACGCGAGTACGAGACCGAGCCGACCGGGTTCCGGCGGCCCGAACGCTGCCCGATACTGGAGGGGTGCCCGAGACTTCGATTCCTGCAGAGCGCCCGCAGCGCCCTCGACCGTGCCCCTGCCTGAGCGGCAACCTCTATTCCGCGTGCTGTGGTCGGTTCCACCGCGGGGACGCGTTTGCGCCCACCGCGGAGGCGCTGATGCGGTCCCGGTACGCGGCCTTCGCGGTGGGGGAGCCGGACTACCTGCTCACGACGTGGCATCCGCTCACCCGCCCGGAGGTGCTGGAACTCGACGCCGACGTGCGTTGGCTCCGCCTCGAGATCGAACGGACCGCGCAGGGCGGCCCGTTCGACACCGAAGGGGTGGTGGAGTTCACGGCGCACAGCCGGTCCGGCGGCGTCTCCTCGCAGCAGCACGAGATCAGCCGGTTCGTGCGCCTGAACCGACGGTGGGTCTACCGGGACGCCGTCTAGCCCAGCTGCTCCAGGTGGATTTTCAGCCGCGCCGCGAACGCGGGGCGGGCACCTTCGGCCCGCACAGTCTGCAGCACGTGTTCCCGCACGCCCAGGGCGGTGAGCGTGGCGCTGAGCCCCTGATGTCTCCGGGGGCATGATCATCGGGTCGACGGTCGTGCGTGCCGGGTGGGCTCCCCACCCGAGAAGACCACGCCGTCGAGCAGGCCGTGACGCTTGGCCAGCAGCCAGCAGCCAGTCGCAGGTGGACAGTGCCACAAGTCCCGCGATCTGCAGATCGTGCGCGCTCGCCCTTCTTGCCGATGCTGAACGAATTGACCGGGCGGAAGTGGCCCATCACGATGGTCCACACCTCACAGACGCCGCCGCAGACCGTGCAGGTCGGGTGCTCGCCGGCCAGGTAGCCGTGGTCGGGGGCAGATTGAGAACGACGGCGTAACCGTGATGTACGGCAGCCGGTGCGTCGTCAGGGAGCGCTGGACGAGCTCGCGGCAGGCCGCGGCCGTGCAGAGCTTCTCCGACATGTACAGGTGCAGCACGGTGCCGCCGGTGTGGCCTCCAGGTTGTACATGTTTCCGGTGGTCTCCTGGAATGAAGTTCTGGAAATAAGGAGTGCCAAACACCGCGGTCATCACGTCGATAGACGCCCGCTTGATCACGGCCATCTCCTCGGCCAGGTTGCCGTGGTTGAAGTCCTGCTCGACCTCGCCGATCACGGTCACCTGCTCGCGCAGGTCCTCCGGGCAGACCCAATCGAACGTGAGGTTGGTGAACGGCGCCCTGTAGGAGTCGAAGGAGCTGCACTCCTGCGATCCGGCCCACTCGTTCTGCATGGTGCCGAGGAAATTGACGATCTGCGCGATGGCCGAGGAGAAATGCCTCGGGGAGTGGACTCGATCTTGTCGAGAAAGCCAATCAGTCCCTCGTCGAGGAACACCCGGAGCGACCAGCCGGCGCAATAGCCGGCCAGCATGTCGAGTTCGTGGATGTGTAGCTCGCCCTCGCGGTGCGCCTTGCCGATCTCGGCGCTGGAGACGGCGGCACGGATCCGCACTGCGTCGGAGGGAGCGTTAGCGCCAGTGCGCGTGATGGACCGAAATTTCGGGTTTGTGCATTCGACCTCACACCCGGTGCCTCAACGTCACCACATCTTGGGGTCCACATTCCGATACTGACGACATGTGGTGGTGAGTGGCTAAGCGAACGGTCGGAACAGGGCCGCCAAAATGGCGATATAGACGACCACGAAGACTGTGGGGGTCAGGAAGCGCACGACGTTGATCCACGGCGCGGAGGCGATGACGCCGCGCCCGAGGGCGCTGCTCGCGGGCAGCGCGCGGAGGTCAGCCACGATGGCGAGCCCTTCGTTCGCGGACGCGATTTGAGCGAGCGCGCCGAGAATGCCTGAGGCCAGCAGGATGCCCGCGGCCGCGATGCGCACGCTCAGCTCGGCCTCCGCAAGGCCGAGGGACAGGAAGGCCACGAGCGCCGTGAGCAGGAAGGTCGGAGCGAACTGGGACACGATGATGTGCCAGCGGGCCCGGGTCCAGAGCGAAATGAGTTCGTGTTCGGTCATGGGAAATCTCCTGTCGCCGGGGCGACCGGATGGTGGCGCCTGACCCCATTCTGCCCCCTCGCGCCGGCTCGCCGGCGGCCCCATCCCTAGCGGAGCGCCCCGAACCTCAGGTCGGGCTCGGAATATTCTCGGGACGGCCGCGGTTTTTTCCTTTGAATGCATTTGCATAGAGTTTGTCGGACGTTCCGACCACGGCGAGGAGCACGCACCAGATGAAAAAGAAGTTCGAACTCGGGCTGGATACCTTCGGTGACGTTACCTTTGACGCCTTCGGGGCTCGGTTGTCCCAGGCGGCGACGCTGCGCAACGTGGTGGCCGAGGGTGTGCTGGCCGATCAGGTCGGCCTGGACTTTTTCGGGATCGGTGAGCACCACCGGGAAGATTTCGCCGTTTCCGCCCCCGAGGTTGTTCTGGCCGCGATCGCCGGACAGACCACCAGCATCCGTCTCGGGTCGGCGGTCACCGTTCTCAGCTCCGACGACCCGGTGCGCGTCTTCCAGCGCTTCTCCACCCTCGACGCGGTCTCCAGCGGGCGTGCCGAGGTCATCCTGGGTCGCGGCTCCTTCACCGAGTCGTTCCCGCTTTTCGGGCTGGAGCTGGAGCAATATGAGCTTCTGTTCGAGGAAAAGCTCAACCTCTTCACCGAGTTGCTCAAGGAGGAGCCCATCACCTGGTCGGGCGAAACCCGTGCCGGCCTGCGTAACCAGCGGGTGTTCCCGCCCACCGAATCCGGATCCCTCACTACCTGGATCGGCGTGGGCGGCAGCCCCCAGTCCGTCGTGCGCGCCGCGCACTACGGCCTGCCGCTGATGCTGGCCATCATCGGCGGCTCGCCGCTGGCCTTCGTGCCACTGGTTCAGCTCTATCACCGTGCGCTGGCCCAGTTCGAGAAGCCGACCCGCCCGATCGGCGAGCACTCCCCGGGATATGTGGCCGTGACGGATGCCCGGGCGCGCGAGGAAATGTGGCCGCACTATGCCGCCATGCAGGACCGGATCGGCCGCGAGCGCGGTTGGGGTCCGGTCACCCGGGAGCGCTTCGAACACGACGCCGGCCCGGACGGCGCCCTGTTCGTGGGCTCACCCGAGACCGTGGCCACGAAGATCGCCGCCACGGCGGTGAGGCTGGGGCTCGCCCGCTTCGACCTCAAATACAGCCTCGGCACGCTCTCCCACGAGAAGCTGATGACCAGCATCGAGCTTTACGGCACTGAGGTGGCACCGCTCGTGCGCGAGCTGGTGGCTGCCGACCGCGCCGACGACGTGAGCGGGTGATCGCGGAACGCCAGAATACGAGGCCCGTCACAGCGCACGGAACGGATTCGACGGAGATTTTGCTCAGTACGGCTCGAAATACTCCGGAAACCCGCTCTTGTGCCAAAATCTCCGTCGAATTGGTTCGACACCGGGCACGGTGCTCCGCCTCTAAAGCTCGGCCACCGTGCCGGCGCCCTCCTCCTGCAGGGGGTACCTGGCGGGGACGAGCTGCTCGAGGCTGCGGTAGACATCCGCCGGCACCACGTCTTCGCCGGCCAGTGCGCTGAGGATGATGACGTCTGTCCCCAGGCCGGCCCGGAGGGTGAGGTCGTAGAGCTCGTCGAGATCGTGCCGGGACAACACATCGCCCTGAGCCTCGGCGAGATGTACGCGTTCGCCGCCACGCCGAGCATGCAGGTACGCAGTACCTCGGCCGGGGCGTCGCACCGCGAGCCTGAACCATCCGGGCCTGCAAAACTCCCTGGCCACCGGCGTGCAGAGGCACATCGGTGGCGTCCTCGCGGCCCTCGACGGTGACCGTGAGAACCGGGGACGGAGCGAAGACCACGACCGCATTCACAGCGGCTTGATACCCAGAGCGGTCACCCGCGAAAACGGATCGGGCGTCGACGGGGCCCGGCAGACTGTAGCGTACTTGTGGGCATACCGGCGCGATCGGTGTGTCGACAGCACGAGACCCGTAGCACGAGGAGCACCCTTTTGGAAACCTGGCCCGGTACTGCGTACCCGCTCGGAGCAACGTACGACGGCAGCGGCACGAACTTTGCCCTGTTCAGCGGAGCCGCCCACCGCGTTGAGCTCTGCCTTTTCGACGAACAGGGCGTGGAGACCCGCATCGACGTGGTCGAATCCAGCGCGTTCATCTGGCACTGCTACCTGCCCCTGATCCAACCGGGACAGCGCTACGGCTACCGCGTGCACGGCGACTACAACCCCGCCGCGGGCAGCAGGGCGAACCCCAACAAGCTCCTGCTCGACCCCTATGCCAAGGCCACCTGCGGCACGATCGACTGGGACCAGTCCCTGTTCTCCTACAACTTCGGTGACCCGGATTCGCGTAACGACGAGGACTCCGCCCCGCACATGATGCTCGGCGTCGTCGTCAACCCGTTCTTCGACTGGGTGGGAGACCGGCCCCTGCGTACGCCCTACAGCGCCTCCCTGATCTACGAGGCCCACGTGAAGGGCCTCACCAAGCTGCAGGATGCGGTACCGGAGGGCCAGCGCGGCACGTACGCCGGCGTGGCGCATCCGTCGGTCATTGACCACCTGCAGAAACTCGGCGTGACCGCGATCGAGCTGATGCCGGTGCACCAGTTCGTCAACGACGGCACCCTCGAGGAAAAGGGTCTGAACAACTACTGGGGTTACAACACCATCGGGTTCTTCGCCCCGCACAACGCGTATTCCTCCTCCGGTGACCTTGGCAACCAGGTGCAGGAATTCAAGGGGATGGTTCGTTCTCTGCACGACGCTGGTATCGAGGTCATCCTCGACGTGGTCTATAACCACACCGCGGAGGGCAACCACCTCGGCCCGACGATCTCGTTCAAGGGCATCGACAATGAGGCGTACTACCGGCTCATGGACGACGACAAGCGGTACTACATGGACTACACGGGCACCGGCAACACCCTGAACGTTCGTCACCCGCACTCGCTGCAGCTGATCATGGACTCGCTGCGCTACTGGGTTCTCGAGATGCACGTCGACGGCTTCCGGTTCGACCTGGCCTCGGCTCTGGCCCGGGACCTCTACGACGTCGACAAGCTCTCCACCTTTTTTGAACTGGTGCAGCAGGACCCGGTGGTGTCCCAGGTCAAGCTCATCGCCGAGCCGTGGGACGTCGGCCCCGGTGGGTACCAGGTCGGCAACTTCCCGGCTCAGTGGACGGAATGGAACGGAAAGTACCGCGACACCGTGCGTGACTTCTGGCGCGGCGAACCGTCGACGCTGGGCGAGTTCGCGTCGCGAATCACCGGTTCCGCCGACCTCTACGAGCACTCGGGCCGCCGCCCCGTCGCCTCGATCAACTTCGTCACCGCGCACGACGGGTTCAGCCTCTCCGACCTGGTCTCTTACAACGAGAAGCACAACGACGCCAACGGCGAGAACGGCCAGGACGGCGAATCGCACAACCGGTCCTGGAACTCCGGGGTCGAGGGGCCGACGGATGACCCGGAGGTCCTGGCATTACGGGCCCGGCAGCAACGCAACTACGTTGCCACCCTGCTCCTGTCGCAGGGTGTGCCGATGATCCTGCACGGCGATGAGCTCGGCCGAACGCAGAACGGCAACAACAACACCTACGCCCAGGACAATGAACTGAGCTGGATCCACTGGTCGGAGGCGGACCAGCCGCTGATCGAGTTCACGGCTGCCGTTTCCCGGCTGCGCCGCGAACACCCGACGTTCCGCCGCAGCAGCTTCTTCAACGGCCACCCCGGTCACCGCGCCGCGGGCGACCCGATGAGCGACCTTGTCTGGCTGACCCCCGACGGGCAGGAAATGCAACCCCAGGACTGGGACGAGCACCTGACGCGCACGGTCGCCATGTTCCTCAGCGGCGACGGCATCCGGGAGCGCGACGTCCGTGGCCAAATGGTGACCGACGTGAATTTCCTGGTCTGCTTCAACGCAGACGCCGAGGATGTCGAGTTCACCCTGCCCCCGGCCGAATACGCCCCGGCGTGGGAGATCGTCGTCGACACGGCGGGCGAAGGCGCCGACGCGGTTCCGCGGCCCGCCGGGTCCCTGCACACGGTGACGTCGCGTTCCCTCGTCGTGCTGCGGGCGTATCACGCTCCGGAAACCACGCCGGACCACTCCGTCGCGGCCTCCCTGGCCGGGCTGATGACGGGGACGATCCCCGTGATCGACCCGGCCCACCTGGTCCAGCCGTGAAAATTCCGCTCACCACCTACCGTCTGCAGATCACGGCCGCGTTCGACCTGGCGGCCGCGGAAGGGGTGCTCGACTACCTGACCGAGTTGGGAGCGGACTGGCTCTACCTGTCCCCGCTGCTCGCTGCGGAAGAGGGCTCCGACCACGGCTACGACGTCGTCGACCACTCACGCATCGACCCGGTGCGGGGCGGAGCCGAGGCGCTCACCCGCTTGGCGGCGGCCGCGACGGATGCCGGGCGCGGCATCTTGGTGGACATCGTGCCCAACCACATGGGCGTCGCGACCCCGCACCGCAACCTCTGGTGGTGGAACCTGCTCCAGCACGGCCCCGCCTCGCGCTACGCGGAGGCCTTCGACGTGGACTGGGCCGCGAACGGCGACCGAATCCTGCTGCCCGTGCTCGGCGACGACGCGGACGGAATGAGCGAACTCGACCGCCTCCAGGTGGTCGGCGACGAGCTGCACTACTACGACAACCGGTTCCCGCTCGCCCCGGGCAGCGCCGACGGCGGCGCAGACGCCCGCGTCGTGCACGCCCGGCAGCACTACGAACTCGTCAACTGGGGCCGCGCGGACGCGCAGCTGAACTACCGTCGGTTCTTCTCCGTGAACACCCTGGCCGGCCTCCGGGTCGAGGTGCCGTGGGTCTTCGACGAATCCCACCGGGAGATCGTGCGCTGGGTGCAGGACGGCCTCGTGCACGGGCTGCGGGTCGACCACCCCGACGGTCTCGCCGACCCGGGCGGCTACCTCGACCGGTTGCGGGATGCCACCGACGGAGCCTACGTGCTCGTCGAGAAGATCCTCGAGGGTGACGAACAGCTGCCGACCAGCTGGGCCACCGCCGGCACGACCGGGTACGACGCCCTCGCCGACTTCGACCGGCTGCTCGTCGACCCGGCCGGGCAGGGCGCGCTCGACGCACTCGAGGCCCGGCTGCAGGCCGAGGCCGCGGCGCTGACCGGTGACGCGCCGCCGGCGGACTGGGCCGACCTGGTGCACGCGCGGAAGCGCGTCATCGCGGACCGCACCCTCCAGGCCGAGGTCGTGCGCCTGGCCCGACTGGTCCCCGGCGGCGACGCCACCACCGAACTGACCACGGTCGACGCCCTGGCCGAACTCCTGGCCTGCTTCCCGGTCTACCGCTCCTACCTCCCGGTGGGCATCGACGAGCTGCGCCACGCTGGCGTCGAGGCGGCTCGCCACCGGCCCGACCTCGGCCCCGCGATCGAGGCTCTGCTTCCGTTGCTCGGCGACCCGGGACATCCGCTGGCCGTGCGCTTCCAGCAGACCTCGGGCATGGTGATGGCCAAGGGTGTCGAGGACACCGCGTACTACCGCTTCAGCCGGCTCACCTCGCTGAACGAGGTCGGCGCCGACCCGGGGGAGTTCGCGGTCGACCTGGCCGAGTTCCACCGTCGCCAGCAGACCCGTCAGGCCACCTTCCCGGCCTCGTTGACGACCCTTTCCACCCACGACACCAAGCGCAGTGAGGATGTGCGCGCCCGGATCTCGGTGCTGGCCGAGATCCCGGCCGAATGGGAGAGCACCCTGCGCACCCTGCGCGCGACCGCGCCCCTCGGCGACGCCCCGTTCGAGAACCTGCTCTGGCAGGCCATCGTCGGATCGTGGCCGGCCACACCGGAACGCCTCATCGCCTACGCGGAGAAGGCGGCTCGGGAAGCCGGAACGTCGACCACCTGGACCAGCCAGAACGCGGAGTTCGAGACGGCGATGCGCGGCCTCGTGACCGCCTCTTTCAACGACCCGGCAGTCACGCAGACGCTCACCGCGTTCGTCGACCGGGTGCGCCAGGCGGGCTGGAGCAACGCGCTCTCGAACAAGCTCGTGCAGCTGACGGCCCCCGGAGTGCCCGACGTCTACCAGGGCAGCGAGCTATGGGACACCTCCCTCGTCGACCCCGACAACCGCCGCCCGGTCGACTACGACCTGCGGCGCGGCTACCTGGCCCGGGTGCAGGACGGCTGGCTGCCGCCCGTCGACGAGACCGGCGCCGCGAAACTTCTGGTCACCACGCGCGCCCTCCGGCTGCGCCGCGACCAGCCCGAACGTTTCTACCGGCACAGTCCGGTCCCCGCGTTCGGCGCCGCCGCCGACCACGTGATCGCTTTCGACCGCGGCGGCGCGGTCACCATCGCCACCCGGCTGCCGCTCGGGCTCGCGGCCGCGGGCGGCTGGGGAGATACGATCGTGGTCTTGGCCGGCGGGCCGGTCGTCGATCTGCTGACCGGGGAACGCCACCCCGGCGCATCCGTCAGCGTGGCCGCCCTGCTGGGGCGCTACCCGGTGGCCCTGCTGGTGCCGGCCGACGACGCCGACCCGACCCGCACGACCGACCTGGAAGGTGCCGACCATGCCCGCTGAATTCAAAGTCTGGGCTCCCAACGCATCGGCCCTGGCGGTCGAACTCGCCGACCAGACCGTGCCGATGACCCCGCAGGGCGACGGATGGTGGCACGCACCCCGTCCGCTGACCGAGCCCGCCGAGGGCCGTGCCGATCAGCCCGTCGACTACGGCTTTTTGATCGACGGTCAGGGGCCCTTCCCCGACCCCTGCTCCCGGCACCAGCCGAACGGCGTGCACGCGAAGAGCCGCACGTTCGATCCCGGCGCGCACGTCTGGCAGGACAGCGCCTGGACCGGCCGCCAGCTGGCCGGCAGCACGATCTATGAGCTGCACCTCGGCACCTTCACCACGGAGGGCACCCTCGACGCCGCGGCGGGCCGGCTGGCCCACCTGGCCTCGATCGGCGTCGACTTCGTGGAGCTGCTCCCGGTCAATGCCTTCAACGGCACCCACAACTGGGGCTACGACGGGGTGCTCTGGTACGCCGTGCACGAGGGCTACGGCGGACCGGCTGCCTACCAACGGTTCGTGGACGCCTGTCACCAGGCCGGAATCGGCGTCATCCAGGACGTGGTCTACAACCACCTCGGCCCGAGCGGCAACTACCTGCCGCAGTTCGGTCCGTACCTGAACGAGAGGGGCGACACGGGCTGGGGCTCCTCTCTCAACCTCGACGGCGCCGACTCCGACCCGGTGCGCCGCTACATCATCGACAACGCCCTGATGTGGCTGGGCGACTACCACGTCGACGGACTCAGGCTGGATGCGGTGCACGCCCTGCGGGACGACCACGCCCTGCACCTGCTCGAGGAACTCGCCGCCGACGTCGATGTGTTGAGCGCCACCCGCGGGCGTCCGCTCACCCTGATCGCCGAATCGGACCTCAACGACCCGCGTCTGATCACGCCGCGGGACGCCGGCGGCTACGGGCTCACCGGCCAGTGGAGCGACGACTTCCACCACGCCGTGCACGTGGCGGTCACCGGCGAGACCACCGGCTACTACGCCGACTTCGAGCCGCTCAGCGCCCTCGCGAAGGTGCTCACCCACGGGTTCTTCCACGACGGCACCTTCTCCAGCTTCCGCGGGCGCACCCACGGTCGGCCGATCGACACCGCACGGATGCCGGCCTGGCGCCTCGTCGTCAACAACCAGAACCACGACCAGATCGGCAACCGGGCCACGGGCGACCGCCTCAGTGCGACCCTCGACTCCGGGCAGCTGGCGATCGCCGCCACCCTGACCCTGCTCGGCCCGTTCACGCCCATGCTGTTCATGGGCGAGGAGTGGGGGGCGAGCACACCCTGGCAGTTCTTCACGTCGCATCCGGAACCCGAACTCGGCGAGGCCGTCCGCACGGGCCGGATCGGCGAGTTCGCGCGCATGGGCTGGGACCCGGCCGTGGTGCCCGACCCGCAGGACCCGGCCACGTTCGAGCGGTCGGTGCTGGACTGGGCTGAGGTTTCCCAACCGGCCCACGCGCGCCTGCTCGATTTCTACCGGGCTCTGGGCTGGCTGCGGCGTTCCCGTCCGGACATCACGGACCCGCGCTTCGGCCGGGTCGCGGTCGACGTCGACGATAACGAGCGGTGGCTGCGGCTCTGCCGCGGCGACACCGAAATCCTGGTCAACCTGGGCACGGAGGCTCGTGACGTGCCGACGGATGCCCCGGCGCTACTGGCATCCTTCGCCGCCGTCGGCGACGCGGTCCAGTCTCGCACGCCCACCGCGGTCACCCTCGCACCGCACTCCGTCGCCGTGTTCGGCGCCTCCGAGTAGCCCGCAGTCAACGTTCCCCAGGGCCTCGTGCCTCGCGGCGCACCCTACGGAAACTGGCGCACGTTACACCGTGCGCCAGTTTCTCCAACCTGCGCCGCGAGTGGGCAGAGCTCAGACGGCGCCCGACTATGCCAGGTGGGATGCGGCGGCGTCCGGATCGTCGGCGTCGGGCCGCGTCACCTCTTCCAGCAGCTCGAGCACGTGGCGGTATTCCTTGCCGGTGGCCCGGGTCAGCCCGAGCTCACAGGTGCGGTTGCACGACGCGAATGCCGTGGCGTCCATCGTCGCGACATCGGCCGCCTGCGCCCGGGTGGCGGATTCTGTCAGCTCGGGATGCAGCATGCCGCGGTCCCCGGCGAAGCCGCAGCAGCCCCAGTTATCCGGCACCTGCACCCTCTCGGCCACCCCGCCGGCCAGGGTCTGCAGGGAGTCGTTGATGCCCATCCGAGTGGAAGAACACGTGGGGTGCAGCGCGAGCGAATCGATCTTCTGGTACTCGGGCAGTGACGGCAGGATGCGTTCGGCCGCGAACTGCACGGCGTCGACCACCCGCAGGCGCGGCTCGTTCTGGTCACCCTCGATGGTCGTCCGCAGCCCCTCGGTGCAGGAGGAGGCGTCGCAGATGATGGCGAGCTCGCCGTTCCGGGTCGCCGTGCGCAGCGCCGCGAGGGTTTTGGCCCGCATGGTCGCTTCGCCGGTCTTCAGCCCCTTCGACGACCACGGCGTGCCGCAGCAGAGCCCGTCGATGCCCGCGGGCACGACGAGGGTGATGCCGGCCCGGTCGCAGAGCTGCTCGAAGCTGACCTGCACCCCGGGCGTGCCCGCGGTGGCCGGACCGAACATGGTCTGCACGCAGGCCGGGAAGTAGACGGCTTCCGGCGCCAGGGCCGGCACCGGGCGGGAGCGTCCGCCGCCGCCGCCAGGCAGCTCGCTCGAGTAGAGCGGCAGCGTGTCGGTGCCGAGCACGGCTCGGCCGAGCTTGTTGGGCACCATCAGTACCGGGGCCGGGATCTTGCGCACCACAGTGAGGGCCAGCCCGGCGCCGCGGGTGACCGCACCCCAGTTCTTGGCCGCGGTGTTCCAGACGCCGTTGATCAGCGGTCCGGTCTCGCCGCGCCGGATCTGCTTCATCATGGTGCCGGTGTTGATGTTGACCGGGCAGGCGGTCTGGCACATGCCGTCGACCGCGCAGGTCTCCACGCCGTCGTAGACGAAGTCCTTCTCCAGCTCGGCGGCCAGAGCCAGGTCACCGCTCCGGCGGGCCTGTTCGATGGCGCGCAGGGTGACGATGCGCTGGCGGGGGGTCAGGGTCAGGTCCCGGCTGGGGCAGACGGGTTCGCAGTAGCCGCAGGAGACGCAGCTGTCGACCACCTCGGCGACGGGCGGCACCAGCTTGATGTCACGAAGGTGAACCTCAGGGTCGTCGTTCATCAGCACGCCGGGGTTGAGCATCCCGGCGGGGTCGAACAGCACCTTGAGCTGCCGCATGACTTCGTAGAGCTCGTCGCCGTACTGGCGCCGCACATACGGAGCCATCACCCGGCCGGTGCCGTGCTCGGCCTTGAGCGAGCCGCCCTCGCCGAGCACCAGGTCCACCATGTCCTCGGTGAAGGCGCTGTAGCGCTCTAGCTCGGTTGTGCCGGTGAAACCGTCGGTGAGCATGAAGTGGATGTTGCCGTCCTTGGCATGGCCGAAGATCACGCTATTGCGGTAGCTGTACTTGTCGAACAGACGGATCAGCTCCACGCAGGTGCGGCCGAGCGCGGCCACCGGCACGACGACGTCCTCGAGCAGCGCCGTGGTGCCCTGCGGGCGGGCGCCGGCGACGGATGCGTAGAGCCCCTTCCGCAGATGCCACAGCTGGGCACGGGTCGCAGAGTCCGCGCTGAACTTCACCGGGGCGCTGAGCCCGAGCCCCGGCATAATAGTCAGGCCCGCGCGCTGGAGCTCCTGCAGCGATTCGGGGTTGTCGGTCTGGTACTCCATCAGGAGGGCGGCGTGGTCGCGCACCGCGAGGTCGCGCACGACCGGGGGTACGTCGTCCAGGCCCTGGCCGACCTTGAGCGACAGGGCGTCCATCAGCTCCAGGGTGGCCGCCCCGGTGCCCACCAGGGCAGGCAGGGCCGCGTTGGCGGTCTCCAGGTCCGGGAAGACCAGCAGGCCGGTGACCGTGTGGGTCGGCCGCGGGACGGTGCGGAAGACCGCCTCCGCGACGAACCCGAGGGTGCCCTCGCTGCCCACGATCAGGTGCGCCAGGATGTCGACGGGCCGGTCGAAGTCCAGCAGGGAGTTCAGGCCGTAGCCCATGGTGTTTTTCATCGAGAACTGGTGACGGATGGTCGAGACGGAGGCCGGGTTGCCGGCAACCCGCTTGGCGAGGCGCAGCAGGCCCTCGTGCAGCTCGGGTTCGAGGGCGCGGAGGCGCGCATCGGCATCCGCCGCCCCGGTGTCGACGACGGTGCCGCTGGGCAGCACCACCGTGACCGATTCCAGGGTCTGGTAGGCGTTGTCGACGGTGCCGCAGGCCATACCGGAGGAGTTGTTGGCCACGACGCCGCCGATGGTGCAGGCGGATTCGCTCGCCGGGTCCGGGCCGAATTTGCGGCCGTACTGCGCCAGGCGGGCGTTCAGGGCGCGCACGGTGACGCCGGGCTGAACCCGCACCCGGGCGCCGTTGTCCTGCACCTCGATCTGTTTGAAGTTGCGGCGCACGTCGACGAGCACGCCGTCGGTGAGCGCCTGGCCGCTCAGGCTGGTACCGCCGGAGCGGAACGTGAGCGGCACACCCTGCGTCCGACTGGCGCGCAGCAGCTTGCCGACCTCGTCCGCGTTGGCGGCCACGACGACCGCCTGCGGCACCAGCAGGAAGTGCGAGGCGTCGTGGGCGTTGGCGTGCAGGTCGATCGCCCGAGTCTTCACCTGGGCCGGGTCGGACACCGCGGCGCGGAGGGCACCCAGCATCCCGGCGGATGCAGGCACCGCTGTGGGACCGGAGACGGTCGCCGAGGGGGTGACCACCGTGCCGCGGCGGGCCATTACGGCACCATCCAGCCGAGGACCGGGGTGGACTGCAGCACGATCAGGACCGTGATCAGCACGAGGAGCCCCAGGCTCCATCCGACGAGCTTGCGGAAGAGCAGGCTCTCCGCACCCACCAGGCCGACGGCGGCGGCCGCCACGGCCAGGTTCTGCAGCGAGAGCATCTTGCCGAGCACACCGGCCGACGAGTTGGCGGCGGCCATCAGCACAGGCGACAGGCCGGTCGCGTTGGCGGCGGTGACCTGCAGCTGCCCGAAGAGCGCGTTGGACGAGGTGTCGGAGCCGGTCAGGGCCACGCCGATCCATCCGATCAGGGGGGAGATCACGGCGAAGAATACGCCGGCGGTGGCCAGGTAGGCGCCGAGGGAGGCGGTCTGGCCGGACAGGTTCATCACGAACGAGAGGGCGAGCACGGCGGTAACGGTGACGATGGTCCAGCGCAGCTGCACGAGGGTGTCGCCGTAGATCTTGAGGCCCTGGCGGAACGAGACCTTGTAGAGCGCCATGGTGAGCAGGCCGGAGAAAAGCAGCAGGGTGCCGGTGGCCTTGAAGTGGTCGAGCTTGAACATCGTGGCCGGAACCGGGTCGCCGGCGGCGTCGGTCACGTTCAGTCCGGGCCAGGCGAAGGTGACGCTGCCCACGACGCTGAGCCAGGCCTTGATGGCCGGGATCTGCGCGATCGAGAAGATGCCCATGATGATCAGGTACGGGGCGATGGCCTTCCACACCTGGCGCGGTTCCGGGCGGGTGTTGTCGTTCAGGTCAGGGCTGTCGGCAGAGCGTCGCGCCGACTTGAGCGCGGTGGTGGGGGTGCTGCGCATGGCGGATGCGGGGACCGCGGCGCCCACGGTCGTGCTCACCAGGTTCTCGGCACCGGACAGTTCGACGTCGTCGTTCAGTCCCATGGATTCGGCCGGCTGCCAGAAGCGCAGCATGACCAGGACGGCGGCCACGGTGGCGACGGCGGCCACGACATCCGTCAGCTCGACGGCGAAGAAGTTGGCGGTGACGAACTGGGCCAGTCCGAAGACGAGTCCGGCGACCACGGCCACCGGCCAGGTCTGCTTGACGCCGCGCTTGCCGTCGACGATGAAAACGAGGATCAGCGGAACGATCACGGCGATGAACGGCGTCTGGCGGCCGGCCATCGACGCGAGGTCCTGGATCGGCAGGCCGGTGACGCCGTTGAGGGCGATGATCGGGGCGGCCATGGCACCGAACGCCACCGGGGCCGTGTTGGCCAGCAGCGACACCATGGCGGATTTGAGGGGTTTCATGCCCGCGGCCATCAGCATGGCGGCGGAAATGGCAACCGGGGCGCCGAATCCGGCGAGGGACTCGAGTAGTGCGCCGAAGCAGAAGGCGATCAGGATGGCCAGGATACGCAGGTCGTTGGAGATGGAGCGAATGGTGCGGCCCAGCACCTCGAACCAGGGGGTGGCCACGGTGAGCTTGTAGATCCACAACGCGTTGACCAGAATCCAGAGAATCGGGAAGAGGCCGTAGAAGACGCCGGCGGCCGTGGCGCTCAGCGCTTGGCCGACCGGCATCTGCCAGCCGACGACGGCGAGCACGACCGAGAGGAGCAGGCTGACCAGAGCCGCCTTGTGCGCCTTGACCCGGAACACGCCGAGAAGGACGAACAGGAGAATCAGCGGCAATGCGGCGCAGATGGCCGACAGGACGAGGGATCCAAGGATCGGATCGAGTATCTGTTGAAAGATTGGGTCTCCACACTGAGGTCGTGGTCACGCCGTCGTGACACTTCATCAGTTGTATAGCAAGTATGCAAGTAAGTCAATATATATTGTGTTTTTGTCTGTCAAGATGAGAACACAATTTAGGAAAGGCAGGTCCCGTGACAGCGCGCGTAACGGCAACGTCGATCGTGGATGCCATCGCGAACGACCTGCGAACCCGAATCCTTGAAGGGGAATTGACCTCCGCCACGGCCCTGACCGAGACCGATATGGCCGCGAGCTACGACGTCGCCCGCCCCACGGCGAAGGCGGCGATCGAGAAACTCGTCGCTGAGGGACTGCTGGTGCGCGGGGCGCACAAGAGCGCCCGCGTCGCCGAGCTCGGACCGGACTCCGTGCGCGACATCTACCAGGCCCGCGCCTACCTCGAAAGCGAGGTGCTGCGCCGCCTGGCCCTCACCTGCACCGTCCCCGAGGAGGCCGTGCAGGCCAACCTCGACATCGCGGCCGTGGCTGGCGGCTCCGCCCTCGACGTCGTGGAACCCGATATGCGTTTCCACACCAGTCTGATCGACGCCGTCGGCAACGAGCGGATCAGCCGGATGTACCGTTCCCTGGTTAGCGAGGTACGCCTCTGCATGGTGCGGGTGCAGTCGCTGAACCTGCTCGACACCGCGTTGATCCAGGCCGAACACCAGCGCCTGCTCGAGCTGATCGGGGAGGGCGATGGCGCCGCGGCTGCCGAGTTGCTCGACGAACACCTCGCCCGTGCCCGCGAACGCCTCGCCGCGGCAATCGGCGGCGAAGCCGGCCCGGAGGCACACCTCCCATCATCCCTGCACCGGGTCTGAGTCCCCCAGACGCCATGGGCTACTTTCTCGCACCATCCACCCGGGTTGCCCTGTCGCGCCTGGTGACCCTCGACACGGCCCCGGGCTCGGCGCCGCTCGAGCGGTTGCGGGCCATCCGTTCCCTGCTCTTCGAGCTCGACGCCGACCCAGCCACCCTGGTAGGTGTGCGCGACGCCCTCAGCGGGGGAGCGGACTGGGACGAGATCGCCGACGCCGCCGGTTTGAAACCGGCCGCCGCGAAGTGGCGCTGGAGCGGCACCGATTCGGAGATCGCCGCCCGGCAGGCGGCCGGACGCAAGCGGTCCGCACGTCCCAGCGCCGTGCCCACCGATCTGCCTGGGCTGTCCGTGTCCGAGGCTGCTGCGCAGCTGGGGGTCACCGCCCAGGCGATCTACCTGAAGCTGAGCCGCGGCAAGCTCGCCGGCCGAACCGTCGAACTCCCCGACGGGCGAAGCTACAAACGGGTCTTTCTCAACGAAGACCCGGATGCCCGCCTTGACCGCGCCGAATCGGCAGCAGACAATGACCCCACCGCTTCCCCCCGATGCACTTTGACGACGGAGCCCTCACCATGACTGATTTCTCCTCGACCAGCACGCCCACCCGGTCGATGCCCCTGTCCGATCAGACCGAGACGCTCAAGCCCATTGAAGAGCCCCAGACGACCGAGGCCCAGCCCGCGCCCAGGCGCGTAGCGCACCTCACGACCACGTCCGGCCAGCGCACCGCGCTGGTCGTCCTGGTCGGAATCATAGCCCTTGCCGTGGCCTTCATCGTGATGCTTTTGGTGGGGGTGTCGAGCGAGAGCATCAACGCCCTCGCCGTATTCGCCACGCCCATCGCCTCGATGGTGGCCGCCTATTACGGCATCACCCTGAGCATCCAGCAGGTGCGCAGCGAACGCGCCGAGAAGGAAAAGGCTATCGCCCGAGCGGATGCCGCCGACGCCGCCAGCCGCGAGACCGAGGTCTGGGCCGCCCAGATGGAATCCGGCCTGCGCGTCGCGATGGCCCAGCTCGGCGCCGCGCGTATCGGCACCGAGGCGGTCGAGAAGGCTGCAGGCACCCCCGACGGCTTCTTCTGACCGGGGTTCGATCACTCGAAGCCTCCCAGTTTCGGCTAGCCGGCCTCCTTCTCGGCGGTGCCGTTCCGCACGCGCACGATGGTCCCCCAGCAGGCGACGGTCGTCAGCATGAGCGCTCCCAGCGCTCCTAACGCGAGCGGCGAGAGGGCGAAGGCGAGGGGCAGCGCCAGCAGCAGTAGTGCGATTCCCGTGACATGGGAGATCAGCACCTCCCGGGCCACGACGAATCGGAACAATGCCAGCCCCAGCAGGTACAGCAGAGGCCCGCCGGTGATGGCGACGGCCGTCGAAAAAATGACCGGGTCATCCGGATGCGCCAGGATCTCCTTGACGCCGACCGAGCTCAGAACAATGCCGGCGATGAGCATCGCATGTACATAGGTATACGCGAGCCGGGCGAGCCGGCCGGGGTCGGCGGCATCGGTGAGGGCTTTGCTGCCCGCGTACTCGCTGTGGTCGAAGTACAGCCACCACATGGCCGCTCCACTCACGAAGGCCAGCAGCAGGCCGAGCACACCCGGCACCGACACGTCCTGATCGACGAAGGCGAAGCCCGTCACCAGAAATGATTCGCCGAGTGCGATGATGACGAACAGGGCGCTGCGCTCCGCGATGTGCGGACCGGAGAGCTCGCCGTCGCCGGGAGTGGCCCGGCCGAGGCCCGGCACCGGGAAACCGAGCTTCGCGGAAACGAACTCGATCCCGAGTGCGGTGGCCCAGAGCAGCAACCGGTAGTCGGCCGGGAGCAGGCCGCCGAGAATCCAGAAGAGCCCGGCCACGGCGAGCCAGAGGAAGATCCGCACGAAGGCGCGGAAGAGGGCGCGATCGTGGAGCGCGAGGGCGAGCGCCATGAAGGCCGTTCGGCCCAGCTGCAGGGTGACGTAGGCCACGGCGAAGAGGAATCCCCGGTCGCCGAATGATTCGTAGATCGAGACGCTCACCACCAGCCCGACCAGGGAGAGGCCGATCACGACCCCGCGCACAGGCAGGCGGGCCGGATCGAGCAGGTTGGTCACCCAGGTGGTGTGCACCCAGATCCACCACAGGGCGAGCACCAGGATGACGGACTCGGCGGCTCCCTGCCAGGACTGGTTCTCGTAGAGGTGGCGCGACAGCTGGGTCAACGCGAACACAAAGATCAGGTCGAAGAACAGCTCGATGTAGGTGACCCGATCCGCCAGGTCGGGCCGATCCGGGCGCATCAGATTGAGCCGGAGGCCAAAACGGCCGGCGGGGCGGCGACCGGTGCCGGGAGCGGAGGGGACGGTGCTGGGCGTTGCGTTCACGCACCCAGTCTGCCTCAGTCCGGCAGATGTTTGGGAGGCGGTATGGCGGCCTCCCGTGTTGCCCTGATGGGACTTTCTATGACATTCTTTTACAAAACGAACGGTCAGTTAGTAAACACGGCGATCAAAGGTGATGAAGCCATGCCCGAAGCATTCCTAGTTGATGGTGTTCGAACTCCTATCGGCCGATACGGCGGGGTGCTGGCCGGCATCCGCCCCGACGACCTGGCCGCCATCGTGCTTGCCTCGGTCGTGTCCCGGTCCGGGCTGGATCCCACCCTCCTTGACGAGGTCGTCCTCGGCGCCGCCAACCAGGCCGGCGAGGACAACCGCAACGTCGCCCGCATGGCCGTGCTCCTGGCCGGTCTCCCCGACAGCGTGCCGGGGATCACGGTCAACCGGCTCTGCGCATCCGGCCTGTCCGCCGTGCACCTGGCCGCCAACATGATCAAGGCCGGCGAAGCAGACCTCGTGATCGCCGGCGGCGTCGAATCGATGACCCGCGCACCCTGGGTTCTCGCCAAGCCGGAGAAGGCGTTCGCTAAGCCGGGCGAGATCGTCGACACCTCGATCGGCTGGCGCTTCACGAACCCGCGCCTGCAAGCGCGCGACAAGGCCACCTTCTCCATGTCGGAGACGGCGGAGGAGGTCGCCGCCCTCGACGGCATCAGCCGGGCGGATGCCGACACGTTCGCCCTCCGCTCGCACCGGCTGGCACTCGAGGCGCAACGTGACGGCATCTTCACGCCCGAGATCGTGGGTGTTCCCACCCGCGCCGGACTGATCGAGATCGACGAGGGCCCCCGAGCCGACACCACGCTCGAACGCCTCGCCGGGCTGCGCTCGGTCGTGCGGACGGGCGGCATCGTCACGGCCGGCAACGCCAGCTCCCTGAACGACGGGGCCTCCGCCATCGTTGTGGCGAGCGAGGCGGCCATCGAGCGTCTGGGGCTGACGCCCCGCGCCCGGGTGGTAGGCGGAGCCAGCGCCGGCGTCGCCCCGGAGACCATGGGCCTCGGCCCGGTCCCCGCCACCCAGAAGCTGCTGCACCGCCTGGGACTGACCATCGGTGACGTTGACGCCGTCGAACTCAATGAGGCGTTCGCGACCCAGTCTCTGGCCTGCATCCGCCGGCTCGGCCTCGACCCGGAAATCGTCAACCGGCACGGCGGCGCCATCGCCCTCGGGCACCCGCTCGGGTCGTCCGGGTCCCGTATCCTGATCACCCTGTTGGGGCGCATGGAGCGCGAGGGTGCCCAACGCGGCGTGGCCACCATGTGCGTGGGCGTCGGGCAAGGTTCCTCCCTGCTGGTGGAGCGCGTCTAGATGTCGCGCGAGTTCACGACGCTGCTGGTCGACGAGCGGCCCGACCGGGTGCATGTGCAGCTCGACCGACCGGCCGTGCGCAACGCCATCGACCAGACCATGATCGACGAGTTGCACCTGGTCTGCGCCGACCTCGAGCAGGAACCCCGCATCCTGATCCTGTCCGGCACGAACGGCGTCTTCGCCTCCGGGGCCGATATCGCCCAGTTGCGGGAACGCCGGGCCGAAGACGCCCTGAACGGGATCAACTCGACCCTGTTCGGCCGGATCGCCCGCCTGCCGATGCCCGTGATCGCCGCCATCGACGGCTGGGCGCTCGGCGGCGGGGCCGAGCTGGCCTACGCCGCCGACTTCCGGATCGCCTCCACGACCGCCCGGCTCGGCAATCCGGAGACGGCCCTCGGCATCATCCCGGCGGCCGGAGCGCTGTGGCGGCTGGCCGCGCTGGTCGGCGAACCTGTGGCCAAGGAGATCATCCTGGCCGGGCGCATCCTGAACGCTTCCGAGGCGCTGGCGGTGCACCTGGTCACCGAGGTGCACGAGTCGGACGTGCTGCTCGAGGCAGCGCACGCGCTGGCCGACCGGATCGCCAAGCAGGACCCGTTGGCCACCCAGCTGGCCAAGGAGGTCTTCCATGTTCCCGCCGCGGAGCATCCCGTGGCCGACAACGAGGCCCAGGCGCGCCTGTTCGAGTCCGACCAGAAATTCACCCGCATGACCGCATTCCTGGAGAGGAAGAAGCGATGACGCTCAGCACCGTGTCCGCAAAGGCCCAAGCCGCTCAGTCCGTGCCAGTGCCGCACCAGGTCGGCGTGCTCGGCGGAGGCCGCATGGGCGCCGGCATTGCGCACGCGTTCCTGATGGCCGGGGCCCGTGTCACCGTCGTGGAGCAGGGAGACGACGCGGCTGCCGCCGCCCGCGACCGGGTCCTGACCGCCATCGACAAATCCCTCAGCCGCGGTAGCGTGACCGCGAGCCGCGCCGAGCTCGGCGACCGGCTGACCGTGACAACGGATGCCGCCGCGTTCGCCGGCTCCGGCCTCGTCGTCGAGGCCGTTCCCGAGATCGTGGCGCTGAAGACGCAGGCGCTCCGCCTGGTGGAGGCGCACCTCGCCCCCACCGCCTGGCTGGCGTCCAACACCTCCTCGCTGTCGATCACCGATCTGGCCGAGACGCTGGACCGCCCGGACCGGTTCATTGGACTGCACTTCTTCAACCCGGTGCCGGTCTCGACCCTGATCGAGGTCGTCACGGGGGAGCGCACCGACCCGGAGCTCGCCCGGCTCGCCCAGGACTGGGTGTCCTCGCTCGGGAAGACGCCGATCCTGGTGCGGGACTCGCCCGGCTTCGCCAGCTCCCGCCTCGGCGTCGCGATTGCGCTCGAGGCGATCCGCATGGTCGAGGAGGGCGTGGCCAGCCCCGAGGCCATCGACACGGCCATGGTTCTTGGCTACAAGCATCCGGTCGGGCCTCTCCGCACGACCGACATCGTCGGCCTCGACGTTCGCCTCGGCATCGCCGAACACCTGCACGAAACCCTCGGCGACCGGTTCGCCCCGCCGCAACTGCTACGCGACCTTGTCGCACGCGGTGACCTCGGACGCAAAAGCGGCCGCGGCTTCTTCGATTGGAAGGACGCATGATGACACTTCTCAGCAACGGCACCAGCACTGACACCGGCCCCGACACGAGCTCTGACACGGTCGTTCCCAGCTACGTTCTCGACTCCTGGTGGACCCCGGACACCGATGTGGTCGCCCAGCGTGTCCTCGACGCGAGCACCGGGGCCGAGGTCGCCCGGGTCAGCAGCGACGGGCTCGACCTGGCCGCAGTGGTCGAACACGCCCGCACGGTCGGCCAGGCCTCGCTCGGGGAACTGACCTTCCACCAGCGTGCCATCCTGCTCAAGAAGCTGGGACAGTACCTGGGCGGGGTCAAGGAGGAGCTCTACGCGCTCTCCGCCCGCACCGGCGCCACCCGCTACGACTCGATGGTCGACATCGACGGCGGCATCGGAGTGCTGTTCACGCTGTCCTCCAAGGGCCGGCGCGAGATGCCCAACAGTCAGGTTTACATCGACGGCGACGTCGAGGCGCTCTCCCGCGACGGCTCCTTCAGCGGTCAGCACATCTACACCCGCATTCCCGGAGTCGCCTGCCAGATCAACGCCTTCAACTTCCCGGTCTGGGGCATGCTTGAGAAGCTGGCCCCGGCGTTCATCGCCGGCGTGCCGACGATCGTCAAGCCCGCGACGCCCACCGGGTACCTGACCGAGGCGGTCGTGCGTCACATCCTGGCGTCCGGCATCCTGCCCCTGGGCGCCCTGCAGCTGATCTCCGGCAGCGCCAGGGACCTGATCGACCACCTCGACTACCGCGATCTGGTGGCGTTCACCGGGTCGGCCGGCACCGCCCGCACCCTCAAGTCCCACCCGAACGTGGTCGAGGGCGGCGTGCGCTTCACGAGCGAGACCGATTCGCTCAACGCCGCGATCCTGGGCCCGGACGCCGCGGCCGGCACGGCCGAGTTCGACGCCTACGTCGCCTCCGTAGTGACCGAGATGACCAGCAAGGCCGGTCAGAAGTGCACCAGCATCCGCCGGCTGATCGTGCCGGCGGGCCGCCGCGACCAGGTCGTCGCGGCCGTCTCCGAACGGATGGCCCGCCGCGTCACCCTCGGTGACCCGCGCGCCGAGGGGGTCACCATGGGCCCCCTCGCCAGCACCGGGCAGCGCGACGAGGTGCTCGCCAGCGTCGCCCGCCTGATCGACGGCGGCGGACGCATCGTGATGGGCTCGGCGGACGCCCCGACCGGAACCGACCCGGGCGGCGCCTTCGTCGCCCCCATCCTGCTGGCCTTCCACGACCCGGAGAGCCCGGCCGTGCACGAGATCGAAGCCTTCGGCCCGGTGGCCTCCATCATCGAGTACACCGACCTAGACCACGCCATCGCGCTGGCCGCGCGCGGCGGCGGCTCACTGGTGACGACCGTGGCCACTCACCACCCCGATATCGCGCGTACGCTCGTGCTCGGGATCGCAGCGCACCACGGCCGGGTGCTGATGCTTGACCGGGTCGATGCGCGCAGCAGCACGGGCCACGGATCGCCCGTTCCGCACCTCGTGCACGGCGGACCCGGGCGGGCCGGCGGCAGTGAGGAGCTCGGCGGCATCCGTTCGGTGCTGCACCACATGCAGCGCACGGCTATCCAGGGCTCGCCCGACATGCTGACCGCCATCACGGGGGAGTGGCACGCCGGTGCCGCGGTGCGAACGGGCATCCACCCGTTCCGAAAGTCCCTGGCCGAGTTGCGGGTGGGCGACCAGACCCAGGGCGGACCGCGCGTGGTCACTCTGGCCGACATCACGGCATTCGCCGAGGCCACCGGCGACAAGTTCTACGCGCACACGGACCCCGAGGCGGCGGCGGCGAACCCGTTCTTCCCCGGGATCGTCGCGCACGGCTACCTGCTGGTGTCCTGGGCGGCCGGGTTGTTCGTGGATGCGGCCCCCGGGCCGGTGCTCGCGAACTCCGGGCTGGAGAAGCTGCGGTTCGTCACCCCGGTGTCGCCCGGCGACAGCATCCGGGTCACCCTGACGGCCAAGCGGATCACCCCGCGCGAGACCGAAGAGTACGGCGAGGTCTGCTGGGACGCCGTGCTGCACAACCAGAACGATGAGGTCGTCGCCACCTACGACGTTCTCACCCTGGTCGCCAAGGAGTAACCCCCGGGCACCAGCTGAGAGCGCCACAGGCGGAGCGCCAGGTCGGGTGTCGAACGAATTCGACGGAGATTTTAAGGAATAAGCCGGTTTCCGGGCTGTTTTGGGCCGTTTCGCGCAAAATCTCCGTCGAACTCCCCACGCTGCCGGCGGGGCGCGCGTACGGTGCGCGGTCGCTGTCGACGGCACAAGCGCGATCGGGCAGGCCTTCGATGCCGCACCGGAGCGCATTTCCCTGACTCGGTAGGTCTGCGGGTGAGCAGAGCATGACACCATGACTACGTGACTTCCGGGACAGATCCAGCGTTGGTGCCTGAACTTCTGGTGCGGGATCTTGAAGCCAGCATCGAGTTCTGGTGCGACTTGTGCGGATTCACGATTCGCTACGACCGCCCCGATGACGGCTTCGCTTACATCATGCGGGGATCCGCGCACGTGATGCTGGAACGGGCGGGAGCCGGCAGGAACTGGATCACGGGTCCCCTTGAGGTGCCGCAGGGTCGCGGCGTGAACTTTCAGGTGGCCGTGCCCGACGTCGATCCGATCCTGTCGGCCTTGCGAGCGGCGGGCGTTTCACTGTTCATGGCGCCCGAGACGAAGTGGTATCGCGTCGACGACGAGGAAGCCGGTGTGCGCCAGTTCCTGGTCACCGATCCGGACGGCTACCTGATTCGGTTCCAAAGCCCACTCGGCCGCCGGCCGGTAGTCCGGTAGTCCGACAGGCCGGTAGTTCGACGGATGTGCGCCCGGCGGCCGCCTCGGCGGACATCGGCAGATTCGCCAGTCGCCATTCCAACATCCCCTCGTTTAATCGCGTTGCGCGTCGGCCGCTCCGGCGCAGCACGGCCATGGCCTCGTAGGCAAGCACGCAGTACTTGCCGCGGCAGTAGGCGACAACCTCGCGGTCCGTCGACAGTTCACTGAGCCGATCGCTGAGTTCCTCGAGGGGGATGGAGAGGGCGCCGGGAATGTGCGCAGCGTTATATTCCTGCCGTGGCCGCACATCCAGCACGGTGATAGTCCCGGCCGTCGCGCGTGCGAGAAGCTCTTCCCTGGTGATTTCCTCGTGCGTATCGTCGCCCGCCGCTTCGGAGTCATCGAGACCCAGATAGGCGATCCGGATGGATTCGACGTCTGCGAGATGGGTCTGCGCGACGCTGCGCACCAGGCTGTAGAGCCGGGCGACGTCATCCCCGGCGAGTCGGTAGTGAATCCGGGTGCCCTCCCGGCGAGTGCTGACCAGACCCGCATGTTTGAGGGTTTGCAGGTGGGCGGATGCGCTTGTCAGACCCAGGCCGGCCGCGTTCGCCAACGATTCCACCGTGCGTTCGCCCTGGGCGAGCAGGTCGACCAGCTCAAGGCGCTTGCCGCTGCCCAGCGCCTTGCCGACGCGGGCAAACTGCTCGAACAGCGCCGATTTCTTTTCTCGATCGCCCATCTTTTTCCTCTCGGTTCCCTTCACACAAGTATCATCTAATAATCAATGGTTTTCTGGAATAGAATTCGGGCCCGTGCAGCGGCTCCCTCGCTGGAGAACGGACTATGAGTCAGACCCCGAACGCCGCAGACCAACCCAAAGGCGTGCGTCGCGGCATCGTCCTGGGCCTCCGGCAGAACTTCCCCCAGTTCCTGTTGCTCGTCGCGGTCAACGCGCTGGTCGGCGGCACGCTCGGCCAGGAACGCACTGTGCTGCCGCTGCTGGCGGACGAGGTCTTTCAGCTCGACCGTTATACGGGCGCGCTGACCTTCATCCTCGCCTTCGGCTTCGCCAAGGCCGGCACCAACTATTTCGCCGGCACCTTCTCAGACCGCTACGGCCGAAAGCCGGTGCTGGTCGCAGGCTGGCTGATCGCCATCCCCGTTCCGATCCTGCTCATCCTGGGCCCGACCTGGGGCTGGATCGTCGCCGCCAACGTGATCCTCGGGATCAGCCAGGGACTGACCTGGTCGACCACCGTGGTCATGAAAATGGACCTCGTCGGCCCGAGCCGCCGCGGCCTGGCCATGGGCTTCAACGAGGCGGCCGGGTACCTCGGAGTCGCCGCGACGGCACTGGCCACCGGCTACATCGCGGGCGAATACGGGCTTCGTCCTGGCCCGTTCCTGCTCGGCGCGGTCTTCATCGCTCTGGGCCTCGGTCTGTCGGTTATCTTCGTGCGCGAAACCCATCAGCACGCCAAAGTCGAGGCCGTCAACCACCTGTCTGTTCACGCCCACGCCGGCTCCCTCAGCAATCGGGAGGTGTTCACCCTCACCAGTTTCCGGGACCGGTCGCTGTCTTCGATCAGCCAGGCCGGGATGGTCAACAACCTCAACGACGGCCTCGCCTGGGGGCTCTTCCCCATTCTGTTCGCCGCCGCCGGACTCAGTATCGAATGCATCGGCATCCTGGCCGCCGTCTACCCGGCGGTTTGGGGAGCCGGGCAGCTCATCACCGGAGGGCTCTCCGATCGGATCGGCCGCAAAGGTCTGGCTGACCGCAGCCATCCTGCTCGGCGCCGACACCGCCATGGTCTACCCGACGCTGCTCGCCGCGATCGGCGACGTCGCCCACCCCGAGTGGAGGGCCCGCTCGGTGGGTGCGTACCGGCTGTGGCGTGACGGAGGCTTCGCCGTTGGCGCGTTACTGTCCGGGCTGCTCGCCGACGCCTTCGGTATTCCTACGGCGGTCGCCGTGGTCGCGGCGCTGACCGCGGCATCCGGACTCGTCGTGGCCTTGCGCATGCGCGGAGACGACCATCTCCGTACCCGCAGCCGATGAGCCGTGCCCTTCGCTCCTGCGCACGCACCAACGGTGAACCCACGATGAGGCTCGCGGTCTCCTGAGTGCCGAATTGCTCGTTCGTTGACCAAATTGTCGATTCCGTCGACGTACTGGCCGATGAACGGTCGTTTTCTGGTCGGTGGAACGAGGATGGTCTCCCGCCGGGTTATGTCAGCGGCAGGAAAAAAGGTGGGCAGAAAATTCTCTGCCCACCTTTTGACCTGAGGTGTCTTATTTGGCGGTGACCGTGATGAGAGGGCTTCCGACCTCCACGTGGCCAGACGCTGCCTGGTCGACCGATCCGAACTTCTTGGGGTTCGTCACGAGCACCGGGGTGACCAGCGAGTAGCCGGCATCCTCGATCACCTTGCGGTCGAAGGTCACCAGCGGGGTGCCTGCCTCAACGCGGTCGCCCGCGGCCACCTTGACCTCGAAGCCCTTGCCGCCAAGGTTCACGGTGTCGATACCCACGTGAATGAGCATTTCAACACCGCTGTCGAGTCGCAGCCCGAAGGCGTGACCGGTCGCCTGAGCGACGAGAACCTTGCCTGCTCCAGGGGCGTACACGGTGTCCTCGGTCGGATCGATTCCCACGCCTAGACCGACGATTCCCTTGCTGAACACAGGGTCCGGCACGTCCGTCAGTGGAACGACGATACCGGCGATGGGCGAACCAATCGTGGCCAGGACCGTGGCGGTGGCGGTTGCGGTTGCGGTGGCGGTTCCGGTGCCTGTTCCTGAGCCTGACGCACCGGCAACAACCGGGGTTGCGATGTCAGAGTCGGTTGCAGCATCGTCGCTCGCTACGGTTTCCGCAGCCAGAGCCTCGGCGAATTCCGCCTTCTGCTCCGGCGTCTTATAGCCGGAGAGGATCACGAGGATCATCGCGGTGAAGAACGACGCGGTAATGGCGCCCGCGTACAGGGGAATGTTGTCGAACGCGGGGATGGTCAACAGCGAGGTGAAGACGAATGCGCTGGTCTTCACGCCGCCGCCGAGGCCGAGGATGACGCCGCCGACGAGGCAGCCCACGAGCATCCGTGGGTAGATGCGCTTGAACCGAAGGTGGATGCCATAGAGCGAGGGTTCAGAAATACCACCTAGCAGGCCGGCCGCGAGCGCGCCCGTTGCGGTCTGCTTCATCTGACGGTCCTTTTCGCGGATGGACAAAAACAGCACGCCGGCAGTTGCACCGAAGCACGCGAAGTTCCACGCACCCATGGGGCCCTGGATGAAGTCATAGCCGAGGGACTGGATGTTGAGCAGCATGATTGCGTTCAGCGGCCAGTGCAGGCCGAGCGGAACCATGAACGGGTAGGCCAGCGGGATGACGACAGCGAAGATGAACGGCGAGAAGTCGTTGATCGACTTGAGGAAGTTACCGAGTGCGGCGCCGCCGTACACGCCCATGGGGCCGATCAGGAAGGCGGTCAGCGGGATCATGATGAGCATGCAGAGGAACGGCACGAAGATCAGCTGAACGCTGGACGGAATGATCTTCTTCAGATACTTGGTCAGCAACCCGAGAACGACCGCCATGATCAGCGGCGGGAACACCTGCGAGCTGTAGTCGGTGACGGTCAGAGGCAGTCCGAAGATCTGCACGACTGCAGCCTTGCCGCCGAAGACGGTCTCTGCTCCGTCGGTGAGTCCCAGCGCGTTGAAGCCGGGGAGCATGACGACGGCCATGATGCCGAAGCCGACCCAGGGGTCAGCGCCGAGCCGCTTGGAGGCGTTGTAGGCGACCATCAGCGGAAGGAAGACGAAAACGCCCTGCCACATCAGGTTGATGAACGCCCAGGACGGGTCGAGGGTGACGCCTGGTGCGTTCCACGACGGGATGACCCCGAGGGTTGCCATCAGAGCCATGAACGTGATGAACAGGGATGCGCCGAGCAGCGCACCCAGGATCGGGCGGAAGGAGTCGGACAGGATCTCGAAGAACGTGTCCAGCCCGGAGAACTTTCCGCGCGGGCCCTTCGCGCGTTCCGCGGCCTTCACATTGGCGATGGTATCGCCGGTGCCGTGGTCGCCCGCATGCTTCTTCATTGCGGGAAGCGCCATAATGTCGTTGTATACGGTATCAACGGCTCCGCCGACGACGATCTGGTAGCGATCGCCGGCCTGCGGAACAGCGCCGAGAACCAGAGGCAACGCTTCGACGGCCGCTTGGTCAATCCCCGATGCATCCTTCAGCGTGAAACGTAGCCGGGTGGCACAGTGGGTGAGGCCGACGATGTTTTCGGCCCCTCCGATACTTTCAATAATGTCTGCAGCGGGTTTCGATGCCACCTTGGACTCCTTCTGGTGTTGATGCGGAACTTAATGATTCCGCTTGTTACGGCTCAGCGCGAACCACGCTGGCTGGCTGAAGACCGTAATGGTCTCCACGCATCGTTAGCAACGATAACGGTTTTTTGGACACACTTAAGCATAAGGACAACGCCGGCCGTGCGCGGAAGGAATTATGCCGTCGCGAGTCAGCGATGAGTCGGTACCATCGCGGGATGGGGAATCACGAAACACATCCGCCGTCGCGAGCAGTCTTGTCCACACCAATTGAAGACCTGTGGCCACCTTTCGGGCTGAAAATCACTTGCGGCCCCGTTACGTTGTCTCCCGTTCGCGACGCTGACCTACCCGAACTCGATGCGCTCGCTGCGGCAGGCATCCACGCGCCGACGGAGATGCCGTTCTTCTTCCCGTGGACCGTAGGTTCCCCGGGCGAGATCCGGTTGCGACTCATGCAATACCACTGGGCACAACGAGCCGAGATGTCGCCGGCGGCCTGGTCGCTCGAGACCACGGTTCGCTTCGACGGTGAGATCGTCGGTTGCCAGAGCATCTCAACCAGGGACTACCTCGTCACGAGAACGGGGGAGACGGGCTCCTGGCTCGGCATGAAGCACCACGGCCGCGGGATCGGTACGCTCATGCGTCAGGCTCTCTGCGCATTCATGTTCGATCACCTGGACGCCGCCGAGGTCACCTCAGCGGCATTCGTTGACAATCCCGCGTCCCTCGCGGTGTCGAGAAAGGTCGGTTACCGGGAGAACGGAATCGGTCGCCTGAAGAGGCGCGACGGCGAGATGGTCTTGAACCAGAAGCTGGTTCTGACTGCCGACACCCTGAACCGCGCCGAGCCCGAACTGAAAGTCGAGGGCGCACTGCAGCTCCGGGACTTCCTTGGCCTGAATGGTCGCGATCAATGATCAGGGCTTCTTCCTCCACAATCAGGGCCTGATCGGGTTATCCACAGGGTGCGTGTAGGTGGGCGGATTCCGCGGGTAATGTCGGTGGGTGCCCGTAGCGTGTGTGTCATGAAGCCCTCATTTATTGAAGAGCAAGAGGCTCTCGGGGAGCATTTCGAGGCGATCGCGGAGGCCGAACTGGCCATCGCCGTGGCGTTCGCCCGGCGG
>NZ_PJJS01000036.1 GCF_002929845.1 Cryobacterium sp. M96
GGCTGGTTTCGGGGCTGGGTTTCGGGGCGGGTTTCGGGCGGGTGCGGGCAGGGTGCGGGGCTGGGTGTGGGGAGACGGGTGCCGCGGCGGCGGGAGCCGTCGGGGTCACGCGGGAGCGTCCGTCGTGACGTTAACTCGGAGAATTTCGGGACACGCCTTATGTGCCCACGGGGAACGGCGTGTCACGAAAAAGTCCGCAGATAACGCAGGGGCACGGATGCCGCGGCGCGGGTTCAGAGAATGGCTCGCCGGGTTTCGACAAGCGAAACCACCGACAAGCACCACCACCGACAAGCACCACCACCGACAAGCGAAACCACCGCTACAGCCCCGCGGGCAACTCCCCCGTCGCCACCAGATACAGCCGTTGCGTCGGACGCGTCATGGCCACGTACAGCGCCCCGGCCCCACGCGAAGACGCCGCCACGATCCCCGCCGGGTCCACCACGATCACGGCGTCGAACTCCAGCCCCTTCGAATCCTGCGGGGTGAGCACCGCCACATCCTTGAGCAGCCCCGCAGCCCCGACACCGACACTGACGCCCAAGGAACCGAACGCGGCACCCAGCGAACCAACAACTCCAGCCAGAAAGTGCTCCAGCACGATCACTGCAACCGTGCCACCCAACCCCAGCGAGCGTTCCCGCCTAACTGCCGAAACAACATCCGTGAGCGTCTCAATCGGCCACTCGCTCGCCCGCACCGATCGCGCCGGAGTGATCGGCAGATCGTGCGCGAGCGCCATCGACTCGGCAGCCGAAGCGATCTGGCTCGGCGTGCGGTAGTTCACGGTGAGCTCCTCGAGCCGCCACCGCGAGGCCTCGAGCGAGGAGCCGAGCAGGGGCTCGAGGGCGTCGCGCCAGTTCGACGCGGCCGCGGCCGACGCCGCCTGGGCGATGTCGCCCACGATCGTGAACGACCGCAGCGGGCCGCGCCGCAGCACCAGCCGCCACTGCATCGGCGACAGCTCCTGTGCTTCGTCGACGACCACGTGACCGTAAGTCCAGGTGCGGTCCAGGGCGGCGCGCTCGGCCGTGGTGGCCCGGTCGCCGAGCTCGGCGAAGTTGTCGGCGAGCGCCTTGGCGTTCACCAGCCCCTTTACCTCCATGTTCGAGATGGCCAGCTCGGCGTTCTCCACGTCGCGCTTGCGCTGCTCCTTCTGCTCGCGCTTCTGGGCTGCGTCGACCACGTTGTACTCGCCCAGGTGCTCGGCCGCCTCGTCGAGCAGCGGCACGTCCGAGATGGTGAACTCGGCATCGCGCGGCCGGTGCAGCAGCGCGCGCTGCGCCGGCGTCCAGGTGGGGGTGAGCTGCGCCAGCCATTGCGGGCGGGCGTAGAGGTCTTGCACGAGCTTCTCGGGGGTGAGCGGCAGCCAGGCCGTGTTCAGCGCCACCCGCACGTCGTCGGCCAGGCGCAGGTCTTCGCGCAGCATGGGCAGATCGGTGTCATCCATCGACCGGCCCTGGTCCTTCAACTGCGCGAGCCACTCCCGGGAGAGCGCGGCGAGCGCGTTCTTCACGAACGTGACCCGGGCCTCGTTGTGCGGCTTGCCGCCCGCCCGCGCCCGGTGAATCGCGGTCTCGATCAGTTGCGGCTTGAGCGTGAGCCGGTCACCGTTCACGACCAGCACCTGCGCCGACGCCGGCACCCGCTGCCGCGAGCGCACGGCACGCTGGACGAGCCGGGCCATCGAGGTCTGGCCCTTGATCGCGGCGACGGCCGGGGCATCCTCTCGGGTGGCCTCGATGCCCGGGTAGAGCTGGCCCACGGATGCGAGCACCACCCCGGTCTCCCCCAGCGACGGCAGCACCGCCTCGATGTAGTGCAGGAAGGACTCCGACGGCCCCACGATGAGCACACCCGAGTTCTTCAGCCGATCGCGATGCGTATATAAGAGGTATGCCGCGCGGTGCAGGGCCACGGCCGTCTTGCCCGTGCCCGGGCCGCCCTGCACGACGAGCACGCCCTTCAGGTCTGAACGGATGATGCGGTCCTGCTCCGCCTGGATCGTCGAGACGATATCGCTCATGTGCCCGGTGCGCTGGGCGGTGAGTGCGGCCAGCAGCGCGCCCTCCCCCTGGTGCTGGGTTGCCGAATCGCACTCGAGCAGCGCGGCGTCGAGGATCTCGTCCTCGATGCGCACGATGTCCCGGCCCTTCGAGAGCAGATGCCGGCGGGCGCGGGCCCCGAGCGGCGTCGCCGCGGTGGCCTGGTAGAACGCGCTGGCCTGCGGCACTCGCCAGTCGAGCAGGATGGGCTGCAGGTTTTCGTCGCGCAGCCCCAGCCGGCCGATGTAGCGGTAGACGGAGGCATCCGTCGAGTCGGAAGAAGAGGAAGAGGAAGAGTCGGAAGCAGAATCAGAGTCAGAGGAGTCTGCGGCCACTTCGAGCCGCCCGAACGCCAACCGGTCGTCGACCTCGCGCAGCTGCACGATGCGGTCTTCGTAGAGGCGCGCGAACGTGTCTCGTTCGGAGCGCGACTGGTGGTTGCCGCCCACGTCGAGCCGCCGCACGGCCACAAGCTGCTGCTCGGCCTCCCGCTGCAGCGCGTCGAGGCGCGCATACAGGTTCGCGACATACTGCTGTTCCCGCTGAAGCTCCCGGTCGACCACGCGCACACCCCTTGAAATCCGAGCCTCAAGTTTACTCGGGTCGAATCATTCACCTGACCGAGAAAAAAACAGTGACGCACCTCGGCCAGTGAGGGTCAGGCTCGCTCGAACCCTCAGCCCGCTCGGTAGTCTGGTCACACTGCCGTTTGAACGAAGGACCATTGGTGCCCGAAACACGTAGACACGGGCGCATCGAAGGCCTCGACCTCATTCGCGGTCTCGCCATCGGGCTGGTCCTGCTGCGCCACGCGTGGCCGTCCACGTTCGGCGGCGGCGGCATCGTGGGTGTCGTCATGTTCTTCGCCCTCAGCGGCTACCTGATCACCGGGCTGCTCCTCTCCGACATCGGTTGCTTCGGTCGGGTGCGATACGGCCGCTTCTACCGCAATCGCGCACTACGACTGGTTCCCGCACTGGTGCTCATGTTGGGTGTTCTGGCCGTGGTCACGCTGATTCTTGACCCCTGGGGCGATAGGGCCGGCCTTGGCCGTGCCCTGCTCATCGGCATCACCTACACCGGCAATCTGCCGATCCCGCTGGGCAGTTCGGGCATCAGCCACCTGTGGACGCTGGCCACCGAGGAACAGTTCTACCTCGTCTGGCCGATCCTGCTGGCCATCGGGGTGCGGTTCCGTCGCATGCGCTGGGTGCTGGCGGTATCGGTGCTCGCCATCGCCACCGTCATGATCGCGTCGATGCTGATGACAGCCCCGGACATTACGCGCATCTACACGCTGCCCAGCTCCTGGGCGATCGCGATGGTGATCGGCGCCGCCGCCTACGTGGGTCAGGATGCTCTGGGCCGGCTCCTCCCCAAATCCGGCATTCCGCGGGCTGCGCTCTCACTCCTCAGCCTGGGCATTCTGATGATGATCACGTTCTCCCCGATCGCTAAGAGCTGGCACCTCACGTACGTGGCGATCGGCCCGCTGGTGGCTCTCTTGACGGTGGTGATCATCTTGCACCTGCGTGCGTGGAAGACCCTCCCGAAACGGTGGCTGAAGCCCGCACTGGCTCTCGGCACCATCTCGTATGCGGCGTACCTGTGGAACTACCCGGTGGTGCTGTGGCTGAGTGCCACGCCGGCCATCCCGCACGGCCCCCTGCTCTCCCTGCCGATCACTCTGTTGGCGGCAACGCTCAGCTGGTGGCTGGTGGAGCGCCCAGCCCTCGCCTGGAAGGCGAGACTCGACGCTCCGCGTTCGACGTCCGCGCAAAGTGCTCCGGCCCTGCTGGAACAGTCCTGAACGGAAAGAACACCTTGACAGTGAGGGCGTTTGCTTGTCGGCCTCTGGGCTTACAGCGCGCGGTGTCCTGCGCAGGAACAAGGCGAGCCGCCAAGAGGCAACGCCCGCAAGATTTGGGGGCCAGCATGCTGCGCAGATTGAATCCTCACAGGTGTAGAGCACTCACTGGAGCCGCCCTGGTTGCCGGCGTGCTGATAGTGAGCGGATGCGCCGCCGGCTCCGAGTCACAAAGCGTCACCCCGAAACAGGTCGAGGAAACCACGACCACCAGCACCGTCGATGCGGCCATCGCCGCCATTGACCCGACTCTGATCGACCACGTCGACCAGGTGATGAACGCCGTGGTGGGCTGCCTGGGCACCGACGGCAAGCCGCTGGCCACCCTGCGCGCCTGGCAGAACATGCGCTACGTCTGGCTCATCGACGGAACTGAGCCGCTGGCCGTGGCCAACGCGCTGGTCAAGAATAAGGAAAAGGCCGGCTGGACTACGTCCGGGACAGGCAACGAGATCACCGGCGAGGAGACCGGCGCTGCGAGAACGATGACTCGTGTTCCAGCGGGCGACTCCAACGACACGCCCGGGCTGAGTATCTCGACGGGGTCGAACACGGCAGTTCCTCCGGTGATCTACCTCAGCTCGACCAGCATCTGCTTAGAAGGCGGCGCGCTGCTGCCCTAACGTCTGCACCGCACATTTCAACTTGACCTCCTCGTGCGTTCATTTTGTAGCAGCACACGTTCGCCGCGTGTGACACTCAGGGGTGCGCCACCACGTGAAACCGCTGCATACGCCAAGAGTCCGCCAGTGCACGCCCACCCCCTTTTTGGGGACGCAGGATCGTATTCCACACGATCACACCCGCCATAAGCTGAAACGTGACTAGGATCCGCCCCGAGCAGATGGGGCACAAAGCTCTGCTCCGACGTGGGCGCAGTCACAAGCGACTTCAATACGCGTTTCTCTTCGTCGCGGCCGCCGCCGCGGGAATCACCGGTTTTGCCGCTATCACCATGACGCTCTAGCGACACAGGCTTCAGATGACTACGTCGGCAGCCTGGGGGGGCGGCCATCGCCGCCGGATCGTTGGCCTTAGCGCTCTCGATCGGCTCTCCCGCGATCATGGCCTGGGCCGAAGAACCGCCCTCAACGGCGACCAACGAAGAGCCGGTCGTAACGTCGGATGATTCGACCGTTCCAGTACCGGAGACCCCGCCCGAAACGTCCACCCCGGTCAACCCGAGCCCGGTTGACACGCCGGCCACTGACACACCCGAACCGGAGGTCAGCCAAGCGCCGACGGAACCGGCACTCGCCGACCTGACCGTTGCACCCGAAGCCGTTGCTCCAGCGTCTGTGACCCAGGAGAGCCCGACCACGACCTCGAATGAAAAGCCGGCGGGGAGCCGCTCGCAGTACAGCAGATCGAATTACAGCAGCTCGCGGTCCAGCGATCGAGACTCGGACGAGAAAACAGCTGTGGACGCCTCAGACCTGAGCGTCCTCGGCCTCACGACGACCACGCCAACTGCGCCTCTTCAACTGCAGCTGCAACCTGAAACCGCAGCCACCTCGAAGGCCACCGCGACCCCCACCCCGTCCGAGGTGCTCGACTCGGCGGACTCCGCCAGTTCCGTGGCCTCGAGCCTATCTCCGCTCGCCGTCATTGTCCTGGTGAGCAGCCTGAGCCTGATCGGGCTGCTTGGCGTCGGAAACTTCTTCTACCGCACTCGCTTCGCCAACCGCCAGCAGCCGCGGTCTTTCCCCCGCCGCTGAGGCGCAGACTTACAGGGCGGCAGGAACTTCTACAGTGTTGCCAGCGAATCGGTGAGCCGCTCAGTTATCCGTGCACCCGCTTGTCTACTTCGCGGTATTGCAGCCGGGGGCGTCGACAGTGACCGCGGTCGGGTTCAGCATCGGCGTCGTGCGGAGTTCCGGTGCCGCGTAGGTGCCGGCCGGGCCGGTGAAGACGGCCGTGACCGCGCTCGTCTGACCAGGGGTCAGCATGACCGAGAACCGTGCCACGGGGCGGCCGAGGTCATCGGTGGTGGTCTCCAGGCTGGCGCCGTCTACGGCGTCGATCGACGACGACACGAAGGTCGTGCCGGGAGGCCCATAGACGAAGACCTCGGTGCGGAACTGTTTGACGCCCCACGCCTGGCTGGCCACGTACCGCGGGAGGCTAACGGCAATTGCGTCGGTAACAGTTGAATGCAGGTTCACGGTAGCCGTGAAGGTCGGCGTCGCCGCGGTGCAAACATCTGTGTTCAGTGTCGCGCGGGTTTCGAGGTAAAAGTCCATCTTCGAGGCCGACATATCACGGAAGAACACGCCCGTGGTGGTGGTTGCCTCATTCGTAGTGCGCAGGATGCCGGCCATCGGAGTACCGTCGATGATCTTCTGCTCCTCGGGGTGCGAACTCCACGCCATGATTCGGTGCTCGGTAACGCCCAGGGCGACTGCCCTCAGCATGGCCTGCGGTTCGGCCTGCGAGTTCGTTACGGCGTCGAACATAGTCTTGGCGGCCTCGGCGAAGAACGCGTCGGTCTGGTAGGCCCCGTTCTTTCCTTGGTAACGAAAGTAGATCTCATTGAGCAACAGGGCCACTGCGTTGTCTTTCGATAGCACGTCACCCGTACTAACCGCGACCGGTCCGGTGGCGCCGAGCATATGCGCCAGTGCCGCCGGGTCGATTGAGATGACGCCGTCAACGGTGCCGCCGAGGTCCTGCTGCCAAAACGCTTGGGTGATCTTTGCGGCAGTGGGGAAGTCAGGCCGACTGGTCGAAAGGTTCAGTCGCGTGTACATCAGTTGCGTGTACAGGGCCGACAGCTTGGGGTCTTCCGCGACAACCGGTTGGCCGTCACGCCACGGGAAGTCCAGGCTTGACGCCTGCCGGGCAATGCTGATCGCCCCGTCATCGACGGTGACCTCGGTCAGGGCGGCGGCGGTGCCACCGAGTGCCGTTGTCTCGGCGAGGTTCTGGAAGATCAGAACATAAGTGCGCGGCCCTGAGGCTCCGAGCATGTCGGGTGCCACCGAGGTGAACGAGCTCACTTCCCTCACGGTAGTTGCCGCTCCGTCGAGCATGGTCGACAACTTGCTACCGGCCGCGCTGACCTGGTCGATGGTGCCGTCTAGTTCAATCCCGGCAACGGATTTCGCCGCCGAGTCGAGCGCGGTGCTCGCAGTGGCGAGGGCTGTGTTCAGTTCCACGATCGGCCCGAGGTTAATCTTCCCGTCGACGGGCTTCAGCGACGCGGCACTCAGGCCGGACGCCACCGTCGCGATCGGCGCGACCGCATCCTGCGCCACCACGTCAATGGCTTCTGCCATCTGACGCACGGCGGTGAGGTTGGCGCCGGCGAACGGAACGATTTCCGCGGCCTGCCAGAGCGGATCATGGGCCTGATCTACGGCCTTGCCCGTGGCGGCGGAAAGCATCGTGGATGTGTCCCCGAGCCCGGCGAAGTCCATCGCAGTGGCCTGGGTCTTGAGGGTTCCCACGAGGGTCTGCGCCTTCTCGAGTTCCGCCTTGGCCGTCAGTGCGCGGGAACCGACCCATCCCCCGGCGGCACCGAGCAGAACGACGAGCCCGACGAGCACGGAAAGGGTGATCAGAACCAGGCGACGACGCCTCTTGATCCGCCGAGGTCGCGTGGGGGTGGCGGCGCGGTCGTCGGTTATTTCAGTCACGTACGAACGCTAACCCATGCCGGCCGTTCGCCCCGCATCTGCCAACGCGCGCAACAACTCTGGGGCGACCGCACTGGATGCTCGCGAGTTACACCTACCAGCGCAGTTGGCGGGCCGCGATCTCGTCACACTTGTCCGAGCACCAGTATTTGCGGATCGGGTCGTGGATCGGTCGCGAACATTGAAGACAGCGGTTGGTCCTGCCAAGACGCCACTGAATGAAGGAAGAGCGTAACGAAAGAGTAGGCATCGGGTTGCCTCCTTGGCACCGCACGGGTCGGCGGTGTCGCCACCATAGACCTGCCGCGGCCGAGGAGATAGATCTGCGCCGAACAGGCCCAGACCGTCAACCCGTCGTCTGCAACTCCGACTGGACCGCATCGAGGGTGTCCGTCTGGAATCCCTTCTGCACGGCCTTCAGCTTGTCTTGATCGATAACGACGATGGACTGTCCGTCCGGTGAGGTGCCGGTGCCCATTGTCGGCAGGGTGAAGAAGGTGACGTCACCCACACGCACGTCGCGCAGTTCCACGGCTAGACCGGCCACGTAGGCCGAGTTTAGCCCCTCGTCTACGGCGAGGTAGGGAGCAATCGCTCCGACCAGACCGCTGATCTTGGCGGGATTTGAGAGGGTTTCCACCGTCAGCGACTTGCCGAGCACGGCCTTGATGAAGGCTTGCTGGTTACGTGCGCGCTGAAAGTCTCCGTCAGAGAAGGCGTAGCGTTCCCGCACGAAGGCCAGCGCCTCCGTCCCGTTCAAGAGGTGCGTCCCCTCGGCGAAGTAATGCCCCTTCAGATGGGACGAGTCGAATCCGATCGGATTGTCGATGGCCACGCCGCCCAGCGCATCTGTGATGCCCTTAAAACCGGTGAAATCGACAATCGCCACATGGTCGATGCGTGCACCAAGAAGGCCTTCAATGGTCTGCACGGCGAGGGGCACTCCGCCGTAGGACATGGCGGCGTTGATCTTGGCCTCGCCCTCACCCGGAATGTCGATCCAGCTGTCACGCATGATCGACATGACATAGATGTTCTCGCGGTTCGCCGGTACGTGCACCACCATGATGGTGTCCGAGCGCTGGCCGGTGAGGTCGGCAATGGACCCATCGTTGGCTCCCCGCGTGTCAGAGCCGAGCAGAAGGATGTTCTGCCCGCTCGTGTTCTGCCCGCTCGTCGCATCGACGGGTGCCGCCGTCGGTCGAGACGCCTCGTCGGGAAACACATCCGGAATCTTCACTGTCTGGGTGTCGAAGGTGTTGCTCAGGCTCCACACATAGATACCCGCGGTGCCGGCGACGAGGAGTATTACGGCGGCGATGGCGATGAGCACGATCCGCCGTCCTCGGCGTTTCGGCTTCGTCAGAGGGGCATGAGATACTCCAGTCATCACGGTCGACCGAGCCCCAGGTACGTCCAGCCCGCAGCCCGCCACGCGGCCGCATCGAGCGTGTTCCGGCCGTCGATGATGATGGGAACACGCACGAGTGTGGCCGCCCAGACCGGGTCGATCTGCTTGAACTCGGCCCACTCGGTTACCAGCACGACCGCGTCCGCGTTACGCAAGGTGTCCTCGATGCTGGTCGAGTAGGTGAGCTGCGGGTGCCGCAACCTCGAGTTCTCAATTCCCTGCGGGTCGGTCGCCACGACGTCGGCGCCGAGCCCCCGCAGCTGCACGGCCACGTCGAGAGCAGGCGAGTCGCGTACATCGTCGGAATGCGGCTTGAAGCTGAGACCGAGCACGGCCACCTTGGCCGTGTAGACGGGCTTGTCCAGCGCCTGCAAAGTCATTGCCACGACCCGCTGCCGCTGCCGCAGGTTGATCGCATCGACCTCCTTCAGGAAGGCGACCGAGTCGCCCCGGCCGAGTTCCTCAGCACGGGCGGTGAACGCACGGATGTCCTTAGGCAGGCAGCCCCCACCGAACCCGACACCGGCATTGAGGAAGCGGCGCCCGATGCGGTTATCGAAGCCGATGGCGTCGGCCAGCTCACTGATGTTCGCCCCGGAGGCGTCGGCAATCTCAGACATGGCATTGATGAAACTGATCTTGGTGGCGAGGAACGCATTCGCTGAGACCTTCACGAGCTCGGCGGTGGCGTAGTCGGTGACGATCAATGGAGTCTGCGCGGCCATCGCCGAGGCATAGACCTCGTTCAGCAATGCCGTTGCTTGCTCGCCGGCCTCGCCGGGAGCGACTCCGTAGACCAGCCGGTCAGGGCTGATGGTGTCTTTCACTGCGAAGCCCTCGCGCAGAAACTCGGGGTTCCACGCGAGGGTCGCGCCGCTGCCGGCGGCCTCGATCACGGCGGCAAGGCGAGCGGCGGTTCCGACCGGAACCGTGCTCTTGCCCACGACCAAGTCACCTTCGGCGAGGTGGGGCAGCAGTGACTTTATGGCGGCGTCTACGTGGGTGAGGTCGGCGGCGTGGCTGCCGGCCTTCTGCGGGGTGCCGACGCCGATGAAGTGCACCCGGGCGCCAGCCGCGTCGGCAATTTCGGTGCTGAAGCGCAGCCGGCCCGAGGCCATGGCCGAGGTCAGGATCTCAGGCAGACCCGGCTCATAGAAGGGCGGCTTACCCGCGGCGAGCTGCTCGATCTTGTGGGCGTCGATATCAATGCCCACCACCTCGTGGCCGAGTTCGGCCATCGCCGAGGCATGCACCGCCCCGAGGTAGCCACAGCCGATAACTGAAATCTTCATGCGTTGTCTTCCATAAGGTTCAGCCTATTTGCGACTGCGCGACCGATTCGACCATTGACCCCATCGCTCCAACCCACAACGGTTGGCCTACACGTCTGCTACTGCCTGATTGAGTCCGCATGGTCGTGGTACCACTCCACAGTTGAGCGCAGCCCCTCTTCAAGGCCAATTTGCGCAGTCCAGCCTGCCTCGGCGAGCTTGGACACGTCCAACAGCTTCTGCGGGGTACCATCTGGCTTCGTGGTGTCCCACTCGGTCTGGCCCGTGAATCCGACCACCCGGGCCACCGTTTCCGCGATCTCACGGATCGTGACATCGCTCCCCATGCCCACGTTGACCTGCTCCGGCCCGTCGTAGTGCTCCAGCAGGTGTAGGCAGGCGGCCGCCATGTCATCGACGTGCAGAAACTCCCGCCGCGGGGTGCCCGTACCCCAGTTGGTCACACGCGGCACACCCGACTTCGCCGCCTCGTCGTACCGGCGGATCAACGCTGGCAGCACATGCGAACCCGTCGGCGAGAAGTTGTCGCCCGGGCCATAGAGGTTCGTCGGCATTGCCGAGATCCACGGCAAGCCATACTGGCGGCGCACAGCCTGAATCTGAAGGATTCCCGCGATCTTCGCGATCGCATACGCGTCATTCGTGGGCTCGAGATACCCGGTAAGAAGAGAGTCTTCTCTGATCGGCTGGGGTGCAAGCCTCGGGTAGATGCAGGACGACCCCAGGAACAGCAGCCGCTCCACCCCATGCTTCACGGCCGCATCAAGCACATTGACCTGAATACGCAGGTTGTCGCTAAGGAAATCCACTGGGTAGGTGCAGTTGGCGAGGATGCCACCTACCTTCGCGGCGGCGAGAACGACGTAGCGCGGCTTAGCCTCAGCAAAGAACGCGAAGACCGCGTCCCGGTCCTTCAAATCCAGCTCGACCGATGACCGGCCGACGAGGTCCGTGAACCCCTCAGCCTCGAGGTGACGCCAGATCGCGGAACCCACCAGTCCACGGTGGCCCGCAACATAGAAACGGGAAGACCTGTCCAACGGTTTCGGTACGAAGACGCTCTGCTCGCGGTCGCCGGCAGCTGAGGCTGCAACGATAGCCATCGTCAGTTCGTTCCGACGCTGACGGGCGCAGTGCCCCAGCTGGCAAGCTTGACCTCATCGATCCATCGGCTGCCGGAGTGCTGAAGCGCCGTGATGTCAGCATCAACCATGATGCGGGCCAGTTCAGCGGTATCGACAGTGGCCTTCCAGCCCAACTTGGCTTCAGCTTTGGAGGCCTCACCGACGAGGGCATCCACCTCGGTCGGGCGAAGGTACCGCTCGTCGAACCGAACGTGGTCCTCCCAGTTGAGCCCCGCGTGGCTGAACGAGGTCTCCACGAAGTCGCGCACCGTGAAGTTGCCGCCGGTGGCGAGAACGAAGTCATCGGGCTCATCGACCTGGAGCATGCGCCACATGCCCTCGACATACTCCGCCGCATACCCCCAGTCCCGGATCGAGTCCAGGTTGCCGAGATACACGTGGTCTTGCGTGCCGGCCTTGATAGCCGCGACCGCGCGAGTGATTTTGCGCGTAACGAACGTCTCGCCCCGCCGCGGCGACTCATGGTTGAAGAGGATGCCGTTGACGGCAAACATGCCATAAGCCTCACGATAGTTCTTCGTGATCCAGTAGCTGTAGACCTTCGCGGCACCATAGGGGGAACGCGGATAAAACGGCGTCTCCTCATTCTGCGGCGGCGGCGTCGCCCCGAACATTTCCGAACTCGACGCCTGATAGAAACGAGTCTCTATGCCCGACATCCGCACAGCCTCGAGCAACCGAATTGCGCCCATCCCGGTGGTGTCCCCGGTGTGTTCTGGTTCATCGAAAGACACGCGGACATGCGACTGCGCGGCCAGGTTGTACACCTCGTCAGGCTTGATCTCTGCGAGAAGCGTCACCAGACGGCTGCCGTCGCTCAAATCACCGTAATGCAGAAACAGCTTGGCAGCCGGGTCGTGCGGGTCCACGTAGAGGTGGTCAATCCGCGACGTATTGAAGGTCGACGCGCGGCGGATCAGACCGTGAACCTCATAGCCTTTGGACAACAGCAGTTCGGCAAGGTAGGAACCATCCTGACCCGTGATGCCGGTAATTAATGCGCGCTTTGCCAATTTGTCCCCATTTGTCTTATCCGGGCATGTCAGGGAACAGCGGCATCGAGGACCGCGCTTCGCTGCCAGCTCTGTCAAACCTAAGCCTAGACGACTCGCTGTAGCGCACTGACGCAGGGCACCTGATGCCGAAACAGAACAGTTGCCCGACTTAGGGTGCAGCCATTCGAGAGCCCCGGGGAGTGGATGAGCGCTCTATCCGCCCCCTGACTAGCCAGTCAAGGCCGCTTGAGCCCACATCGCACCCTCTGGGTCAATTGAACTCGAGCAGCTCCGACACGTCGATCAACGACGGCGGCTCGTGAGAAGTCCGCTCGTTCCAAACGATTTGAATACACCCACTCCACGAGGGCATGTCTCCTTATTCGCGCAACCACACGGCACTGATGCTGGCAGAGAAGACCAACTTAACCATCATGGTCCGCCTCCACGAGGTCTCCCGCTCTGGCTACGCTTGAATAGCCCGGACACCATCGTCGGCGATTATTCGTCAGTACAGTAGGAGGTGCCTCGTTCCACGGCGATTCCGACGAGGTCTAGGGCCCCCGGATCCTCGCCGACCTCCACGCCGGGAAATTTCATCTCCCGCAAAACTGTCACCACGGCCATGAACTGACTGGGATTGGCTGGGATCTGCCCGAAGAAATGGCACAGGCATCGACCTCGCTAATGCGTGATGTCGCCCAGCCAAATCTGGTTCAACGCCCCGATGGCCCACTTGCGCTTCACGGCATCAACCGGGCATATCTGAGGACGCGGGAGGGGTGAGTATATCTGACGACCGTCATCGACACCCACAGCCACCGTGTGATCGGCTGGGCCACGCCGAGAGCCACTCTCGCGACCTTGAGAACAGAGCTCCACTGCCGTCGAGCCTGGCCCACCCGGTACCGAGCGATCCGCGGCGTCGCGCAGCAGATCGATGACGGCTACAATCCCCGCCGGCGCCCCTACTCAATCGGGCATGTCACACCCGTGGACTTCGAGATGCAACACTCGCCTCCGGCAGCAGAGAGCCAATTCGCAACTCACCCAGTATCCATTCTCCCACTCGATCGAGCCCACTCACTGTCAGACAACACGGCGGTTGCGAGACGTACACGCACGCTGACAAGACTGTGAGCAGGTCTTAGGAGACACGCCCTGGGGGGAACCCCCGTCAAAAGGTGAGAGGGCTCCTTTGATTGCTCTGGTCCCAGCGTTTACCCCGTGCGCGGGATGAACGGTTAATGACTAATCTGCGGAGCTCGTGGTGCAGGTATACGCGGTATGCCCCGTAGACGTGCCAATGCTTCACCCAGCGGATATGCCCGATCGACTGCGCAAGCCGAATTACCCTGCTAGTCGAGGACTCCGCGCTTCCCAGTTCCTGGAGATGGCGTGTCTCTTCAAGAGTGGACTGAACACCGTCGTCGACCCGTGCGAGCTGCGGGTAAACGGTATAGAAGTCAATCTTGTGCGCCACGCGTGCAGGCCAGTCGGTAACGGAGGAGACTCTGCGCCCATCCTCAAGCAGAACCTCGGCAGCTGCACGATTTAGCCCGTACGCCCATGCGCCAGGTGGCGGCACAAGGGTCTTGAAAACAGTCCTCGCCAGAGCGTCCTGACGGGAAGATATGACGGTGTAATCGGAGTAGGCGTCGAGGACCACGATCGTCGGGTGGCTCGTTTGAAGGGCCTCCATGATTTCGTCGTTGATTGGTTTCCCGACCAGCCTCGCATCATCTTCGAATACGAGCGAGAACAGGCTACCGCTCGCCGCGAGCGCGGCCCACGCGGCACGATGCGCAAGGGCGCAGCCCACTTCACCCTTAGTGAGTTCCCGGCGCTGCAAGACGCGGGCTGCGGCTTGATCCACGTAGGAATCAAGACCACCGGGCAGTTCATCAACCATCACGCCCTGAACCCTGTGAATGGGGATGCCGTGCTCTCGGAGCTGATCTTCCAGTTCGGTGCCTCGGTAGTTGCGATCGAGGCCAATTACGAGGGCTTCAAGCATGGTCGAATTCCTGCCGTTTGTTTAGGGTCATGTCACTCTATCCGCGCCTGTTATCGCGCCACTAAACCAACTCGGATTGCAGCGCCTTGATAGGGCCCTACGCGGTAACACCCTGGCTTGGCCGCGGGCAGCAACTCGGCTCCCATCAAGCCATTTGTCGACGGAAGACGTCGCGGACAACACAACGGTCGATGAAGCCCCCGTTACTTTCTTTATAGCCCTTGATCGCGTATTCGTTTGAGGGTGCAGGCCTGTCAGGCACGGCATGATTGTTGCCCCCAGTCGTTGATGATCCGGGGTTGTCACTGGTTTCATTGGTATCGGTGATCGCTAATAACGGAGCATTCATGATCGATAATTGCGACAGTGTTGACGTCTTCATCGGCGTTGATGTGGCCAAGGGCGAGCACCACGCAGTCGACCTGGCCCGGGCAGGGAAGGTGCCCTTCGACAAGGCCAAACAGGCTCGAAGAGTGATTGATACTCGGCGACCGCGGCACAACCACCATCCGGCACCTACGCTAGCGCGCCAGCCGTTGCTTCATCCCGCTCTCCAACGGCCTTTCAATGAAGCGATAGAGAAGCGCAGACATAGCGATACAAACAAGAATCGTCCCCACGAGCAGAAACGCGCCCAGCCAGCTGACACCTGGTTGGGCAAACTTGGTTACCTGGGCAATGACGATCATCTGGATGAGATACAGGGCGAATGACCACTTGCCTAGACTCACCATCCACCTGCCACGAAGGGCAGACGGAAGGCCGGCAATATCTGAGGCAGCTGCTGCCGCAATCAGTAGAACCGTTATTGGCAGGTAGGCAAGGTCGAGCACTCCAAGAGGCAAGCCCTTCGTGTCCCCTAAGTGCACACCGGCATGCATCACACCCCAGTTCGCCAGGGCAAGGCCGATGTATCCAGCGACCGCCAGCAGGGTCGCGCGAGGCAGCGACATTCTGATGCGCCAGCCTTTCCGCATGGCCACGGCTAAACAGATGCCAATTACAAATTCACCAAGCCTGTAGAGAGGGTTCGTGTACGTGCTGAAGACAGTTATTGCGGGAAGGTCCATCTGCGATCCGACACCGTAGGCGATAGTCCATAGGAGCATCCCAGCGGCAGCCCCGAAGCCGATCGTGACGCATCGCCGAATCGTTGCTCCGAGAAGGGGGCGCACTAAAAATGGGAAGCAGAGATAGAAAAATACTTCAACCGACAACGACCAGCTCGGCCCGTTACCCCCCGACCGCATGTTCTCGGTCCCCCATGCCTGAAGGAGAAACAGGGAAAGGATAGTACTGAGCCAGTGGGGAGTACCAGCCGCAATGAGAAGGCCCGCCGCGACGATCGTCGTCAAAACATGCAGAGGGCCGATGCGGGCCAACCTGCCAATGTAGAAGTCCCTTAGCGTTCGGTGGGGTTTCCAGGTCCATGTGAGGATGAATCCTGAAAGGACGAAGAAGAACCCCACGCCTATGGGCCCAACGAGACTGAGCTCCTGCAGCCCCGGGAGCGGGAATAGCTCCGGCACCGAGTGCCGAAGTAAGACCACAAGTGCTGCAAAGAATCGCAGCCCGGTGAGCGAGTCGAGGGAAGCAGCCCGCTTGTTCCACGCTGCGCGCTCAAGCGTATCCGCTATATCCCCCGAAGTCATTGCCTGAGTATTGCATGCGCATGGCCGAGTCCCACAACCGACTATCAACCTGTCCGTCAAGCTGATTAGTCCCAGTCGCACATGATCGCGGGAACGACTCTGGCCAACGCTCCGTGCCGCGTTGCCCGCTCTACGTGCTTCAACTGTGGCGCGGAAACTCACGTTTTCACTTGACGCCGAATCGAGTCAAAGTGTGAGAGCTGGTCCTCAGACGGATGAATCGCTCGCCCCACGAACGAAGATCGGGCTGCAAGAAACGGAAGATGAACGGTGCAGCATTCGCGACGATAACAACAGAACTGCAATGGCTACCTAAGTCCCAGCCTAGACTTCACCGCACGTCGAATTCTATCGGTGTGCATCTCTGTACCGTTGGCGAATACCCAACCCCCGGCGCTGAGGCCAGCGACGATTATGAGCAGATAGGTCCAGTGGAGCAGATCCGACGGCCACCGGTTGTTCACCTGAATGCCTAGGGCGGACACAAGCAGAACGAGGATCGGAACGTGAATTGCATAGAGGGAGAAGGAGCTGTTCGCCAGTGTTGAAAACTTCCCGAGGATCGTGCGTTCGGTCGATTCCTTTATGAACCCAGTCGTGAGCGTCGCCACAAGGACGGCTGCGGGCACCGCCACAATGTAGTCGCCGACGATAGTTGAGAGCGAGTTGAGTCCGCGCACCGCAACGGCCGCGCCTAGCGCGGCAAACCCGGCAGTCAAACGCAAGGTGAGCAGGGTCCGCGGATTGATGCGGTGGGCCCATGTATCGAGGCGGGGAGCGCTCGTGGCGACCAGAGCTCCGAGGAGCCAAACTGGGACGTAGACGAGAACGCGATCACCGACGAGAAACGCTGAGCCAATCGCGACGACGATGAGAATGAGCCGGCTGCGCCCGCGAACGAAGAACGAAGAACGAAGAACGAAAGCAGGATGATAGCCGCGATGACGTACATCCAGAATTCGAAGCCGAGCGACCAAAGGGCGGTAATGGACCCGAAAGTAGGGACCCGGATTCCACCCATGAAAAAAACGTTGCCGAAGAAAGTGAGACCGTCGATGGGCCGCTGGTCTAGAGCGACTCCACCGTAGCGAGGATCGCCAACACAGGCAGTCATGGCGCCGAAGTAGCGCCGCCCGATGGCGTCCAGCGCGAGGGTTAGGACCAACGCAGGAACGAGGACGACCCACAGCCGCGTCGTCCTATCAGCGAGGTACGAAGGCCAAGAGAAGCGCCCTTGGCGGGCTTTACGTAGCAAACTACCGCCCACCCAATACCCGCTGAGAACAAAGAAGACCACCACCGCTTGGTGCCCGATCGCTGTCACGCCGTAGAGCGCCACCTGGGCTCCGTTATGTGGGGCGTTATCGTAGTCGACGAGCAAGAGCGTGCGCGCGTGGCCGAGAACGACGAACAGGGCGGCTACCGTGCGGAGGATATTGATCGGCCCGTTGTCGGCAGAAACCAGGATTTGTGGGGGCCTTGACCCCGGTTGGTGGACACCTCACAAGAGAGAATGATTATCACGGGAAACACACGCCGGGAGTTCACTCCTGAGTTCAAAGACGAGGCCGTCAAGCTGGTGATCAACACCGGTCGGCCCGTGTCGACCGTGGCCCGAGAGCTCGGCGTCAAGGAAGCCACTCTGGGCCGGTGGGTGAACCTGTTCAAGGCCAGCGAAGACGCCGGTGAGGGCGGGGTCACGGAGACGGAGAAGGCCGAACTGCTGCGGCTGCGCAAAGAGAACGCCGACCTGAAACTGGACCGGGCGTTCCTAAAAAAAGCCTCCCTCTTCTTCGCCCAGGAAGCCTCGGATACGAACGCCAAGCGTTCGCACTGATGCTGGTGGAGAAGACCAACTTCAGTATCGTCCGCATGGTCCGCCTCCTCGCCGTGTCCCGGTCGGGCTACTACGCCTGGCTGGGCCGCAGCCCATCTGAGAGGCCGGTGCGGCGGGAGAACATCAAGCAGAAGGTCGCGTGGTTCCACAGCGACTCAGACGAGATCTACGGGTCCCCGCGGATCCTCGCCGACCTCCGCGCTGATGGCGAGATCATCTCCCGCAAAACCGTGGCCAGCACCATGCGCCGCCTGGGTTTGGTGGGCATCAGCCCGAAACGCTGGCGCACCACCACGGTCAGCCAGGCCGAGGACGCCTACCCGGTCGACGCCGTCAAACGGCAATGGGACACCGGGGCCCTGAACCAGGTCTGACTGGGCGACATCACCTACCCGAGGACCTGGGAAGGGTGGCTCTATTTAGCCACCGTGATCGACGCGCACTCGCGCCGCGTGATCGGCTGGGCCATCGCCGACCGCACCGACCTCATCAAGACCGCCCTGGTCATGGCCATGGCGCTCCGCGGTGAGCGGCCCGAGCAGGTAATCTTCCACTCCGATCGTGGCACCCCGTCAGCGCAGATCACCGCGTTCGCGAAACAGCACCGCATCACCCGGTTGATGGGCTACACCGGGGTCTGCTGGGATAACGCGATGGCGGAAAGTTTCTTCGCCACGCTCAAGACCGAGTTTTACCATCGACGCGTCTGGCCCAGCAACAACAAGGTATCCCGGGGAGTCGGCGCCTGGATCGAAGACCGCTACAACAGGCGCCGCCGGCACACATCCCTCGGCCAGGTCAGCCCCGTCGACTTCGAACTGCAATACTCAAACCAAAACGCGGTCTTCGCTAAAGCCACATAACCCCGTGTCCACCAACCGGGGGCAAGGCCACGTGTGCGCGCCATGATTCCTCGTCGGCCACAAGCATGAACCGCGGCGCCACAGTAGTTAACGACCAGTCCCGGTTGGGCGCCGAAGGGCGCATCGGCACCCGCAACCGATCAGCGATTGAACCGCGGTCAAGCGCAGGTGCGGCGACGACGCCGGTCCTGTTTTCGGTCGGCATTAACACGGGCCTCTGTGCCAGTAGTTACACCGCCTCCTGGGAGTTGGGACGAACGCAAGCATTCGCCAGGGAGCGGCAGGACTCACTCGATGTGAGAGGATGAAACCTGCCCTAGGGGGATTCAGTGGCCGTAGCCGTCTTGCTTTTCACGCTCATTGGCGGAGTCGTTGGTCTCCTGCTTTTGGTAGCGGCGTTCCGCCGGTGGCCGACGATGCCACTTTATGCTGTCACAATTCTGTCGGCAATCGCATGGGACCTACCAGGCCTCCACCGCATCGCGTCAGTGGGTGACGTGTCGATCACTGCCGAAGACATGGTCATGGTCTCGGCTTTCGTAGCAACCGCCCTGAATCCGGGAAGACTATTGGCTATCACGAAGCCCTACAGGCTGATTCTTGTTGCCCTGACATTGAGCCTCGTCGGAGCGCTCATCGCTGGCCTGTTTCGATTCGACACCGGCATGGTAATGAACGATTTTCGCGCGTTCCTCTTCCCCATCGGATTCACGGCCTGGGCATTGAATCAGGATTGGATGACCGATGCAGGCCAGCGGGCCTTCAAACAGTGGATAACGATCACTGGCGCAACTCTCACTGCCGTAGCAGCCATTCACATTGCCATCTATGGAGTTGGCCAGCCTGACACCTTCGTCGTATCCGTACTTAGTGGAGTGTCAAACACCGGCCGTCCTTTAGCGTCTGATCAGGCGATGCTGCTGGGATTGATAGGCCTTCTCATGTTCAGGGCATGGGGAAGCAGCAGGCCCGGACGGGACCGTTGGGTAGGCATCCTGTTTCTTGCGATGTCCATTGCCTGCCAGCACAGGTCGGTTTGGGTGGCAGTCTTCCTCGGCATCGCGCTTACCTCATTCCGACTCCGCGGGGTAGCTCGTGCGCGTGCATTGGCTGGTGCATTTTGCGCATTGTTGCTTGGTGCTATCGCTATCCTGTCGGGTGCATTGAATGGGGTCGTGAGCTCGCTTTTCGCGTCAGTTGAGAACACTGGAACTCTGGACGGTCGCCTCTCGTCGTGGACCCAGTTGGTCGAGTCCTCATTCGCTCGAGGGATTTGGACAATCCTCCTCGGCGAACCGTTTGGGTTTGGATACGACCGCATCGAGGCTGGCCAAATTATCTCTTACGCGCCGCACAACTGGTACGTGACCGTGTACTTGCGACTCGGCCTAGTCGGTCTCGGTATTTTCATCATTGTTATGACGTCTACCTTTGCGCGTCTCGCGCGCGGTGCTGAGGCAGTAGCTGTGACGGCTGCTTTCTTGGCGATTGCCACATATATTTCGGCATACTCACTATCCTGGACAGTCGCAGCGTTGCTCGCATGGTGTATCGCGGCATCGACAAATGAATCATCTGGGAGAGAACCGCAGATTCCCATGCCGCCGAAAAGGCAATTGGCAGGGAATACCCGGTCCAGTAGGGCGTTCTGACAGGTTACGAGGTGCCAGCCGGAGGTACTACCGGACGGCGGTGGCGTCTTGCTCCCCTCCCTTCGTGCCCGATGTTGGGTCGGCGTGAGCAGCACGGATGAAGCGGGAGAACCGTTCTTCCATGTCAACTCCTCATGGATTTTCTCATCATGCTGGGCAAGGGCACCCCTCGCTCGGTAAGCGTGCGGCTAGCCGGCTGCCAACGGAACGTTAGAGCCCATGCGCACGCTCCAAGAAAGCCACCCGACAGCACGGACGCCGTTTCGGGACTACTCAGAATGGTCCAACCGAGAGCTTCAGCGCTTTTACTTCCAAGCACTGCAAAACATCCCACGACTAGTGCCCAGGCAAACGGCAGCCCCAAGGCCGAATACAACGTTCTTGAGGCCAAGAAGCTTGACTTGGCCATGGTGCCGACGAGAACTATCAAGCCCACCAGCTGGGAGAGGACAGTCGCCATGGCAGCCACGCGGACATCCCGTGTCGCGAAGAAAGCAAGAAATCCAATTCCAAGTCCTCCGACCAACCCCAACTGCGCGAATCGGACTGGACGGAATAACCCTCGCATCTCCAAGCTGTTAGCGAGGATAGTGAATGGCACCTGAAGACCAAAGCTGATCGCAAGCCAGGGCACCAACAGGCTGGCGCTCTCCCACCCCGGGCCGAGCCAAAGCACAGATAGGTCTGGCCCAACGGCCGCCAATACGGCGAAGATCGGGAACGAAACGCTCCCCGCCAAGATCGCAGTATCGCGAATGGCGCGCTTAGTCGTTTCGACCTCTTCGAGTTTCCACCAATGTGGTTGTATCGCCCGGTTCAAGGCTGTTGAGAGTGCCGTACTTGGCATACCAGCAAGAGTGTTAGCTCTTGAGTACTGACCCAAGCTACCTGCTCCGAGCACGGCGCTGACCAGCCATCCCGGCGCTTGTCCGACGACCAGGAACACAACGTTCTGCGTGCTCAGCTTGGAGGCGAACCCAAGCAATTCTCGATGGCGTTGGGGCCCGGGGCCTTGGTGACCGACCTTCCGCGCTGTTGTCGCCGCAGAGAAGAGCACCAGGGGGCCGAGCGCAGTAGTCAGTGCTATGGCCCAGGCCTCGCGGACGGTGAGCGCAACGATCACGGCTACGGCGGCTGGCACCACGAAGGCCATAATAATTGTGATCGAATCAGCGATGGGCCTTTCCTCCTTGCGTAGGAGCGCAGATTCAATCGCAGCCATCGGTCCCAACGCCAGCGCGATGGTCAAAAGGCCAATGTACTGCTGCCCACTAGGGGCGTTGAGGAGGGCCAGCCACAACGGGCTCAGAAAGAAGAAAAGAGTCGCAGCCAACAGACCGCCTAAGGCGGCATACACGCGGACCGAAACAAGGTCAGTTCGGCTGAGCGTCCTCTCCTTGAGAACAATCGACGGCAGCCCGGTAGTCGTCAGGAGGATGAGAAGGCCTTGAAGGCTCAGCGCAGCTGCAAATCCCCCAAACTCCGTCGGAGTGAAGAGACGCGCGGTAACCCCTGAATAGAGGAATTGACCGCCGCTGACGACGAGTTGAGCGCCAAGCATCCATCCAACCCCGTGAGACGCGGCGCGGAAAGTTGTCATGAACGCCTATCCCCTTCGGTCACGCCGAAGAAGATGAGGTCGTCAAAGCTCCGTCGAGCTCTGGCACGGTATTCAAGCTGGTTCAGAAACCCTTGTCGCCACTTCGGCACCTTGCCCTGAGCCACACCGCGACGGACACGAACCTCCCCTTCGGATTGCTGCTTCATTGCTTGAGCGGTACGGCCGCCCCCAGAGTTCAATGCCTCGTGACCCCAAATACTCAGCCAGCCATCGGCTTCGCCAAGTTGATCTTCGTGCCACACGTACGACGCGTCGCTCAAGAAGATCGCAAGCATCGAGAAGCTACTGACACTGGAAATGATGACGTCACAACGGGCAAGCACTGCGAGATCACCAACGGAATCCAGAGCGAGCCCCCGTGGAGGGCATCCAGCCACCGTCAGGGCTGCGTTTATCACCGGTGACGGAGTATCCGTTGCCAGGTAGACGCAGGAAGGGACACTGAGTGATTTCGCGAGACTCTGAACTACATCCACGTACCAGTCCAGCGGCAGCTGCTCGTTGAATACCGCGGGCCTAACAAGCTTCGTCGAAGAGAAGTCACCCCCGCGGATGTGAACACCAATACGCACACTCACGTCGCTCGACCCGTCCATTTCCTCGACGGCAGTCATTGCGCCTGCAGCCCCGAAGATCTCCCGTCTGAGAAATGCGCGGGAACGACGGATTCCAAGGTATCCACCGTGCATTCCAGAGGAATGCAGCACCGAGATTCTCTTTTGGGCGAGAATAGTTGGCGCCAGCGCAGTGACCGCCTCGAAGTAGTCGAACCGTTGCGCCGATTCGATCATCTCGGCGTTGATATCTACAGCCGGCAGCCCTCGAAGCGCGAAATACTTTATCGAGTCCAACGCGCCTGTTTCGAGCTCCTGATCGTATCGTCTGGGGTTGACTCGCCACGGCGGCGCCACCAGCTTCAGACGCAAAGCCCTTGCCCCGAGGTAAGCCTTTGCCCAGGGAAAAACTTCATTCCCGAGACCCGCGCCGCGGGGGCTAATTAGTTTGGGAAGAGACCACAACATTTTTTGAACCATTTCGTTGCTTTGAGAGAAGCGCCTGGAATTTCGATCTGGGAGTGGCTAGGCGCCCAAAGTCTGACTCCGTGATTGTTTCCTGCGCATGCGACGAGAAGGGTTCCCCGGTTGATCGTTGATCAGTGCCTCATATTCTTCTATGTATTGCTGGGCCACGCTCTCAGGCGAGTATCGAGACTGCATCATCTCCGCCGCGACCTTTACAGTGATTGCGGCTGCTCCGGCATCCGCAAGGACGTTCCGAATCCCTTGCGAGATCGCCGCGGGGCTTCTTACATCGATGAGACGCCCAGCTAAGCCATCAAACAGTGTCCAAGGGACCGCACCTGACTCAGCCCCTGCCACGATTGGGATCCCCGCAGCCATGGCCTCGAGGAGGCATATCCCTTGCGATTCTTCAAGGGAAGAATGACAAAACAGGGTCGCCTCCGCGAGGTGGCGTGAAACTTCCGAACGGCTTAAGCGGCCGAGGAACCGCACTCCGCTATCAAGGCCCTTTGCCCTTGCCCAATCGTTCATGGGCCCACCTTCTTCAAGCCCCGATCCGATCAATCTCAGCTCCAGGTCAGGCCAGGTTTTTCTCACTTCTGAACATGCAAGGAGGAGACCCCGAACGTTCTTCAGTGGGGATGAATCTGCAATATCGAGAACGACTGGATAATCAGCCCTGCTGACCCGGGGCAGCTCAAGTTGCGGAACTGGATTTGGGATTACTCTCATGGTTCGTCGATATAACATCTCACTTCGCCAGCGAGACACTAGATAGGGCGAGACCGCTGACAACTTTTTCGACGAGAAACGTACTTTATAGGCCATGAGAGTCCTCACGGCCCGATAGGGGTCTCGCATGTGCCGAAGGATTGTCAATGGCGCATCATGAGCTGTGACAAGAACTGGAGCGACCCTCGATTCCAATGCTGCGAGTGCGAACTCGTAGGTCCAGTGCGCGTGGATGACATCCGGATTAATGTCCCGCAGAACTCTTTGAATGCCCTGACGTTCTTGACGAAAGAAATCCAGTGCGCGGTCTCTGGCCCTGGCCCGAGAAGGGATGATATAGAGATTCAGATTGGGCCCGGAATAGGTAAGAATTCCGTCAGTGTCGCCCGCGGTAGTAACAATAGAAACCGTGTGACCTAGTCTCATGTACTCGACAGCGAGCGCAGGAATTAGCGGAAAAGGGTATCCAGACGACTTGACCGGGTCCGGAAGAAAAGGCTGCAGCATTTCAAGCGTTGCCGGCCCACACAACGCGATGTGCCTACTCACTTGCGATCTTCCCAATCACACGGCAAGGATTTCCGGCTGCAATGGACCCCGGAGGTATGGACCGGGACACAACCGATCCGGCGCCGATGACGGATCCCGTGCCAATTCTCACACCCTTGAGGACGATAGACCTAGCGCCGAGGAATACGTCATCTTCGATAACCACCCGATCGCCGATCACCGGCGCAGGCATGGGCAGGAATCGCCGCGAGACGCCGATTGGTGGGCGAACAACGTGATGGTCAGAGTCTGTGATAATCACGCCCGCCCCGATGAGGACTCGGTCCCCAATAACTATTTCCTGGGACGCGCTAATCGTCATGCTCGTCATTCCTGTGTCGTTCCCTATCAACAGCTGAGCCCTGCCGTTGGTCGTCCGAATCAGAATGGGACCGCGCGCCTCCAACGTGTTCCGGCGCGCTGAGGCATTTAGAATGACGTTCTCGCCGAGGGAAACTCGACTCCCAGGACAGGCAAAAACGAGCACCCGGCCGTGGAGCTGAACGCTCTGGGGCGCCTGAACTCCTCGAAAGCGAAGGCTCTGCACTCGAAAGGACATCATTACCCCACGGATAAATCTCACTATGGGCCTGAGTGAATTGCGAATCAAATGGAAATCTACTTTCAGGTTGCTGTTCGCTGTCGGGCTCCGACATGACGCTGATCTAGCCCGCCCGTAGAACTCGTCGCGTAAGCCATAGGCCGTACGAGATCATGATCACGGACCACCACGTCCATGCGTTGCTTTTCCGCAGTATTCGGCGGAGAGAATGATAATTACCGCCTCCTTTGGCACCGGTGAAAGCCCGCCAATCTCCACGAATTGATCCGCGAAGCGGCGGGGCATTTCGGGGACACGCCCCATAGGTGCCCGGCGCTAACACCACGTCAATGCCCAGTCGCTGGCACCGAAACCCATAATCAATGTCCGCGAACGCGTGCGAGAATTCGCCGTCAATGCCGCCGACCACGCGGGCAGCCTCTACTGGAACGGCCACCAAATTGCCGTTGAAAGTGTCTACCAGCTGAGATTGCGCCGTTGGCATGATAAGGGCGAGGTTGAGCGGGTGCCGGCCATTTCTCCGCATACCGGAGTACGTTATCTTGCTCGTGTCCGGGTCCCTCATCGCTCCGACAACCACCGCACCACGATGTTCATTGAGCGTCGGGAGTAGGTCTTCGAAGGCCTTGAGATCGATGTCCACATCGTCGTTGAGCCAAACGATATATTCGTCGTCACCACCTTCTGTGCTGGTAAGTACCTGCTGCTCGGCCAGCGCCATACTCTTGGCCCAGAATGCACTCCCGTCGCCCTTCAAAATGAGAACAGTGTGTCGCAGGGCGGATAGTGCATTCGATGTTCCATCGCGGGAGCCATCGTCGAATACTGTGAAGTCGACTTCGATCCCCGCTGCGTCCGCGGTCTCCTGGGCTTTGATCACAGATCGAATGGTCAGCGCCCTGCGATTATGGCAGGCAATGATGACGTGAAATCTCACAAGCGGTCCCCCATTAGAACCTGGCGAATGCCATCAAGAAAATTCTCAGCCATAATCTCAACCGTGTATTTGGTGCCGTCCTGAATGCACGCTTCCCGAAGCCGGGAAAGAAGCTTGCTGTCATTGATTGTCTCGACAAGGGCTCTGGAGTAAAGAATTACCGTGTCACCGGCCACGATAGAGTTCCGCCCATTGACAAGGTACTCAAACTCAGGGGCGTGCCAACCCCAGTCCGTGGTGATTATTGGCAGTCCCGCTGCGAAGCTGTCCACGGCGACGAGTCCTACTCGCCCGGGCATGGCAAGAACCTGCGCCGAGGCCAGAGCGACTGCCTTCCGAGTCCCGTCGACGGGCCCCAAGTAAGTGAGCCAGTCGTATCGGGACGCCCAACTTTCCACTATCGACCGAAGGGGGCCGTCTCCAGCGATGACCAAGCGAAAATTGCAGTCCAACTCAGACGACTTCTCGGCCGCCTCGAGAAGGAATTGAAGGCGCTTCGACTCGTCGAGCGCACCCACAAACAATGCGGTTTTATCCCTCAGGTCATACCGCTCTCGAAAAGACTCAACCTCCACCTCTTGGACTGAAGAGATCCCGGCTCGGAGCGCAGAGGTATCGATCGAATTTTGTACGACCGTCGTCCGCTCGCGGGGATAGCCATCCTTTACGACTGCTTCAACTCCCCCTTGCGTGTAGGCGAAGAACCAGTCAGCCCGGGAGGTGAGCCAGCGCGTAACGACGCGATCGGCCCCCCGTGTGCGCCTCGTGTAATCCCGGCCATGTCCCCACAAAGCAACGACGCGACCTCTCGGCCGCCGAGCGCCCAGTAGTTGATACGCATCCAGATTCCTACGCGCCTGCTCCAGAATGATTAGGTCAGCATGCTTGGCGGCGGCCGAAATCTTCCGGACGACAACTCGGCGGCCCAGTAGAATCCACTCTGTATGGAGAAGAGGGACGACAAAACTGACAGTTGCTGAATCTCCTCGCATCGATTGGGCGCCGTTAGGGCGGCCGCATGCGACCACTATGTCAATCTCTTCCGCAGCGGCCCGACTGTGCAATTCCTCCCAGAATGCAACTCTGTACTCCGGAATGTACTCCTGGAGAATCATTACCCTACGCATGTCTGTTCAAGACCTTCTCACTCATCATTTCGCTGTAGAGCGTTTCTGTGCGAGCGAGAAACACGTCACGCATGAAATTCTTTTCATAATGGGATCGAGCGAGTTTGCCGCTCAAAACCGGGTTCTCCACTGCTTCGCTCAGAGCACGCTGAAGGCCATCCCACGTCGCAAACACGGCGCCAGAACCTGATTGCTTCAAATCGTCCGCGGCGCTACTACCTGCAAGCGCGACAATAGATCGACCGGCTGCAAGTGCTTCTACGTAGGACAAAGGAATTCCCCCTTCAGCACATTCGCTCGGAAAAACGAATCCCTTCGCCCCCGCGAGCACTTCTGGAAGGTCTTCCTGGTTGAGCTGGCCCCCATACACGATATTAGAAGATTCTGCCTCTGCAGCTACGACTTCCGCCTGCAAAGGGCCACTACCGAAAACGAGCAGGCTCTCGCCCGCGGGCCAATTCTTTAGGAGGTTGGTGATACCTTTTTCTTCAGAGAGCCGACCGACATAAACCCAGGATTGCCCTGGATCCGCTTCGGGAGTGAAGCCAATGTCTTCAACGAAATTGGGAATGACAACGACTTTTTCGTCTGACAAACCGAAGCCTGTGTAGAGCTTTCGGGAGCGACCAGACAGGAGAATCACCTTGTCAGCGCGCTCTAGCAGCCGATCTCCCGCGAGACCGTGGCGGTTGCGAATCGTGAGCGGAAGAGTGGCGATCAGGGAACCTCGGTAACAGCTGTGCCGTACTGACTCGAGCGGATTCCCATCCGGACAGCGGGTGCAGTGCTCCCCGTCCCGAAACAGAGTGCCCGCAGCGCACACCGGGCGGAAGTTATGCACTGTGGCGACGATGGGGCCGCCCCATTTGCCTAGCCACTCGTGGCCCCAATTAGGAAAAAGGTTATGTACGTGCACGATGTCGGGTGCAAATCGCTTGAGTTCGTCGAGTGGAGACGCTCCTCGGCCTGTCGCGACATTGATCGCGGAGCGCACCTTGTAACCAGGCAGGGTTTCAAGTTTATCTGTCCTCGCAGCAATGACGCGCACGTCAACACCGTGTCGACGCAGGGCACGGATTTGAGCGTCAACGACGACATTTTCTCCACTTGATTGCCTACTGGAGTAGTAGCTGTGAATAACTGCAACTTTCAAGTCCCGCCCCGTTCCCGTTGGTCCCTAGCGCCTCGGCGCGATGAGCGCCGCCTTCAAGAAACGAGCATTTCCAAAAACGTACCGTTTCCAGAGCCGGCGTGGCTCGCTGCCAAGGCGGTAGGCCCACTCGAGCCCCGAGGATCTCATCCAGGGCGGCGCCTCCTTTTGCGTGCCTGCGGCAAAGTCGAAGGCAGCTCCGATCGCGACTGCGGTGACCGGCAGCACGGACGAGAGCCGGACAACCTCGATGTCTTGCTTCGGTGTTCCCAACCCGACCCAAACGATCTGCGCCCCGCTGACGCGAATCCGCTCATCCTGTTCATCGATTTCGCGTTTGCTCATGCTGCGAAACGGCGGACTTTCGACACCGACGATTGCCACCCCAGGGAATCGACTGGTCAAGTTCTCTTTGAGAAGCGCCAAGACCCCAGGTGTGGAACCGAGCAGATAGTGCCGAACGTTCGCCGTAATGCCCTCTTGAAAAACGTCAAGGAACAGCTGGGGTCCACGTACCTGTTCGAGCCTCGGCGACTGCCTTCGCAGTACCGAGACCCACCCAATTGGCTTTCCGTCAGGGTAATTGATCGCAGGTTCAGCCAACAGAACTCGATATTCAGCAGACTTGTCGGCCAATGCGACCGTGTATGCATTCGCAAGGTGAACATGGTGCCCTTGGCCTAGCAGCGCCAATGCGATAACCTGCTCCACTGCGGTTTCTGGGCTTGCAGACACGAAGTCGACAGACCCGACTCTGTGACGCACAGCCCTGATCAATCCCACAGGGAGGGCCTCCGCCTGGGGATTCGTGTTCGTGTTCATGTCTTTCCCTCATGCGTGAGTACTTCGTTTTCCGTGAATCGTATTGTCGCCACGTGGAGCATTAGAAGGCCCCGTCCCTTGCCAACACAGCCTTGACTGTGCGCCACAGGATGACAACGTCGCCGGTTATCGACCAATTCTCGACGTAGTAGAGATCGAGGCGCACTGTGTCTTCCCAAGACAGGTTGGAGCGTCCACTCACCTGCCACAAGCCAGTAATGCCGGGCTTGACAAGGAAACGCCGGTGCACATGAGACTCGTAGCCGTCTACTTCACTTTCCAAGGGTGGGCGAGGCCCGACCAGCGACATGCTGCCGGCAAACACGTTGAAGAGTTGCGGGAGTTCGTCAAGACTGAAGCGACGCAGAACTTTGCCGATGGAAGTGACCCTGGGGTCGTTCTTCATCTTAAACATGACGGAGTTGCCCTCTGTTCGCTCTACGTGTTGCAGCGAATCCAATAGCTGTTCAGCGCCAGTCACCATTGATCTAAACTTCAGCATAATGAACGGACTGCCGTTTACACCGACACGCTCCTGGCGGAAGAGCACGGCCCCAGGGGTGCTAAGCCGGATAACGACGGTGACGATAAGTAATACCGGGGATAGGGCGACGATCAGGAGCGCTGAAGCGAATATGTCGAGGGCTCGCTTGGTGAAGAGCTTGCGGCCGTCGTACCGCGGCGTCTCGACGTGAATTAAGGGAAGCCCGACAACTGGGCGTGTGTGAATTCGCGGGCCACCGATGTCTGTCAGGCTCGGCGACACAACCAGATGCTGCCGTCCCGGTTCCAGACTCCAGCTGATTTGGCGAATGCGGTCTGGAGCCAACTCACTGTTGTTCGTGATGATGACCGTGTCCGCCAAAACATCGGTCATGGCTATCTGCAGGTTGTCGACGTCTGCGAAAACGGGAATCTCAGTGCCTGGGATGGTCCTTGGATTAGCGCCCTGAATGCATGCACCCACGACCAGGTAACCGGACGTTGGCTGTCGGCCCAGTTCCTTTGCCAAATGCTGCACAGATGCCCGCGAGCCCAGCAAAACCACGCGGGACACGAATCTGCCATCGAGACGCTGCGCACACAACCACTGGCGCCACAGCCACCGAGAGACGACGAGCACGGCGATGCCGAGAGGGAACGCGATTAAAATGTAGCCACGAGCAACGTCTATGTGCAGTAAGTAGGCGGCAATTGCAAGGATGCCGAACAGACGCACAGACGCGCTGGCCACCAGTTTGTACTCGTCAGGGCCGGTTCCGAGAACGCGAGACTCGCGGGTGCCGTAGATATGGAGGAGCATCATCCATCCCACGATGATGCTGACGGAGACCAAGCTGTAGTCGATGACTAGTTCGCTCGCGCTGCCTCGAAAGGAGACATCGGCCGTGTCGAGCCCAAACCGGAATATTTGCACGCCAAAGACGACGCAAACGAGGACAAAAAAGTCAGTGATCGCCAATCTGACGGCATAAATGTTGCGCCAGTCACGGACAGGGCGCTGGATCAACGGGGGGGCTGCTGTTTTTTCTTCGTTCATTCCCCCGGCTCGGTAGATTGCTGCCGAGCCGTCCCCCCATCTGATGATCGCTTCGTGGTGTCGCCGTGGCCGGTTGCAGTCACGTCCCCAGCTCCAAGACCGGCCCGAATAACAAAATCATGCGAGCCTGTCGGAGTCGGACTTGGAGGCATCTCTGCAGCCATGCGTCTGAACGAACTAGGCCCATGACGCACCGCCATCTGTCGAGCGGGCGAACGCGTCGCCCGCCCAGATCCAAAGCGTTCCGTCTTCGGCAACAGAGACGGCCGTCTCACCAGGGTTGATCGTCGCGGCCAAGCAGGCCCGATCGGTCGCATCAAGCACACCGTCCGCCGATACCGCCACCAGCGACACTCCGATGCAACCAGCCGGGTTGGCTACCGCGATTTCAAAGCCACCCGCCGTCGCGGCGAGTGCTGCAGCACCAGGAACTGATGTTGGCGCCGACCACGTTGCGCCGGCATCCTGCGTCGTGAAGACCGAGGCGTCGGTGCAGAGAACAGCCGCGCTGGAGTCGTCCGTTGCCGCGATCGTGGTGACAGCTTCGCACGGGGCCGCAGCATCACCACTTGGGCTGTGCACAGTGGCAGGAGACGCCGGGTCGACGTACCACTCGACGGCAACTCGCTCGGGATAGGCCCTCCACTGGTTGCCTGCCACGAACGTGGAGACGAGCTGCGGTGCGCAATCGGCAAGGTCGAGGGTGACCAGCGAGGTCTCAGTGTCATCGATGACATTGATGGCCAGGATGGATGAGGCGTCTGTGTCGATTGAGGCGTTGAAGCTTTCCCAGGTGGCACCGGAATCGGTGGTTAGTTCAGGTTCTGCGGAAGCAACGGAGCACGCGCCGGTGGAGGCCCGCCAAGCGGTTGACGCATCTAGGGCTGCTAGGAGGCGTGTGGGGGTGACTGTTGCCGTTGCCTCGGTCTCGACAGGCTCGACCACCGTTGGTTCAGTGGTCTCGACAGGCACGACCACCGCGGGCTCACTCGGCAGCGCCCCGGCTACTGTTCCGGCACTGGAAGCCGGCTTGGTGGCGGTGAGAGCAAAGAACACAAGGCCGATGTCGAACAGAAGGAAGACGGCCAGGCCCCCGACGAGCCAGCGACGGCGCGCAAGAATGTTGCGGTTCTTGCGACCGCTGGGTTTGTTTGCAGCCATGGTGCCCTCCTAGGACTGCAATACTCTTGCGGATCGGTAGAACAGCGACACGACTTCGTTCACGGCTGGCACAAGCTGACGAGCGGATTCTGCGTAGACCTCATCGCTGCGCCGATAGGGGTCAACAACGTCGTCGTCGTCGGGCGACTCGGGCGGGTTCACTGCCCCGCGCTGTGAGGCCGCGAATCCCACCAGCGTGGAGAAACGACCAGCGACGTTATCCAGAGGCAGCATTGCAGCTTCGTAGAGGTCTTCGTCGGTGACTCCGCTGACGAGCCGCGCGAATTCGCGAATGGTGAAGGTGTAGCGAATGGCCTTGGGAAAGAGTTCCGCGATGGCGCGTCGGTGTTCCCGCGACATGGCGAACACCAGGTTCGCCTCACTCAGGTCCTCTGCTGTGAGCACTCGGGCGACGTGCCCCGAGGGTTCGCCGCCGAAGTGTCGAGACAGGTCAGCAGCTTCGTCGGGCATCGCCTGACCGGTCAGGCCGATCGTTCCGGCGCTGCCCAGCGTAACCTCGGGCCAGGAGGCCAAACCGACTCGCAACAGCTGCTCGGCGAGAGGTGAACGGCAGATATTGCCAGAGCACACCGTGAGGATTCTGAAGCCGGCCATTAGGCGGTTCTCCGTCTAGGTTTGCCGAAGCCGCGGCGAGTAGGTGCAGACTCGGCCTCAACCACTTTCTCTTCCTCATAGGCAGTGCCGTAGCTGTACTGGCCATAGCCGTAGGAGTCGGGCCCCTTAGTGGGGAGCATCGTGACGACCATGCCCACGAGCCGGCTGCCGGCGCGTTCAAGCGCCTGCAGCGCACTGGACAGTTCATTGCGCTTGGTGCGGCCGGAGGCCACCACCATGATAGCGCCACCGCAGAGCTTGCTCAGCACGGCCGCATCGGTGACCAGGAGCAGGGGCGGGGCGTCGATCAGCACGACATCGAATTCGTCGGTAAGCACGGCGAGCATGCGGGCCATGGCGGCGGAACCGAGCAGCTCGCTCGGGTTCGGGGGAACGCGGCCGCTGGGCAGCACGAACAGTTTGTTCTTGCCCCATTTTTGGAGAACGTCGGGCAGTTCGGCCCGCCCGATCAAGACGTCGGTGAGCCCGACACCACCCTCGATGCCCATGTACTCGGCGACGCGAGGCAGGCGCAGGTCGCCGTCGACCAGGGCGACCCGGGCGCCGGTCTCGGCGAGCGCGATGGCGAGGTTGGCGGTGGTGGTGCTCTTGCCCTCACCGGGGATGGAACTGGTGACGACGAAGCTGCGCGGACCACCCTCGATGTTCACGAACTGAAGGTTGGTGCGCAGACTGCGGAACGACTCGGCCCTTGGGTTCTTGGGGTCGGAGTGAACCACCAGAGGGCGAAGTCGCGCATCGGGGTCATTGGTGATGCCGCCGAGAATGGGGGCGTCGGTGACGAGATCGATGTCGTGCAGGCTGTGGATGCGGGTATCAAGTACGCTGCGCAGCACGGCAGCGCCAATGCCGACCGCCAGCCCGACGAGCAAGCCGAGCACGATATTCTGAAGCACGTTCGGGCTGGCCGGCGCTGCCGGAACGAGGGCAGGCTGGATGGTTTCGATTTTCACGGGACTGACAGCCTCCCCGTCGGGCTTCTCCAACTGATCGACGACGATTTTACTGAAGTTCTGGCCGACTGCATTGGCAATCTTGGCGGCGAGCACCGGGTCACTGTTGGTGACCGTCACATCGATCAGCACCGTGTCCACCGGCGAGGACGATTCGACCATTCCTGCGAGCTGGGCAGCGGTGAGATCAAGCTGCAGATCGGCGATGACCGTGTCTAGCACGATGGCGCTGTCCACGACGTCGACATAGGACGTCACGGCCTGGCGAGCGAAGCTGGTTCCGGCGACGAGCTCACCGCCTCCCGCGTCACCGGACGACTTAACGGAGACGTAGAGCTGGGTGCTGGCAACGTAGCTCGGCGTCGTGGCGATTGCCGCGGCGGCCGCGGCCGCAATCCCAACCAGGGTCAGGGCCAGAATCAGGATCCAACTTTTGTGGAGAATCCTGAGGTAATCCTTGAGTTCCACGCGCGTTCCTCCGGTAGTACTAGGCAGAGAGGAGCCGCTCGAATTGCATTATCCCCTTGTCCATCCTTGCACATAGGGGTATTGGGCCACCCCCCATGGGGGGTGTGAAGTTCTCTCGGGTTTTCGTACGGGTGCTACAAAGACGGCTGGAGGGTGCCGTCGGGGGCGACCGTGAGCATCCGTGGCTCGCCGGCGTCGACCACGATCGAGGCGATCGTGGCGCGGTCGGCGGGCAGCAGCCGGGCGATCAGGTGACCCTGAGTGAGGGCGTCGAGCTGGGCAGCCACGATGGCGGCCGCGGCGGCCAGCTGCCGGGGCGGCCGGTCGGTGCTGTCGTCGAGCAGGGTCACGTCGACGCCTCGGATGCGGGCGGCGCGGGCCGCGGTGATCACCGGCTCGACGAAGAGCGAGCGCCCCCGGATGGCGTCGCGCAGGGTGGCCTCCACGAGCAGGCTTTCCGCTCGCAGGGTCGGTTCAATCTGCAGGGGATTGATCTGCAGGAGGTTGTTCTGCAGGGCGTCGCTTTTCAGCAAATTCGCGAGGCGCTGCAGGGTGGGCCGGGCCAGCGTGTTCACCCGGGTCAGCTGGGTTTCGCGCTCATCGAGGGCCGCCGCCGCCGTGGCCGCCGCGGCGCCGCTGCGGGCTCGCTCCCGGTTCAGCCCGGCCAGGGTCTGGGTAGAACGCTTCAGACCCACGGCGAACAGGGTTCCGGCGAGCAGGGTGCCGGCATGACGGATGGCCAGGTTCACCCCGTCGAGCAGCGACAGTCCGTTGAGCAGCGCCCAGACGATCGAGATGACCGTGATCATGCCGTAGCCGTACCATGCGAATCCGGGCTGGCCGCGCACCGCCAGCACGACCAACAGCATGGTGATGGCGCCGAGGTACCAGTGGGCGAACGGGGTCGACCCGACCGGCGGCACCGGGAATGCCGTGGCCACGGCGGACAGCCCGCACAGCGCGAGCACCATGACGGCGTTGCGAGGCGACACCGGGTCAGGCACGACGAGGGTGAGCCAGGCGGCCGCCGCAGACACCGCCACGAACCCGAGGATCTCGTAGGGCAGGCCCCACAGGGGTTCACCGTCGGCGAAGGCGAGAACGGCGTGCACGGCGATGAATCCCATGAGGATGGACGTGGACAGGACCTTCGGCAGGCGGGTCACGCCCTTAAGCTGCGTGGCGGGTCGCGGCGGGGTTGGGGGTGCGGTCGAGAGGGACGGGACCGGCGGCGCGGGGACTGCAGGTGCGGGCGTCCAGGAGACCACCACCTCGGTGCCGACGCCGGGGCGGGAGCGCACGGTGGCGGCACCGCCGGAGAGGCGCTCCATGCGGCCGATGATGCTCTGCGCGATGCCCAGGCGCTCGGCGGGCACCCGCGCGGGGTCGAAGCCGACGCCGTTGTCGTGCACGGCCACCCGGATGCCGCCCTGGTAGCTGGCCACGGTAAGGGTGCGGGCCACCGGGCTCCGCACGGGCTCCTGCACGTCGGCGGCGACCGAGTTGCGGAGGGCCTCGCCGACGGCGCCGAGCAGGGCGGTCACGGCGAGGGCGGGCACCGTGAGGGTGCCGGGCAGGTTGGAGGTGATCTGGGCATCCGGTGCCAGCTCGGCCACCAGCCGCTGGAGGCGCCGGGTTACCTGGGGGCCGGGCATGCTCGGGTCGGGTAGCGGGGCGCGCAGGGCGTCGAGCCGCACCAGGGTGTCGGCCGCGTGCCGGCTCAGCACCGGCACCGGGGTGCCGCCGCGTCCGGCCATCAGCAGGGTTGAGATGACGCTGTCGTGCACCAGGGCGTCGATGGTGAGCCGCTCGCGTTTGCGCGCGAGGCGGTCGGCGCGGTCGACGAGTTGCACGCGGGCGATCGTGGCCGCCTGGTCGACCTTGCCGGCGCTGCGGCGCGCCATGGTGGTCAGTCCCACGAGCATGCTCAGCAGCAGGAAAGAGTAGAGGCCGTCTTCCACACCGACCAGCACCGGGGAGGGGTCAGTCGAGGTGGCCGCACGCAGCAGCCCGCTCATCGTGCAGACCAGCACCAGGTAGGCCCAGGCCGTGCGGTCGCGGGTGGTCACCGCCACGGCCATCACGGGCACACCGGTGAGGGTGATCGCCCAGGGGATGTCCGCGCCCGCCGGCAGCGGCTCCGCCCGTTCGGTCAGCCAGAACATCAGCAGCAGCACGAAGAGGGCCCCCTCGGCGAGCGCGATCACCCGCAGCACGCGCAACGGCACCCGGCGTGAGAGCACGGCGAGCAGCATCGGCAGCCCGAAGATCAGCAGCCATGCCGCCACCGACCAGGACCGCTGCGGCTTCCAGGCCTGCTCGAGCACGGTGCCCAGGCAGAGCAGCCCGAAGACAAGGGCGGTGGGCCCGAGTGCGCCGTAGAGCAGGCGGGCGAGGCGCTCGGTCGAGGACTGCGGCCGGATTGGCCGGGTTGGCCGGGGCGGCCGGGTTGGCCGGAGCGGCCGTGTCACGGCTGGCCGGGGATGGGCAGCAGGCCGTCTTCCAGTGCCCGCTTGTAGAGGTCGATCTTGGTGTTCGCCGGGCGGCCGACCCGCTCATATTTCGAGCGCACCCGACGGATGTAGTCGATCACCGTGGCCTCGGAGAGTCCCATCCGCGAGGCCACCAGCGGTGCCTTCGCGCCCGCAGCGTAGAGCGAGAGCACCTCGCACTCGCGCACGCTCAGGCCCGCGTCGGAGAGGTCGGGATCGCCGTCGAGGGCCGCGGCCCACTCGGTGGAGACCACGGTCTCCCCCGCCGCCGCCCGGGTGACGGCGTCGAGCAGCACCGCGGTCGGCTCGGACTTGCGCACCACACCCAGCACGCCGCTGCGCGCCGCGGCCCGCATCAGAGCGGCGTCGTCGCCACCGGTGAACGCAAGCACCGCCGCGCCCGCCCCGCGCAGCCGGTCGACGTTGCCGGTGGCGGTGGACCCGTCGGAGAGCCGCAGATCCAGGATGACCAGGTCGACGGGCGTCTGCTGCACGGCAGACTCGAGCAGCTCGGTCACGGTCGCGACCGTGGCCACCACCTCGATCTCGGGGATCGTGGCGAAGAGGCCGGCGAATCCGCGGGCGACGATCTCGTGGTCATCGATCAGGGCTACGCGAAAGCGGGACATCAGCGATCCTTGGATTCTCGGGGCGGTGCCTGCCGGGGTCTCGGGCAGGGTTCAACGACGTGCGGAGTGACCCCTGTTCTGGTGCCACAAGAAGTAACGGCTGGTCAGTCCGGAAAGCGGCCCTTACGTTTAGGCATGGGGAAAACCAACCGGGGGGTTGGTGGGGCGCTCGCGATCCCGAAGTCGTTCGAGCGCCCCGTCCTTCCAGTTGTCACGCGAGTGCGGTCCGTCCTGCGGGCGTGGGTGCTCATGTGGATGCGGGCCGGCTGCGGTTGTTCAGCACACCATTGCTTTCCTCGAGGTAGCACGATCCGCAGAGCGACTCGTAGGTCACCTCGGCGCCGTCGATGGCCACCTGGTCGCCGTCGAAGACGAAGACCCCGTCGATCTGGCGCCCGTTGAACACGGCCTTGCGCCCACACCGGCAGATGGTTTTCAGCTCTTCGAGGCTGTGCGCCACCTCGAGCAGGCGCCGGCTGCCCGGAAAGGCCACCGTCTGAAAATCGGTGCGGATACCGTAGGCCAGCACCGGGATGTTCTCGAGGATAGCGATGCGCAGCAGGTCGTCCACCTGCTGCTCGGTGAGGAACTGCGCCTCGTCCACCAGCAGGGCGCTCACGTCGAGGCCGGTCTCGGCGAGCACCCGGGCGCGGTGCTCGTGGAAGAGGGCGTAGGCATCCGTCTCGGGGGTGAGCAGGTAGTCCACGGCCCGGGTGACGCCGAGCCGGGAGAGGATGCCCCGGTCGCCCTTGGTGTCGACCGACGGTTTGGCCAACAGCACCTGGTGGCCGCGTTCCTCATAGTTGTAGGCGGCCTGGAGCATCGAGGTGCTCTTGCCGCTGTTCATGGCTCCGTAGCGGAAATACAGTTTCGCCATTGCGTGGTCGCCCCCTCGGCTGGTCGCGCTCGTGCCGCTCTGCTGCGCTGCGTCATGCCGCGCTGCGTGTCGTGGCGCTGCGTGCGCCTAGCTCAGCGTACTGGTGGAACCGGGCGGGGGCGCTTGTCGCCGAATTCCAGCGTCAGGCCGGGGCGACGGATGCTCACCCGCACCCACGGGAACACCACCCGCAGCACCGCCGTGTAGGAGCGCAGCAGGGCGCGCACCCGGCGCGGCGGGAGGTCGAGCGCCACCCGGATCGAGAACGTGTCGATGCCGGAGTGCCGCTGCTGGCGGTCGCTCGGCGGATCGACCTGGGTGTCGGGCTCGGAGTCGGGCTCGGTGTCGGCCTGCACCACGAGGCTGCGCGGGTCGAAGCCGGGGGCCAGGCAGAGCATGCTGATCAGGGCCGAGGTGGCCGCGCGCTGCTGCGTGCCGAAGTGCGCCGCCCGGTGCTCGGGGTCGGCCACGACGAGCAGCGGATCCTTGCCACGCTCGAGGAGCGCCGTGCGTTCGCGGGCGATGACGGCATCGAGCCAGGTCTCGTCGATGTGCGCCACGATCGCCCGGCGAACCCCGGCGGCGAGCTCGTTCGCGCGATTGATGTCGGCCTTGGTCACCACGCCGCGTTCGAGCACGCCGTCGAAGAGGGGGAAGACACCGGGCTGCAGGGTGGCGAGCTGCTGCTCGACCACCTGGCGCACCACGCTGCCGCGGGATTCTTCGGTGCGCCGGGCGATGGCGCGGCGGGCATCCGTTTGCCAGGCCAGCAGTTGACGCACGATGCGGCGGGAATACGCGGCGCCGGCAAGGCCGAGTGCGAGCACCTGGGTGACCGCGACGACCACGAAGACGCCCGACGGCACCCGCAGCGAGCGGAACGGTTCCTGCGGCAGTGTGACCGCGGCCACGACGACGGAGGCGAGCACCGCGGTCAGCGCCAGTTCACGCCACGGGCGGAAGGGGGCGAGGGCCACGAGCAGGAAGCCGATGGTGATCGGGCCGAAGTCGTCTTGCACCAGGGAGTTGCTGCCCCAGCGGGCGGCCTGGTCGAGCAGGTGGGCGGCCAGGCCGAGGCTGATGATCAGCAGCAGCGACGTCTGGCGCACCGGGGACCGCGATGGTCGTACGGCCGACACGAGCGCGGCGGACGCCGCTGCGGTGGCGACGAGCGCGAGCACGGCCAGGAACGGATGCCGGATCTCGTCGGCCTGCAGCACCGTGGTCACCACCGCGTAGCCGAACACGACCAGGGCGATGCCGGGCACGATCGTCCAGACCGCGAGGGCGCCGAGCGGGTCGAGGCGCTGCTGGGTGAAGGCGTGCGGTTTGGTGTGAGGCGTGGGGACGGGGGTGTGGTTCTGCTGTGCGGCTGCAGCTGCGGCCGTGGCCGCGGCGCTGCCTGATGGCGAGGTTGCGTTCGTGGGTGTCACTGAGCCACCCGCTCGGGGTCTGGGGTTTCTGTTTGTTCGGGCTGTTTTGTCGGCTCGGCGTGCCCGCCGGGTTCCTCGATCGCCACGGGCACGCTCAGCATCACCGAGGTGCCGGCGCCCGGCCGGGTGAGGATGCTCACCGAGCCACCCAGGCGTTCGATCCGGCGGCGCACCGCCTGGCGCAGGCCGAGACGGTCGGCGCCGGTCTCCGATTCCGTGAAGCCGCGCCCAGCATCCATCACCATCAGTGAAATGCTGCTCGGCTCGGACTCGATCACGACCTCGGCGGCGACGATGCCGGAGTGGAGGATCACGTTCACGAGGCACTGCTGCACCGCCAGGCTCAGCTCGCGGTCGCTGGCCGGGCTCAGGCGGCCGAGGGCGGCGCGGTCTCCCGTGACTTCGACCACGAGGCCACGATCGCGACTGCGCTCGATGGCGGCGTAGACCGCGCTGGTGAGCCAGGCATCCGTGCCCCCGTGCGGTTCGACGCTCAGCGCATCGGCGTCGGTGAGCCAGTCGGTGCCGCGCAGGGTCTGCAGGGTGTCACGGATGCTGCCGGCCAGGTTGGCGCTGAGCGGCCCGGGATGCGCGCGGGCGAGGGCGACGAGCTGCTGGAGGGTGGTGTCCTGACCCAGGGCGAGGGTGCGCAGGTCGAGCTCGTGGCGCAGCAGGCGGGTCTGGTCGGTCTGCATGGCCCGGTGCAGGGCGATCTGAACGGACCACTCGCGGCGCACGAAGACCGTGAGCAGCAGCACGCTGACGAGGAAGAGATAGGTCGAGATGGTGAAGACGTCCGCGCCGTAGGGCACCTCGGTTTGCGTGGCGGCGTACACCGTGACGGCTTCGGCCAGGACGAAGGCGGTGGTGCTCCAGAGCACGCCGGCACGGGCGGAGACTCCGGCGCCGCCGATCATGACCAGGGCCAGTTTCGGCAGGGTGACGAGGAAGACGTTCGAGCTCGGGAACAGGGCGGGGATGCCGAGCACGGTAATCGTGTAGAGGTAGGTGGCGACGGTGCCGGTCACGAGGTAGGCGATCGTCAGGGCGACGGTGCGGCGCAGGGAGAGGGCGATCAGCACGGCGGCCATGAGGAGGAGGGCGACGATGGTGGCGAGGGTTTCGGTGGGTGTGGTGGCGAGCGTTGCGGCGGCTGTGGTGGCTGCGGTTGTGGCTGCGGTTGTGGCTGTGGCGGTTGTGGCTGCGGTTGTGGCGGTTGTGGAAGTTGTTGTGGCGGTTGTGGCTGCGGTTGTGGCTGCGGTTGTGGACAAACTGAGGAGGATGATGGCGGCGAGGGAGGCGGCCAGGCAGGTCAGCGCAAACCAGTGTGCAGCCCGCGCGAGGGCATGGCTGAGGGCCCTCGTGACCAGGTGGTCCGGGAGTCCAAGCGTCATGGCAACCCTCTCTGTTCGGTTGATTCTCTCATTCCGCGAGGGCGCTTCCGCGCTGCCCCGGGTAATCCGCTTCGCCCAGATCGAATTCGACGGAGATTGTGCACAATAACGTGGCCAAGGGCCCCTTTGCGCAATCATCCTGCAAGATCTCCGTCGAATTCGTTCGGCTGGGGTCGCGCGGGGCGGCGGGGCATCCGTCGCCTACGGTCGGGTGGCGCTGCGGCTCCGGCGGCTCTGGCGGCTCTGGCGGCTCTGGCGGCTCTGGCCCTAGCCACCCTGCCATCCCCCGCGCCCCTCCATGCCTTCCCTGCCTTCCCCCCGCGCCCGGTTGTGGCTAACTCAGGAGATCCCAGCCGCTGGCCACGGCGCGGGCACGGATCAGTGCCGAAGTCGCCGCGACTCGGCCACGACCCCGCCGGGATCTCCTGAGTTGGCCACCAGTCCCCGCCTCTTCCCACCCCCGGGCACGCACATCTCCTGCAATTTGGCCAAAATAGGCTGATTCCGGCCCGTTTTGACCCGCTTCTGAGAATCTGCAGGAGTTATGCAGAGCATGGCTCGGGTACGGGCCCGCAGCGACGGCAAGAAAATACCGCGGCACCGGTGCAGGGGCCTCCCCGCACCGATATCGGCCCTCCTGGAGCAGGAGCAGGGCGCAGCGACCGCGGTCACCGACATCGGATGTGGCTAACTCAGGAGATCCCAGCCGGCGGCCCGACCACGGGCGCGAAGCAGTGCCAAAGTAGCCGACACTCGGCCGCGACTCAGGCGAGATCTCCTGAGTTAGCCCCACCACGGGCCGGGTGTCGAGGCTCTTGAGCGAGCCAGCGTCAGGGCGTGACGGGTGCGGCGGCGCGGCATCCGTTCGGGGCAGCAGTGTGAGCTAACTTCGGAGAAATTCGCGACACGCCGGTTGACGCGCCTGGGGTTACCCGGTCTTTTCGGACGGGGTCCTCGGTTTCATTTTAGGCGGCGAGTGTGAGTTTGATGAGGCGTTCGGTGGGTGTTGAGTAGCCGAGAGTTTGGTGCAGGCGAACGTTGTTGAAGTGGTGAACGGAGTTGATGACTTCGGTGCGGGCCTTGCGCCTTGTCGTGAAGGTTTGCCAGTTGAGGCTTTCGCTCTTGAGTTTGGAGAAGAACGTTTCGGCGGCGGCGTTGTCCCAACACTGCATCTTCGCGCCCATGGAGCGGATGATGCCGTGTCGGCCGCAGTACTTCGTGAACCGTTTCGACCGGTATTGGACTCCGTGGTCGGAGTGGAAAACTGCTCCTGGTTTGACGTGGCCGGTCTCTAGGGCCATGTTCATGGCCCGGGTGATGAGTTGGGTGGTCATGCGGGCCCCGGTCGCGTGGCTGAGCACGGAGCGGGAGGCTAGGTCGATGACGGTGGCGAGATAGAGCCAGCCTTCCTGGGTGTGGATGTAGGTGATATCACCGACGAGGATCGTGCCGACGCTCAGCGAGGTGAAGTCCCGCAGGAGCAGATCGACCGGGTCGGCCAGTCGGGAGGCCCGCTGGTAGCGGATCGTGAAGGCGCGTTCTGCAGCTGGGGAGATTAATCCGAGATCGTGCATGATTCCGGCGATGGTTTTGCGGTTCACCGGGACCGGTTCAGAGCCGCGGTGACTTTGCGGTATCCGGCCGCGCCCTTGGACTCGGCGAACGCGATCATCACCTGCGCGGTGAGGTCTTCATGCCGCCTCTGCGCGGGCGCGGTGACGTGGTGCGACCAGTCGGAGAACCCTGACGTTGATACTCCGAGCCGGCGGCAGAGGTAGGCGATGGGGAAGTCAGCCTTCATCCGGGAGATCATTTCGAACCGTGGTCGTTTTGATCGAGCTCCAGGAAGAAAGCCTTCGCTTTTTTCTCGAAGTCGAGATCCCTCCGCAGCAGGGCGTTTTCCTTTTCCAAGTCCCGGATCCGTTTCCGGGCTTGCGGCGTGAGCTCACCAGCAGGATCGATGGTCTCCAGCCTCGCGGCGTTGACCCAAGTCCACAGAGTCCGGTGGTTGATCCCGAGCGCTGCGGCGACTTTCACGATCGATTTGTCGCCCTCCGCGACGCGGGCCACCGCGGCAGCCCGAAACTCCGGGCTGAAGTGTGTGTGTTTCTCGTGTTCCATTTGTCTATCCAATCCTGAATCCAGGAGGACTGTCCGGAAACACCGGGTCACCCCAAGGCCGCTCGACCGGCATGTTGCGAAAAACTCCGAAGTTACGGGCTGAGAACAGGCACCCCCAGCCCACAGGCACCCCCAGCCCAGGCGGCACCACCCCCAGCCCGCGGGCACGGGCAGAGAACAGGCACCCCCCCCCAGCCCGTGGGGCCCGGGCAACCCCGCCCCCGGGCAACCGCCTACGCGGTCAGGTTCAGCACGGCCGCGGTCGCGGCGAGCGACGCGGCGGCAACGGCCGGGTCGTCGGAGAGCTTCGTGCCGAGGCTCGGGATCATCTCGCGCAGTCTGGGTTCCCAGGCCGGGTACTCCTCGGGGAAGCAGCGCTTGATCAGGTCAACCATGATCGGGGCCGCGGTCGAGGCTCCCGGGGAGGCGCCGAGCAGCCCGGCGATGGTGCCGTCGGCCGAGGTGATGACCTCGGTGCCGAACTGCAGCACGCCGCCCTGCTCCGGATCCTTCTTCATGACCTGCACGCGCTGTCCGGCGGTGATGAGTTCCCAGTCGGCGAGCTTCGCGGTCGGGATGAACTCCTGCAGCGCCTTGAGCTTCGTCTTCTTTGAGGCGAACACCTCGCCGATCAGGTACTTCATCAGGCCGAAGTTGTGCGCCGCCACAGCCAGCATCGGCCCGATGTTGTGCACCCGGATCGAGAACGGCAGGTCGAGCCAGCTGCTCGACTTGAGGAACTTGGGGGTGAAGCCGGCGTATGGTCCGAACAGAAGCGAGGTCTCTCCATCGACGACGCGGGTATCGAGGTGCGGCACCGACATGGGCGGAGCACCCTTCGCCGCCTTGCCGTAGACCTTGGCGTGGTGCTGGGCGACGAGCTTCTGGTTCGTGGTGCGTAGGAACTGCCCGCTGATCGGGAACCCGCCGAAACCCTTGATCTCGGGGATGCCGCTCTGCTGCAGCAGCGCCAGGGCGCCGCCGCCTGCACCGACGAAGACGAACCGGGCGTTGACGACGCTCGGGTGGTTGCCGACCAGGCGGCGCAGGTTGAGCTTCCATGAGCCATCCGTGAGCTGTTTCACACCGGTGACCTGCTGGTTCATGTGCACGCCCACGCCCTCGGCGGTGAGGTTGGCGAAAAGGTAGCGGGTGAGGGCGCCGAAGTCCACGTCGGTGCCGGACACGATGCGCGTCGCCGCGATCTTCTGGTTCTTCGGGCGCTTCTGGGTGAGGAGCGGGGTCCAGGTGCCGATCACGGCCGGATCCTCGCTGTACTCCATGCCCGCAAAGAGGGGCTCGCCCTGGAGTACTGCGAACCGCTTGCGCAGGTATTCGACGCTGCTCTCGCCGTGCACGAAAGTCATGTGCGGGGTGGAGTTGATGAAGTTGGTGGGCTCGGGCAGCACGCCCGTCTCGACCAGGTGTGCCCACAGCTGGCGGCTGATCTGGAACTGCTCGTTGATCGCCACGGCCTTGGCCGCGGTCACCGAGCCGTCCTTCGATTCGGGCATGTAGTTCAGCTCGCACAGAGCCGCATGGCCGGTGCCCGCGTTGTTCCACGGGTTGGAGCTTTCCTGAGCGACTTCCCCCAATCGCTCGTAAACCTCGATGCTCCAGTCGGGCTGCAACTGCTTGATCAAGGTACCGAGGGTGGCGCTCATGATGCCGCCACCAATAAGAACGACATCAATCTTCGCCATTGGATTCACCCTTCCACCATATCGGTGGCAACGGATGCCTCCCGCCGGGACGCAGACGCGTCAGGTCACGGTTGGCTCGGCAACGAGCTCAAAAGCGACCCAATCGCGGCTCAAAACCGGTCCAGTCGCGACCGATAAGCGGCCCAGTCGCCACCAAAAGCGGCTCAGCCGCGACTTTTCAGGAGCTCGTAGTTGGCGATGAAGTCGTCGACGGACACGCTCGCGACCTCGCGCACGATCAGGTCGAGATCGAGGTCGGCCAGCGTCTTGAACCGCACGCAGCTGTTGCCCATGTTCAGCGTGCGTCCGGTGGCGTCCCATTGGAAGCGGAACGCGGCATCCTTCTCGGGAAAGCTGCAGAGGCCCATCAGGTAGAGCGAGTTGTAGTGCTTCTGCGCGGCCAGGCTCACATAGACGAGCGGCTGTTTGTCGTCGGTGTTCGCCAACAGCTCCAGCGGAACCGCCCAGCCGAGCATGCCGCCGTAAACGCCGAGCCGATACCCCGCGGGCATGGCATCGCGCACGACGTCGAGCACCGGGTAGATCACCGCCCGACGCTCGGGTTCGAGGTCGAAAACGATCGTCTCCACCTCGAACGGAACCGGTTCTGTGCTCATGAAACAAGCGTAATGCCGAGCCTCGGCACGACCGCACGGGCGCCGTGCAACTCCAGCCGCGACAGGGTCTTCTCAAAGCTCTCCGGCACGCCGTAGTGGAACCCCTGCGCGCTACGGATGCCCAGCGCACTCAGGTGGTTCGCCATCGCATCGTTCTCCACACCCTCGACGATCATCGAGTACTCGAGGTTGTCACCGAAACCCTGCAGGGCGGTGAGCACCTCCCGCTGGCGGATATCGTCGAGGTCGTCGACCAGGCTGCGGTCGATTTTGAGGATGTCCATGGGCATCCGTACCAGGGCGTCGACCGACGAATCCTGGGAACCGTAGTCGTCGAGCGCGATCATCATGCCGAGGTCGCGCAGGCGGTCGGCCTGGGCACGGATCGCGGGGGTGACCTTGGTCATCGACCGCTCGTTGAGCTCGAGGCAGAGCGAGATGCCGGGGTAGCGGTCCGCGAGCTCCTCGATGTAGTTGCCCACACGCTCGGGCAGGATCTGCCCGGCCTCGACGTTGATGGTCATGCACACCACGCGCGGCTCGATCAGCCGGAAGTCCGCCGCGGCGGCCATGGCCTTCACGGCCACCTGGCGGGTCATCGCGTCGAGCCGACCGAGGCCCTTCGCCTTCTCGACGATCGACGGCGGCGATAGTGGGCCGAGGTCCGGGTCGGTGTAGCGCACGAGGGCTTCGAACGCCCAGATCTGCCCGGTGACGAGGCTGACGATGGGCTGGAAGGCCAGCTCGAGCAGGTCCTCGTCGATGGCGTGGGCGATGATGTCGTTCATCTGCGAGGAGCGGTGGCTCGAGATGTTGAGGCTGCTCTCCTTCGACGGGCCGCCGCGCCGCCGTGACTTCTTGATCGCGAGCATCGACCGGTCGGCATCCTGGACCAGCTGGTTGACGTCGGTTTCGCGGTGCGCCGAGTAGGCCAGGCCCACGCTGATAATCGGGCTGTGGGTCGTCTGGCCGATGAGCATCGGCTCCCCGGAGACCACCAGGATGCGCTCGGCGATGGACTTCGCCTCGGCCAGCGACGCCAGGTGGGTGAGGATGATCACGAACTCGTCGCCGCCGACCCGGGCGACCACGTCATTCGGACGCACCACGGCGCTCAGCCGACGCCCGAGCTCGCGCAGCACCTCGTCGCCGGTCTGATGGCCGAACCGGTCGTTCAGGCGCTTGAACTCGTCGAGGTCGATGAACAGCACGGCCAGGGCCTCTGAGTAGTCCCGGTGGTCGTTGATGTTCGCCAGGGCCTCTTGGAACGCGCCGTAGTTGGGCAGGCTCGTGAGCGGATCGGTGTTGGCGCGCAGGGTGAGGCCGGCGATGTTGCGGCGGGCCCGCACGACCATCTCGGCGGTCGTGGCCAGGGCCTGGAGGGCGCGGCGGTCGTTGCCGGTGAAGGCGCCGTCCATGGCGTCGCGCCGGGCCACGATGTACTGGTCCGGCCCGATGGCGCCGGCCAGCGGCAGCAGCATGCTGATCTCGCCGGGCTGCGCGGGCTCGCTGCGCACGATGACGGATTCGGCACCGATTGCATCCGCCACCACCCGGCGCAGCAGGTCGGTGACAGCCGCTGGGGAGCCGGGCTCGGGCTCTGGGGTGGCGTCGGCGGCACTCGTGGCGGGGTAGGTGTTGTCGGCGGCGCTCATGGCGCCGATGCCTGTGGTGGCTGGGCTCGTTGGGGTGACCCACCCGGAGGGCCCGGTGGCCGGGTCGGCGGCAAGCGCGCTCGTGGCGGCGACCATGCCGGCCAGCCGGTGGCGCATGACCGCCATCACCGTGGAGACCTTGACCACGGAGGCGACGATCATCAGGGCGAACAGCACGATGACGGCATCGAGCGTGTTGGTGACCTCCACCAGAAACGGCAGCCCGACGACACTCCAGTGCGCGGCCGTCACCGTGACCACGACGGTTCCGACCAGCACCAGCAGAACCCGCAACGGCGACAGGGGTCGCCCGCCGCTGCGCCGACCAAGCGGGCTGGCGACGAAGCGCTGGCGCAGCACCTCGGTCGCGATGATGAAGAAGACATAGCCCACGGATGCCGCGGCCACGCCCACCAGAATCGGCAGTCCGCCCGCGCCGAACCAGGTGAACAGGCCGATGGCGGCGAGGGCGCCGGCACCCTGCAGGCCGGCGCTGTAGAGCGCGACCGATGCCCGCCCGGACTCGATCAGGATGGCCAGCAGAACGCCGAGCGCGATCAGCCCGGCCGAGACCGGCAGGGAGAGGGTGGGGGCCAGCGCCGGCAGCGCCAGAACGGGGAGGCTGATCATCGGGCTGCGGTGCGCCACGGCGCCCACGCGCACCCAGGTGAGCTCGAGGGCGGCCGCGCAGACCACACCGACCCCGGCGATCAGCCAGCTGTCTGAGGGTTCATCAAGGAGCAGCACGAACGACGTGGCGATGAGCGCGAGGCCGATGCCGGCGAACGCAAGGAAAGCCAGGCGTTTGACGCCCCTTGAGTTCCGATTCCCGCCCACGAAGTCTGACACTAGCGGAGTGAGCGCCCGGTTATACACCACCACGCTGAGGTCAGCGAACGAGCAGGTCCGCGGCGACGAGTTCCGCGATCTGCACGGCGTTGAGTGCCGCACCTTTACGAAGGTTGTCGCTGGTGATGAACAGGGCCAATCCACGCCCGTTCGGCACGCCGCGGTCCTGACGCACGCGGCCGACGAAGCTCGGGTCCTGGCCGGCCGCTTCGAGGGGTGTGGGGACATCCGTCACGACCACGCCGGGGGCGGTGGCGAGCAGTTCGAGGGCGCGGGCGACGGGCAACGGGTTGGCGAACTCGGCGTTGATCGAGAGGGCGTGGCCGGTGAAGACGGGCACGCGCACGCAGGTGCCGGAAACGAGCAGATCGGGCAGCTCGAGGATCTTGCGGCTCTCGTTGCGGAGTTTCTTCTCCTCGTCGGTCTCGAATTCGCCGTCGTCGACGATGGAACCGGCCAGCGGGATCACGTCGAACGCGATCGGGCGGGCGTAGACGATGGGTGCCGGCATGGGCACAGCGGACCCGTCGTGGACCAGCTGGAGCAGGTTGTCGCTCAGGGCGGCGGCCCGCACCTGGCTGGCGAGCTCGCGGGCGCCGGCCAGGCCGCTGCCGGAGACCGCCTGGTAGGTGCTGACGATGAGGCGTTCGAGGCCGGCCTCGTCGTGCAGCACCTTGAGCACGGGCATGGCCGCCATGGTGGTGCAGTTCGGGTTCGCGATGATGCCCTTGGTGGCGAGTTTGATGGCCTCGGGGTTGACCTCGCTGACGACCAGCGGCACGTCGGGGTCCATCCGCCACCCGGAGGAGTTGTCGATCACGGTGACGCCGGCCGCGGCGAACCGGGGAGCCTGAATTTTCGAGAGCGTCGCGCCGGCGGAGAAGATGGCCACGTCGAGTCCGCTGGGGTCGGCGGTGGCGGCGTCTTCGACGACGATCTTCTCGCCCTTGAACAGCAGCACGGAGCCGGCGGACCGGGACGACGCGAAGAAACGGATGCCGCCGACCGGGAAGTCCCGTTCCTCGAGCAGGCTGCGCACGACGGCTCCGACCTGGCCGGTGGCCCCGACGACGCCGATCTGGATTCCTGTGGTGCTGGTTGCTGCGGTGCTGTTCACTGTGTTTCCTCCGCTGGATGCCGTGGCTGCTGGTGCTGGTGGTGCTGGTGGTCTCGCTCTCGTTCGTGCACTTGCTCGTGCACTTGCACTTGCATCTGCACTTGCATTTGTGGCTAACTCAGGAGATTCTCGCGACTTGGCCCGAATTCCAGCCGGATCGCGCCTGTGGCCTCTGGTTCTCCTGAGTTAGCCCCAGGGAAACCGGTTGAACGGGGTCGGGGTGGGGTGAGGCGGGGTGGGGTGAGTCGGGGTGAGGCGGGGTGGGGCCGAGTCCGGCTGGCGTCCGGCCGAGCCCGGTTGGGCCGACGGATGCCGGCTAGCGGCCGGTGCCGCCGTGCACGACGGCGTCGTTGGTGGAGTCCAGGCCGAATGCGGTGTGCACGACCCGCAGCGCCTGGTTGATGGTGTCGGCGCGGGTGACCACGGAGATGCGGATCTCGCTGGTCGAGATCATTTCAATGTTGATCCCGGCCTCGAACAGCGCCTCGAACAGCTTCGCGGACACGCCCGTGTTGGTGCGCATGCCGGCGCCGACGAGCGCGAGCTTGCCGATCTGGTCGTCATACTGCAGACCGGCGAACCCGACGTTGGTCTGCTCGTTGCTCAGCGCGGTCAGCACCTGCTGGCCCTCCGATTTGGGCAGGGTGAAGGAAATGTCGGTCAGTCCCGTGGACGCAGCCGAGACGTTCTGCACGATCATGTCGACGTTCGCGTTGGTCTTCGCGACGATTTTGAAGATCTGCGCGGCTTTGCCCGGAATGTCGGGAACGCCGACGACCGTGACCTTGGCTTCGCTCAGGTCGGCGGCGACCCCGGCGATGATTGGCTCTTCCACTGTCTCTCCATTCGCGGATGCGTTATTGGGATGTGTGCGCTCGGTGGCCGACGAATTCGGGATTGCGACATGCGGGCTCGTGGTGTCGGGGTTGTAGACAATGGTTCCCACGTTGTTGTTGAACGAGGACCGCACATGCAGCGTCACACCGTGCCGACGCGCATATTCCACCGCCCGAATATAGAGGACCTTCGCACCAGCGGCGGCGAGCTCGAGCATTTCCTCGCTGGAGATGCGGTCGAGTTTGTGGGCCCGGGGAACGACGCGCGGGTCGGCGGTGAAGACGCCGTCGACATCCGTGTAGATCTCGCAGATATCGGCGCTGAGCGCGGCGGCCAGCGCGACGGCGGTCGTGTCAGAACCGCCGCGACCGAGCGTGGTGATGTCTTTGGTGTCGCGATTGAAGCCCTGGAAGCCGGCGACAATCGCCACGGCACCGTCGTCGAGGGCATCGCGGATGCGCCCGGGAGTCACGTCGACGATGCGGGCGGCGCCGTGTTGGCCATCCGTGATCATGCCGGCCTGACTGCCGGTGAAGGAGCGGGCGTCGTAGCCCATGCTCTTGATCGCCATGGCGAGCAGCGCCATCGAGATGCGCTCGCCCGCGGTAAGGAGCATGTCGAGCTCGCGCGGCGCGGGGATCGGGGTGACCTGATGCGCAAGGTCGAGCAACTCGTCGGTGGAGTCTCCCATCGCGGAGACGGCGACGACGACCTCGTTGCCCGCTTTGCGGGTGTCGACGATGCGTTTGGCCACGCGTTTGATGCTTTCGGCGTCGGCGACGGATGATCCGCCGAACTTCTGCACGATCAAGCTCACGTGGCACTCCAAGGGTTCGGGTACGCGGGCACAGGCAAGCTCCCATCATAAATGCTGTTGTATTCGGCAGCGGTCATGTGACGGTGTGCGGCACCCATTGACACCCTGTCATTGACACTATGTCAATCGCGGTCGCAGGATCGGGGCAGAGGGTGGATCCCGCCCCGCCACGCGGTTTGACCCAGTTGCCGAGGAAGCTCCGATGCCCGACGAGTTCACGTCGAAAGCGCCGGTGCCGGTGCCGATGCCGGTGCGCCAGAGCAAGCAGCCGGACGAGCGCCGGGACGACATTCTGCGCGCCGCCCGGGAACTGGTCGCCGAGCGCGGCATGGCCCGCGTGAAGATCACCGACATCGCCGCCCGGGTCGGCGTCACCCGCGGCCTGATCTACCACTACTTTCCGCACAAGGACGCGATCATCGACCTCATCAGCGAGGACCACATCGCGGAGTTCGTGACCGACCTCAACCTCTGGGACGCCGCCCGCATCCCCGGCGACATCGACCGCGCGCTGGTCGAGTGCGTCGCACTGTTCCGTCACCACCTGCATCGCACCGACCTCTTCCGCGAGGAACTCGGCCGCACCGAGCACGCCGGGCTCTACAACGAGTTCGTCGACCGGGCCGTCAGGGCCGTCGTCGACCGGCTGCAGGTCACGACCGTCGAGGCCTACGCGCGGCGGCACGAGATCCGGATCGACAACGTCTCCGAGGTGTTCTCTGTGCTGGTGTTCGGGCTGATCGGGCTCGTACGTTCCACGCCCACCGTCTCGGACGATGTGCTCGTGGCGATTGTGCGCCAGACGCTCCACCTCGACCACAACGCGCCGGCCTAAGACTTTTCTCTAGCATCACTTTTTCACCCAGTACAAAGAAGTATTCGCATATGTTTCTATTCGATGCCATCCCGTGGTCGTCGACCCTGATGTGGGTCGCGGTCGTCGCGGGGCTGATGATCGCCAACGAGGTCGCACGGTCGAGCAAATGGGCGTCGCTGGCGCTGTTTATCGCACTGCCGGTGGCGCTGACGATCTTCGTATGGCCCACCACCGCCGGCGCCGGGTCCAGCACGGGCACCTGGTTTCACTGGGTCAAGGTCTACTCGGCACTTGCCGGATGCCTGGGCTTCATGGCCATCCGTTTCATTCCGCGTCTGGCCAAGAACCGGTACGCGCTGATGTTCCCCGCGTTCATTCTGGCTCTCAACATCTTCGAGGCCGTGATTCGCGACTTCCAGGTCTACGGGCTGAACGGGATGGTCGACGGAGTGTTCATGGTGGGCGGGCCGTGGAACATCATGAACGGTATCGCCGGGCTGCTGAACCTGCTCACGATCTGCGGCTGGGCCGGGATCATCATCAGCCGCGGCCCCAAGAAGGACATGATCTGGCCGGACATGCTGTGGTTCTGGATCATCGCCTACGACCTCTGGAACTTCGCCTACGTCTACACCGCGGTCGGCGACCACTCGTTCTACGCCGGCGCGGCCCTGCTCGTGTTGTGCACGATCCCCGCCTTCTTCATCAAGCGCGGCGCCTGGCTGCAGCACCGCGCGCAGACCCTGGCGTTCTGGATGATGTTCACCATGGCCTTCACGACCTTCGTGTCGAGCTCGCAGTTCGCAGTTCGCAGTTCGCAGTTCGCAGTTCGCAGTGAAGTCGTCGCACGACCCGGTCGCCCTGTTCTGGGTGAGCGCCGTGGCCCTCGCGGCCAACATCGCCGTTGTGGTCTTCCAGACCTACACGATCGTGAAGAGACGCCGCAACCCGCTCATCGACGAGCTGTTCACGCACCTGCCCGCGTACCGCACGGTGCTCGAAGCGAACAAGCCGCTGGTGCCGGCGGCGGCTGCTCCAGCCGCGCACCCGCGGGCGACCGCCACCGCGAAATAGAACGCCGTAACTGCGGAGAATTTCGCGACACGCGGCATCCGTCGCCCCGGCCCGTCTGTCGTCCGGGCGGGCGGGCGGTCCAGTCCGGCGAGGTCGGTGGCGGGTGCGGTCCCCTGGCCACTCCTGACGGCAACTGTTGCCCGAGCGGACAACTGTTGCCGGCACACCGGGCACAGTTGTCCGCTCCGGCAACACTTGCGGCAGTGGGCTGGCGGCGGGGGGGGGGGGCTAGTTCGTGACGGTACGGCGGCCCTCGAAGGCCCGCCCGAGAGTGACCTCGTCGGCGTACTCGAGGTCGCCGCCGACCGGCAGCCCTGACGCGAGCCGGGAGACCTTGATCTCGAGGGTGGTCAGCAGGCGCGACAGGTAGGTCGCGGTCGCCTCCCCCTCGAGGTTCGGGTCGGTGGCGATGATGACCTCCTGCACCGTGTTGTCGGCAAGGCGCTGCATCAGCTGACGGATGCGCAGGTCGTCCGGTCCGACGCCGTCGATGGGGCTGATCGCCCCGCCGAGCACGTGGTAGAGCCCCTTGAATTCGCGGGTGCGCTCGATCGCGACGACGTCCTTGGCCTCTTCCACCACGCAGATCATCGCGGGATTGCGGCGCGGGTCGCGGCAGATCATGCAGGTCTTCTGCTCGGACACGTTGCCGCAGATGTCGCAGAACTTCACCTTGTCGCGCACCTCGAGCAGCACGTTGGCGAGCCGGGTCACGTCGAACTGCTCGGTCTGCAAGATGTGGAACGCGATCCTCTGCGCGGACTTGGGCCCGATTCCGGGCAGCGTGCCGAGCTCGTCGATCAGTTCCTGAACGATGCCTTCGTACATGGTTTAATCGCCTCTGGTTCGGGATGCCGGATCGTGCGGCTGTTCTTCGAGGAAGGTGGCGCCGAGGATTTCGCGCACCACCGACTCGCCGTAGCGCTGCTTCTCCGCAAAGGCGGGCCCACGACGGGCAACGGATGCTTCGCCGCCCGCCCGGTTCGGAGCCTGCACCTGGGTGCGCGCCGGGGTTCCGGGCTGGGCGCCGTTTGGGACGCCGTTCTGGGCGCCGTTCTGAGACTGGGACTGGGACTGGACTCCCGGCTGAGACTGGGACTGGGACTGGACTCCCGGCTGAGACTGAGACTGGGCCTGGGCTCCCGGCTGAGACTGGGCTCCCGATTGGTGCTGGGCTCCCGCTGCGGACAATCCCGCACGCGCGGCGGGCGCCTGGTAGCGGCCGGGCTGGCCGCCGTTCGGGTGCAGGTCCGGCGGGAATTCCTCGTCGTAGGGCGGGGGCTCGTCGTCGTAGGGCGGCTGCGGCTCAGGGTCTCGCCCGGACGCGGGAAGCGTCGTGGGCGCCGGCGCGCTCGGCGTGGAACGCGGGGCGGTCTGCGGGGCGGATGCGTGCGCGGGGGCATCGGGGGTCGCAGCGGAGGCCGCAGACGCAGGAGCAGCGGTTTCAGCAGCCGGGGCTGACCCCGGGATGGCCACCGTGGCCCAGCCGGTGCCGGCATCCGAGGGACTCGGAATGGCAGCGGTCGCCCAGCCGGTCGCGGTCGCGGCGACCGCCGGGCTGGCAGTTGCGCGGCTGGTCACCGGCGACTCGGGCACTGTCGGGCTGGCCACTGCCGGGCTGGCCGCCGCCGGGCTGGCCGCCGTGGGGCTTGTCACCGTGGGGCTGGTCACCGTGGGGCCGGCAGCCGATGCCGCAGGCGCTTCTGGGGCGTCAACCTTGCCAACGCCGGCCGGGGCGGAACCGGCTGCAGCGTTCACGGCAGCAGCCGGATCGGGGTCGGCGGCAGCAGCCGGATCGGGGTCGGCGTCGGCGGGCGACGCCTCGTCGGTTGTTGCAGCAGCGGATTTGGGTGTCGTCCTGGAGCCGGTGTCGCCGCTTCCAGACCCGGCTGCGGCCGAGCCGCTGACGGTTGTGGCCCGCGCGACAGGGCTCGGCGCGGTGGAGTCCTGCACGCCGAAACCTGACCCCGGGGAGACCGGGGCGACCGGTGCCGGAGCGGGGGCGGATGCGTTGGGGGTGGCTGGGACATCCGTTCTCGGGGAGTCGACCCGGGCGGTGAGCTGGGGCGTGAAGCCGAGCACCTCGTTGACGGCGCGCTTGAGATAGTCGCCGACGCCCTGCCCGGGGGCCGCCGACTGCTTGAGTCCGGCGACGTCGTTCTGGCTCGGGAAGGAGAGCACCAACAGGTCCCCGCCACGCAGTTCCATGGCGCGGGCCGTGTAGAGCACGAGCCAGGCGCTGATCTTGGCGGCCTTGACTGCCTCGAGGATCTGCGGCCAAGAGTCCTTTACCTGCTGCAGGGTGACGGGTCCGACAGGGCGGGGCGGGGCCGCGACTTGGGTCGCGGGCGCAGCGGCAGCGGGCGCAGCGGCAGCAGGCGCGGCGGCATTAGGCGCGGCGGCAGAAGCAGCAGCAGCCGCACCGCCGGCGGCCGCGGGACCGCCGAAGGCATGCGTCGCCGAGACCGCAGCCCCGCGCGGGGGCGAGCCGACCGGGCTGGTGGCTGGGGCATCCGTCGCCGAGCTGTCGCCGGGATCAGAACCGGAACCAGACCCGGAACCAGAACCAGAACCGACCCCGATGCGGCGCTCGAGGCGTTCGACGCGGGCGAGCGCGCCGCGGGTGGAATCGTCGCTCGCGGGGATGAGCACGCGGGCAATCATGAGTTCGAGGTGCAGGCGGGGGCTGGTCGCGCCGGTCATCTCGGTGAGGGCGGCGTTGATCACGTCGGCGGTGCGGGAGAGCTCGGCGGGGCCGAACTTCGCGGCTTGCACGGCCATGCGGTCGAGTTCCTCCTGCGGCACGCCGCGCAGCACGGCGGCAGCGGCGGCGGCACTCGTGGCGCCCACGATGATGAGGTCGCGCAGGCGTTCGAGCAGGTCTTCGACGAAGCGGCGCGGGTCCTGGCCGGTCTGCACGACCCGGTCGACGGCGTCGAACGCGGCGGACGGGTCGCGGTCGGCGATCGCGTCGATGGACTCGTCGAGCAGCGACGCGTTCGTGTAGCCGAGCAGCGCCACGGCGCGGTCGTATTCGACGGAGTGCCCGTCGGATCCGGCCATCAGCTGATCGAGCAGCGACAGGGTGTCGCGCGGCGACCCGCCGCCGGCCCGCACCACGAGCGGCAGCACGCCCGGCGCGACGGTCATTTGCTCGGTGTCGCACATCTGCTGCACGTATTCGAGCATCGGCCCGGGCGGCACGAGCCGGAACGGGTAGTGATGCGTGCGCGAACGGATGGTGCCGATCACCTTTTCGGGCTCGGTTGTCGCAAAGATGAACTTGACGTGCTCGGGCGGCTCTTCGACGATCTTCAGCAGCGCGTTGAAGCCCTGCGGCGTGACCATGTGCGCCTCGTCCAGGATGAAGATCTTGTATCGGTCGCGGGCGGGAGCGAAGATCGCGCGCTCACGGATGTCCCGGGCATCGTCGACCCCGTTGTGGCTGGCCGCGTCGATCTCGACCACGTCGAGGGATCCGCCGCCTTCGCGGGACAGCTCCACACAGCTCGGGCAGACCCCGCATGGCGTGTCGGTGGGACCCTCGGCGCAGTTCAAGCAGCGCGCGAGAATACGGGCGGATGTCGTCTTGCCGCAACCTCGGGGCCCGCTGAACAGATAGGCATGATTCACCCGGTTCGTGCGCAGGGCCGTCATCAGCGGATCGGTCACCTGAGACTGACCGATCATTTCGGCAAAAGTCTCGGGCCGGTAGCGGCGATACAGGGCGGTAACCACGAGGTCAATCGTAGCCGGAGCCACTGACAGTGCGGTGTGGGGTGGGGCGTGTGTGGGTGGGTGCGGGGTGGGGTGTGTGGTGGGGCGGGTGGCGTCCGTTTGTCAGGCGCGGCGGCTCAGGCGCGGCGGGCGACGGCCTGGTCGAACGCGCCGGGGCGATTGCTCACGATTTGCTTGCCGAGGGGCGCGAGCGAGACCGGCACCATCTTGAAGTCGGCGATGCCGAGGGGGATTCCGATGATGGTGAGGCAGAGCGCGATTCCCGAGACGATGTGCGCCAGGGCCAGCCACCAGCCCGCGAGGATCACCCAGATCACGTTGCCGATGAACGAGAACGCTCCACTGGTGGGTTTGGCCACGACGGTGCGGCCGAACGGCCAGAGCGCGTAGGCGGCGATGCGGAACGACGCGATGCCCCACGGGATCGTAACGATCAGCACGCAGAGCAGAATGCCTGCGGCGAGGTAGCCCAGGAACAGCCAGAACCCGCTCAGCACGAGCCAGATCAAGTTCAGGAGTGTGCTCACGCGAAAATACTACCCGCGCAGGAGGCGGAGGTCGCGGGATCGGAATCGGGCGCGGCGAGCGCGGACATCCGTCGCCGGCCGCGTGTTGCCCTCCCGGCACCCGGCTCCCGGCTCGACTTTAAACTCGGAGAATTTCGCAACACGCCGCCCACGGCGCTGGGGTGACCCGTGTCGCCTAAAAACTTCGAAGTCACGTCCTACAGCACCCCGCACCTCGCACCCCGCATCCCGAGCGCCCCGGACCCCCACACGCCAATCGGCCGCCCCCGGAACCCGGGAACGGCCGATCAACGAAAGCATCAACAAAGGCATCAACGAGACACAGGAGCCGAAACCCCTACCAGCGAACCCCCTACACCGACGGATGCGTGCGCTTGATCGTCCCCAGCGTCTGCCGGGCGATCTCCAGCTCCTCGTTCGTCGGGATGACGAGCACGGTTACCCGGGAGTTGTCCGTGGAGATCACGCGCGGCGTGCGGGACTTGGCTTCGTTGCGCACGGGGTCGATTTCGATCCCCATGCCCTCGAGTCCGGCCAGGGCGCCCGCGCGCACGATCGGCGAGTTCTCACCGACGCCCGCGGTGAAGACGATGACGTCCACGGTTCCGAGTTGCGCGTAGTAGTTGCCGACATAGCCTTTGACGCGGTGGAAGTACACGTCGAGGGCAGCCTGGGCGACCGGGTCGCCCGCGACCGCGGCATCCTCCACGTCGCGCATATCGCCGTTGCCGGCCAGGGCCAGCATGCCGCCGCGGCGGTTGAGCAGGTCGTCGAGCTCGGCGGTGGTCATCCCGGCCCGGCGGCGCAGGTGGAAGATCACGGCCGGGTCGATGTCGCCCGAGCGGGTGCCCATCGCGAGCCCCTGCAGCGGGGTCATGCCCATGGAGGTGTCGATCGATTCGCCGCCGTCGACGGCACACACGGATGCCCCGTTTCCCAGGTGCAGCACGATCGTCTTGAGCTCGGCCAGGGGCCGGTCGAGGTAGGCCGCCGCGGCCTCCGAGACGAACTTGTGCGAGGTGCCGTGGAAGCCGTACTTGCGCACGCGGTACCGCGTCGCGATGTCCCTGTCGATCGCGTAGGTGTACGCGGCCGGCGGCAGCGTCTGGTGAAACGCGGTGTCGAACACGGCGACGTGAGGCACGTTCGGGAAGCTGGCGCGGGCGGCACGGATGCCCTGCACGTTGGCCGGGTTGTGCAGCGGAGCGATCTCGGAGAGGTCCTCGATGTTCAGCTCGACCAGGTGGGTGATCTCGGTCGGCTCGAAGAACCGGTTGCCGCCCTGCACCACGCGGTGGCCGACGGCGATCAGGTTCGTCTCGGACAGCTTCGGGCCGTGCTCGGCGAAAGCCTCGATCATCACGGCGAAGCCGGCGGTGTGGTCCATGATCGGCAGGTCGCGCTCGGTGCGGCCGCCCTTCGACGTTCCCGCGGTGTGCCGTGAGTGCCCGATCGGCTCGCCGATGCGCTCGACCAGGCCGCTGGCGAGCTCCGTTTCGGTGTCCATGTCGATCAGCTGGTACTTGAACGACGACGATCCGGAGTTGACGACCAGGATGGCGGTCATGCGGACACCGCCGCTGCGGCCGATGCGGAAGATGCCGCACCGGAAGCCGAAGCTGCCGGGGTGCCGGACTCGGACGCTGCGAGCGTCGCGGCCTGGATCGCGGTGATGGCTACGGTGTTGACGATGTCCTGCACTAGTGCTCCTCGAGAAAGGTCATTGATGGGTTTGCGCAGGCCCTGGAGGACGGGGCCGATGGCCACTGCTCCGGCGCTCCGCTGCACGGCCTTGTACGTGTTGTTGCCCGTATTCAGGTCGGGGAAGATGAAGACGGTGGCGCGGCCGGCGACAGCCGAACCGGGCATCTTCGTGGCGGCGACGGCGGCATCCGCCGCCGCATCGTACTGGATGGGACCCTCGATCAGAAGGTCGGGGCGACGCTCCCGCACGAGGGCGGTGGCGGCCCGCACCTTGTCCACGTCGGCACCCTGCCCGGACTCGCCGGTCGAGTAGCTCAGCATGGCGATGCGCGGCTCGATACCGAATTCGACGGCCGTCTCCGACGCCGAGATGGCGATGTCGGCGAGCTGCTCCGCGGTGGGGTCAGGGTTCACCGCGCAGTCGCCGTAGACGAGCACCTTGTCGGCCAGCGCCATCAGGAACACGCTGGACACGACCGAGACTCCCGGACGCGTCTTGATGATCTGCAGGCTCGGCCGGATGGTGTGCGCCGTGGTGTGCGTCGCCCCGGAGACCATGCCGTCCGCCAGCCCGAGCTGCACCATCATGGTGCCGAAGTAGGACACGTCGGTGACGAGTTCCATGGCCTGCTCGACCGTGACGCCCTTGTGGGCGCGCAGCTTCGCGTACGCCTCCGCGAACTTGCGCCGCAGCACGTCGTCGAAGGGGCTCAGAACCTGCGCCTTGGCGATGTCCAGGCCGAGGCCGATGGCACGCGAGCGCACCTCGAACTCCTCACCGAGAATCGTGATGTCGGCCACATCGCGGGCCAGCAGGGTCGCGGCGGCACGCAGCACGCGGTCGTCGTCCCCTTCGGGCAGCACGATGCGCTTTTGGTTGGTGCGTGCGCGCTCGAGCAGCATGTACTCGAACATCAGCGGCGTCACCACGTCGGCGCGGCTCACCTTGAGCCGGTCGAGCAGCACGGATGCCTCCACGTGGCCTTCGAAGAGCGCCAGCGCCGTGTCGCGCTTGCGTTGCGAGTCGGCTGCCATCCGTCCGGGCGTGTGTGTGATGCGCAGCGCGGCGTCATAAGAGTTCAGCTCGGTGCTGATGATCGGCACCGAGGCGTCGAGCCCCTCGACGAGCCGCCCGATCTCCTCGGGCAGGGCGAAGCCGCCGACCAGCACGATGCCGGCGATCGACGGGAACGTAGCGGACGAGTTCGCCATCAGAACGGCCAGCAGCACCTGCGGGCGGTCGCTGGGAACCACAACCACGGCGCCCTCGAACAGGCGCGGCAGCACGTTGACCATCGACATGGCCGCCACGACCACGCCGAGCGCCTCCCGGGACAGCAGCGCGGGGTCACCCTTGACGAGCGTGCCGTCGGTGGCCTTGAGGATGCTCTTCATGCTCGGGGCCACGAGGAACGGGTCTTCGGGCAGCGCCCAGACCGGCACCGCGTTGCGCCCGCTGCCGGGCTTCGTGTCGGCGTCGACGACGCTCCGCACGGCGTCGATGAGCTCATCGAGCCGAGTCGGATCGGCGCGGTTGACGATCACGCCAAGCAGTGAAACGTGCTCGTCGCGCAGTTCCGCCAGGGTCACGTCGGTCAACTGGCGGATGTCCTCGGCCGTGCGCGGGTCGCTCTGGCCGAGCTGCCGGTCACCCTGGCTGAGCGTGTCGCGCTGGCCGGGACCGACCCGCCCGCCGAGCACCAGCAGCACCGGCACCCCCAGGTTGGCGGCGATGCGCAGGTTGAAGGCGAGCTCGGTGGGACTGCCGACATCCGTGTAATCGGAGCCGATCACGACCACCGCGTCACACTGGGCCTCGACGGCCTTGAAGCGCTGCACGATGCGGCCGAGGGCCGCGTCGGGGTCGAGGTGCACCTCGTCGTAGGTGACGCCGACGCAGTCGTCGTAGGTCAGCGGGGGCTGCACGGTGAGCGCAGACGCACTCGACAGGTGCGAGAGCAGCAGCTTGAGCACGTAGTCGGGGTGGTGCGCCGAGCGAGCCACGGGCCGGAACACGCCGACGCGCTCCACCGAACGGAGCAGGGTGTCGAGCACGCCCAGGGCGATGGTGGATTTGCCGGTATTTCCCTCGGCAGAGGTGATGTAGATACTGTCAGCCACGGTTTATACGTTATCTCCGCCGGTGGAGACACCGGCATTGTCGGGGGTCACGCCGACGCCCTCGGCGTCCCAGACCCATTCGGTGACGGCGGGGATGTCTTCCCCGTGGTCGCGGGTGTAATTGCGGGCCCGAAGGCGGGCATCCTGCATCTCCTGGCGAAGCAGGGCGGCGCGGGCGCCGAGTCCGGGAACCCGGTCGATGACGTCCATCACCAGGTGGTACCGGTCGAGGTCGTTGAGCATGACCATGTCGAACGGCGTGGTGGTGGTGCCGTTCTCCTTGTAGCCGCGGGCGTGCAGGTTACCGTGCCCGGTGCGCTTGTAGGTCAGGCGATGGATCAGCCACGGATACCCGTGGTAGGCGAACACGATCGGCTTGTCTGCCGTGAAGATGGCGTCGAACTCGTTGTCGCTGAGGCCGTGCGGGTGGTCCGCCTCGGACTGCAGGCGCATCAGGTCAACGACGTTCACGACGCGCACCGATAGGTCGGGCAACCATTCCCGCAGGATGGCGGCCGCGGCCAGCACCTCGAGGGTGGGCACCTCGCCGGCGGCGGCCAGCACGACGTCGGGTGAGGTGCCGAACGTCTCGGTTCCGGCCCAGTCGAAGATGCCCAGACCCCGCTTGCAGTGCGCGACGGCCTGGTCCATGGTGAGCCAGTTCGGCGCGGGCTGCTTGCCGGCGACGACCACGTTGACGTAGTCCACACTGCGCAGGCAGTGGCTGTAGGTGGCGAGCAGCGTGTTGGCGTCGAACGGCAGGTAGACGCGTACGACATCCGCACTCTTGTTGACGACGTGGTCGATGAACCCGGGGTCCTGATGCGAGAACCCGTTGTGATCCTGGCGCCAGACGTGCGAGCTGAGCAGGTAGTTCAGGCTCGAGATTGAGCGGCGCCACGGGATCTCGCGGGTGACCTTGAGCCACTTCGCGTGCTGGTTGAACATCGAGTCGACGATGTGAATGAAGGCCTCGTAGCAGTTGAACAGGCCGTGACGGCCGGTGAGCAGGTAGCCCTCCAGCCAGCCCTGGCACTGGTGTTCGCTGAGCATCTCCATCACACGGCCGGCGCGGGCGAGGTTCGTGTCACCCTCGTGGAATTCCGCGTTCCACTGCTTGTCCGTGGCCGCGTAGACGGCCGGGGCGAGGCGGTTGGAGGCCGTCTCGTCGGGCCCGAAGATGCGGAAATTGTCGGGGTTGTCACGGATGACGTCGGCCAGCCAGGTGCCGAGAACCTTGGTCGCCTCATCGGTGGTGGCGCCCGGGGAAGGGACATCCACCGCGTACTCCCGGAAGTCGGGCAGCTTCAGCGCCCGGCGCAGCAGCCCACCGTTGGAGACCGGGTTCGCGCTCATCCGCAGGTCGCCCGCGGGGGCCAGCGCCGAGATCTCTGCGGCGGGGGCGCCGTTCGCGTCGAAGAGTTCGCCCGGCCGGTAAGAGGCCAGCCACTCTTCGAGCAGCCGGGTGTGAGCCTCGGTGTCGCGGGCGTTGCTCAGGGGCACCTGGTGCGAACGCCAGGAGTCGACGACCTGCACCCCGTCGATGACGGGCGGGCAGGTCCAGCCCTTGGGCGTGCGCAGGATGATCATCGGCCAGCGCGGACGCTCGGTGTCGCCGGCGAGGGCGCGCGCCTTGATCGCGGCGATCTCGTTGAGCACCTCGTCGAGGGTGAGCGCCATGCGCTGGTGAACGAGAAGGGGATCCTCGCCGTCGAAGCCGCCATCCACGATGTAGGGCTTGTGGCCGTAGCCGCGCATCAGGTCGAGGAGTTCCTCTTCCGGGATGCGGGCGAGCACGGTGGGGTTGGCGATCTTGTACCCGTTGAGGTGCAGGATCGGCAGCACGACGCCATCCTGAAGCGGATCGATGAACTTGTTCGAGTGCCAGCTGGTGGCCAGCGGGCCGGTCTCGGCCTCGCCGTCGCCGACGACCGCGGCGACCAGCAGGTCGGGGTTGTCGAACGCGGCGCCGTAGGCGTGGCTGAGCGCGTAACCGAGCTCGCCGCCCTCGTGGATCGAGCCGGGCGTCTCGGGCGAGGCGTGGCTGGGGATGCCGCCGGGGAACGAGAACTGGCGGAACAGGGCCTTGACGCCCTGCTCGCTCTGGTCGACGCCGGAGTAGATCTCGGAGTACGTGCCGTCGAGGTAGGCGTTGGCCACCATCCCGGGGCCGCCGTGGCCGGGGCCGGTGACGTAGAGGGTGCTGATCGACCGTTCCTGGATGGCGCGGTTCAGGTGGGCATAAAGAAAATTGAGCCCCGGAGTGGTTCCCCAATGGCCGAGCAGACGCGGCTTGATGTGGTCCCGCGTGAGCGGCTCACGCAAAAACGGGTTGTCGAGCAGGTAGATCTGCCCTACCGACAGATAGTTGGCGGCCCGCCACCAGGCATCGACGCTGGCGAGCGCTTCAGCGCTGAGCGGATGCGGTGACCGGTCTGGCCAGAGAAAGGGTTTACCGAATATTTCAGCCATGGTGCCTCCAGGCACTATCGGGGCGGGGGCGTTATCTGCGCCGTTTCATCTTACGAGATGAGGCGAAATCGTTATCATTGCTAACGGCCTGCGGCTGTGGCGGGGCTGTGGCTGGGCTGTGGCTGTTTTTCCGGCGCGTGCGGGCATGAAAAAGACTCCTCGCGCACCCACCAGAGCCCGGTTACCCTTGCTACGTTTCCGTCCTGGGGGAGTTGGCCGAGATGGCGCCACGCGAGGAGCCGACCCTTAGCTTAGACGCAAAGCCGGCGAGGCCGAAAACGGGGCGATTCCGAGTCGATTCCGAGTCTGCACCGGGTCTGCACCGGGTCTGCACCGGGCGGGCGGGGCGAGTGTGCACGGAGGCCACCGGAAACAGGTAAGATTCTCTAGGTCGTTCCTTGAGGGAACGTTCGGCCAGGAGAATTCGCCTAGTGGCCTATGGCGCACGCTTGGAAAGCGTGTTGGGTGAGAGCCCTCGGGGGTTCGAATCCCCCATTCTCCGCCAGATCGCGCTGCAGCACGCGGGCGGGCATTAGTCTCGACGAACTCGACAATCAACTCTCGGGGGTTCGAATCTTCCGCCCCCGCAGCGCTGCTTCCGTGCCCGGATGGGGCTAACTCAGGAGATCCAAGCCGCACGCAAACATCCACCGCCTGATTCCGGGGGCGGGAACCGCAACTGGCCGTGGATCTCCTGAGTTAGCCACCGACCCGCGTCCATAGCTCCCGCACATTCTGCCGGATGTGGCCAATAGAGCCCTGAAACAGCCCACCGCCGAGAATTGGCAGGAGTTATGCACGTAGCGAGGCTCCGACCGTGCCTGGCATGGGGCCAACTCAGGAGATCCGCGCGGACCGCTCCGCCGTGGCCGCAGACCAGTGCGGAGCAGACTGCGGCCGCCCAGGGATCTCCTGAGTTGGCCACGGAAGTGTCGGGGCAGGTCCGGCGAGCACCGGCGAGCACCGGGGGCTAGTCGGCGAACGGATGCCGCGGCGCACGCGGCACGGGCGGCGGCGGCACCGGCTTCGCGGCCACGACATCGGCGAGCGCGAGGACGACCAGACCGCGTTTGGTCTCAACCATGCACCCTGTGTCGGAGACGGACCGCAAGTAACCCACGGCATCCGTGACCCCGCCTTCGATGCGGGTGCGCACCACGATTCGGGTTCCGAGGGTGGTGCTGGAAACGAATTGGGCGGCGGCGAGGCTCATCCGGCTGAGCCTACTCTTCGAGCCCGAGCCGAGCGCAGCCCGGCCGCGCGGCGCCCGGCCCAGCCGCACCCAGCCGCACGCAGCCCGGCCCAG
>NZ_PJJS01000038.1 GCF_002929845.1 Cryobacterium sp. M96
CGAAGAAGAACAAGCGCGCATGGCGGCCGGGCAGCTGATCCCGGGGGCGGAGGCCGCGGCCCTCAGCGACGACCGTAACGGCGGTCAGAAACGCGCCGACATCCTCCGTGGTGTGTTCGAAGCCGCCACCCGTGACCCGGGGACCCCGACCATGGGCGGCGCCGCCCCCACCGTCATGATCCACGTCAACCAGGCCGACCTGACCGCCGACCATGGGGTGGGTTGGATCGACGGCGTCGAAGCGCCGATCTCGCTGACAAGTGTGAAGCAGGCGCTCTGCGCCGGCGGATTTCAGGAGATCCGGTTCGGGCCGCACAACGAGGTCCTCAGCCTCAGCACCGAGAATCGTTTCTTCAACCGGGCCCAACGCCGCGCCATCGCCGCCCGCGACGGCGGCTGCACCATTCCGGGGTGCACCGTGCCCGCCGCCTGGTGCGAAGTACACCACGTCACCCCCTGGTACCGCGGCGGAAAAACCGAGATCACCAACGGGGTCCTGCTGTGTTGGTACCACCACCACAGCATCGACACCTCCGGCTGGAACATCCGCATGATCCGCGGCACACCCGAAGTCAGGGCACCCTACTGCTACGACCCCACCCGCACCTGGCGGCCTGGGGGAGGGGACCGGTTGGGGGCTCGACAGGCTCAACCAACGTTGGCGTGATTTTTCGGGATCGGGTCACCAAATGGCTCAGACACGGACGTTGGTTAGAGCCTCCGGAATCGAGTCACAGGTGCGTTCCGGGACAGAAAAACCCCCGCACCAAGTGAGAAAAACCGGGATGCGGAGGAACGAGAAGCGCGGAGACGGTGGGATTTGAACCCACGGTACCCCGTGAAGGGTACTCCACCTTAGCAGGGTGGTGCACTAAGCCGTACTATGCGACGTCTCCTTGGGGTCTGCAGCGCAAACCCACGTAGGCAAGCATAACGGTACTGACGGCATCCGCACGAACCGAGGACTGCGGGCGCCGCCCGGAGACTACTGGTCCTCGAGCGACCGGCCTGCAGAGCAGGTGACGTCTCCGGCGGTCTGGCCCTGGACTGAATCGGAAAGCACTGCGGTCGGGGGCGTCGCGGCCGGATCCGGGACCGGTGCGGCCGGATCGGTCGTGGCATCGGGATCCGGGATCGCAGCCGGGTCCTCCGCAGCCGGGTCTCCGGCCAGTTGGAGCGAGTCGTCATCTTCGACGGCGGTGAACAGGTCGTCGAAGTCCGGCTGGATGGGTTCCACGCCGCCGTCAACATTGCCGGTCGGGGCCTGCACGAAGACCACCTTGCTGAGGTCGATGTCCTTCAGGGCCACGGCGATCGACGCCAGGGTGGAGACGTCGTTGAGACTCGTGGACAGGTTCATGTTGGCCGTGACGGCCTTGGCCAGCGAGTACACCTTGACGGGATCGGAGAGTGTGGACGCACTCTTCACGGTTCGTACGAGGGAGGACAGGAACACCTGCTGGTTGCTGATCCGCGTCAGGTCGCTGCCGTCGCCGACGCCGTGGCGGGTGCGCAGGAACTGCAGCGCCTCCAGACCCTCGAGCGTGTGCATTCCGGCCGGAAGGTAGGTGTTCGTGTACTCGTCTTCGATGTCTTCGGCGACACAGACCGGCACGCCGCCGACGGCCGTCGACATGGCCATGACGCCGTCGAACTGCACCTCTGCCGCGTAGGGGATGCTCAAACCGGTGAGCTTCTCGACCGTGAGCACGGTGCAAGCCAGGCCACCGTAGGTGAGCGTGGTGTTGATTTTCTGGCTGCTCATCGCGTCGAAGGTGCCGCCGGCAGGGTCCGGGCACTCGGGGATGGGAACATACATGTCCCGGGGGAAGCTGATCACGGAGGCGTTGGTGTGGTCTTCGGAGATGTGCAGCAGCATGGTGACATCGTTGAGGTCGCCGGTGGAATCCTCCGGCCCGAAGGAGGCATCCTGACCCTTTCGGCTGTCACTGCCGACCACCAGCAGGTTCACGCCGCCCGGGATCGCATCGATCTTGGGGGCGGGACCCTCGGTCTCGTTGGCCAGGGGCACGCTCTCCTGCACACTCGACGCGACATCGTAGGTCGCGATCGCGGCGACGGATGCACCACTCACGAGCAGCACGGCCAGTGACGCGGCGAGCACCTTGGCCACGGTCACGAACGGGTTGGAGCGGCGCAGCCGGCCATGGCGGGCGATGGTACTGAGCTTCTTCGATCGTGTCGAGCGGGGGCGTAATTCGTCGCTCACTCAGGTCCCTTCGTTTGTGCAGGTCGTGCAGAATCGAGGTGCGGAGGGCGTGGGATTCGAACCCACGAGACATCTCTGCCCACCAGTTTTCAAGACTGGCTCCATCGGCCGCTCGGACAGCCCTCCCGGTTCGCTGCCCGCGGCGCTGGTATAACACGCGGTCGCGGACTAACGAATACCGACCGATTCTAGCCGCTTGCAGGCTCACCACAGTGCCAGAGGATGCTGGCAGCGGGCTGGGCACCGCCTACAGGCTGCTCAGAACGAGCGCGAGCCCATCTTCGTGAACGGCGCCGGTGATCTCGCCGGCCGCCGCGAGCACCTCGTGCGGAGCCTGCCCCATGGCCACTCCCCGACCCTGGACCGACGCCCACTGCAGCATCTCGATGTCGTTGCGCCCGTCGCCGACGGCCATCACGCGGCTCCGCGGAATCCCGAACTCGGCGCGCACCCGCTCCATGGCGGTGGCCTTGTTCACGCCGTCGGGGGCGATATCGAGCCAGGCAGTCCAGCCGATCGCGTAGCTCACCCGGTTCAGCCCCATCCGGTCGACGATCTGAAGAAAATCCTCCATGTCGTGGTCAGGCGAGATGACGACCACCCGGGTGGCGTCCTGGCGCAGCAGATCGTCGAACTCGACGTGCTCGCTATCCAGCCCGATCGTGGCATCCGGGAACGGCTCCGTGTAGCGGTAGAAGCCGCGCTCGTCTTCGACGGCGTACCTGGCACCGACCAGGTGCGAGCGGATCTGCATCAACACATCGGTCGGATCGAAGGTCTCGACCCATTCGCGCCGGTACCCGGTGGGGGAAGCCGGGTCGCGGTGCAGGGTGATCGCACCGTTCGAGCAGACCACGAAGCGCGGGGTGATGTCCAGGCGCTCGAGCACGGGGAGCGTGGTGGCGGACGAGCGCCCGGTGGCGAGCATGACCTCATGACCGGCCGCGGCGAGCCGCCGCACCTGGTCGAGGACGCCGTCGCTGATCGTGCCATTCTCGTGCATGGTGGTGCCGTCGATGTCGAGGGCCACCAGCCAGGGGGCATCCGTCGGCGTCGTCATGCGCCCACCGGCCGAATGACGTCGAGGCCGCCCAGCCAGGGGCGCAGCGCCTCGGGGATGAGTACCGAGCCATCCGCTTGTTGGTGCGTTTCGAGCAGGGCCACAATCCAGCGGGTCGTCGCCAGGGTGCCGTTGAGGGTTGCGACCGGCGTGGTCTTGCCCGACTCGGTGCGGTAACGGATATCGAGCCGGCGCGCCTGGTAGGTCGTGCAGTTGCTCGTGCTGGTCAGTTCGCGGTAGGCGTTCTGGGTGGGGACCCACGCCTCGATGTCGAACTTGCGGGCGGCGCTGGAGCCGAGGTCGCCGGCGGCCACGTCGATGACGCGGTAGCTGAGGCCGAGCGCCTGAAGCATGTCCTCCTGCAGGGCGACGAGGCGGTCGTGCTCGGCCTCGGCATTCTCCGGCAGCACGTAGGTGAACATCTCCAGCTTGTTGAACTGGTGCACCCGGATGATGCCGCGGGTGTCCTTGCCGCCCGAACCGGCCTCGCGCCGATAGCAGGTGGACCAGCCGGCGTAGCGGAGCGGTCCGCCGGACAGGTCCAGGATCTCGTCCGAGTGGTAGCCGGCGAGCGCGACCTCGCTGGTGCCGGTGAGGTAGAGATCGTCGGCGGGGAGGAAGTAGACCTCGTCGGCGTGCTCGCCGAGGAACCCGGTGCCGTCCATGATCTCGGGCCGCACCAGGGTGGGCGTGATCAGGGGGATGAAGCCGGCCGCCAGCGCCCGGTCGAGCGCCATGTTCATCAGCGCGATCTCGAGGCGGGCGCCGATGCCGCGCAGGAAGTAGAACCGGGCGCCGGACACTTTGGCCCCTCGGGCCATGTCGATGGCACCGAGCAGTTCGCCCAGCTCGAGGTGGTCGCGCGGCTCGAAGTCGAAGGCGGGCACGGCGCCATGGGTGCGGAGGGTGACGAAGTTCTCTTCACCGCCGGCCGGTACGCCGTCGATGACGGGGTTCGCGAGGGTGCGCACGACCGCGGTGAACAGCGCCTCGGCCTCGCTCGAGGCGGCCGCGGCGGACTTGACGTCGGCAGCGAGGCTCTGTGCCTGGGCGACGAGGGCCTTCTTCTCCGCGGGAGGCGCGGAGGCCACTTGCTTGCCGAACTGGTTCTGGGCGGCACGCAGCGCCTCGAACGCCCGGATAGTGGCGCGACGCTCCGCGTCGGCGGCGAGCGCGTCGTCGACCGCCTCGACCGACGCACCGCGCGCTTTCTGCGAACGCTTGATGAGGTCAGGATTCTCTCGCAGCAGCACAGGATCAATCACCGAATCAGTCTACAAGCGCATGGTCCGGCACCTTGCTAGCCTTACCGCGTGGATACTCCCGATCAACCGACAGTTGTTCGGCGGGCGGCAATCGTCTACAACCCCACCAAAGTCGACCTGGACCGCCTGCGGGCGAGCGTGGCCCGCGCGGAGACCGCGTCGGACTGGGCCGGCTCGCTCTGGCTCCCGACCGCCGCGGACGACGCCGGCAGGCAAGCCGCCCGGCTCGCCCTGGCGAAGGGTGCGTCCCTGGTGCTCGTGGCGGGCGGCGACGGCACGATTCGCGCGATCGCCGACGTGCTCCGTGGCTCCGGTGTGCCCCTGGCCATCGTGCCCCTCGGCACCGGCAATCTGCTGGCCCGCAACCTGGGCCTGCCGCTGTCGAACCTTGACGAGGCCACCATGGTTGCCTTCACGGGCGGAAACAAGCCGATCGACGTGGGTGTGGCATCCGTGCGCACCGACGACGGCGCCCTGGCCGACCACGTCTTCCTCGTGATGGCGGGCATCGGCATCGACGCCCAGATGGTCGTGAGCACGCGGCCCGAACTGAAGCGGGCGGTGGGCTGGCTGGCCTACGTCGACGCCGTGGCGCGCGTGCTCCCCCGGGTCAAGCCGTTCCAGATCCGGTACAGCCTGAACGGGCGCCCGCACCGGCCGGCGCACGTGAGCACCATCCTGATCGGCAATTGCGGCCTGCTGCCGGGAAATATCCAGATTCTGCCGGATGCCCGCCTCGACGACGGCATCCTCGACATCGCCATGCTGCAGCCCAAGGGTGTGCTCGGCTGGCTCACAATCTGGCGCCGGGTGACGTGGGAGAACGGCGTTCTGCGCCGCTCGGCGGCCGGGCGTCGCATCATCGAGCGAACCGAATCGACCACTGCACGGGTGCTGACGACGCTGCACGCCGCCGATATCCGGATCGTGCTGGTCGAGGCGCAGGAGTTCGAGGTGGACGGCGACGCGCTCGGCCCGGTGCGCTCGGTGTCCCTGCGCACCGACCCTGCCGCCCTCGTCCTGCGGGTTCCCGTCGCGGCCTGAGGGCCGGGCCGGGCTGGACTGGGCTGGGCTGGGCTGGGCTGGGCTGGGCAGGGCTGGTGGGACCGTCAGACCGCGGGCTCGCCGAGCAGGCCGCGCAGCCAGGCGCGCGCACCGATGAAAACGTTGTCGTTGTAGCGCGAGGTGAACTCGATCGGCTGCTTGTCGGCCCGCGGGTACGAGCCGAGGAAGATCACCTGGGGGCTGAACCGGCGCAGGCCGAGCAGCGCGTCGGCCACGCGTTCGTCGTGGATATGACCGTCGGCATCGATCACGAACCGGTAGCGCCCCAGGGCGTCGCCGATGGGGCGCGACTGGATCAGGCTGAGGTTGACGCCCCGGGTGGCGAACTGCTCGAGCATCTCGAGCAGGGCGCCTGAGCGGTCTTCGGGCAGCTCCACGATCAGGCTGGTCTTGTCGGCGCCAGTGCGGGGCGGCACGGTGGTGGTTCGGCTGACGAGCACGAAGCGGGTGACCGCGTTGGCGTTGTCGCCGATACTGCGGGCGAGCACGACCACATCGTGGTGCTTCTCGATGCCGGGCGGGGCGATGGCAGCATCCGCCTGCCCTGATTCGACCAGCGACGCGGCGGCGGCCACGTTGCTCGACGCCGGAAGGTGGCCGTGGTGCGGCAGATTGGATTCCAGCCAGCGGCGGCACTGCGCATAGGCGACCGGATGCGCGTTGACGATCTTCACATCGGCCAGCGCGGTGCCCGGGCGAGCCACCAGGACGAAGTTCACCGGAACCAGGTACTCGCCGATGATGCGCAGGTCGGGCACGCTCGCGAGGGCATCCTGCGTGGCGGACACGCCACCGTCGACGGAGTTCTCGATCGCGATCATCGCGGCCACACTACGGCCGGACACGACGTCGTCGAACGCCTCGCCGACATTGTTCACGGCCCGCCACGGCTTGCCCTGGGCTTCGACGACCTGGGTGAGGGCTGCCTCGGTGAAGGTGCCCGTCGGCCCAAGGAAGCTGTAGCTGACATTGCGCGACTCGGACATGCAGATCAGCCTAGTTGCAGTGCAAGACTGGACACCATGAACGAACGCGCGGGCACAGCGGCCCTGGAATCTGACCTTGTCGATGTCGAAGCGCTGGTGAAGGCGTACTACGACCTGAAACCGGATGTCACGGTGCCAGGCCAGCGAGTGGCCTTCGGCACCTCCGGTCACCGAGGGAGCTCCCTCAACACGGCCTTCAATGAAGACCACATCATCGCGACCACGCAGGCGATCGTTGAATTCCGCGCCATGCAGGGCATCACCGGGCCGCTCTTCATCGGCACCGACCCGCACGCCCTGAGCGCGCCAGCCTATACGACCGCCCTCGAAGTGCTCGTCGCGAACGGCGTGCGCGTGCTGGTCGACGAGTTCGACGACTATGTGCCTACTCCGGCCCTCTCGCACGCGATCCTGGCCTACAACCGGGCCGGGAACAGCGACGAGGCCGATGGGATCGTGGTCACCCCGAGCCACAACCCGCCCTCCGACGGCGGCTTCAAATACAACCCACCGCACGGCGGACCGGCCGACAGCGACGCCACCTCGTGGATCGCCGCCCGGGCCAACGAACTCATCGCCGCCGGGCTCAATGATGTCAAAAAAAGCGAGCCCAGCGCGGTCGAGACCTACGACTTCCGCGGTGGGTACGTGAATGACCTTGAGAACATCATCGACATGGCCGCCATCAAGGCCAGCGGCATTCGTATCGGAGCCGACCCGCTCGGCGGCGCGAGCGTGGGCTACTGGGGTGCGATTCGCGACCGCTACGAGCTCAACCTGACCGTGATCAACCCCCACGTCGACCCCACCTGGCGCTTCATGACCCTGGACTGGGACGGCAAGATCCGGATGGATCCGTCGAGCCCGTCCGTGATGGCATCCGTCGCCGCCCACAAGGACGAGTTCGACATCGTCACCGGCAACGACGCCGACGCCGACCGGCACGGTATCGTCACCCCCGACGGCGGGCTGATGAACCCGAACCACTTCCTGGCCGTGGCCATCGACTACCTGTACAGCCACCGCGAAGGCTGGCGGGCGGATGCCGCGATCGGCAAGACGCTCGTCTCCTCCACCATGATCGACCGCGTCGCGGGTTTCCTCGGCCGCGACCTCTGGGAGGTGCCGGTCGGATTCAAGTGGTTCGTTCCGGGCCTGATCGACGGCTCGGTCGCCTTCGGCGGCGAGGAGAGCGCCGGCGCCAGCTTCGTGCGCTTTGACGGAACCGTCTGGACCACCGATAAAGACGGCATCCTGCTGGCCCTGCTCGCCTCGGAGATTCTCGCCGTGACCGGCAAGACGCCCAGCCAACGCTACGCCGAGCTGGCCGAGCACTTCGGCGACCCGGCCTACGCTCGCGTGGACGCGGCCGCGACGCCCGCCCAGAAGGCGCAGCTGTCCAAGCTCGACGGAGCCGCCATCACGGCCACCGAACTCGCCGGCGAGAAGATCATCGCCAAGCTGAGTCACGCTCCCGGCAACGGTGCGGCAATCGGCGGCGTCAAGGTCGTCACCGAGAACGCCTGGTTCGCGGCCCGGCCGAGTGGCACCGAGGACGTTTACAAGATCTACGCCGAGTCCTTCACTGGCCCGGAACACCTGAAGCAGGTTCAGATCGAGGCCAAGGCCATCGTTGACGGCGCCATCGCCTGACGCGTCTGGTCCGGACCGGCTTGACCACCGCGGCGGTCGAGCCTGTCGGGACCGGAGATCAGCAGTAGGGAGTGCTTCGGTACCTAGGGAATGCTCCAGTAGTACGCCGTGGCGCCCGGGTGCTTCTCGGTGATCGCGTAGTCGACCGACCGGAAGTCGGTGTCGTCGGTGTGGCCGGCATAGTAGATTTGGATGTCGTCGCCCGACCCCTCGATCCGGGTGACGACCCCGGTGTGGTCGCGGTCCCCGGAGTTGTCCCAGTCGAACTGGGCGACGTCGCCGAGCTTGACCTGGTCGCGCTGGTCATCCGTGAGGGCGGTGGCGCGGCCGGACTGCGCGACGTAGTCCCGGAACGCGGTTGAGCTGATCCACGGTGACGAGGTGTCGAAGTCGGAGCCGATTCCCTCTGCGTACCACTGGTCGTCCATGGTCCAGCCCCGCTCAATCAGGGATTGGCTGGTGAAATTGACGCAGTCGTTGTCGGTGATGACGCCGTAGCCATCCGTGTTGTAGTCGGTCCAGTGGGCGAGCATGTAACTCACCTGCGCCTGCACCTGGGCGTCGATGGGAACCGGCTCTGCGGCCTCCGCGGGGGCGACCCGATCTGCAGCCGTCGCGTCAGACGCGGCCGCATCGGCCTTCGGCGCCGTTTGCGTGGAGTCAGCAGCCGGGGTCGGAGTCGCCGAGACGACGGGTTCATCCCCAGTCATCCCGGCCACGGCGGCCGTTCCGGCCACGAGACCGCCCAGAACGAGGACGGCAGCGACGATGCGGAAGCGTCGGGTCAGAACCACAGATTTCTCTCTTCGTTCGGGGTGCCACCGGGGTGTGTGGCAGACACGCCCTGTTCGGGGGACGGTTCCCAGACAATCACACTTATCCGGGAAATGCCCGGGTGGACGACACACCGGCCCTGCGCCGATCAGGAAACGGGATTGGGGAACGAGATCAGTGGTAGCCGGGAGCCGCCGGGAGCCCGAAGAATTCCTCGAGGGTGGCGGTTCCGGTGGCGTGCATCTCCGTGGCCAGTTCCGTTCCGATGTAGCGGAAGTGCCAGGGCTCGTAGCCGTAGCCGGTGATGGCCACCTTGTCGGCCGGGTAGCGCAGCAGGAACCCGAAACGCCAGGCATTCCCGGCAAGCCACTGCCCCTGTGGGGTGTCGCCGAAGCAGGCATCCAGCGAACAGATCCGGGGCAGTGCGCTGATGTCGATGGCCAGACCGGTCTGGTGCTCGCTGTTTCCCGGCCGGGCCGTGCTGGTGTCGGCGAACGCCTGTCCGTTCGCGGCGACATCCGCGTCGTAGACCATCACCTGGGCCGCGAAGCTCCGGTAGGCGCTGTGGGACTGCAGCTTCAGCCCGGTCTCCGCCTCGAACGCGGAGAACAGGGCCACGGTTGCGTCCGACGCCTCCCGGCGAAGTTGCGGGCTCCAGACGTGAGCCACCGGGACGTCGACGAGGTCGGTCGGAGCGTAGTCGGTGGGGTTCAGCGGGCGGGTCTTGTCAACGACGACCCAGAGGCTGGCCGGGTCGTCGAGTGAGCGCGCGGAACGGTCAAAGGTAGGCATCACGGCCGGCTCCGGGGAACCTGTCGGGGCGGAACGAGGCGGGGTGGGGGTGGCGCTCGGTTCGACACGGGCAATCAGCGTCGGAGCGACGGCGGAACCGACGACGGGCGGCGCGGTTTCCCCGGTCAGGGCTCCGGCCGCCACCGCACCGGCGGCGAGTACAGAGATGGCGATGGACAGCACGACGATACGCCTCCGCCGTAACGGATGCGCGACCCCCACTGCCCGATCTGCCCACACGATGCTGAGCATAGACCGGAGCGGGTTCCCCCAGCCTCCGACGGCCCGCAGGCGCTTGAAGATTGTTTGCCCATCGTGTAACTTTGCGCACAATGCAAACTTCTCCCGCTCTCGCCGCCCCGCCGCTGATGTCCCACCGGCAGATTCTCTTCGTCATCTTCGGACTGATGGCCGGAATGTTCCTCTCCGCCCTCGATCAGACCATTGTCGGAACATCGATGCGCACCATCGCCGACGACCTCGACGGCATGGCGCTGCAGGCCTGGGTGACGACCGCCTACCTGATCGTGTCGTGCATCAGCACGCCGATCTACGGCAAACTCAGCGACATTTTCGGGCGCCGCCCGCTGTTCCTGATCGCGATCACAATCTTCCTCATCGGCTCGCTCCTGGCCGGCCTGGCGAACTCGATGTACGAGCTCGCGATCTTCCGGGCCATCCAGGGGCTCGGCGCCGGCGGCCTGATGGCTCTCCCCCTGACGATCATGGGCGACATGCTGGCACCCCGGGAGCGGGCGAAATACCAGGGGTACTTCCTGGCCGTCTTCGGGGTCTCCAGCGTGATCGGCCCGCTCATCGGCGGCGTCCTGTCGGGCTCGGACACGATCCTCGGAATCACGGGCTGGCGGTGGGTCTTCCTGATCAACCTCCCGATCGGCATCATCGCCCTCGCAATCGTGCTGAAGTTTCTACACGTTCCCCACTTCGCCCGGCCCGTTCGCATCGACTGGTGGGGAGCGGTGACCGTGATCCTTGCAGCCGCGCCGCTGCTGCTCGTGGCCGAGCAGGGCCGCACCTGGGGCTGGGGTTCGATCCCCTCGATCGCCTGCTACGTGATCGGACTCTTCAGCATCGCGGCCTTCATCCTCGCCGAGCGGCTGATGGGCGACGACGCGCTCATCCCGCTGAAACTGTTCCGTTCGTCCACGTTCAGGATGGCGACCATCCTGGGCGTCTTCGTCGGCTTCGGCATGTTCGGCGCCATGATGACGGTGCCGCTCTACCTGCAGCTCGTGAACGGGGCCACCCCGACGGAGAGCGGCTTCCTGATGCTGCCGATGATCGCAGGCCTGATGATCTCCTCCATTGTGAGCGGCCAGCTGATCGCCCGTACCGGCCGCTACAAGGTTTTCCCCACCATCGGCACTGCCTTCATGTCGGCAGGCTTCCTGCTCTTCACATTCGCCACCGCCGACAAGCCGGTCGGATTCATGATGGCCGGGATGCTCCTGATCGGCCTCGGCCTCGGCCAGCTGATGCAGACGCTCACCATCGCCAGCCAGAATTCGGTCGGCCCTCGGGATATCGGCGTGGCCACATCCGCCGCGACGTTTTTCCGCCAGATCGGCGGCACGCTCGGCACCGCCGTGCTCTTTTCGGTGCTGTTCACCCGCATCCCCGACACGATCGGCGCGGCCTTCGACAACCCGACCATCGTCTCCGGGGTCAGGGACGCTGCAACGGACCCGGCCGTGCAGGCCGACCCGGCGAACACCGGCATCCTGGCCCTGTTGGCCAACCCGGGCAGCGTGGGCGGCGCCCTCGACGGCGACACCTCGTTCCTCAACACGGCCGACCCGCGGCTCGCAGAGCCGTTCCTCGTCGGCTTCAACGACGCATCCGTCACCGTCTTCTGGGTGAGCCTGGCCGTCGTGCTGGTCGCATTCGTACTGAGCTTCTTCCTCACGGCGCCGCCGCTGCGCAACACCTCCGCCCTGCAGGAGGCCGCGGACGAGAACGCGGCCGAGCTGACCGCGCAGGCCGAGCTGACCCGGGACGCGCAGCGGGCCGCCGACAGGATGGGCGCCCTGGTCGAGCCGGGGATCGACGTCGACGAGTTCGAGCGCGAGGCCCGCACCCAGCCCCGCTAGCACCCGAACGAATTCGACGGAGATTTTGCTCCTACCGCCCCATTTAGGCCTCAAATCGTCACTTTGTGGCAAAATCTCCGTCGAATGCGCACAGGGCGCGCAGTCACGGATGGCCCGGTCCGGGCGTTGGGGAATTGTGGGGACCGTCGGGGCGTTGTATTGGTAATGCGCATTGTTATTGCAGGTGGACATGGAAAAATCGCCCGGCAGCTCACGCGGGAGCTCACGAAGAACGGCCACGAGGTCCTCGGGCTGATCCGCACGGAGGAACAGAGGGCGGACCTCGTCGCTGACGGAGCCGTTCCGGTGGTGTTCGACCTCGAAAAGACCTCATCGGCCGAGGCGGCGCACCTCTTGGCCGGTGCCGACGTCGCGGTGTTCGCCGCGGGCGCCGGAGCCGACGGCAGCGAGGAGCGCCGTCAGGCCGTCGACTTCGGCGGCTCCGTGCGACTGGCCGACGCGGCTGAGTCCGCCGGCGTGGTGCGCTTCATCCAGATCTCGTCGACCGGCACCGAGAAGGTGCGGGACGGTCAGACCCCGGCGGATGTACCGGCGGACTTCCTGGGCTACCTGCAGGCCAAACTGGCGGCCGAGGAAGACCTGATCGCTCGGCCCCTGGCTTGGACGATCGTTCGCCCCGGCGGCCTCGTCGACGACGCAGGAACCGGACTGGTGCGCCTGAACCCGGCCGGCCCCGGCCTGCCGGAAGATCGCGCGACTGTGCCCCGCGCGGACGTCGCGGCCGTGCTGGCCGCACTCATCGAGACCGGCGCCGCCGAGCGCCGGGTGCTGCACCTGGTCTCCGGCGACGAACCCGTCGCTGTTGCCGTAGCCGCGTTCGCCTAAGGCTTCGGCCGCCAGGCGGGCCCCCGCCGGTCGACCCGGTGCACCTTCAGCCGACCCAGCGCCGGCCCTCCGCACAACACCGCGGGGGGCCGGCGCTTGAATGCGCGGTAGATGTCTGGCAGTCTGTGAGAGCGCTCTCATCAGTGAGATGGTGGAGCACTCGCCGGCCGGAACATCCGCCGGAGTGAATCCAATGGAGGATCGCATGCCCCTCGAGACCATCATTCAGCCCATCGGCCGGGGCGAGATCCCGTTCGACCCCGCAGATGGCACTGACCCTGCGGAGGGCACCGTCCGGGGCGGACCGGTCGATCTGGACGGGCGCCGGTTCTACCGGATCGAGGCCTACGACCAGATGCCGCCGTTCTTCATGACCCTTGTCGGCGCGAGCAACGTCTGGCTCTTCATCTCGAGCACGGGCGGCCTGACGGCAGGACGGGTCGACGCCGATCGGGCCCTGTTCCCGTATTACACCGACGACAAGGTCACCGAGAGCGGCGGCCGAACCGGTGGGCTCAGCGTGCTGCTCGTTCGACGCCCCGACGGGACCGGGATTCACTGGCAGCCGTTCGCGGAGGTGCGTCCCGGCGATCAGGCCGTGCAGCGCACGCTGTACAAGGACGCCCTCGGCACGACCCTGGTCTTCGAGGAGACCCGCCCGGATCTCGGCCTGCGCCTGCGCGTGACCTGGCAGACGAGTGCCCGCTTCGGCGTCGTGCGCAGCTGCGCCCTGACCTCGCTCACCGACCAGAAGCTCACCGGCGAGCAGCTCGGCGAAACGCTCGACGTCGACCTCCTCGACGGCCTGGTGAACATCCTTCCCGCCGGAGCCCTCAAGAAGACGCAGAACGAGCTGAGCGTGCTGCTGGACGCCTACAAGCGGGCCGAACTCGACTCTTCGACGGGCCTCGGGCTGCTGACGCTGAACGCGACGCTCTCCGACCTCGCCGAGCCCAGCGAGTCGCTGCAGGCCAACGTGGCCTGGCAGGTAGGGCTGGGCAACGCCGAGCACCTGCTCTCGATCAGCCAGGTGGCTGCCTTCGCCCGGGGCCGGGGCATCACCGCCGAGACGGATGTCCGCGGCCAGCGCGGCGCTTACCTCGTGCACGCGCGGATCACGCTGGCCCCCGGAAGCACGCAGCGCTGGCAGATCGTCGCCGACGTCAACCAGGACGCGGCCGATGTCGTCGCCCTGCGCGAGAAGCTGCGAGATCCTGCCGGGCTCGCCGAGGAGCTCGCGGCCGACATCGTCGGCACCCGGTCCGACCTGGAGACGATCCTCGCGGCCACCGACGCCGCCCAGCACAGCGGCGACGAGCTCGCGACCATCCACCACACCGCCAACGTGCTTTTCAACACGATGCGCGGCGGCGTTCCGGCCGAGGGCTACACGGTGGAGTTGAGCGACGTGCGGGCGTTCATCATTCAGCGGAGTAAGTCGACCGCCCAGCGCTGCGCCGGCGTGCTGGCGGCGCTGCCCGAGCGGCTGCGCTCCGACGAACTCATCGCCATCGCCCAGGAGTACGGCGACGTAGACCTGTGGCGCCTCGCCACGGAATACCTGCCGCTCACGTTCAGCCGCCGGCACGGCGATCCGAGCCGGCCGTGGAATCAGTTCCGGATCGTTCTGAAAGACGAGAGTGGCATCCGTCGCCTGGAATACCAAGGCAACTGGCGGGACATCTTCCAGAACTGGGAGGCGCTGGCCTGGTCATTCCCCGAATACGTGGAGTCGATGGTCACGATCTTCCTTGACGCCACGACCGCCGACGGCTACAACCCGTACCGGATCTCTCGCGAGGGCATCGACTGGGAGGTCCCCGAGCCCGAAGACCCCTGGGCCAACATCGGTTACTGGAGCGACCACCAGATCATCTACCTGCTCAAGTTGCTCGAGACCTCCCGCCGATTCCACCCGGGGCGCCTCGACGCGCTCATCAACCGGGCGGCCTTCACCCACGCCGACGTGCCGTACCGGATCGCCGCCTATGCGGACATCCTCACGGACCCGTACAACACCATCACCTTCGACGACGAGCGGCAGCGCACGATCACGCGGCGGGTCGCCGAGGAGGGCTCGGACGGTCGGCTCGTGCACGGTGCCGACGGCGACCTCGTGCGGGTAACGCTGGCCGAGAAGGTGCTGCTGCTCCTGCTGGCCAAGCTCGTCAATCTGGTGCCGGACGGCGGCATCTGGATGACGACCCAGCGCCCGGAATGGAACGACGCCAACAACGCGCTCGTCGGCCGTGGCCTGTCGGTGGTCACCCTCGCCTATCTGCGCCGCTACCTCGTCTTCGTGCAGGACCTCCTGACGGTCGACGTCGAGCTCTCGAGCGAGCTCGCCGGACTGCTCACCGCGGTGCGCGACGTGCTCTTCGAGCATGCGGACGGCCTGGCCGGCGGGTTCGATTCCACTCGCCGCCGGGCCGTGATGGACGGCCTGGGCGAGGCAGGGACCTCCTATCGCGAGCGGGTCTACGCGGGGTTCGATGGGGAGCGGTCGACGGTCGCCGCGGGAGACGTCGCCGAGCTGCTCGATCTGGCTCGGCGCTTCATCGAGTCCGGCCTGCACGCCAACCGGCGGGACGACGGGCTCGTGCACTCCTACAACGTGCTGGAGTTCGGGGACGATGGGGCCGATGTGCGTCGGCTCGCGGAGATGCTCGAGGGCCAGGTCGCCATCCTTTCCTCCGGCCTGCTCGGCCCGGAAGAGACGCTGGACCTGCTCGGTGCCCTGCGCACGAGCCGGCTGTACCGCGCCGACCAGCACAGCTACATCCTCTATCCCGACAAGGACCTTTCGTCCTTCCTCGCCCGCAACACCTTCAGTGCGGCACGGGCCGCCGACTGCCCTCTCGCCCTGCGCCTCATCGCTGCCGGCGACCGCAGCATAGTTGTGCGGGATGTTCAGGGCGACCTGCACTTCGCCGCCCACATCCGAAACGCCAGGGGCGTTTCGGATGCGCTCGACCGGCTCAGCGCCGACCCGACGCTGCAGGGCGCCGTGGAACAGGACCGGGCCGAACTGCTCACCATCTTCGAGGAAGTCTTCCGGCATGCGGAATTCACCGGGCGCTCCGGCTCGTTCTTCGCCTACGAGGGCCTCGGCAGCATCTACTGGCACATGGTCGCGAAGCTGCTGCTCGCGGTGCAGGAGACACTCGACCGGGCCGTCGCCGAGCAGGCGGATGAAACTTCGATCCAGGGGCTGATGGCGGCGTACGAGGACGTGCGTGCCGGCATCGGCTACCGCAAGGATCCGCTCACCTACGGTGCGTTCCCCACCGATCCTTACTCGCACACGCCCGCCGGCCAGGGCGCCCGGCAGCCGGGGATGACCGGGCAGGTCAAAGAGGAGGTGCTCACCCGCCTGGGCGAGCTCGGCCTGCGGGTCGAAGGCGGTCGCATCCGTTTGCGGCCCACCCTGCTGCGGGCCGGCGAGTGGACCACGGCTCCCGGCACGTTCGCCTACCGGGATGTCCTCGGCGAGCAGCACAGCGTCGAGCTGCCCGCGGACACGCTCGCGTTCACGTTCTGTCAGGTCCCGGTCGTGTTCCACCGCGGCGGCCCGCTCGAGATGGTCGCACACCTCGCCGACGGCGCCCAGGTGCCCGGTCCCGGCGGCACGCTCGACGCCGACGTGAGCGCGAGCGTCTTCCGCCGCGACGGCCGGGTGCGCTCCCTCACGGTGACCGTACCGGACCAAGACGGACTCTGACCGCCGAGCCAGGAGAGAGCGCTCTCTTGACAAACCATCGATGCGCGCACTAACGTAAGCACCACCACGTGAGAGCGCTCTCACGGCACAATGAGAGCGACCTTGCATCCACCCATCAGCACGCACACAAGGGAGTGACCGTGAAGCGTTTCCCGCGCACCACACTTGCAGTAACAGTCGCCGGAGCAGCATCCTTCGCACTGGTTCTATCCGGTTGTTCAGCGAACGCCGGCGGAGAGCAGTCGACCGACGAAAACGTCAAACTGACCGTCGCGACGTTCAACGAATTCGGCTATGACGACCTGTTCGCCGAGTACGAGAAGGCCAACCCGAACGTCACCATCACGCACAAGAAGGCTGCCACCTCCAACGAGGCCCGCGACAACCTCACGACCCGTCTCGCCGCAGGCAGCGGCCTGAGCGACATCGAGGCCATCGAGGTCGACTGGCTGCCGGAACTGCTCCAATACTCCGACCAGTTCATCGACCTCGCCTCTGACGACGTCGACGAGCGCTGGCTCGACTGGAAGACCGAGGCCGCGACGGATGCCGACGGCCGCCTGATCGCCTACGGCACCGACATCGGTCCGGAAGCCGTCTGCTACCGCTCCGACCTGTTCGCCGCCGCCGGTCTTCCGACCGACCGCGCCGAGGTCGCCGCACTCCTCGGCACCAGCTGGGAGAGCTACTACGCAGCCGGTGAGAAGTTCGCTGCTGCCGGCACGAACGTGCCGTGGTTCGACTCTGCCGGAGCCACCTGGCAGGGCGTCGTCAACCAGATCCCCAACGCCTATGAAGAAGAAGACGGCACCATCATCGCCACCGGGAACCCGGAGGTGAAGAAGGCCTACACGAGCGTGCTCGAGGCCAGCAGCACGCTGTCCGCGCACCTCGGACAGTGGAGCGACGACTGGACCGCCAGCTTCCAGAACGACGGCTTCGCCACGATGCTCTGCCCGGGCTGGATGCTCGGCGTGATCTCCGGCAACGCTGAAGGCGTCGCCGGCTGGGACATCGCCGACACGTTCCCCGGCGGCGGCGGCAACTGGGGCGGCTCGTACCTGACCGTTCCCGAGCAATCCAAGAACCAGGCCGAGGCCCAGAAGCTCGCTTCCTGGCTGACCGCCCCGGAGCAGCAGCTCAAGGCGTTCGCGTCCAAGGGCACGTTTCCGAGCCAGCTCGAAGCCCTCGAGAGCGACGAACTCCTCGGCGCCACGAACGAGTTCTTCAACAACGCGCCGACCGGTGAGATCCTTGCCAACCGCGCCGCCGCTGTCGACGTGACCCCGTACAAGGGCGAGTTCTACTTCGCGATCAACGACGCCATGCAGCAGGCGCTCACCCGCGTCGAAGACGGCACCATGACGGCTGACGAGTCGTGGGCTCAGTGGGTCACCGACGTCGAGTCGCTCGGCTAACCAGCACCATCCCACCGGTCGGGCCTGTCGAGACCACCTGGTCCCGGCCGGCCCGACCCCGGTCTCGACCGGCTCACCCGGGCCTCGACAAGCTCAACCACCGAAGGACTTTCATGACTACCGTTGCCGCTGTCGAGGTGAATGCCCGCAGCATCCGCCGCATCGCCCTCAGCCACACACTGAGCCGCTGGGATGTGCGCTTCTCGCCCTACCTCTACATCTCCCCCTTCTTCCTCGTCTTCGCCGTCATGGGCCTCTTCCCGCTGCTGTACACGGCGTGGGTGTCGGTGCACGACTGGAACCTCATCGGCGGCCAGGGCGACTTCGTCGGCCTGGAGAACTTCGTCACGGTGCTGAGCCAGGGATACTTCTGGAACTCCCTGCGCAACACCTTCAGCATCTTCCTGCTCTCGAGCATCCCCCAGATCATCGTCGCGCTCGGCATCGCCGCCGTGCTCGACTTCAACCTGCGCGGAAAGACCTTCTGGCGCATGGGCGTGCTCCTTCCCTACGTCGTGGCCCCGGTCGCCGTCGCACTCATCTTCAACGACCTCTTCGGCGACAAGTTCGGCTTGATCAACAGCGCGATCATGAGCCTGGGCCTCGAGCCCGTGCGCTGGCACGTCGACGTGATCCCCAGCCACCTCGCCATCGCCACAATGGTGAACTTCCGCTGGACCGGTTACAACGCCCTTATCTTCCTCGCCGCCATGCAGGCCGTCCCGCGCGATTACTACGAGGCCGCCATCATCGACGGCGCCAACCGCTGGCGCACCTTCGGGTCGATCACCCTGCCGCTGCTGCGACCGATCATCATCTTCGTCATCCTGACCTCGACGATCGGCGGGCTGCAGATCTTCGACGAGGCACGCATGTTCGACAACGTCGGCCAGGGCGGAGCCAGTCGCCAGTGGCAGACGCTCACCCTGTACATCTACGAACTCGGCTGGAACCAGCGCAACTTCGGCCGGGCGTCCGCCGTGGCCTGGCTCCTGTTCCTGATCATCATCCTCATCGCTGTCATCAACTTCCTCATCACCCGTCGCATCGCGGGCACCGGCGACCGCAAGCTGCGCGTCCGCGCGAAAGGCATCTCATGAGCAAGACCATCATCGGCGGGCACGACCGTCGGCCGTCCCTCTGGGTCTACGGCATCCTGATCGCGGTTATCCTCGGCTCGGCCTTCCCGATCTGGTGGTCGTTCCTGATCGGCAGCCAGGATGCCTCCGCGCTGAACCAGAACGGGATGATGTGGATCCCGGGCGGTAACTTCATCGCCAACGCGGCCACGGTCATCGACAGCATCCCGTTCTGGACGGCGCTCGGCAACAGCATCATCGTGTCGTCCGTGGTGTCGCTCAGCGTCGTGATGTTCTCGACGCTCGCCGGCTACGCCTTCGCCAAGCTGAAGTTCCGCGGCCGGGAAGGTCTGCTCATCTTCGTGATCGCGACCATGGCCGTGCCGACCCAGCTCGGCGTCGTGCCCCTGTTCATCGTCATGTCAAGGCTCGGCTGGACCGGCAGCCTCTGGGCCGTCATCGCGCCCGCCATGGTGACCGCGTTCGGCGTGTTCTGGATGACCCAGTACCTGCGCGACGCACTGCCCGACGAGCTGATCGAGGCGGTGCGCATGGACGGAGCGTCGATGATCCGCAGCTTCTGGCACATCGGTCTCCCGGCCGCCCGCCCGGCCGCGGCGATGCTCGCCCTGTTCACGTTCATCGGCACCTGGACCAACTTCTTCTGGCCGTTCATCGTGCTCGGCCCCGGCAACCCGACCCTCCCGGTTGCACTGCAGCAGCTGCAGGCCGCCTTCTACGTCGACTACTCGCTCGTGCTGGCCGGCGTGGTGCTCTCGATCATCCCGCTGATCCTGGTCTTCATCTTCCTGGGTAAGCAGCTCGTGGCCGGAATCATGCAGGGCGCGGTCAAGGGATGACCTCGTTCGGAACACTCGAAACAATCACCGAGAATATGGGTATGACCTCACACGTTCGTTCCTTCCCGCCCGAGTTCCTCTTCGGGGCGGCGACGGCCGCCTACCAGATCGAGGGCGCCGCCCATGAGGACGGCCGCACGGATTCCATCTGGGACACGTTCAGCCGCGTGCCGGGTGCTGTCCTCAAGGCCGACAACGGCGACGTCGCCTGCGACCACTACCACCGCTATCAGGGCGACGTCGCCCTGATGAAGGACCTGGGGCTGCAGACCTACCGCTTCTCCACCTCCTGGGCCCGGGTGCGTCCCGACGGCGGGCCGGTCAACCCGAAGGGCGTGGACTTCTACTCCCGCCTGGTCGACGAGCTCCTCGGCGCCGGCATCAAGCCGTGGCTGACCCTCTACCACTGGGACCTGCCGCAGGCCCTCGAGGAGAAGGGTGGCTGGACCAACCGCGACACCGCCGCACGCTTCCGGGACTACGCCCTCACCGTGCACGACACCCTCGGCGACCGCGTGGGCGTGTGGACCACTCTCAACGAGCCGTGGTGCTCCTCCTTCCTCAGCTACACCGCCGGCGCCCACGCGCCCGGGCGCCAGAGCCCCCGGGACGGCCTGGCCGCCGCACACCACCTGCTCCTGGGGCACGGCCTCGCCGTCGAGGCGCTGCGCGAACGCGACTCGAAGCTCGAGCTCGGCATCACGCTCAACCTCACCGTCGCCAAGCCTGTCGATCCGACGCATGCGGGCGACGTGGATGCCGCGCGCCGCATCGACGGGCAGTTCAACCGGATCTTCCTCGACCCGGTCTTCCGCGGCTTCTACCCGGAGGATGTGCTCCAGGACGTGGCCGAGTACGGGCTGACCGATTTCATCCACGAGGGAGACCTGGCCCAGATCAACCAGCCGATCGACACCCTCGGCGTGAACTATTACCACGGCGACCTGGTCAGTGATCGCCCGGCCGAACATCCGTTGCTCGCCCAGGCCCCGACCGACCGCCCCACCCGGTCGCCGTTCCCGGCGGCCGACGGCGTCTACGACCACCCGCAGGGGCTGCCGCTGACCGCCATGGAGTGGGAGGTGCAGCCCGACGGGCTACGCGAACTGCTCGTTCGCGTGAACACCGACTACGCCGCCCCGACCGGCACGAGCCTCTACGTCACCGAGAACGGCGCGGCGTTCGACGACGTCGTCGCCGCGGACGGCAGTGTTCCGGATGCCCGGCGCACCGTATTCCTGACCGACCACCTGGGCGCCATCCTTGACGCGATCGATGAGGGAGTCGACGTCAAGGGCTACTTCTACTGGTCGCTGATGGACAACTACGAGTGGGCCTGGGGCTACGAGAAGCGCTTCGGCATCGTGCGGGTCGATTACGAGACCCAGGAGCGCACCGTCAAGGACAGCGGACGTTCTTACGCCGAGATCATCCGCAACCGCGCCCTCTCCTGAACCGGAACCGCGAGGGATGCGGGCAAAATATAATGGCGTCATGATAACGAGTGTGCGCCAGGTCCGTCCTTCGCAGCCCACCCTGGAAATGGTGGCCGAGGTGGCCGGGGTTTCCCGGGCCACCGTGAGCCGGGTCGTGAACGGGTCCACCAGGGTCAGCCCAGAGATCGTCGCCTCGGTGACGGACGCCATCAACCAGCTCAACTATGTTCCGAACCGGGCGGCCCGCTCGCTCGCGAGCCGGCAGACCGAGGCCGTGGCCCTGGTCGTGCCTGAGGATATGACCCGGTTCTTCGGTGATCCCTACTTCGCCGCGGTCGTGCAGGGCATCACCCGCCGACTCGACCAAAGTGATTACACGCTCAACCTGCTCGTTGCGTCGAGCGACCCACGGCACAAGACTCTGCGCTACCTGCGCTCGGGCAACGTCGACGGAGCGCTCATCATCTCGCACCACACCGGCGACGACTTCGTGGCCGAACTCGACAAGACCATGCCGGTGGTCTTCGGCGGCCGGCCGTCGAACGCGGACAACCTCGCCGCCTACTTCGTTGACGTCGACAACGCGGCGGGTGCCGAGACGGGCACCCAGCACCTCGTCGACATCGGGCGCCGCCGCATCGGCTCGATCGCCGGCGCGGTGGACATGCCGGCCGGCATCGACCGCCTCACCGGGTTCGAGCGCACGCTGGAGCGGGCCGGGCTGCCCGCGGATGCCGTCGAACTCGCCGACTTCACAGCCGCCGGTGGCGCGGCAGCCACCCGCCGGCTGCTGGAGCGGTGCCCCGACATCGACGGCCTCTTCGTGGCGAGCGACCTGATGGCCACCGGGGCGGTGGATGTGCTGCGTGAGCTCGGCCGCTCTGTGCCCGGCGACGTGGCCATCGTCGGGTTCGACGACAGCCCGGCCGCGACGAGCGGCCCGGTGCCGCTGACTACGGTGAGCCAGCCCTCCGAGGAAATGGGCTACGCGATGGCGGACATTCTGCTGCGCCGGCTCGCCGCCGACGAGAGCATGCCGCACCGCACCCTCATGCCGACCCGTTTGGTACTACGCGAGTCGGCGTGACACGCGCGGCTTCCCCGGTGCGGGTGCTGCGCCGTTGCGCGCGTGGCGCGCCGGCAGCGTAGCGGCGCAGCACCCGCGCACCGGCAATACCGGCGGGACCGGCAGGACGGGCAGGGCGGTCAGGCCAGCTGAGGCATGACCTCGCGGGCGATGAAGTCCAAGTGGCCGAGGTCGGACAGGTCCATGATCTGCAGGTAGACGCACTCGACCCCGTCGTGGGCGAGGGCGCCGAGGCGGTCCACGACCTCGGACGCCGTGCCGGCCACGCCGTGCGCCCGCAGCTCGGCCGGTTCCCGGCCCGCGGCCGCGGCCCGGCGAATGAAGTCTGCCTCGTTCGCGCCCGCGACGGCGATCAGCGCCGCCGAGTACACCAGCTCACGGGGATCGCGACCGATGGCCGCGCATGCAGCGCGCACGCCGGCGAACTTGGCCGGGACATCCGCGAAATCCGGGAACGGCAGGTTGAACTCGGTGGCGAAGCGGGCAGCCAGGGCCGGGGTACGCCTGGCGCCGCCACCGCCCACGATCACCGGGATGCGGGCCTGCACGGGCTTGGGCAGGGCGGGCGAGTCGACGAGCGTGTAGTGCTCGCCGGCGAAGCTGTAGCGGTCGCCGACCGGGGTCTCCCAGAGCCCGGTCACGATCTCCAGCTGCTCCTCGAGCATGCCGAACCGCCTGGCCGGGAACGGGATGCCGTAGGCCAGGTGTTCCTGCTCGAACCAGCCGGTGCCGAGGCCGAGCTCGACCCGCCCGCCCGACATCTGGTCGACCTGCGCCACCTGGATCGCGAGGATCCCCGGCGGACGGTAGGTCACCGACGAGACCAAAGTGCCGAGGCGGATGCGCCGGGTCTCCCGGGCGAGGCCCGCCAGGGTGGTCCACGCATCCGTCGGCCCCGGCAGCACGGGAGCCGTGTCTCCCATCGCGAGGTAGTGGTCGGAGCGGAAGAACGCGTCGAAGCCGAGCGTCTCCGTGGCCTGGGCCACGGCGAGGATGTCGTCGTAGGAGGCACCCTGCTGCGGTTCGGTGAAAATGCGAAGTCTCATGCTCCCAGCCTCGCCCCGGGCCGGTCGGCGCCGAAATCGAACAGCGCCGGCTGGGCCGGCTCCGGCGCGGCCGGCTCGGGCACGGCCGGCTCGGGCACGGCCGGCTCGAATCCGCCGGGCAGGAACTCCACCGCGGGCAGTAGCGCGAAGCGCGTGCGCATGACCTGGATCGACTCGGGGTTCTGGTCCACCAGCACGAAGCGGCGGCCGAGGGCCGCGGCAACCGCACCCGTCGTGCCGCTGCCGGCGAAGAAGTCGAGCACCCAGTCCCCCTCGCGGCTGGACGCCTGGATCATACGGCGCAGGATGCCGACGGGCTTCTGGGTGGGATAACCGGTCTTTTCCTTGCCGGTGGGCGACACGATCGTGTGCCACCAGACATCCGTCGGCAGCTTGCCCTTCGCGACCTTCTCGGGGGTGACCAGACCGGGCGCCATATAGGGCTCACGGTCGACCGTGGTCGAGTCGAAGTAGTACCGGGCCGGGTTCTTCACGTAGACCAGGATCGTGTCGTGCTTGGTCGGCCAGCGGTTCTTCGACTTCGCGCCGTAATCGTAGGCCCAGATCAGCTCGTTCAGGAAGCAGTCCCGGCCGAAGAGGGCGTCGAGCAACACCTTGGCGTAGTGCGCCTCGCGGTAGTCGAGGTGCAGGTAGAGGGTGCCGTCATCGGACAGGAGGCGCCAGGCCTCGATCAGGCGCGGCTCGAGGAAGGCCCAATAGTCCTCGAACTGGTCGTCGTAGCCGAGCAGGTCACCCTTGATCCGCTCATACCGCTGGCCCTTGAAGCCGGTGATGATGCCCGCGGCGTCCGCACCCAGGGCGACGGATACCGGGCTCGCCGGTGCGCGCACCGACGTCGTGGTCTGCCGGTTCTGCTTGCGCCCCGTGTTGAACGGCGGGTCCAGGTAGATCAGCGTGAAGGCCGCGTCGGGCAGCTGCGGCAGAACCTCGAGGTTGTTCGCGTGGACGACACGGCTGGGGGAGGAGGGAGACCACGCGATCGGCATTCCTTCATTGTGTCAGGCAGCCTACGCTGAGGGGATGACACCAGATGCAGCATCCCCGGAAACGACCGGGGAATCCGACTCGGTCGTATTCCGTCACGAACCGGCCCTGGCCCGGTACACGCTCGAGCTCGCCGGCACCACCGTGGGCTTCGCCGACTACGAGGTCGCCGGCCAGGATGTGCTGTTCACCCACGTCGAGGTGGACCCGGCGCACCGGGGCGAAGGTCTGGCGGGCATCCTCGTCGAGCAGGCGCTCGACGATGTTCGCACCCGCACCACGCTCACGGTCGTGCCGGTGTGCCCCTACGTTGTGCGCTGGATCGACCTGCACGCCGAGTACCAGGACCTGCTCACGCGCGGACGGTAGCCCGCGCATTGACGGCCCCGTGGCCTAGGGAACCCGCCCGATCCACTCTTCGGTGCCGAACTTGGTCTCTACCAGCTCGGTCGCCCTGGCATATTCCGCTTCGGTGATCTCTCCGGCGACGGCGCCATAGAGCCCGGTGAAGGTCGCCTTCATCCGGTCGATGATCGCATCCCGGCTGAGGCCGGTCTGGCTGCGCAGCGGGTCGACGCGCTTCGCGGCGCTCGTGATGCCCTTGTCGCTGAGTTTCTCCCGGCCGATGCGGAGCACCTGCACCATCTTGTCGCCGTCCATGTCGTAGCTCATGGTGACGTGGTGCAGCACGGCGCCGCTGCCGAGACGTTTCTGCGCGGCCCCGCCGATCTTGCCCTTGGGGCTCGTGATGTCGTTCAGCGGCTGGTAGTAAGCGTCGATGCCGAGGGATTTGAGCGCCGTGAGCACCCACTCGTCGAGGAATGCATAGGAGTCAGCGAACGTCATGCCCTGAACGAGGTCGGTCGGTGCGTAGATCGAGTAGGTGATGACCGAGCCGGCTTCCATGAACATGGCGCCGCCGCCGCTGATCCGGCGCACGACGGTGAAGCCGTGCTTGGCGGCCTGGACCGGGTCGACCTCGTTCTTCAGGGACTGGAAGCTGCCGATGACGACGGCCGGCTCCGTCCATTCCCAGATCCGCATCGTGGGGTTGCGGCGCCCCTCGCCAACCTCGATCGCGAGCACCTCGTCAAGCGCCATCTGCATGACGGGAGCGACAGCCTTGGTGTGGATCAGCTGCCACTCGTAGTCGCGCCAGCCGCTGGCCTGGGCGAGGGAGCGACGGATGGCCACCGCCACCGATTCGGGCGAGAACCCGAGCAGCGTGGCATGGGCCGGGAGCGCGGCGCGCACTGCGGCGGCGATGCTGACCGCGTCGCTGTCGGCGGACAGGCCGTTCACGGCCGCGTTGATGTCGCCGAGCGCACTGTCGGGCTCGAGGAAGAAATCACCGGCCAGCCGGAAGTCGACGATCGTGTTGTCAACGACATCGAGATCGACGACGACGAGCTTGCCGCCTGGAACTTTATATTCACCGTGCATGACGCCAGCCTAATCGGCGCGCACGGCAAAACGTTTGGCCAGCCACCCGATCAGGTCGTCGAAGACATCCTCACGGTTCGTCTCGTTGAACACCTCGTGGCGGGCACCGGGGTAGGTGATGACCCGGATGTCCCGAAGTCCCGACCGCCCGGAATAGGCCCGAACCAGCCTGCGAGCGCTGCGCTCCCCGCCCACGATGTCGTCACCGCCGACCAGGATGAGCAGCGGCAGGCCCGGCGGCAGGTCGCGGCCCGGCCTGCCGAAGAGGCGCGCCGCCTCTCGCAGCCCGAACAGCTTGGCCAGCGGGGTCGTGGTCGTGAGCGGGTCGGCGATGAAAGCGCGGGCCACCTCTGGATCGCGGCTGAGCCACTCCACCCCGGTGTCGCCGAGGTGCTTGTGTCGGCGGTTGAGGTCGCCGCTGTCCAGGTAGCCGGGCATCCGGTAGGCCGTGCCGCTGAGCACGACCGCGTCGTAATCGGCGGCGTGCGCGTTGACGATCATCTGGACCATGAAGGACCCCCAGCTGTGGCCGAGCAGCACGAGCGGCAGGTCAGGGTGAGTGGCGCGGATGATCCCACTCAGCTGGCGTACGCCGGCCACTGCCGCGCGCAGTCCGCCGGGGCCGAGGCGGCCGAGGCGGGACAGGTCGCCGTCATACTGGTGCACTCCGGTCTGGCCGTGGCCGCGGTGGTCGTCGGCGTAGACCGTGTAGCCGGCCGTGTTCAGTCGGGTGGCGAGCTCCGCATACCGCTGCGCATGCTCACCGACCCCGTGAGCGAGCTGCACGATTGCCCGCGGGCGATCGACCGGCCAGGTGAAATACGTGATCGAGACGCCAAAGTCATCCGTGTAGGTAGGCACGAGGCCAGTCTGGCAGGACTCGCCCCGCGCGTCTCTGGATTCCGGTTCTTTGCCGTCGATCCTGAACTAGGCTGCGAGCAGGGAATACTTAGCGAGGCTAAGTGGTTAGGGTGGGTAGCTATGGAATCTTCACCGACATCTCACGTGCTTGCGCCGGAGGTCTCCCCTGGTCGACGTGCGACGGTAGCCGAGTTGAGTCACGATTTCCGGCTGGCCAACGGCCGGCTGGCCCGCCGCCTGCGGCAGGAGAAGGCCGACAATGAGCTCAGCTCGAGCCAGTTCTCGGCCCTCGGCACCCTGTTTTTCCATGGCCCGTTCACCCTCCGCGAGCTCAGCGAACGCGAGCGGGTCACGCCGCCGTCGATGAATCGCACGGTCAACGCGCTGGTCGAGGCTGGCCTCGTGAACCGGGCCGGCTCTGCCGACGACGGCCGCAAGGTGGTGCTCACGGTGACCGACCAGGGGCGCACCCTGATGCGGGAGACGCGCAAACGCCGGGATGCCTGGCTCGCCCAGCGCATCGTCACGCTCAGCCCCGACCAGCGCCGGATCCTCACCGAGGCCGTCGACATCATGAAGGAACTCGCCAACAGTTGAACAACATGTTTCGCTCCCTGAGCATCCCGAACTATCGAATCTGGTTCGCGGGGGCCCTCGTGTCGAACATCGGAACCTGGATGCAGCGCACGGCCCAGGACTGGATCGTGCTGACCGAACTGACCGATTACAACGCCACCGCGGTGGGCATCGTGATGGCTTTGCAATTCGGGCCCCAGCTCGTGCTGATGCCCTGGTCCGGCCTCATCGCGGACCGGTTCAACCGGCGCAGACTGCTCATCCTGACGCAGACCCTGATGGGCCTGCTCGCCCTCGGCCTCGGTGTGATCACCGTCGCCGGAGTCGCGGAGTTGTGGCACGTCTACCTCTTCGCCCTGGGCCTCGGGATCGTCGCGGCGATCGACGCCCCCGCCCGCCAGACCTTCGTGTCGGAGCTGGTCTCCGACAACGACCTCCCGAACGCCGTGGCCCTCAACTCCGCATCGTTCAACGGCGCCCGGCTGATCGGACCGGCCGCCGCGGGGCTGCTCACGGTCGCCGTCGGCGCCGGCTGGGTCTTCATGATCAACTCGGCGACGTTCGCGGCGACGGTGCTCGCGATGACTCTTCTGCGCACCGTTCAGCTGAGGCCGCAGCCGCGGGCCACCCGCGAGCGGGGACAGCTGATGGCTGGCTTCCGGTACGTGTCCCGCCGGCCAGACATCATCGTCGTGTTGATCACCGTCTTCCTGGTGGGCACCTTCGGCTTCAACTTCGCGATCTTCACGGCAACGATGGCCACGGTCGAGTTCGGCATGGGTGCCAGCGAGTTCGGGCTGCTCAGTTCGATCATGGCCATCGGCTCCGTCGCGGGCGCGCTGATGGCCGCCCGTCGCGGCCGGCCGCGGCTGCGTCTGGTCATCGTCGGATCCTTCGCGTTCGGCCTGTCCTGCGCTGTGGCCGCGGTGATGCCCAACTACCTGACCTTCGCGATCTCCCTGACCTTCGTCGGCCTGTCCTCGCTGACCCTGATGACCACCGCGAACGCCTACGTGCAGACCACGACGCGGCCGGCCATGCGCGGCCGGGTGATGGCGCTCTATATGGCGATCTTCGCCGGCGGCACGCCACTCGGGGCGCCCCTGGTGGGCTGGGTAGCCGACCAGTTCGGCCCGCGCTGGGCGCTGGGCGTGGCCGCGCTCTCGGGCCTCCTCGCGGCCGGGGCGGTGCTCTTCTGGATGGTGCGCTACCGCAGCCTGCGGGTACGGTTCCGCCGGGGCATGACCCCACGAATGCGGGTGCACCACGACGGAGACGGCCGCACCGCCGAGACCGCCACCCGCGAAATCGCGATCGTCGAGGCCACGGCGACGCGCTAGCGGAGTGAGACCCGACGAGCCTGGCGGCAGTTCTCCCCGAACGAATTCGACGGAGATTCTGCCCAAATCGTTGCCATAAGGCCCGAAAAAGCAGGTTTCGCTCAGATTCTCCGTCGAATTGGTTCAACACCGGACACCGCGCCCCCCTTGCTGAACAGAGTCCGCGCGGTGCAGCCGGCTCTGAGCCTGTGGGGCGCAACACAACGAATCGCTTGGCATCCACTCGGCTGACGGATGCCGGTCAGCGCACGCCGTTCATCAGCCGCAGGATCGGTCGGGCGATCAGTGCGAGCAACAGCCCGAGCACGATCGCGACCCCGCCGATCACGCTGAAGTAGACCGTCTCCGACACCGATGTGTACCACTCGGCGAGCCAGCCGGACACCGCGGTGCCCAGGGCGATCGAGAGGAAGAACAGCGCGACCATCTGGGTCTTGAAGGGTTCCGGGGCGAGCCGCGTCGTGACGGCCAGGCCGACCGGTCCGATCAGAAGCTCCGCCACCGTGAGCACGAACAGGATCGCGATCATCGCGAGCAGTGGCGTCGAATTCGGGCCGCCGTCGACGAACGGGAGGAACAGCAGGAACGCGGAACCCATCAGCGCGGTGCCGAACGCGAACTTGACCGGGGTGGACGGCTGACGGGAACCCCAGCGCGTCCACAGCGCGGCGAAGGCACCCGAGAGCAGGATGATGAAGACCGGGTTGAACGACTGCACCCACGACACCGGCAGCTCCCAGCCGAACACGTCGCGGTTGAGCCGTTCGTCGGTGTAGATGGTCACCACCGTGAACTGCTGCTGGGAGAGGGACCAGAACGCGGCACTGGCCACGAACAGCGGCATGAACGCGTAGACGCGTTTGCGCTCGAGGGCGGTGATCTGACGGTTGCGCAGGATGACCACGAAGTAGCAGACCGTGGCGATCAGGGTCAGCGCGATAACGATGGTGACCAGGCCGGATGCCGTGATCACGCCGAGCAGGACCAGCACCACGATCACGGCGGTCGTTGCGATCGCGGCCCAGAGGTAGCCGGCGTGGCGCGACGCCGGCAGCGGGTTCGGCACCTCGTGCACGATGGCCGGCAGGCGCTTGCGGCCGAAGGAGTACTGCACCAGGCCGATCGCCATCCCCACGGCGGCGAGCCCGAACCCGTAGTGGAAGCCGAGGGTCGTCTGCAGCAGGCCGGTCAGGACCGGCCCGAAGAAGGCACCCAGGTTGATGCCGAGGTAGAAGAGCGAGAAGCCCGCGTCGAGCCGAGGGTCGTCCTTGGCGTAGAGCGCGCCCACGACGCTGGTCGCGTTGGCCTTGAGCCCGCCGCTGCCCAGCGCGATCAGGATGAGCCCGGTCGCCACGCCGCCGATGCCCGGCAGGAGAGCGAGTGCCACGTGCCCCACCGCGATCACGATGGCGCTGCAGAAGAGCACCCGCTCCGAGCCCACCAGGCGGTCGGCCACCCAGGCTCCCAGAATGGTCGACAGGTAAACGCCGCCGCCGTAGGCCCCCACGATGCCTGCCGCGGTGGCCTGCGGGATCCCGAGGCCGCCGTCGGCCGCGGAGTAGTACAAATAGAGCAGCAGGATGCCCTGCATCCCGTAGAACGAAAACCGCTCCCACATCTCGACGCCGAACACGTTGGCGAGGGCGCGAGGCTGTCCGAGGAAGCTTCGGTCGTCACGGGTGGGAGATTGTTCAACAACCGAGCTCATTGCTTGACCTTACCGTGTGCCCCCAGACCTGGGGGCATCGGCAGGGTCGCGGCATCCGGCCCGGAGGGCACGGTACGATTTTGCCCGTACCGTTACGACGACCGGGAAGGGGCAACGTGGATACTTTCTCGCTCGTTTCCCTCCTCAGCGAGGTGCTGACCCTGATCGGCCTGGCCGTCGGCGGGGCACTCTTCGCGGCCGGTCTCGTCGCGCGCGGCGTGAAGGGTCGCTGGGTACTGACGGATGGCGTCATCGCGTCCTCCCGGGCCGGAACGGTCATCCGCTGGTTCGACCGTGACGGCGAGGTGCACGAGTGCCCGGCGAACACACACGAGACGCACGGGCTCGCGCCCGGCGACGACGTGCCGGTCTGGTTCAGCCTCCGCACCCCCTCCCGGTGTCGCACCCACACCCCGGAGGCCGAGGGCCGGGCACTGCGCCTGACCGGCCTGATCCTGCTCGGCATCGGTGCCGCGTCCGGCGTGCTCGGCATCGTGCTGCTCTTCATCTGAGATCCTCTGCGTTCGCACGGAGCCCGCCGCCGTGACCAGGCCCGGTCAGCGCTCGGAACGATCTCTCCACCCCGGCCACGTCCGGTTCGCAGCGTGGAGAACCGGAGGCGGACTGCCGCCGGTTCACGCAACTCCAGGGGAACCACGCAATGTGCTCAATCCTGATCGCGGCGGCCGCGGCCAGTGGACCGAGGAATCACTGACCGCCTTCGCCGGGTCTCCCGAGTTGGGTGTGAGCACACTCGAGCTGGACACCCATTTGTCCAGTGCCAACCAGGTGGTGGTGTGGCACGACGACGTGATGACGTCCAGCAAATGCGCCGACGCCGCTCCCGCGTTCCCCGGCGACTCGGCCTTTCCCTATGCCGACGACCGGGTGCGCGACCTGAGCCTGGCCGAGATCCGCACCCTGGACTGCGGCTACCAGCAGTCGCCGGGCTTCCCTGAGCAGGCGAACACCCCCGGCAGTCGGATCGGTCAGTCCTGCAGAGCTTCGACTGGGCGTCACTGAACCTCACCCGGCAAATCGCCCCGGATCTGACCCTGGGGGCCCGATCGAGCGGGGATTCCTGACCGGGCGTCGGGCAGCCCGAATCCAGCCCGAACCTGGGCGGCCTCGGCCTCCCAGTCGTCCCGTGGACGGTGAACGAGACCGCGGACTTGACCAGCCTGAGTGCGGCCTGAAGGTGCCGGCGGCGTATACCCGGTGACTGATGCGCCGCGGGCGCTGGTGCGCATCGGGCGCGTCGTGTAGCGTGTGGTCAGACCACACCGCCCGACGCATGATCCCCGCCGGGCACACCGCATGCCACCCCAACGTCGAGGAGGAGCCCATGAGCATCGAACGCCGTGCCTGGGAAGTCGTGTTGCAGAACATCGAGCTGGATCTCCTCAGTGGGCGACTACGCCCGGGTGACCATCTTCCGCCCGAGCGGGCCCTCGCCGCCGAGCTGGGCGTCGGACGGTCCAGCGTGCGCGAGGCCATCCGGGTGCTCGAAGTGCTCGGGCTGCTTCGCACGTCCGCCGGGTCGGGGCCCACGGCGGGTGCGATCATCGTGGCCCTGCCCGGCGGCGGCATGTCGGCGCTGATGCGTCTGCAGGTGGCGGCGCAGGGGTTCCCCGTCTCTGACGTGGTCAAGACCCGGCTGGTGCTCGAGGCCTCGGTCGTGACCGAGCTGGCGGAGGCATCCGCCCAGGCCAGTTCCACCATGGACGCCAACGCCTCCCTGCACCCCGACCTGACGACGCCCGAGCTGCTGCTCTGCGCCATGGAGTCTCCCGCGCTGACCGAGGGGGAATTCCTGGCCCTCGACGCCGCGTTCCACCTGGCCCTGGCCACCGCATCGGGCAACCAGGTCGTGACCGCCACGATGGCGGGGCTGCGCAGTGCCATCGAGGGCTATGTGCGGGCGGGCGCGACCAGCCTCACTTCCTGGCCCGACACCTCCGCCCGTCTCCGCACCGAACACCGCGCGATCCTCGGCGCGATCGAGGCCGGCGATCCCCCGGCCGCCCGCAGCCTCGTGCAGTCCCATATCGCGGGTTACTACGCCGAAACCCACCTTGCCAACCACCTGCCCGACCTCTTCGCCAACGACCACACGGATGCCAACGGGCACCCGGTGGCCCGATAGAAAGGACCCTTCGACCATGGTTCAACGACGCATCCCGAAGATCAAAGACCTTGCCCCGCTGATGCACTTCAAGACCCCCGAACTGAACGCGAAGAAGCGCCGCCTCGAGGGCGCGCTCACCATCTACGACCTGCGCGACATCGCCAAGAAGCGCACCCCCAAGGCCGCGTTCGACTACACCGACGGCGCCGCCGAGGCTGAGCTGTCGCTGGGCCGTGCCCGCCAGGCCTTCGAGGACATCGAGTTCAACCCGTCGATCCTGCGGGACGTGTCGGCCGTGTCGACGGGCTGGGACGTGCTCGGCGCCCCCGTGGCCCAGCCCTTCGGAATCGCCCCGACCGGGTTCACCCGGATGATGCAGACCGAGGGTGAGATCGCGGGCGCCCACGTCGCGGCCCGGGCCGGCATTCCCTTCTCCCTGTCGACCATGGGCACCACGTCGATCGAGGACGTCAAGGCCGCGAACCCCCACGGGCGCAACTGGTTCCAGCTCTACATGTGGAAGGACCGCGACCGCTCGATGGCGCTCGTGGACCGGGCCGCGAAGGCCGGCTACGACACCCTGCTGGTGACTGTGGACGTGCCCGTGGCCGGCGCGCGCCTGCGCGACAAGCGCAACGGTTTCTCGATCCCGCCGGCCCTGACCGCCGGAACGGTCATCAACGCACTGCCGCGGCCGGAGTGGTGGATCAACTTCCTCACCACCGAACCGCTCGCCTTCGCCAGCCTGGACCGCTGGAGCGGCACAGTCGCCGACCTGCTCGACACCATGTTCGACCCCACCGTCACCTTCGAGGACCTGGCCTGGATCAAGGCGCAGTGGCCCGGCAAGATCGTCGTCAAGGGCGTACAGAGCCTGGCGGATGCGCGCACGCTCGCCGCCCTCGGCGTGGACGGCATCATCCTCTCCAACCACGGCGGGCGCCAGCTCGACCGCGCCCCGATCCCGTTCCACCTGCTGCCGAACGTCGTGCGCGAGGTCGGCAGCGAATACGAGGTGCACCTGGACACGGGCATCATGAGCGGCGCCGACATCGTCGCGTCCGTTGCCCTCGGTGCCCGCTTCACCCTGATCGGCCGCGCCTACCTCTACGGCCTGATGGCCGGCGGCGAGGCCGGCGTCGACCGGGCCGTCCAGATCCTCTCCGAGCAGGTCTCCCGCACCATGCGACTGCTCGGCGTGAACAGCCTGGAGGAGCTCGAGCCGGGCCACGTCACCCAGCTCGCACGCCTCGGCCGCATCGCGCAGCCGGTGGCGGCATCCGTCGGCGTGTAGTGTCGTGGCCGCCCGGCCGGTCGCACCTCGCCGAGTGTCGGCGTTTGTGCCGAGCTGACCCGTTCCAGCGGGTCAACTCGGCACAAGCGGGATAACTCGGCGGCTCGGCTACGCGGCGGCGAGCTCTGCGAGCACGGCGGCCAATTGCTCGACCGCCCAGTCGAGGTCGGCCTCGGAGACCACGATCGGCGGGGCCAACCGGATGGTGAAGCCGTGGGTGTCCTTCGCGAGCACGCCGCGGGCCAGGAGGGCCTCGCAGACCACCCGGCCGGGGGCCAGCGTCGGGTCGATGTCGATGCCGGCCCAGAGGCCGGCGCCACGCACGGCCACGACGCCCTGGCCGATCAACCCGGTCAGCCCGTCGTGCAGGCGGGCGCCGAGAACACGCGCGCGCTCCTGCTGCTCGCCGGTGGCCAGCAGTTTCACCACGGCGAGGCCGACGGCCGCCGCCAGCGGGTTGCCGCCGAAGGTCGAGCCGTGCTCGCCGGGGCGGAGCACACCGAGGATGTCCCGATTGCCGACGACCGCCGAGACCGGCACGATGCCGCCGCCGAGTGCCTTGCCGAGCAGGTAGAGGTCAGGAACGACGCCCACCAGGTCGCAAGCGAAGGTCGCTCCCGTGCGGCCGAGGCCGGACTGGATCTCGTCGGCGATGAACAGCACATTGTGGCGGTTCGTGATCTCGCGCACGGCCGGCAGGTAGTCGGCCGGCGGCACGACGATGCCGGCCTCGCCCTGGATGGGCTCGAGCAGCACCGCGACCGTGTTCGCGTCGATCGCAGCCTCGAGGGCCGCGGCGTCTCCGTAGGGAACCGTGCGGAACCCCGGCGTGAACGGCCCGAAATCCTTACGGGCCGACTCGTCGTCGGAGAAGCTGACGATCGTGGTGGTGCGGCCGTGAAAGTTCTCCCCGGCCACGATGATGTTCGCCATCCCGGCGGCGACGCCCTTGACCCGATAGCCCCAGGCGCGGGCCACCTTGATGCCGGACTCCACCGCCTCGGCGCCCGTGTTCATCGGCAGGACCATGTCCTTGCCGGAGAGCTCGGCGAGCGCGGTCACGAACGGGCCGAGCTGGTCGTTGTGGAAGGCGCGGCTGGTGAGCGTGATGCGGCCCAGTTGCTCGCGAGCGGCGTCCAACAGGAGCGGGTTGGAGTGGCCGAAGTTGACCGCGGAGTACGCGGCCAGGCAGTCCAGGTAGCGGCGGCCGTCGACATCCGTCACCCAGGCGCCGTCGCCGGACGCGACGACCACGGGCAGCGGATGGTAATTGTGGGCCGCGTGCTCGTCTTCCAGCGCGATATACGCGGCCTGTCCGAGCGCGGCGGCCGGGGCGGTGGCCTGGTCGGTCATCGGGTCGGTCATCGGCGCAGCTCCAGGGTGCAGCACTTCACGCCTCCTCCACCGAGCAGCAGCTCGGACAGGTCGACCCCGATCGGGTTGAAGCCGCGGGCGCGCAGTTGGGCCTCGAAGCCCTTCGCCCGCGCGGCGATGACCACGTTGTAGCCGTCGGAATAGGAGTTGAGGCCGAGGATGGCCGCGTCCTCCTCGGCGACGATGATGGCGTCCGGGAATCGCTCGCGCAGGATGGCCAGGCTCGGCTCGTCGAACGCGCTCGGCAGGTAGGCGATCTCGCCGTTGCCCGTGGCCGGCGACGCGTCGAGCACGGCGATGGCCGTGTCGAGGTGGTAAAAGCTCGGATTGATCAGGTTGAGCGTGATCACGGGGCGGCCGTAGATCGCCGACACCTCTTCATGGCTGTTCGAGGCGCTGCGGAACCCGGTGCCCGCGAGGATCACGTCGCCCACGAGCAGGAAGTCGCCCTCGCCCTCGTTGATCTCCGCCGGCACGCGCACGTCGAAGCCGTTGGCACCGAACCAGTCCATGTAGGCCGGACCTTCCGGCTGGCGTTCGGCGTAGGTGAAGGCCGCGCCGTAGGAGATGTTGTCGATGACGAATCCGCCATTGGCCGCGTAGACCATGTCCGGCAGGCCGTCGACGGGTTCGATCAGGTGCACGTCGAAGCCGAGGCCGACATAGGTGTCGTGAAGCGTTTGCCACTGGGCGACGGCGAGCGCGGTGTCCGTCGGGATGGCGGGATCCATCCAGGGGTTGATGCGATAGACGACGGAAAAGAATTCGGGCTTGCACATCAGCACGATGCGCTTGACGGGCGTGCGCACGGGGAGGGTCGGCGAGACGAGCTCGTCCAGGTTCGGGGCGGTGAGGTTGGTCGACATGGTGACTCCTTCGGCGGCCATCCGCCCCCTTCGGGTGAGGTCGGCTGGCGGGGTGGATGGCGGACCAGGTCACTCACGAGAGCTCTGCCGGCACGAAACGCCTGGGCAGAGACGCCATACTTAGTCTCACACAGCACGAATCGGATGTGCACCCCACTCTGCGCCGAAAACGTGCGCGCGTCCGGCACCTCACGCAGTTTTCCGCCACAACGGGCGATGACGGATGCCGCACGTCCGCCCGTTGCTCCGCTCGCCACGGCGCAGCTATCCAGTGAATTGCGCTATCGGGCGCGGGTTTTCTGCGTTAATGCGTGCGCCAGCGCAACGATGCCCCCTAGACTCTCGGCATGGACAACCTCGACCGTGGCATTCTCGACCTGCTCCGCCAGAACGCCCGGGCGGGATACGGCGATATCGGCTCGGTCGTCGGACTCTCGGCGTCGGCCGTGAAACGCCGGGTCGACCGGCTCGTGGCCGACCGCGTCATCCGCGGTTTCACCATCCAGGTGGATCCGGCCATCGACGGCATGAGCACCGAGGCCTACGTCGAGCTGTTCTGCCGCGGCACCGTGGCGCCCGAGGAATTACTGCGCATCCTGTCCGGGGTGCCAGAGGTCGTGGACGCCGGAACCGTCACGGGCAGCGCCGACGCCATCGTGCACATCCGGGCCCGGGACATCCCCGGTCTGGAGGCGGCGCTGGAAAAGGTGCGTTTGGCACCCAACGTGGACCACACCCGCAGCGCGATCGTGCTCTCCCGGCTGATTCACCGCTCCGCCGAGTAGCCGCCCGGCTCCCAGCAGGATCGGACCGGCCGGCGCCGAGGACATCAGCGCGGCGCGTGTCGCTAGCCCGGCACCGGGACGGGGCGCCGGGTCACGGGGGCCAGCAGGTGGATCAGGGCGACCGCCGCGATCGATCCGGCGCAGAGGATGCCGGCAAGCACCACGATCTGGAACCGCCCTGCCTCGAGCGGCGAGGCTCCACCGAAAATCGCTCCCACGAAGGCTCCGGGCAGCGTGACCAGCCCGGTGGTCTTCGTCTGGTCGGTCGAGGGGATCAGGGCGAAGTACACCGCGCGGCAGGCCAGTTCTCGGGTGGACTGGCGCGGGGTGGCGCCGAGGGCCAGCCAGCCCTCGACCTCCTCCCAGTGCTCGGTCACGCCCTCGGTGAAGCGCCGGCCGGAGAGCGTGGCGATCGACATGGCGTTGCCGATGATGATGCCGCCGAACGACAACACGTAGCGCGGCGTGAACTCGAGCGCGCCGGTGCCGAAGACCACGAGGAGGGTGACCATCACGCCCAGGCCCATCGAGGCGGCCACCCAGGCCGCGTGCCGCCGGGTGGCGCCGATCCGGCGGGTGACCGTGCCGACCGCAGCGGTGAACATGACCGCCAGACCCACGCCGACCCAGAACGGGTCGGAGATGATGCCGCTGAGGATCAGGCTGATCGCGGCGAGCTGCAGGGCGCCGCGCAGCACGGCGAGGGCCGGTGCGAACGGATGCGGCACCCGGTAGCCGCGCAGCACCAGCGTGACGATCGCGATGAGCAGCGCGATCCCGAGCAGGGTCGGCGCCAGTCCGGCCAGCTGGGCGGGGAGGTCGCGGGGCCAGGTCACGTGACGAGCCTAGCGAGCCGCCGCGCCCGGCAGGCCCCGGTGATCGGAATCCGTCAACGACTGGGCTCCGTCAGCGCGCGGAAGGGGCGCTGGCGATCGCACGGACGGCCCTGGGCATCCGTTGAGGCCGCCAGTGCCCGAGAAAGCTAGCCGTCGTACGAGGCGGCGAGGCGGCGGAAGCCCTCATCGAGGCTCACCGCGGGCGTCCACCGCAGCTCGGACCGGGTGCGGCGCTGGTCGAACCAGTGCGCGGTCGAGAGCTGCTCGGCCAGGAACCGGGTCATCGGCGGCTCGTCGGCGCCCGGACGGATGCGCCAGGCCGCCTCGATCAGCGCCCCCGCACCGCGGGCAACTGCGGCCGGGACCCGCCAGGCCGGCGCCGGCACGCCGGCGGCCCGGCACATGCCCGCGAGCAGTTCGGCGACCGGCCGCGGCTCCCCGTTCGTGATCACGTAGGAGCGGCCGTGCACGGCGTCGGCCTGATCGAGGGCTGCCGCGATGGCCGTGGCGGCGTTGTCGATGTAGGTGGTGTCGATCAGGGCGGCGCCGTGGCCGAGCAGCGGCAGGCGTCCGGCGCGGGCGCGCTCGACGATCCGGGCCACGAGCTGGGTGTCTCCCGGGCCCCAGACCAGGTGCGGCCGCACGGCGACCACGCGCAGGGCGGCCGAATCCGCGGCGAGGGCGACCAGTTCGGCCTCGGCCTTGGTGCGGGCGTAGGGACCGCGGGCTTCGGCCGGGTCGGCCGGCTCGGCTTCGCTGCCGACAATGGATGCCCCGGTGTGGGCGACCGAGGGCGACGACACGAAGACGAAGCGGGAGGCTCCGGCATCCGCGGCCGCGGCCAGCAGGGTGCGCGTGCCGCCCACGTTCACGGCGGCGAACTCGGCCGGGCTGCCGGCCAGGGACACCTTGGCGGCCAGGTGCACGACCGCGTCCATTCCGGCGACGGCGCGCCGGGCCTCGGCGGGCGCGGTGACCGAGCCGAGCAGGTCGGTCACGCCGGGCACGCCCGACGGGCGCCGCTGGAAGGCTCGCACCTCGTGTCCGGCGGCCGCGATCTCGGCCGCGACGGCCCGGCCGAGGAAGCCGCTGGCCCCGGTGACAAGCACCCTCACGGCAGCACCGTCGGCGAAAATGTGCTGCGCGGGTGCTGCGCCGCTGCGCGCGTGGCGTGCCGGCAGCGGAGGGGCGCAGCCTGCGCGTGACGAGAGAGGCGCCTCACGGGCGAGTCATCCGCGCACCGGAAAGGATGCCGCCGGCCCAGCGCCCCAGCCGGGTGCGGTCGATCTTCGAGTTGTGACGGATGTCCGTGGGCAGGTGCGGCACGACCAGCACCGCGGCCAGCGGCAGCCCCGCGACGGCACGCACGGCGGCGGCCAGCCCGGGGTCGGCCAGCGCAACCCGGCGGGTCGGCGTGCGGGTCTCGACCACGGCGACCACCTGCTGGGTGCCGGTCGGCCCAACCCCGACGACGGCGGCCCGGGCCACCGCTGCGACGGACTCGATGCGCTGCTCGGGACCGACCGGGGTCACGACGCCGATCGCCGTCGTGATCACATGCGGCAGGCGCCCTTCCACCCAGAGGCGTCCGGCGTCGTCGAAGTGCCCGACGTCGCCCGTGCGGTGCCAGCGTTCACCGGGCACGGCGCCGCTGCGGGCGGCCCGGTCGGTCAGCCACAGGCGGTCGTAGTGGTCCTCGACGTGCGGCGCGGAGACCACGATCTCGCCGGTGACCCCGGCGGCCTCCGACAGCTCGCCGGTGGCGTGCCCCTCGGCGTCGAGGGCGCTCGTGCGGATGCGCGTGGTCGCCGTCGCGCGGCCGACGCAGACCCCGCCGGGGCCGGCCGGGGCATCCGTCGCCGTCGCGGCAGAGGACAAGGCAGACGGCGAGACCCCCGGCGTGGTCGCCGTGGCCATCGCCTCGCGGATGCCGTCGAGCGAGATGTCGGCCATCAGCAGCCCCTCGGTCATGCCGTAGGGCGTGTGCGCGGAGGCCGACGGCATCAGCCGGGCCGCGGCCGCGAGCAGTGGCTCGGAGACGGGGGCACCAGCGGAGAGAAAGCTCGACACGCCGGCGAGGCTGACATGGTCGGCGGCGGTCAGGCTGCCGGCGGTGGCCACGACGTTGGCCAGCGCGGCCGGCGACAGGAATACCACGGTCGCGTCGATGGCGGCGACCGCGGCGGCGACGGATGCGGCGGTCAGGGTCTTCGGCTTCGTCACGTCCATGTCCGGGGTCACCGAGCGGGCGCCGAGGGCCGGGCCGAGCAGCGCGAACGGGGCGAAGCCGGCCACCAGGCCGGTGCCGCGGCCCACGCCGTACTGCGCGAACAGCGCGTGGCTGACCGCGGCGAGCTGGCCGTGCGTGTAGACGACGCCCTTGGCCGGCCCGGTCGAGCCGGAGGTGAACAGCACGGCGGCAGTGTCTCCGGGTTCCGGCGGCGGCGGAAGCTGCTCGTCCCCGCCGAGCGCGATCAGCTCGGCGAGGGTGGCGGAGATGTCGAGGGCGCGCATGGCGGCGCGGGGAAACCGCGCCACGGAGATCTTCTGGCCGGGCCAGTCGAGGGCCCGGGCGGCGAGCAGCCCGGGGACGGCGCCGATCACGTGGTCGGGGCGCGCGCCGCGCACGGCGCGGGTCAGCCCGCGTAGGCCGAGGCCGGCATCCGCGACCACCACGACCGCGCCGATCCGCACGCAGGCGTAGAGCACCGCGGTCAGGTCGGCGCCGGGTGGAACGAGCAGCGAGACCCGGTCGCCTTTCCGCACGCCGATACGATCGAGGCCGCAGGCGAGCTGCCGCACCCGCCGGGAGAGCAGGCGCCAGCTGACGACGCGGGGTGCGCCGCCCCCGGGCGGGGCCATGTCGATCAGCGCGGTCTCGTCGCTGTTCTGCAGTTCCTCCAGATAGTGCCAGAGCGGATGCCGCTCGCCGGCCGCCCAGCCGTCCACACCCTGTTCGACCGAAACGGCAACCTGAGGGGCAGCGGAGGAAGCGGCGGAGGCGGCAGCGGCGATTGCAGCGGCAGGCACCGCGCGGTCGCCGAGCCAGGTCAGGGCGGCCGCGGCGTAGTCGACGTCTTCCATGACGAGATGCCCGGCACCCTCGAAGCGATGCACGTCCGCGTGCGGCAGGCGGTCCACGAGGTCGTCGAGGTAGCGATCGCTGAAGATCGGGTCGGTCGGGCCCCAGAGCATCAGGGCCGGTACGGTCAGGTCGCGGATGCCGCCGGAGATGCGGGCGATTTCGGCCGCGCTTTCGTGTGCGCCATGCACCGGGATGTCGGCGACGAACGCGCCGATCCCGCCGCGGCGGGCCGCGCCGCGGTAGGGCGCGCGATACGCCTGCTTCACCGCGGCCGGAAGCGGCGGGTGCGCCAGTGCCAGTGTCGTCTCCAGAAACGCCGGCGTGGCCACAGTGCCGGAGCCGAGCACGCTGCTCCGCAGGGCCAGCCGCAGCGGGGCCGGCACCGGCGCATCGCTCGGCTGGTGCACGGCCGTGTTCAGCAGCATGACCCCGGCGAGCACGTCCGGGTGGTCGACGGCCCAGCCGAGCGAGATCGACCCGCCCCAGTCGTGACCGAAGGTGACCACCGGGCCGGCCAGGCCGAGGGTGTCGGTGAGCTCGCCCAGGTCCCGCACGCGCGTGGCGAGCGGGCGCACCGCGCCGCTTCGCTCGGAGAAGCCCATCTCGAGCTGGTCGACGGCGATGACGCGCCAGGCCTCGCCGCCGTGACAGGCCGCATCCGTCGCCGCCGTGACGAACTCGCGCCACAGGTAGGACCAGGTGGGGTTACCGTGCACGCAGAGCACCGTGCCCACGGGGGTGACGCCCAGCTCGGCGAGACGCTCCGCGTTGTCGAGCAGGTGCCAGGTGCGGGTGACCGGATGCCCGGAGGCGGTCGACACGACCGGCACCAGGCGCGAGAACGCGGCATCGAGCCCCGACAGGCCGGCCGGCGGCAGGGACGCGGGCGCCGGCGTCGCCGCGGCGCGCGGGAGACGGTAGGACACGGGGGCAGAGCCGCGCTTCACCAGGCGAGTTCCATCATGGCCGTGTTCAGGCCACTGCCGACGCCCATCAGCAGCACCCGGTCGCCGGTCCTGAGCCGCGCGGCTTCCTCGGCCAGGGTGATCGGGATCGACGCGGGCCCCACATTGCCGTACAGCGGGTAGGTGAGCGGCACCCGGCTGCGGTCCAGCCCGGTCGCCTTCACGATCGCGTCGGTGTGCACATCCGACACCTGGTGCAGGATGTACCGGTCCATGCCCGACCAGTTCCAGTCGCGTTTGGCCTCGGTCCAGGCCGAAACGACGAGCTCCATGCCACCCTTGAGCAGCGCCTTGGCGTCGGTGAACATGCCGTCGACGCTGCCGACGCAGAGGCCGTTGAACTCGGTGGCGGCGCGGGTCACGCCGCCGAGGATGCGGTGCCCCTCCGGATGCGCGTCGGCCCGACCGAGCACGGCCGCGGCCGCGCCGGAGCCGAGCGTCAGGCTCGCGAACTCGCTCATGAAGTCCTTGCGGTTGATGTCCGGGCGGCCGAGGCGCTCGATCGTGTTGGTCTGGATCTCGTCGGCGTCCTCCCCGTCGATGATCACGGCGTACTGCACCTGGCCGGAGTCGATCAGCTGTGCGGCCAGGGTCATGCCGTTGACGAAACCGAGGCAGGCGTTCGCGATGTCGAAGTTCGTGGCCGAGGAGGGCAGGCCGAGGCCGTGGTGGATGCGCACGGCCACCGAGGGCTCGAGGTGCTTGCGGGTCACCGAGGTGTTGATCATCAGGCCGACCTGGCCCGGTTGGATGCCGGCGGCGGCCAGGGCGCGCGTGCCGGCCGCGACGGCCGCGTCGTCGAAGGCCTGGCCGGGCGCCCAGTTGCGGCGCTCATGCACGCCCGCCACCCGCTGGAGCAGGCCGCTCGGCAGCTTCAGCCGTTTGAGGGCCGGCTGCAGGCGACGATCGATGTCCACCGAGGTCGTGACCTGCGGGGCGAGCTCGGTCGCCACCGACAGCAGGGCGACATTGCGGTGCGTCGTCGTTGCGTTACCGTCCAACTGTGGATCCCCTGTCGAATTGCAGCAGTGGTCAGCCGCGCCTCGATCATTGTGCACCAGAAGCCTGATCGTTGTCCGCACTCCTGCTGGTGCAGTCGACCGCAGACTGCGGCCACCAAAATCCTATTTTAGCCTTGTGGTCGACCGCCGTCGCACGGGCCGCAGCCCGGCCCCTAGATGATCCCCTCGGAGAGTGTGCTCGGGTTGCCGAAGCGGTGCGCCGTGATCGAGATCGCCTGCTCGCGCAGGAACGGGAGCAGCTCGACCCGGCCGGCCTGGGTGACGGGGTGTGCGTACACCGCGATGTCCGGGCTGCCGCCGAGCGCGTGGGCCAGGCGGGAGGCCTCCGCCTGCGCCCCTGTCAGGCGGTCCCCGCCGATCAGGCGCACCCGGCTGGTGCGGATGCCACCGGCCTCGGCCCGCTGCAGCCATTCGTCGTCGCTCTCGACCGAGACCGCGATCTCGCGCTCGGCGAGCACGTTGCGCACCATCGGCGGCACCGGGATGGCGCTGGAGACCTCGAACGACGCCGTCGACAGGGTCGCGGCAATGATCACGCGCAGCAGGTCGGCGAGGGTGCCGGCCTCGGTCAGGCGCACGGTGACGGGCAGCGGGCGGTAGCGGAACAGGTTGCGTTCGAGACCGAGGTCTGAGACGTCCCTGACCGCGCCGAACTCGTCGCGCCAGGCCAGCGCGTCACTCAGCGCCGACCGGCGCAGCACGTCGAAGTCCGCGTAGTCGAGCACGGTCTGCGCCGCCTCTATCAGGGCGGTGACGGTTTGGTCGAGGCCGCGCAGGTGGAGCGTCGAGCTGTTGCGGCCGGCTTCGCTCACCCAGCTGCCGAACCCGTACAGGTAGTTCGGGCCGCCGGCCTTGGTGCCCGGTCCCACGGCCGAGCGCTTCCAGCCGCCGAAGGGCTGGCGCTGCACGATCGCGCCGGTGATGCCACGATTCACGTAGAGGTTGCCGGCCTCGATCGTGTCCAGCCATTCGGTCAGCTCGGCCGGGTCGAGCGAGTGCAGCCCCGAGGTGAGGCCGTAGTCGACCGCGTTCTGGAAACGGATGGCTTCCGCCAGGTTGCGGGCGTGCATCACTCCGAGCACGGGCCCGAAGAACTCGGTCAGGTGCACGTAGGAGCCGGGCAGCACCCCGGTGCGGATGCCCGGCGACCAGAGGGTGCCGGACTCGTCGAGCTGCTGGGGCTCGACCAGCCACTTTTCGCCGACGCCGAGCGTGGTGAGGGCGTGGCGCAGCTTGCCCTCGGCCGGCTCGATGATGGGGCCCATCTGGGTGACCGGGTCGGAGGGGCGGCCGACGCGCAGGGAGGTCGCGGCATCCGTCAACTGACTGATGAAGCGCTCCGATTTGGCGACCGATCCGACCAGGATGACCAGGCTCGCGGCCGAGCACTTCTGCCCGGCGTGCCCGAAGGCGCTTTTGATGACATCGGCGGCGGCGAGGTCGAGGTCGGCGGAGGGAGTGACGATGATGGCGTTCTTGCCGCTTGTCTCGGCCAGGAGGGGCAGGTCCTCGCGGAAGCTGCGGAACAGCTGCGCGGTCTCGTAGCCCCCGGTCAGGATGACGCGGTCGACGGCCGGGTGCGAGATCAGGCGGGTACCCAGTTCCCGGTCGGCGAGGTCCACGAGCACGAGCAGGTCGCGCGGCACGCCGGCTTCCCAGAGCGCCTCGACCATGACCGCGCCGGAACGCTGGGCGAGCTTGGCGGGCTTGACGATGACGCCGGAGCCGGCCGCGAGGGCGGCGAGCACGCCGCCGGCGGAGATGGCTACCGGGAAATTCCACGGCGGGGTGACCACGGTCAGCTTCGAGGGCACGAAGATCGCGCCCTGCACGGCGTCGAGGTCGCGGGCCCGTTCGGCGTAGTAGTGGGCGAAGTCGATCGCCTCGCTGACCTCGGGGTCACCCTCGGCGATGGTCTTACCGGTTTCGGCGGCCATCACCTCGATCAGGCGGTCGCGGTTCGCGGCGAGCGCGAGCCCGGCCCGGTGAAGCACTGCGGCGCGCTCCGCTCCGGTGCGCTGCCCCCAGGCGGCGCCGCAGGCCGCCGCGGCCTCAATCAGGCGGTCCAGCTCGGCCGGGTCGCTGACCCGGGCGTCACGGATGGCGTCCAGCCCGAGCGTGGAGGTCTCGACCCGGCTCAGGATGTGACGACCCCAGGCCCGGTTCGCGGGCAGGGACGGGTCTGTGTCGGGTTCGTTGTGGAAACCGGGGTGCGGCAGGCTCTCGACCGAGCCGCGGGTGAGCCCGAGCACGGCTGCGGTGAGCCCGACGCCGGACTCGTCGCCGAATTCATCCTCGTCATCGCCGGATTCGCTTGCGGGTACCTCGCCGCGGCCGGCTGCATCGAGCTGGGTGACCTGGGTACGGTCCTGGCGGCGGTTCGGCTGTGGGACGACCGCGTCGAGGCCCGCGAGAGAGGCCAGGAACCGCTCCTTCTCGCGGTCGAAGAGCTGCGGGGAACTCGTCAGCTCGAACACCGCCGACATGAAGTTGTCCTGGCTGGCGTTCTCCTCGAGGCGGCGGATCAGGTAGCTGATGGCCACGTCGAATTCGGCCGGGTTCACGACGGGCGTGTAGAGCAGGAGGCGGCCGACGTCGCGGCTCACGGCCTCGGCCTGGCTGGTGGCCATGCCCAGCAGCATCTCGAACTCGACCCGGTCGTCCACGCCGCGCTTCGTGGCCAGGAGGTGGGCCCAGGCCACGTCGAAGAGGTTGTGGCCGGCGACGCCGATCTTGACGGCATCCGTGTTCTGCGGGGTGAAGGCCCAGTCGAGCACGCGCTTGTAGTTCGTGTCGCTGTCCTGCTTGGTGGAGTAGGTCGCCAGCGGCCAGTCGTGCACGGCCGAGTCGACGTGTTCCATGGCCAGGTTGGCGCCCTTGACGACGCGCACCTTGATCGGGGCTCCGCCCGCGGCCCGGCGGCCCTGCGCCCAGTGGGTAAGACCCTGCAGGGCCCCGAGGGCGTCGGGCAGATAGGCCTGCAGCACGATGCCGGCCTCCAAGTGCAGCAGCTGAGGCTGGTCGAGGATGCGCTCGAACACCGCGATGGTGAGGTCGAGGTCGCGGTACTCCTCCATGTCGAGGTTGATGAACTTGGCCCCGGTGGTGGAGCCGCCCCCGGTGGTCGAACCGCCCCCCGCCGCCAGCTCGTAGAGCGGGGTCAGGCGTTCGACGACGCGGTCGACGGCCTCGTCGAAGGACCACATCGACAGTTGGCTGGCGATGGAGGAGACCTTGATCGAGACGTAGTCCACGTCGTCGCGGGCCAGCAGGGCGCGGGTTCCCTCGAGGCGGCGCAGCGCCTCCTTCTCCCCGAGCACGGCCTCGCCGAGCAGGTTGATGTTGAGCCGGTTGCCGGACTCGCGCAGGTGGGCGATCGCCGGACCGAGCTTCTCGGGCGTGGCGTCCACGACCAGGTGCCCGACCATCTGGCGCAGCACCTTTCGCGCGGCGGGGATGACCACCCAGGGCACCACCGGGCCGAGCACGCCGCCGAGGCCGATGGCCGCGCGCAGGTAGGAGGGCAGGAAGCCGGGCGCCTGTTTCGCAACCTTCTGCAGGTTGTAGCCGGCGACCATGAGGTCTTCCGGGCGCATGACGCCGTCGACGAAGCCCACGGTGAAGTCGAGCCCGTTCGGGTCTTTCAGCACGCCGGCGAGGCGCTGGGCCGACAGGTCGGCGGGGATCGTGGCGCTCTCGGCGAGCCACTTCTGCACGAGGGCGACCACATCGGCGCTGAGATCGTGCTGCACGGATGGAGTGGAGTTGGTCATGGTCACGAGGCTAGTTCTTTCGTTCACGGCGGACGGCTGATCTCAGTGTGAGGTTTTCGTTCCTTTAGCAAAAGCGAATCTTTATGATCGATATTGATTAGCATTTATGATCAGTATTGAGACGATCGAGGAGGGTGACGGATGCTGGATGTGCGCCGACTGCGTCTGCTGCACGAGCTCAAGATCCGCGGCACCCTGGCGGGAGTCGCCGAGGCCCTCGCTTACAGCCCGTCCGCCGTGTCGCAGCAGCTCGCGCTACTGGAGAAAGAGGCCGGGGTTTCCCTGTTGCAGAAGGTCGGGCGCCGGGTGCGGCTCACCCCGCAGGCCGAGGTTCTGGTGCTGCACACGACCTACCTGCTCGAACGGCTGGAACTGGCCGAGGCGGAGATGACCGCGTCGCTGACGACCGTGTCCGGCACGGTGCGCGTGGCCCTGTTCCAGTCCGCGGCGCACGCCCTCATCCCTCAGGCCCTCACGTTGCTCGCCGAGGAGTTCCCCGAACTGCGGGTCGAGGTCACCGAGCGCGAGCCGGAGCGCGGCCTGTTCGAGGTGTCTGCGCGCGATTTCGACCTCGTGCTCGCCGAACAGTATCCCGGGCACACCCGGGTGCACTGGCCTGACCTGGACCGTGTGAACCTGGCGACGGATGCGCTCCGGCTGGCCGTTCCGCCCTCGCGCGGCGGCCGCGCGGCGGCAGCGTCGCTCGCCGACGCCGCCGATCTGCCCTGGGTGATGGAGCCGGAAGGAACCGCCTCACGGCACTGGGCGACCCAGCTCTGCCGGTCGGCGGGATTCGAGCCCGACGTGAGGTTCGAGACGGCCGACCTGATCGCGCACATCCGCCTGATCGAATCCGGCAATGCCGTCGGCATCCTGCCGGACCTGATCTGGGCCGGGAAGATGCCGACCGTTCGCGGTGTCGAGCTGCCCGGCGGGCCGCTCCGCACCGTATTCTCCTCGGCCCGGCGCTCGAGTGCCAGCCGACCGGGCGTGCTCGCCGTGCGCGACGCCCTGGCCCGCGCCGTGGAACTGGTCGCCGCCCCGGTGACAGGCTGACCTTCCCCGGCTTTGATCGTTGAACGGGCGCGTCCGACGGCTCGCGTCGACACCCGTGAACGGAGCCCCACCATGACGAAGCCAACCGCTGTGCTCGCCTTCGCCGCCGTCGCCCTCGCGCTGGGCCTGACCGGATGCTCCACCGGCACCGACGGCTGCAACCGGCTCGTCGGCACCTGGTCGATGAGCGGCGACGCCGTCGAGCTCAGCACGCTCGCACGTGCCGACTGACCCGGCCGGGCGGTCAAGCTGCGCGGGCCCGACGCCCCGGGCTGGCCTCGGTTCCTGAGTAGTCTCGGTGCATGAGCGAACCCACACACGATGTCGTGATCATCGGCGGCGGACACAACGGCCTGACGGCCGCCGCCTATCTGGCCCTGGCCGGCAAAAGCGTTCTCCTGCTCGAGCAGGGCGAACACGTCGGAGGCGCGGCCATCTCCGCCCCGGCCTTCCCCGGCGTCGACGCGCGGCTCTCGCGCTACTCCTACCTGGTCAGCCTGCTGCCGCAGCGAATCATCGACGAACTCGGTCTCGAGATCGGGCTGGCCCGGCGCCGGTACTCCTCGTACACCCCCGATCCGGCCGACACCCGAACCGGACTCCTGGTCGACCGCGGCGACGAGCCGGCCACCCGCGCCAGCTTCGACCGGGTCGGCGCGGCCGCCGATTTTTCTGCCTGGAATGCCTTCTACCGTGACACGGAGAGCGTTGCCCGGGCGCTCTTCCCCACCGTCTGCGAGCCGCTGCCCACGCGCTCGGAGGCCAGGACCCTTCTCGGAGACGACATGCTTTGGGAGCAGTTCTTCGAGCGGCCGCTCGGCGGCGCGCTCCGTGATCGCTTCCAGAACGACCTCGTGCGCGGGGTGGTCGCCACCGACGGCCTGATCGGCACCTTCACGTCGCTGGACAGCGCGGAGCTCGACGCGAACCGCTGCTTCCTGTACCACGTCATCGGCAACGGGACCGGGGACTGGGACGTGCCGGTCGGCGGCATGGGTGCCGTCTCCGGCGAGCTGGAGAAGGCCGCCCGGCAGGCCGGCGCCCGAATCGTGACGGAGGCCGAGGTCACCGGCGTCACGCCGGAGGGCGAGGTGAGCTACCGGCACGGCGGCGCCCTGCGGGTCGTTCAGGGCCGGCACGTGCTCGCCAACGTCGCCCCGTGGGTGCTGCGGGGTCTCCTCGGCGAGGCCGCGCCGGCATCCGTGCGCCCCGACGTCGAGCCGGGTGCCGGCCCGAGTGCCGGGCCGAGCGCGGGGCCCGACGCCAAACCGGAGGGCGCGCAGGTCAAGGTGAACCTGCTGCTCCGCCGACTGCCGCTGCTGCGCGACGAGGACGTGTCCCCCGAGGCCGCGTTCGGCGGCACCTTCCACATCAACGAGACCCTGACCCAGCTGGAGAGCGCCTACGACCAGGCCGACCACGACGGCTTCCCCGAGCTGCTGCCCTGCGAGATCTACTGCCACTCGCTCAGCGACCCGAGCATCCTCTCCCCCGAGCTCGTCGCCGCCGGCGCGCAGACCCTCACGGTGTTCGCGCTGCACGCCCCGCACCGCTGGCTCACCGAGGAGAACAACGACGTCAGCCGCGACCGGCTGCAAGCCGCCGTTCTGGCGTCGCTGAATTCCGTTCTGGCCGAACCCATCGAGGACCTCTTGCTGAGCGATGCCGCCGGCCGGCCCTGCATCGAGACGAAGACCACGCTCGACCTGGAGCACGCCCTCAACCTCCCCGGCGGCAACATCTTCCACGGTCCTCTGGAATGGCCGTTCCTCGAGGACGACGCGCCGCGATCCACCGCGGCCGAGCGTTGGGGGGTGGCGACGGAGCATCCGCGGATTCTGATCTGTGGGGCGGGCGCCAGACGCGGCGGCGGCGTCAGCGGCATCGGCGGTCACAATGCGGCGATGGCGGTGCTCGAGGGGTAGGCGCCGGGTCCCGGCCGGAGGGCGTGGCTGTTGATCCCCGCCCGGAGAAGGGCATAGTTTTGTACTGAGGCCCGTGCCTCACTCACCGTGGAGGTTCGCATGTCATTCAAGCCAACCGGACGCCTTGCCTATCGCGAAGACGGTCTGTACCTCATGCTCGACCGGCTCTTCAGCGCGTCGAAGGACGACGTGTGGGCGAGCGTGAGCCGGTCCGCCGGTCTCCACGGCTGGATCGGAACCTACACGGGCGCTCCCGAGACCGGCGCCGTGCGATTCAAGTTGGACGAAGCGGATGCCGAGTGGGAGTACGTGAGCATTATCAAGTGCATCCCGCCGAAGCGGTTCACCGCCGACATCGGCGAGGGTGCCGCCGCCCGGCACGTGATTCTGCACCTCGTCGAGGGGGCGGGGATGACCACCCTCACCTTCGGCCAGCGCCTGCACTCCGCCGCGGAGGCCGCCACCGTCGGCCCGTTCTGGGACTACTACTTCGACCGTCTCGTTGCGGCGCGCACCGGTCAGCCGATACCCGCCCGGACCCACTACAAGCCCCACGTCGAGTACTACAGTGAGCTCATCCCGCCCAAGAAGGCCACCGAACCCACCGTCTAGTCCTGATCGATTGGTTGTGTCGCTCGCGGAGGATCAGAGCTGATCGCCCCGCGTGGACGCTGGTCGCCCGCGTGGACGCTGGTCAGCACAGGCGCCACGCCAGGCCCGGCGTCGAACCAATTCGACGGAGATTCTCGGGCAAAACTGCATTTCCGTATTGTTTCGGGTTGATTCGGGCAGAATCTCCGTCGAATTCGTTCGGGCTACGGGCGGGGGTGCCGCAGGACCCCCGGGCTCGGCTGACACGGCAGACACGGCGCGTGGCGCTCCCACTCAGGTCCAGTGGCTGGGCGCGGCGGCGCGGGTGGCGGGCATCGCGACATCCGCGCTCCACTCGAGCAGCCAGGCCGGCACCGTCACGTCCTCGGGCACCGCGCCCACGGCGTCGACGAGCTCGTCGATGCCCACGACCCCTCCGCTGCGCTTCAGGAACCGTCCGCGGATGAAGCCCTGCGCGTAGATCTCCGGGGTTCCGTCGGCGTCCGGCCGCACGAACCGCTGCTCCACGTAGACGGCCTTCTCGTCGAAGCCCAGGATGCGCGACTCCACCGTGAACTTCTGGCCGAGGGTCAGCGACTTGCGGAAACTAATCGTCTCCGACACCACCACCGGGTACCAGCCGCGCTTCAGGAAGATCGCCCAGATGCCGGTACGGTGCAGCATGTCGAAGCGGGCGATGTCCATGATCGACAGGTATACGCCGTTGTTCATATGCCGAAGGATGTCCTGGTCGGTCGGCAAAGTGATGAACCGGGTGCTGGCCACGTCGTAGTGGCCCAGGCGCGGGCCGAAGCGGGAGAGGACGGAGTGCAGGAGGGTGCGCCAGAGCATGTGCATCTTGAGAGGCTAGCCACCGGCGGTGCCGGGGCGCATTCTGCTGCCGCGAGCCACAAGCATCCGGGCCCGCACGACCGGAACCTGCACGATTACCACAGTGCCTCCGGTTGAGCGTGCCCGTTCCGCGGGTCACTCTCGACCGGACCAGGCACACTCGCGACAGCGGATGCCCCGGACTCCCGGCCGGGTTAACCTTTCGTATATGGTCCCATTGCCCAACCTGCTGACGTTCGCGCTGGCATCCGTCGCCCTGATCGTGCTGCCCGGACCCACCGTGCTGTTCGTGATCGGGCGGTCCCTGGCGCTCGGACGCCTCGGCGGCCTGCTGAGCGTGCTCGGCAACGCCCTCGGGCTGATCCCGGTGGTCGCGGCCGTCGCGCTGGGCCTCGGCGCAATCGTGACCGGGTCGATCGTGGTGTTCACGACGATCAAGTTCGCCGGCGCCGCGTACATCGTCTACCTCGGCGTGCAGGCCATCCGGCACCGGCACGCGGCCGCCCGGAGCATCGGTCTGAGCAGCGTGCCGAAGACGAAGTGGCGCCTGCTGGCCGAGGGATCGGTCGTGGGGATCAGCAACCCCAAGTCGATCGTGTTCTTCGTGGCCGTGCTGCCCCAGTTCGTGGACTACTCGGCCGGGGCCGTCCCGCTTCAGCTGCTGACCCTGGGCCTTGTGTTCGTGCTGCTTGCCCTGCTCGGCGACAGCGTGTGGGCCCTCGCGGCAGGCTCGGCCCGCGATTGGTTCGCCTCGTCCCCCCGCCGCATGGAGCACCTCTCCGCGGGCGGCGGCGTCATGATGATCGGCCTCGGCGGCGTGCTCGCCGCCACGGGCGCCCAAGCCTGACCTTGCCCCCGGTGGTCGACCGCGGTTCCGATATCGGCCCCGAAAGTCGGGCCTGTCGGACCCGGTGAGCCGATGTCCGAAGGTTTCTCTGCGGCCCGCATTGGTCGCGGCGCACCCGGTGGAAGCTGGCGGACCGTAGAACATGCGCCGGCTTCCACAGGGTGCGCCATGAACGTTCTAAGCGACGGTTGCGACGGTTGCGACGGTTGCGACGGCCGCGAGCGGCACCCCGGCGACGCGGCGCACGAAGGCACCCAGGCGGCGGTAGACCTCTTGCGATTCCGGATGTGCGGCGTCCTGCTGCCAGGTGTGGCGCGTGTTGGTCTGCTTCCGGTCGTAGATCAGCGCGTCGACCGCGATGGAGCGCCGGCGCAGCGCAGCGATGAAATTGAGGTTCGCCCGGTAGAAGTGGTCACGCTCCGAGGTGGTCACGAACACCGGCGGGAACCCGCGCTCGAGCCACTCGATCGGGGACATGAACCGGGCCGCGGTACGCAGCACGACCCCGCGGCCGCGCTCCGGCAGCAGCATCCGCAGAAGATTCAGGCTCAGCACGAATCCGCGCTCGAACATCACCGAGATGTCGGCGATGTTCGAGCACGATCCGGTGGGGATCCCCGCCGAACTCCTCGATGTGGCGGGCCACCCAGCACAACACCTCGTTGCCGTCGTCCAACATGTGCTTCAGCTGGAAGCGCGTCGCCATCCGGTAGTTCGCGTTGACGACGATCATGCCGTCGACCGCCTGGCTGGCCGCGTACTCCGTCAGCGGCGCCTTGTCGCCCGTGGACAACCTCGGAAGACCTCAGCTCAGGGGTTGTGGGCGGCTCCTCCGTGCACACCCGTGGCCTCGAGCACCGCGCGCGCCAGGGTGTGGAAGTGCAGGTTGAACCCCAGCACGGCCGGCGTGGAGTCCGGGTCGATGTCGAGCCGGGCCACGTCGACCGCGTGCACGATGAACTGGTACCGGTGCGTGCCGGTGCCGGCCGGAGGGCTCGCACCGACGAAAGCCGACTGACGGCCTTCATTGGGCAGGGTCACGGCACCCCTCGGCAGCAGCCGGCCGCCCGGAGCGCCGGCGTCTGCGGGCAGGGCCACGCAGTCGGCCGGCAGGTTGACGACCGCCCAATGCCAGAATCCGGACCCGGTCGGAGCGTCCGGGTCGTACAGGGTCACCGCGAAACTCTTCGTGTCGGCCGGGAATCCCGACCACTCCAGGTGCGGGGACAGGTTCCGGCCGCCGGAGCCGGTGCCGTACTGCGCCGCGGTGAGGGGCACTCCGTCGGTCATGTCCGTGCTCGTCAGCGTGAATAGCGGTACAGCGCCGAACCGGGCGAGAGGATCGTTCTGGGCCATTGGGCCTCCAATTGGTTGCCAGAAGCTTAGCCAGCCGGCCACCCGGCCCGCGCCCCCCACCCAGGCACCCACCCGGATATCAGCCGATTACCAGCCGGCGAACTCGGTAAAATGGCGCGGTGGCTATTCCGAAGATCCTGCTCTATTACGTCTTCACCCCGCTGGCCGACCCCGAGGCCGTGCGTCTCTGGCAGCGAGACCTGTGCGAATCGTTGGGCCTGCGCGGGCGAATCCTGATCTCCACCGACGGCCTCAACGGCACCGTCGGCGGCGATCTTCCCGCGATCAAGCGCTATCTGCGCAAGACTCGGGACTACGCCCCGTTCAAGAATCTCGACGTCAAGTGGAGCGAGGGCACCGGGCTCGATGAGCAGGGTTTGAGCCTCGACTTCCCCCGGCTGGTCGTGAAGGTGCGGGATGAGATCGTGAGCTTCGGCGCACCCGGCGAGTTGCGCGTCGACGCCGGCGGCGTGGTCGGCGGCGGCGCCAAGCTCTCCCCGGCCGAGCTGCACGCCCTCGTCGGTGAGCGAGGCGACGAGGTCGTTTTCTTTGACGGCCGCAACGCGTTCGAGGCCGAGATCGGCCGCTTCCAGAACGCGATCGTGCCGGATGTCGCCAACACCCGCGAGTTCGTGGCTGAGCTGGAGAGCGGCACGTACGACCACCTCAAGGACAAGCCCGTCGTCACCTACTGCACCGGCGGCATCCGCTGCGAGGTGCTCAGTTCCCTGATGAAGGAGCGCGGCTTCGGCGAGGTCTACCAGCTTGACGGCGGCGTCGTGCGCTACGGCGAGGCCTTCGGCGACGACGGCCTCTGGAACGGTTCGCTCTACGTCTTCGACCAGCGGATGTCGCTGGACTTCAGCGACCACACCGCCGTGATCGGGCGCTGCTTGGTGTGCGGTGAACCGACGAAGAACCTGCTCAACTGCCGAGATGCCTCCTGCCGGGAACAGCTCGTCGTCTGCCCTGGCTGCGTCGCTGCCAAGGCCCCGGCGTGCGCGGCCCACGCCACCGCCCACGCTGACGCGCACACCGGGGCCTGACCGGCCGCGGTGCGCCCTCTCGCAGATGCCGACATGCTACTTCCCCGGGGCAGGAGGCGGGGCTGTGATTGGATGCACTGTGACCTTTGATGCGCAGACGATCCGACCCAGCTTTCCCGCCCTCGCCACCGGCACGGCCTTCTTCGACGGCCCGGGCGGCACCCAGACCCCCCTGGCGGTCGGTTCCGCGATCGCGTCGACCCTGACCGGTCCGCTCTCGATCCGGGGAACCGGAAGTACCTCCCAGCAGAACGCGGAGGACGCCGTCACCGGGTTCCGGAGCGCCATGGCGGATCTGCTCGGCGCCGAAGAACGCGGAATCGTCTACGGACGCAGCGCCACGCAGCTGACCTACGACCTGGCGAACGCCCTGTCCGCCGGATGGGGCCCGGGCGACGAGGTCGTGGTCACCCGGCTCGACCACGACGCGAACATCCGCCCGTGGATGCAGGCCGCCGACCGGGCCGGCGCCACGGTGCGTTGGGCGGACTTCGACCCGGCCACCGGTGAGCTGAGCGTCCCGGACATCGCCGCGGTCCTCAGCGAGCGCACCCGGCTGGTAGCCGTGACCGCCGCCTCCAACCTGATCGGCACGCGCCCGCCCGTGGCGGCGATCGCCCGGCTCGCACATTCCGTCGGCGCGCTCCTCTACGTCGACGGCGTGCACTACACGCCGCACGCGTCGGTGGACGTCGCGGCGCTGGGAGCAGACTTCTTCGTCTGCTCGGCCTACAAGTTCTTCGGTCCGCACTGCGGGATTCTCGCTTCCGCGCCCGCGCTGCTCGAAACAATATATCCCGACAAGCTGGTGCCCTCGAGCGACCAGGTGCCCGAGCGTTTCGAGCTGGGCACGCTCCCCTACGAGACGATGGCGGGGGTCACGGCTGCCGTCGAATTCCTCGCCGGCCTCGGCGACGCCGCGCCGGCCGGGGCCTCTCGGCGGGAGCGCCTGATCCGCTCGTCCCAGGCTCTCGAACACCACGAGGAGACCCTGCGCGGCAAACTGGAGGCCGGCCTGGCGGAGCTGCCGGGGGCGCGACTGCACTCGAGGGCTGCCGTGCGCACACCCACCGTGCTGGTCACGTTCACCGGCCACGACACCGCGGATGCGTCCCGCCACCTGTGCAAGCAGGGCATCCTCGCCCCCGCCGGCTCGTTCTACGCCCTCGAAGCCTCCCGGCACCTCGGACTCGGCGACCGTGGCGGCCTGCGGATCGGCCTCGCCCCCTACAACACCGTCGATGAGGTGGCCCGGCTGCTCGCCGCACTGAGCGTCTTCCTCCGCGTCACCTGACCCGGTCGTCTCCGCCCCTAGGCTGGAACCAGATCCCAGAGATCGACTATCAGCGCGGGACTACCAGCAACGAAGGGGGAACGGATGCCGGTCGGCGCGGTCATCGAGTTCAGCAACATCACCAAGACGTTCGGCAACGTCACCGCGGTGGACAACCTGTCCTTCACCGTGGAGCCCGGCCGGGTCACCGGCTTTCTCGGCCCCAACGGCGCCGGAAAGACCACCACGCTGCGCATGCTGCTCGGGCTGGTCGCGCCCACGTCCGGCACGGCCACCATCGACGGCATCCGCTACCGTGACCTGCCGCGCCCGCTGCAGACCGTCGGGGCCGCCCTGGAGGCAGCCAGCTTCCATCCCGGCCGCAGTGCCCGGAACCACCTGGCGGTCTACGCCATCGCGGCGGGGCTGCCCTCCGCCCGCATCGACGCGGTGCTGCACACGGTCGGCCTCGGCGCACACGGCGCCCAGCGTGTCGGCGGCTTCTCGCTCGGCATGCGGCAGCGGCTCGGCCTGGCCTTCACCCTGCTCGGCGACCCCGGCGTGCTCGTGTTGGACGAGCCGATCAACGGGCTCGACCCGGAGGGGATCAAATGGATCCGCGGCTTCCTCCGCACCATGGCCGACGAGGGGCGCACGGTCCTGGTCAGCTCCCACCTGCTCTCCGAGGTGCAGCAGAGCGTCGACGACGTGATCATCATCGCCGACGGAGCCCTCGTGCACCGAGGCACCCTGTCGAGCCTCGAGACCGAGGCGGCGCCGCGCATCCTGGTCGACTCCCCCGACCGCACTGCTCTTGAGGCCGCCCTCAGCCAGGCCGGCATCGAGTTTTCCACCGGGCGCACCGGGTTGTTCGCCGCTGCGCCCGACCCGGCCCTGATCGGCCACATCGCGTTCTCGGCCGGCGTGGAACTCAGCGCTTTGCACCGGGAGAGGAAGGGGCTCGAGGAGGCATTCCTCGCCCTCGTGAACGGCCACGCAAACGGAAACGGAGGCGAGTCGCGATGACGTCCTTCAGCCGCGCCCTCGGTGCCGAGTTCGCCAAGCTCGGCACAACGCGCCTGTGGTGGGTCCTCGCCGCGGTCATGTTCGGTTATATCGCCCTGCTCGCCGGCGGCCTCTCGGCGCTGTTCGCGGGGATCGAGAGCGGCGCGATCAGCCCGGATGCCGCCGGTACCGGATCCCAGGGACTCGCCGGGTTCGGCAGCCTCCCACCCCTGATCTACAGCTTCGCGTCATCCGTCGGCTATGTCTTCCCGGTTCTGCTCGGGACCCTCGCCACTACGGGCGAATTCCGGCACCAGACCCTCACCCCCACGTTCCTCGCCAATCCCCGGCGGGCCCAGGTGCTCGGGGCCAAGACGATCGCTCTCTTCGTGGTCGGCGCGGTCTTCGGGGTCGTCGCGCTGCTCGCATCCGTCGGCGTCGGCGCGCTCGTCATCAACGCGTTCGACGTCGACCCGCTGCTGGCCGATAGCGCTACCTGGGCGCTGATCGGCCGCACGGTTCTCGCCATGGCCATCTGGTCGACCATTGGTGTGGGCCTCGGCGTGCTCGTGCATAGCCAAGTGGCGTCGATCGTCATCGTGCTCGCCTTCACCCAGTTCGTCGAACCGCTGCTGCGCTTCGCATCCCTGTTCACCGACGTGACGCGAGGGATCGGCAACTACCTGCCGGGGGCCGCCTCCGATGCCCTGGTCGGCGCGAGCTTTTTCACCCTCGCCGCGCCGGGAGGCACCCCGGCGGCGCTGCTCGAGTGGTGGCAGGGCGGGCTCGTCCTCCTGGCCTACATGCTCGCCGCGACCGTGATCGGCTATGCGGTCAGCTGGAAGCGCGACGTCACCTGAACACCTGACCCGAACGCCCGCGTAGTCTCGACGCATGGGTATTGAGACTGAGTTCCGGGCCATCGTCGTCGACCGCATCGAAAATGCCGAGGGCCGGAAGACGCAGAGCGCGGCCCTCCGCGTGGTTGACGACGGCTTCCTGATGGCCGGCGACGTCACCATCGCGGTCGAGTACTCAAGCATCAACTACAAGGACGGGCTCGCCCTGATGGGCCGCCCCGGGGTCGTGCGCGCCTGGCCCCTGGTCGCCGGGATCGACCTGGTCGGAACGGTCGAGCAGAGCGCCGACCCGCGCTGGTCGGCCGGAGACCAGGTCATCCTCAACGGGGCCGGTCTGAGCGAGACGCACCACGGCGGGTTGGCCGAACGGGCCCGCGTGTCGGGGGGCTCCCTGGTGCGGCTGCCGAGCGGTATCAGCGCCGTGCGGGCCGCCGCGATCGGCACGGCCGGGTTCACCGCCATGCTGTCCGTGCTCGGCCTCGAACGGGGTGGGGTCACGCCGGAGTCCGGTGCCGTGCTCGTGACCGGCGCTGCCGGCGGGGTCGGCAGCGTCGCCGTGGCACTGCTCGCCGCCCGCGGCTTCCAGGTGCACGCGTCAACCGGCCGCATCGATGAGCTCGGGGACTACCTGCGCGGGCTCGGTGCCGTCGAACTCGTCGATCGCCGCACCCTCAGCGAGGCCGGCAAACCGCTGCAGGGCCAGCGCTGGGCCGGGGCCGTCGATTCGGTCGGCAGCGCGACCCTCGCCAACGTCCTCGCCCAGACGAACTACGGCGGAGTGGTCACCTCCTGCGGCCTGGCCCAGGGGGCCGACCTTCCGGCCACGGTCATGCCCTTCATCCTGCGCGCCGTCAGCCTGATCGGGATCAATTCGGTCGAGGCTCCGCTCGCCCAGCGCGAGGAGGCCTGGCAGCGCCTCGCCTCGGACCTCGACCTGGGCCTGCTCGACCACCTCACCCAGGTGATCCCGCTGGAGGCGAGCTTCGATGCCGCCGCGGGCATCCTCGCGGGCACCATGCACGGTCGAACCGTCGTCGACGTGCGCCGCTAGCACGCGACTCCGAGGCTGCGGCTGCGGCTGCCGCTGTGGCTGCCGCTGCCGCTGCCGCTGCGGCTTAACGTCGTCCCGAACGAATCCGACGGAGATTTTGCTCAAAACAGGCCCTAAACATCCGTCTCAGTCCGGAATCGGTAGAATCTCCGTCGAATCGGTTCGACAGCGGACGTGCTCGACCAGTGGGACGGTCAACCGCCGAGCTTGAGCGACGCGATCAGGTCCGGGGCGTGGTTGGTGGTCAGGATCACCCGGGAGAACTCGTCGTCAATGAGGTCGATCACGACCGCCTGGCGCTTGCGCTTGATCGCCAGGAAGTCCTTGCCGCCGCGGAACTTCCAGGTGCCCACCGCGACCACCAGCGGCAGGCCCACCCCGGGAGAACGGATCCCGCGGATCCAGATCCACGGGTCATCCGTGATCGTCACCGAACGGATGTTCCCGCGCGGTACGACGATGTCCTCGCGCCGCAGGGCGAGGGTCTTCTCCGCTTTCGTGAGGTGGATCTCAAGCCGGTCAGGGTGAACGCGGAGGGAAGCCATGCGTCTAGTCTGCCTGTTCCGGGACGAAATCCACCTGTCGGAACCTCACAAAGGAATAACTCCCGGGTGTACGGGTCACACCTGCGGGTCACACCTGCGGGGTCGCGGCGGCCGCGGCCTTCGCTGCGGCAGGGAGGGCGTCAAGGATCCAGCCGACCGCGCTCTCGTCGTGGGCGTTGGAGACGAACCAGGCCTCGAACACGGACGGCGGCAGCGAAACGCCCTGATCCAGCATGGAGTGGAAGAACGGACCGTAGCGGAACGTCTCCTGGCGCTGCACCTGAGCGTAGTTCCGAGGCGCGCTGGCGGCGGCTTCGGCACCGAATACGAAGCTGAACAGGTTGCCGGCCCGCTGCACGCTGTGCGCGACACCCTCGGCCGAGAAGGCGGCGGAGACGGCCTCGGAGAGCAGCAGCGCGGTGGCGTCGATGCGCTCGTAGACGCTCTCGTCCAGGGCCCGCAAGGTGGCGATGCCGGCGGCGACCGCCACCGGGTTCCCGGAGAGCGTGCCGGCCTGATAGACCGGGCCGTTCGGAGCCAGGAAGTCCATCACGTCGGCGCGACCGCCGAGGGCCGCCACCGGCAGGCCTCCGCCGATGACCTTGCCGTAGGTGAACAGGTCCGGCGTGTAGTCCGCCTGCCCCTGGCCCACGGTGTCCAGTCCCCAGTAGCCGGCCGGATGCACCCGGAAGCCGGTGAGGACCTCGTCGATGATGAGGAGCGCGCCTTGCTCGTGCGCGAGGGCGGTGAGCGCGGCGTTGAAGCCGGCGTCGGGAGCCACGACACCCATGTTCGCCGCCGCCGCCTCGGTGATCACGGCGGCGATCCGGCCCGGGTGCGCCTCGAAGGCGACTCGTACGGCATCCAGGTCGTTGTACGGCAGCACGAGGGTCTGCGCGGCCGTCGCTGCCGTGACCCCGGCCGAGCCGGGCAGGGCCAACGTGGCCAGGCCGGACCCTGCCTGAGCCAGCAGTCCGTCCGAGTGACCGTGGTAATGCCCGGCGAACTTGATCAGCAGGTCGCGACCGGTGAAACCGCGGGCCAGACGGATGGCCGTCATGGTGGCCTCGGTGCCGGTCGAGACCAGGCGCAGCTTCTCGACCGCGCCGACGCGTTCCTCGATCAGTTCGGCCAGGATGGTCTCGCCGGGCGTAGAGGCACCGAAGGACAGGCCGAGCGCGGCGGCATCCTGCACCGCCTGCACGACCTCCGGGTGGGCGTGGCCGAGGATGGCCGGGCCCCAGGAGCTGACCAGGTCGACGTATTCACGCCCGTCCGAGTCGGTGACGTAGGCACCCTTCGCTTTCACCAGGAACAGCGGGGTGCCCCCGACCGACCGGAAGGCCCGAACGGGTGAGTTCACTCCGCCGGGGATGGCGCGCTGCGCGCGGGCGAAGAGATCGTCGTTGCGGGACATCATCGGGCCTGTCTTTCGTTGAACCAGGTGGCCAGTTCGACCGCCCAGTAGGTGAGCACGGCGTCCGCTCCGGCGCGACGGATGCTGAGCACGGACTCCTCGACGGCCCGGCGGCGGTCGATCCAGCCGTGGGCGGCTGCGGCCTCAATCATCGCGTATTCACCGGACACCTGGTAGGCCCAGACCGGAACGTCACTGACGGCGGCGACCTCGGCGAGCACGTCGAGATAGCTGCCGGCGGGCTTCACCATCACGACGTCGGCGCCCTCCTGGATGTCGAGCCGGGCCTCGCGCACGCCCTCCCGGCGGTTCGCCGGGTCGAGCTGGTAGCTGCGCCGGTCACCGTCGAGGGTTGACTCCACCGCGTCGCGGAAGGGACCGTAGAAGGCCGAGGCGTACTTGGCCGAGTAGGCGAGCACGGCCGTATCGACGTAGCCGTTCTGGTCGAGCGCCTGGCGCACGGCGGCAACCTGGCCGTCCATCATTCCGCTCAGGCCGAGCAGCTGCGAGCCGGAGGCCGCCTGCACGAGCGCCATGTCGCAGTAGCGCTCGAGGGTGGAATCGTTGTCGACGCTGCCGTCTGCGCCGACCAATCCGCAGTGGCCGTGGTCGGTGAACTCGTCGAGGCAGAGGTCGGTCTGCACGACGAGGGCGTCGCCGACCTCGTCGGCCAGCGCGCGGGTGGCGGCGTTGAGGATGCCGTCGGGATCGGTCGCCCCGGAGCCGACGGCGTCGCGCACGGTCGGCACCCCGAAGAGCATGACGCCGCCGATGCCCGCTCCCGCGGCCTCGGTCACCGCCCGCCGGGCGCTGTCAATGGTGTGCTGAACCACCCCGGGCATCGACTGGATCGGCATCGGGTCGCCGCTGCCCTCCCGCACGAACATCGGAAGAACCAATTCGGAGGGGTGCAGACGGATTTCGCTGGCCAGGCGACGGAGCGCGGGAGTGGTGCGCAACCGTCGCGGGCGGATGACGGGGTTTATCACCCGTCAATGCTACGTCGCCGGGCCGGGCGTGCGCGAACCGTCAGCGGGATCGGGCGACGTGCACCAGGGCCTGGATCAAGGACTCGGCGCTGGGCGAGTCGGCCACGACGTCGACGCGCAGGCCGATGGCCGCCGCATCCCGCGCCGTGCGCGGCCCGATGCAGGCCACCACGGTCGATTCGGGGATCGGCCCGAGTTGGTCCTGCACCTGCTGCGCCACGCTTCCGGAGGTGACGAGCAGGGCCTGGACAGTGCCGGCCGCGACGTCCGCGACGACGCGCTGGTCGACCGGGACGCCGATGGTGCGGTATGCGACGACCGATTCGACGTCGTGGCCGATCCGGCGCAGCCCCTCGGTCAGCAGCGGCTTGGCGATTTCCGAGCGGAGAGTGAGGATGCGCAGCGGCACCTGGCCCGAGGTGGCCGTTTCCCACTCCTCGAGGAGTCCGCGGGCCGAGTTGTCTTCGGAGGGGACGATGTCGACCCGGTAACCGGCCGCGATCAGGGCCGCGGCCGTTGTCTCGCCGACCGCCGCGATGCGCGTGGACGCGGCCACGACGGCACGGTGCGACGACAGAACGTCAACGGTCGTGGCGCTGGTCACGGTCATCCAGTCGAAGTCGCCCGCCGCGAGGCGTGCCAGGGCGGCCTCGAGCGCGGGGGCGTCGTCGGTCGGGGCGAAGTTGATCATGGGGGCCACGATCGGCTGGGCGCCCTTGGAACGCAGGTCGGCGGCGACGTGGTCGCCCCACGGGCCGCCGCGCGGCACGAGAACCCGCCAGCCGGTGAGCGGCTTGGCGAGGCTGGCTTTTGTCTTGTAACGCGAGTTCATCACGAAGTCACCTTGATCGGGGCGAAGTCGGCAGCGCCGCCGGCGAGCAGGTCAAACGAAACACGGTTGGACACGTCTTGCGCGGCTTCGGCCAGGTGCGCAATGGAGTGGGAGTCGGGGGTGGCGGCATGGGAGCTCACGACGCTGCGGGAGCCGTCCGGGCTGTACACCGTGGCGGTGAGGAACAGGAGCCCGTCGTCGATCGCGGCCATGGCGCCGATGGGCGCGGCGCAGCCGGCTTCGAGCCGCTCCAGCACCAGACGCTCGGCCATGACGGTGGTCTGGCTGGTCGAGTGATTGATCGCAGTGAGGGCCGTGGCGAGAGTACGGTCGAGCTTCCCGTCGCGCACCTCGAGCGCGAGCGCGCCCTGGCCGGGAGCGGTCGGCCAATCCGACAGTTCCAGGTATTCGCCGTCCACGGACTCGAGCAGCGCCAGCCGGCTGAGGCCCGCGGCGGCGAGCACGACGGCGTCGAGGTCGCCCTCGGCCACACGGTTCAGACGGGTCTCCACGTTGCCACGGATGTCCACGACGTCCAGGTCCGGGCGCAGCGATCGCAGCTGGGCGGCCCGGCGCGGTGACCCTGTGCCGACTCGCGCGCCCTCGGGCAGCGTGGTCAGGTTCAGCCCATCGCGGGCGCACAGCACGTCGCGCGCATCCGCCCGCTTCGGGGTGGCGCCGATTCGGAGGCCCGGGTAGGCGGCCGTCGGCAGATCCTTGAAGGAATGCACGACGACGTCGCATTCTTCGGCCAGGAGCGACTCCCGCAGGGCGCTGGCGAAGACGCCCGTGCCGCCCAGGCTTGACAGAGACTCGCGGGAGGTGTCGCCGTGCGTCGTGACCGTGACGATTTCGACCTCGGAGCCGGACGCGGTCGCGATGCGGTTCGCAATCGCAGTGGTCTGCGCCAGGGCGAGCGCGCTGCCACGGGTTCCGACGCGGATCAGGCTCACGGAGCCATCCCGGCGACGGCCGGTTTGAAGCCCAGGCGCACGTTCTCGCAGCAACCAGGGCGGCAGACGTCGTACCAGGGTCCGAGGTCGGTCTCGTGCGGACGAGCGTCGGCGGGGGTGTCGTTCATGCGCTCCTCAACCAGGTCGATGAGCCCGCTCACGAAGGCCGGGTCGACGCCGGGCGTCGGCACCCGCACGGACACCAGGCCGAGGTCCCCGGCGGTCTCGGTGGCCTCGTTGTCGAGGTCCCACATGACCTCCATGTGGTCACTGACGAAGCCGAGCGGCACGATGACGATGGCACGGATGCCCCGCTCCGGCAGCAACGCGATGGCGTCGTTGATGTCGGGCTCGAGCCACGGCATGGTGGGCGGCCCGCTGCGGGACTGGAAGACCAGCTGCCACGGGGTGTCCACCCCGACCATGACCTTCTGGGCGACGGCGAGGTGCTGCGCCGCGTAGGCGCCGCCCTCGCCGAAGCCGCGCTCGGCCGGGCCGCTCTTGTTGGCGTCGGTCATCGGGATCGAGTGGGTCGAGAACAGGATTTCGACCTCGGTGGCCAGGTCGATTCCGGGGACCTGGGCCACGACATCCGCGAGCCCCTTCTGGAGGGCGGTCACGAACGGGGTGACGAATCCGGGGTGGTCGAAGAACTGGCGCACCTTGTCGATGTGCACCACGCCCTCCAGCCCGGTCGCGGTCAGCGCGGCCGCGAAGTCCTCGCGGTACTGGCGGCAGCCGGAGTAGGAGCTGTAGGCGCTGGTGGCGATGGCCAGGAGCCGGGTCTGGCCGTTGTCGTTGGCCTCGCTGATGGTGTCGCGCAGGTAGGGTGCCCAGTTGCGGTTGCCCCAGAGCACGGGCAGGTTGATGCCGCGGCGTTCGAGTTCGGCCTGGAGCGCGGCGCGAAGCACACGGTTCTGGTCGTTGATCGGGCTGACCCCGCCGAAGTGGCGGTAGTGCTTGGCGACCTCTTCGAGGCGCTCCTCGGGGATGCCGCGCCCGCCGGTGACGTTGCGCAGGAACGGGATCACATCGTCCTGACCCTCGGGGCCGCCGAAGCCGGCGAGCAGGATGGCATCGTAGGTAGTCATTACTGCAGAACCTCCACCAGTTCGGCCGTCGAGATGCGGCGGCCGGTGTAGAACGGGACCTCTTCGCGCACGTGGCGGCGCGCCTCGGTGTTGCGCAGTTCGCGCATCAGGTCGACGAGCTCGGTGAGCTCGTCGCTTTCGATCGGCAGCAGCCACTCATAGTCGCCGAGGGCGAACGAGGAGACGGTGTTGGCGATGGCTCCGCGGAAGGCCGCGCCCTTGCGGCCGTGGTCGGCGAGCATGGCGCTGCGCTCGGCCTCCGGCAGCAGGTACCACTCGTAGCTGCGCACGAACGGGTAGAGGGTCAGCCAGCCCTTCGGCTCCACTCCACGCAGGAACCCAGGCACATGGCTCTTGTTGAACTCGGCGTCGCGGTGCACGCCCATGGCGTTCCAGGTCGGCAGGAGGCTTTTGAGGAGGCGGCTACGACGCAGCTGGCGGTGGGCCCACTGCAGGGTCTCGGCCTCCGGTGCGTGGGTCCAGATCATCACGTCGGCGTCGGCGCGGAGCCCGGAGACGTCGTAGAAGCCGCGGACGGTGACGCCCTCGGCCTCAACAAGACCGATGACGTCGTCGAGCTCCAGGACGGCTCGGGGCACATCGTGGCCGTCGAGGTCGTCCGGGTTGCTCGGATCTTTGCGCAGCACAGCGAAGAGCGTGAAACCCTGCGGCGACGCGTCTGGCGCGTCAGTCGTTCCGTGGGTCTCGGCAGAGGTGGTGGAGTGAGGTGGGTTTACTGCCTCTCCGGCAGCCGGGTGAGTCATAACTACTAGTCTCTACTCCTTTGCCGCGAGAGCCAAAACTGCGCGGTCGGGTACCGGCTTCCGTTGGCCTCAGCGGCGCTGCACGGCCCTGACACCGAGCCAGATGGCGCCCACCGCGGCCGTGGCCGCGCCCAGGACGATGCCGGCCAGTGCGAGGGGATTCTTCTCGCCGAGTTCGCGCAGGCGCACGTTGGCCAGGCGCGAGCGTACGCGCAACTGCCTCGGCACGTTGAGCCTGTACTCGATCGCGTCGAGCGTTTGCGCGAGTTCGACGCGGGCACGGGCGGCCTCGGCGCGCAACTCGGTCTTGGTGCGCGGAACGGCCTCAACCGTGACAGCTGCGACGCTCCCGCGGACGGCCTCATGTGTCGTCGTGTTCACTTCAGTGCTCATATTTGCCAACTCCCTTGAGGGCGTCGACGTCGCGACGGATGCTTTCCGTCACGCCGTCCGGATCCGATGACGTTCCGGCCTGCAGCCGGTTTCTGCCGACCAGCCCCAACAGGAGCGCGAGCAGCAACAGGGCGACCGCCACGATCAGGGTCGCGAGCCAGAGCGGCAGGACGAGGGCGAGCGCGATGACCGCGAGGGCGACCAGCACCAGAGCCGCGAAGAACGCGAACAGGGCCGCCCCGACGAAGAGCCCGATGCCCAGCCCGATGTTCTTGGCCTTACCGGCGACCTCCGCCTTAGCCGCGTCGAGTTCGGCCTTGACCAGGGCGATGATCTGACCGGGCAGCTCACCGAGAAGGTCGAACGTCGATTTCCGGCTCTTCGGGTTGAATTCGCTGTTTCTCACAGTTTCCCCTTCGTTCGGAGTGTCGCGGTGATTATTTCGTGGTGGTGTCGTCGGCGACCGTCGTCGGTGCGGTCGGCGCTGCGGTCGCCGGCGTCGGCACGGTGTAGCTGGTCCCGGACGTCTTGGACGCCTTGGACTGCAGGGCCGAGGCGATCTTCTTGCCGGTCTCGAGGAGTGCCGACGGCACATCCCCGACCCGCTCGAGCGCGAAGTCGCGAGCCTCGTTCACCCGGCGCTGAACGGGCGGCGCGTTCCATACGTTGTCTGCCGCGGCCACGATCTGGTCGTAGCGCTTGCGCCCGGCGCGCGCGCCGAGGACGTATCCGACGAGTCCACCCGTGATGAACAGAAGCTTTCCCCGCATTGTCACTCCATTCCTCAAGGTGCACGTATCCCTCAGAGTATCCCCCATTAGGGATAAGAGCAGGTCGGCACGGCCGGTGACCCGGCGATCAGATGCCGAGGGCCTCCTGCCGGGTGCGGGAGGCCGCGGCGACGGCATCCGGGATCACCGAGGCCAGGCCGGTGCCGGCGAGCCACGCACCCGTGAGTTCGAGTCCCGGGGTGGCGGCCACGACCTCGCGCACCTGGTCGACCCGCTCGGGTGCGCCGACGGTCGCGGGCGAGAGGGCATCGCCCCAGACCGTGCGCGCGAAACCGCGCACGGCGGTCGCGTCGAGGTCGACGCCCAGGATCGTGCGGGTGTCCGCCAGGGACAGCGCGAGGAGCTCGTCATCGCGAAGACCGGCGGTGGGGCTGTCCTGGCCGGCGCGACCGTAGGACAGACGGATGACGTGTCGGCCCGGTCCGGCGGCCTCGGCCAGCCAGTCCCACTTCGCGGTCACGTGGGTGAGCGCCTTGGCGGTGACCCCGGGGGTCGCGGCCGCGACCAGCACGCCGGTGCCGCGCGGGTGCAGGTCGAGCTCCGGGGCGTCGATGACGATCGTGGCCAGCTCGATCGCCGTCGGCTGCGGCCAGTCGAGTTCGGCGAGCGCCGCATGGGCCGGGCTCAGGCCGGCCAGTAGGCCGAGCGCCTGCGCGCCTGGAGTCGCGATGATCACGAAGTGGGCGTCGAGGGTGGTCTCCGGCGCCGGGGCTGCCGGCGCGTCTGCGTCCGCCGCCGTGTCCGGTGCCGCGCAGGTGGCCGTCCAGGTGGGCGCGTCCTCGGTGCCGGAGCGCTGCAATGCGGTGACCGGGGCATCCGTCACGATCTCGGCGCCGAAGTACACGAGGTCGGCCACCAGAGCGGTCACGAGCCGGAACATGCCGCCCCGGAGCCCGGCCACGTTCGAGCCGGCCGGGGCGCCGGAGCGCAACGACAGCACGGCCCCGGAGAGCGAACCCGTCACCGTGAGGGCGGAGTTGAGGCCCGGGGCCACGACGTCGATCTCGAGATCGTCGGCCGCGGACGAGTACACCCCCGCGGTCACGGGTTCGACGAGCCGTTCGAGCACGCGGCGCCCCATGCGCTTGCGCACGAGTTCACCCAGGCTGTGTTCCCGGCCGATCGTCAACACCGGCATCAGCCGGTCCGCGTAGGCGCGCCAGGCGCCACTCCAGCCGATCACGCGGCGCACGTCGTCAGCGAGCGGAGAACCGGGGATGCCGAGCACGCCGGCCTTGGGCAGCGGAACGCTGACCGAACCATTCGGCACGCGGTCGTCGGGCAGGTGCAGCCACGCGCCGGCGGGGTTCGGCGCGACAACCTCGTCGGACAGACCGAGGTCGGCGATGAACTCGGCCACCGCGTCGCGCCGCACGGCGAAGCTCTCGGCACCGCTGTCGAGGGTGAGGCCGGCCACTTGGTGGCTGCCGAGTGCTCCGCCCGGCACACCGGTGGCTTCGAGCACGGTCACGCTGAGTCCGACCCGGGCGCAGGCTCGGGCGGCGATCAGGCCCGCCACCCCTCCACCGATGACGATGACGTCTTTCATTCGCGCCCCCTGAGCCTGCGTGCGATTGTCAGGACGCGGACGGCGCGGCGGCCGGGGCTTCCGGGACGGCGGCGGCCGGGCCGGCGGAGACTGCGGTGACCTCGTGCACGAAGGCCACCAGGCGAGTCAGCACGTTCGGGTCGGTCATCGGCGGAACGCCGTGGCCCAGGTTCAGCACGTGGGACGGTGCCGTGCGCCCACGCTCGAGCACGTCGAGGACATGCGCTTCGAGCACCGGCCACGGTGCCGCGAGGAGCGCCGGATCGACGTTGCCCTGCACCGGGACCAGTCCGCCGAGGCGACGGTTGGCTTCATCGAGCGGCACCCGGTAGTCGACTCCGACGACGTCGGCGCCCACCCCGTGCATCTCCCTGAGCAGCTCGCCCGTGCCCACTCCGAAGTGCACAACGGGCACGTTGCGGCGCACGGATGCGACGCCCTCGGCATCTGTGCCCGCGGCGCCCTCGCCATAGGTGAGGTCGCGCACGTGGGCGATCGCCGCGGTGGAGGCAGGAGCGACGAAGCGCGTGTAGTCGGCCAGCGAGAGCGCGCCGGCCCAGGAGTCGAATAGCTGGGCGGCGCTGGCGCCGGCCAGAACCTGCGCGCGCAGGAATCGTCCGGTGACCTCGGCCGTCCACTCCATCAGGGTGGCCCAGGCGTCGGGGTCCGCATGCATGAGCGTGCGGGCGTTGATGTGGTCCTTCGACGGACCGCCCTCCACGAGATAGGCCGCCAGCGTGAACGGGGCCCCGGCGAATCCGATCAGCGGCGTCGAGCCGAGCTCGGCGACTGTGCGCGCGACCGCCGCGGTGATCGGGGCGAGGTTCCCCTCAAGCACGGCAGGGTCGAGAGCAGTGAGCTCCGCGACATCCTTTGCCGTGCGCACGGCCGTGCCGAGGACGGGGCCGGTGCCTGCGACGATCTCGACGTCGACGCCCACGAGCTTGAGCGGAATGACGATGTCGCTGAAGAGGATGCCGGCGTCGACGTTGTGGCGGCGCACCGGCTGCAGCGTGATTTCGCTCGCCATCTCCGGGTCGAGGCAGGCGTCGAGCATGCGCGTACCGACCCGCAGCGAGCGATATTCGGGCAGCGAACGGCCAGCCTGGCGCATGAACCAGACGGGGGTGACGTCTGGCCTGGTGCCCTGGTAGGCGCGGATGAGACGTGAATCGGCTGTGAGTCCGGTTGCGAGTGGGTGTTGCGCGTCGAGGTTCATTATCTTGATTCTGTCAAACTTCCGACACTCGGGCGATTCGGGCCCTCAGCCACAGGTCGTAGACTCGTCTGGTGTTGATCTGCCTGTCCGCCAGCCATAAGAACTCCAGCTTCGACGTGCTGGAGAAATTGTCTGTCGGTGCGAACGACACGGCGGGTGGCATTCTCGAGCGGCACCCGGCCCTGGTCGGTGCCGTGGTCGTGGCCACCTGCAACCGGTTCGAGGCCTACCTCGACCTCGACGAACCGCTCGGCTCCTCCCCACTTTCGGCCGTGCACGCCGCCATCGACGGCGTCAGTGCGAGCACCGGCGTGGCCGTCGACGTTCTGCGGAACACCCTGGACCTGGTGCACGGCAGCGGCGTCGCCGAGCACCTCTTCGCCGTGACGAGCGGCCTCGAATCGGTGGTCGTCGGCGAGGGCGAAATCGCCGGCCAGGTGCGCCGCTCCCTCGAGCAGGCCCGGCTCTCCCGCACCACCAGCCCCGAACTCGAACGCCTCTTCCAGCGTGCGTCGCAGACCTCGCGGGGCGTCAAGAACCGCACCGGCATCGGAGCCGCGGGGCGTTCACTCGTGCGCCTGGCCCTCGAACTGGCCGAAAGCCGCATCACGGACTGGGCTCAGACCCGCGTGCTCCTGGTCGGCACGGGCCGTTACGCGGGGGCTTCCCTCGCCGCGCTGCGGGACCTCGGCGCCGAGGACGTGCGGGTGTACTCCCCCTCGGGCCGCGCCCAGAAGTTCGCCACCTCGCATCAGATCACCGCCGTCGCCGAGTCGGCGTTCGCCATCGAAGCCGCCGAGGCCGACCTGATCCTCACCTGCACGACCGCCGACACCCACGTGATCGACGCGGCCCTGCTCCACTCGGGCCGCGCACTCTCCCTGCAGCTCCCGGCCGCCGAAGCGCGCACACTGCCCTCCTGCCCGATGACGGATGCCCCGACCGAGATCCCGCGCCGGCTCATCATCGACCTGGGCCTGCCGCGCAACGTCGACCCGGACGTCACCGACCTGGCCGGCGTCGAGCTGCTCGACCTCGAGACCATCCGCATCCACGCGCCGCTCGAGGAGCTCAACGCCACCAGCGACGCCCGACTGCTCGTGGGCCGCGCCGCCCGCAAGTTCTCCGCGGTTGCCGAGGAGCAGAGCCTCGCCCCGGCCGTCGTGGCCCTTCGCAGCTACGTCTTCGACCTCCTCGACGGTGAGATCGAACGGGCGCGCAACCGCGGCGACAACAGCGAGCAGACCGAGGCGGCCCTGCGCCACTTGGCCGGCGTGCTTCTGCACACCCCGATGGTGCGATCCCGCGAGCTGGCCCGAGCGGGCGAGCAGGCCGCATTCCTGACCGGACTCGATGCCCTGTTCGGCATCCAGGTTGAGCTGCCCGCCGCCGGCACCGCGGCCACGGTCGCCGATATCGGCCCCGTGGCATCCTGACGGTGGGCGGCCTGGCCCCGCACGGTGCGAGCGCACACGGTGCGAGCCTGCACGGTGCGAGCGTGCACAGCACGGCCGGGATCCGCGGGTGAGAGCCGTCTGGTTCGACGCGTTCGGTGCCGTACCCGAGCTGCGGGAGGTTCCTGACCCGGCGCCGTCCGCGTCCGGGGTCGTCGTGCGAGTGGAGGCCACCGGCCTCTGTCGCAGCGACTGGCACGGCTGGCTCGGGCACGACGCCGGCATCGCCCTGCCGCACGTTCCGGGCCACGAGCTCGTCGGCGTGATCGACGCCGTGGGGCCCGAGGTGCGCCGCTTCGCCGTGGGCCAGCGCGTCACCGTGCCGTTCGTCTGCGCCTGCGGCGACTGCCCGGAGTGCCGGGACGGCAACGGCCAGGTCTGCCGCAACCAGACCCAGCCCGGCTTCACCCACTGGGGCTCCTATGCGGAGCGGGTGGCCCTGCACAACGCCGACGTCAACCTGATCGCGATTCCCGTGGGACTGGATGCCGGCGCCGCCGCGCTGCTCGGCTGCCGCTTCGCCACCTCCTATCGCGGACTCGTGCATCAGGCCCGGTTGCAGGCGGGCGAGACCCTCGTCGTGGTCGGCTGCGGCGGCGTCGGTCTCTCCGCGGTCATGATCGGCGCGGCGCTCGGTGCGACCGTGATCGCCGTGGACGTCAGTGCCGCGGCCCGTGAGACGGCCGCGCGAGTGGGCGCGACCTTCACGGTGGACTCCGCCGGGCTCTCGAACGATGAGGTGGTGGCGCGGATCCGCTCGGTGACGGGCAGGGGCACGGATGCGGGTGCGGGTGCGCAGGTCAGCGTCGAGGCGCTCGGCCGGGAGAGCACGGTGGGCATCGCCATCCGTTCACTGGCAACCCGGGGACGCCACGTCCAAATCGGATTGCTGGCGGACGACCCACGGCTTCCGCTCGGCGATGTCATCGCCCGCGAACTGACCGTGATGGGCAGCCACGGGATGCCCGCGGGCGACTATCCGGCCCTGCTGGCCCTGGTCACCTCCGGCCGGCTGCGCCCGCAGGACCTGATCGGCCGCCGCCTCAGCCTGGCCGAGGCGCCCGCCGCCCTCGCCGCCATGAGCGACCCGGCCGCGCCGGGCGGCGTTACCCTGATCGAGCTCGCCCGCCCCTGAACTCGTGCGGCGGCGGCTCGCTAGGTATCCGTCTCCCTCCACCTGTGGGGCCAACTCAGGAAAACCGGTGTGTCCGGTCGCCGCGGTGCCGCCGTTCCGGGACCGCCGAAGCTCGCCCGCGGGACTTCTCCTGAGTTAGCACCCCACCGGCACCGGCACCGCCACCGGTATCCCCCGGCCCCAGCACCCCACCGGTACCGCCAGCGGTACCCCCGGCCCCAGCCGGTAGCGCGCGGCCGGCAGACTCGGCTATGCGCCGCGGAGGCGCTCGGCCAGGTAGGCGTCGAGCTTGTCGAGCGGCACGCGCTCCTGCGCCATGGTGTCGCGGTCACGCACGGTGACGGCCTGGTCCTCGAGCGAGTCGAAGTCGACCGTGACGCAGTACGGGGTGCCGATCTCGTCCTGGCGGCGGTAGCGGCGGCCGATGGCGCCGGCGTCGTCGAAGTCCACGTTCCAGGACTCGCGCAGCCGCGCCGCGAGGGACTTGGCCATCGGCGAGAGCGCCTCGTTGCGGGACAACGGCAGCACGGCGACCTTGATCGGCGCCAGGCGCGGGTCGAGTTTCAGCACGGTGCGCTTGTCGACGCCGCCTTTCGCGTTGGGCACTTCCTCCTCGTGGTAGGCGTCTACCAGGAACGCCATCAGAGAGCGGGTCAGTCCGGCCGCCGGCTCGATCACGTAGGGAACCCAGCGCTCATTCTTCGTCTGGTCGAAGTAGGACAGATCCTTGCCGGATGCCTCCGCGTGCGTCCTGAGGTCGAAGTCGGTTCGGTTGGCAACACCCTCGAGCTCGCCGAATTCGCTGCCGCTGAAACCGAAGCGGTACTCGATGTCCACGGTGCGCTTGGAATAGTGCGAGAGCTTCTCGGCCGGGTGTTCGAACAGGCGCAGGTTGTCGACGTTGATGCCGAGGCCGGTGTACCACTTCAGGCGCTGGTCGATCCAGTACTGGTGCCACGTCTCATCCGTGCCCGGCTCGACGAAGAATTCCATCTCCATCTGCTCGAACTCGCGGGTACGGAAGATGAAATTTCCCGGGGTGATCTCGTTGCGGAAGCTCTTGCCGATCTGGCCGATGCCGAACGGCGGCTTCATGCGAGCAGCCTGCAGCACGTTGGCGAAGTTCACGAAGATGCCCTGCGCGGTCTCGGGGCGCAGGTAGTGCATGCCGGCCTCGTCGTCGACCGGGCCGAGGTAGGTCTTGAGCAGGCCGGAGAAAGCGCGCGGTTCGGTCCAAATATGACGGTTTCCGCAGTTCGGGCAGGGGATGCCGTCGATGCCGCCCTCGGGCGGGCGGCCCTTCTTCTCCTCGAATTCCTCCTCGAGGTGGTCTGCACGGAAGCGCTTGTGGCAGCTCGTGCACTCGACCAGCGGGTCGCTGAAGACCTCGACGTGACCGGATGCCTCCCACACCTTGCGGGGAAGGATCACCGAGGAGTCGAGGCCCACCACGTTGTCGCGGCTGGTGACCATGAAGCGCCACCACTGCTTCTTGATGTTCTCCTTGAGCTCCACGCCCAGCGGCCCATAGTCCCAGGCAGACCGGGACCCACCGTAGATTTCACCGGCCTGGAACACGAACCCGCGGTGGCGGGCAAGGGCGATGACGGAATCGAGGCGGGAGAGGGCGGCCACGGGGCTCCAATGGTCGAGAGGGCGGGGGATCTGGAAAGCACACAGGACAGGCAGAAGCCGCCCGGCGCTCCGTCCATTTTAGGCGCCCGTCCGGAAGGTGCCGCCAAGCTGTTAGCCTTGCTAAGGATTTCCGCAGTCCTTGCGGGTACCTCAAAGGAGAGATCATGGGCACCAAGCCCCGAACGCCACACGATTCAGCCAAGCGGGGTGAGGAGCTGGACCGGGATCCCCTCCTGTTGCCCGTCGCTCTCGACCAGACCACCCACGACGCCGAGGAAGCCCACTGGACCCCCCTGAAGATCGGGATCTGGGGCGGCATCTCGCTGCTCGGCGGGCTGAGCTGGGTGATGCTCGCCGTCGTTCGCGGCGAGACCGTCAACGCCATCTGGTTCGTCTTCGCCGCCGTCTGCACGTACCTGATCGGTTACCGTTTCTACTCCAACTACATCCAGAAGCACCTGCTGCACCCCGATGACCGGCGCGCGACGCCGGCCGAGTACAAGGCCGATGGCAAAGACTTCGCGGCCACGGACCGCCGGGTTCTCTTCGGTCACCACTTCGCCGCGATCGCCGGCGCCGGACCGCTCGTCGGCCCCGTGCTGGCCGCCCAGATGGGCTACCTGCCCGGCACGATCTGGATCATCGTCGGTGTCGTGCTTGCCGGCGCGGTGCAGGACTACATGGTGCTGTTCTTTTCAATGCGCCGCGGCGGACGCTCCCTGGGTCAGATGGCCCGGGACGAGCTCGGCAAGGTGGGCGGCACGGCCGCCCTCGTCGCGACTCTGGCGATCATGGTCATCATCGTGGCCATCCTCGCCCTCGTCGTCGTCAACGCCCTCGCGGACAGCCCCTGGGGCGTCTTCTCGGTCTCGATGACCATTCCGATCGCCCTGTTCATGGGCGTCTACCTGCGCTTCTTCCGCCCGGGCCGGGTCACCGAGGTCTCGATCATCGGCTTCATCCTGCTGCTGGCCGCCATCATCGGTGGTGGCATGATCGCGGACACCGAGTGGGGCTCGACCTTCTTCGCCATTGAACCGCTGCCCCTCGCGATCGGCATCATCGTCTACGGCTTCGTGGCCGCCATCCTTCCGGTCTGGCTGCTCCTGGCCCCCCGGGACTACCTGTCCACCTTCATGAAAATCGGCACGATCGGGATGCTGGCAATCGCCATCATCATCGTCCGCCCCGAGATCTCGGCCCCGGCCGCCAGCGAGTTCGTGAACGGCGGCGGCCCCGTGGTGAGCGGCTCGCTCTTCCCGTTCCTCTTCGTCACCATCGCCTGCGGCGCCCTGTCCGGCTTTCACGCCCTGATCGCCTCCGGCACGACACCGAAGCTGATCGAGAAGGAACGCCAGACCCGGTTCATCGGTTACGGCGGAATGCTGATGGAATCATTCGTCGCCATCATGGCGCTCGTCGCCGCGCTGTCGATCGACCGCGGCATCTACTTCGCCATGAACTCCTCGCCGGCCCTGACCGGCGGCACCGTTGAGGGTGCTGTCACATTCGTGAACAGCCTCGGACTGACCGGTGTCAACCTGACCCCCGAGATGCTCACCGAGACCGCGAAGAACGTGGGCGAGGAGACCATCGTGTCCCGCACCGGCGGCGCCCCGACACTGTCGGTCGGCCTCGCCAACATCATGCACCAGCTTGTGGGCGGCTCGGGGATGATGGCGTTCTGGTACCACTTCGCGATCATGTTCGAGGCGCTGTTCATCCTGACCGCCGTCGATGCCGGAACCCGCGTGGCCCGGTTCATGTTGCAGGACAGCCTCGGCAACTTCTTCCCGAAGTTCAAGAACACCTCCTGGCGCCCGGGCGCCTGGGTCACGACCGGGATCATGGTCGCCGCCTGGGGTGCCGTGCTCGTGATGGGCGTCACCGACCCGCTCGGTGGCATCAACACCCTGTTCCCGCTGTTCGGAATCGCGAACCAGCTGCTGGCGGCCATCGCCCTGGCCGTCTGCCTGGCGATCGTGGCCAAGCGAGGGCTGTTCACGTACCTCTGGGTTGTGGCGCTGCCGCTGACCTTCGCCGCCGTCGTGACCATCTACGCGTCGTTCCTGAAGATCTTCTCGACCGTTCCCGCCGTGGGCTACTTCGCCCAGAATCGAGCGTTCTCCAACGCTCTGGATGAGGGACTCACCAGCTTCGGCACGGCGAAGACCGTCGAGGCGATGGAGGCGGTCGTGCGCAACACGATGGTGCAGGGCGTCCTTTCGATCCTGTTCGTCGTGCTGGCCATCATCGTGATGGTCACCGCCGTGCAAGCCACCTGGAAGTCCTACAAGTCCCGCAGCTTCGGCACCAACGAGGATGACGCGGTGGCGTCGCAGATGTTCGCCCCGTCCGGCTTCGTAGCCACTCCGGAAGAGAAGAAGCTGGCCGCACGCTGGGACACCCAGATCGCCCAGGCCAAGCTGGACAAGGCAGGGAGGACGACCCGCCGATGAATCTGCTCGCCAGTGTTCGCCACGGCGCGAAGAGCTTCGCCTGGTTCATGAGGGGGGTCATGGGTGAAGACGCCTACGACAAGTACAAGGCCCACCATGAGGCCCACGACGAATCGATTCATGACCCGGATGCCGCCGCCTGCTCCGGACCAGTGATGATGACGGAACGCGAATTCTGGCGCGACCAGACCGACCGCCAGGACATCAACCCCCAGGGTCGGTGCTGCTGAGCGGGTGCGCCACCATCGCCCAGGGCTGCCCCCGCGAAGGATTCCTTCGCGGGGGCAGCCCTGTTTTCCTGTTTTCACCGGCGGCGCCGGTCAGTGCACGTATTCCAGCAGGTCGAGGCCGACCGCGCGCATCCCGTCGTGCACCGCGAGCCGGGACGAGAGGCGGGTGTCCGCGAAGGACATCGAGACCATGTAGGTCACCCCGGCGCGCGGGCCGCGCAGAATGCCGATCTCACTGCGCACGCCGGCATCCGTTCCGGTCTTGTTGACCAGCAGGAGGCCGTGATCTCCGGACCGATGCGCGAGCGGGTCGAGCCCGAACGCGCTGGCGACCATGGACAGGTCGGCGCCGAGCGACAGCCAGCCGAGCACGCGCTCACTCGCCTCCGCATCGACGACCTCCCCCCGGGCCAGCGCCGTGAACAGCCAGGTGAGCTCCTTGGCGCTGCCGACCGAGAGCTGAGGTGCGTCATCGGGACCGCGCCGGTCGCGCACAAGGTCGAGCAGGGCGGTGCGGCTGAGTCCGAGCTGCTCGGCGCGGGACCGCACCGCGTCCAGGCCGACTGCGCGGAGCAGCACATTGGTGGCCAGGTTGTCGTTGATGGCACCGATCAGCGCAGCGAGGTCGGCGATCGGCAGCGAGGGAGCCTGCAGGTGCTGCCAGAGGCCGGATCCGGCGACCGAATCGGACACGGTGCGATCGAGGATCGTGTACGCGCCGAAGTCGGCGTCGCGGAGCCGGGCGGCGACCTCGATCAGCAGAAGCACCGTGCCGATGCCGGCGGTGGGCATGACCACGTGGTCGTCCACGGAGAACAGCACCCGGCCGGTGACCAAATCGGTGGCGCGGGCCGAGACCTGCACCCCGTCGACCGCGAGGTCACCGAGCGCCTGGAACCCGCGGCCGAAGTTCGCCGTGGCGTCCACGCCGCCGTGCCTGCCGCGGCGCGCCGAGGAGTGGCGAGACCGGCGCTCTGAGTCCTGGGATGGCATGGCCACAGTGGGCAGGTCCTTACGTAGATTCGGGCTGCTCGACCCCGGTGACACGGGCTTACGGTCGCGCTGAGGTCACCAGATCGTAACGCGCTTTTCCGGGTCCAGCCAGAGAGCGTCGTCCGGGGTGACGCCGAACGCCGTATAGAACTCGTCGATGTTGCGCACGATCTGGTTGCAGCGGAATTCGTTGGGCGAGTGCGGGTCGATCGAGAGCAGGCGGACGGCCTCCTCGTCACGCATCTTGAGCTGCCAGGCCTGTGCCCAGGAGAGGAAGAAGCGCTGGGTGCCGGTGAGTCCGTCGATCACGGGCGGCGCCTGGCCGTCCAGCGAGATCAGGTAGGCCTTCCAAGCGATGGAGAGCCCGCCGAGGTCGCCGATATTCTCGCCGATGGTGAGTGCGCCGTTCACGTGGTGGTCGGGAACCTGATGCGGGGCGAGCGCGTTGAACTGCTCGATCAGGGAGCCGGTGCGCTCTTCGAAGGCCGTGCGGTCATCTTCGGTCCACCAATCGGTGAGTAGCCCGGTGCCGTCGTATTTCGAGCCCTGGTCGTCGAAGCCGTGGCCGATCTCGTGCCCGATGACGGCGCCGATCGCGCCGTAGTTGGAGGCGGAATCGCGGGCATCGTCGAAGAACGGCGGCTGCAGGATGGCGGCCGGGAAGACGATCTCGTTGAAGCCCGGGTTGTAGTACGCGTTGATCGTCTGCGGGGTCATGAACCACTCGTCGCGGTCGAGCGGGTTGCCGATCTTGCCCAATTCCCGCTGAAACTCGAACTCGCTCGTGGCGCGCACGTTCTTGATCAGGTCGGCCGGGTCGACCGAAAGGGTCGAGTAGTCCCGCCACTTGACCGGGTAGCCGATCTTGGGGGTGAACTTCTCGAGCTTGTCGAGCGCACGGGCGCGCGTCTCCGCGGTCATCCAGTCGAGTTCGGTGATGCTCCGGCGGTAGGCCTCGACCAGGTTGGCCACGAGTATGTCCATGCTCGCCTTCGCGCTGGGCTTGAAGTGCCGCTCGACGTAGATGCGCCCGACGGCCTCGCCGAGCGCCCCCTCGACGAGCGAGACGCCACGCTTCCAGCGCTCGCGCAACTGGGGAGTGCCGGTCAGGGTGCGACCGTAGAAGTCAAAGCTGGACTCGACGAAATCGCTCGACAGGAACGCGGCGCTGGAACGGATGATCTGCCACCGTAGCCAGTCCTTCCAGCCCTCGAGCTGGTCCTCGGTGAGCATCTCCGCCAGACCGGTCACGAAGCTGGGCTGGCGCACGACAACCTCGTCGAGAGCACCGGCCGGGCCGTCAAGCCCGTCAAGCCAAAGGTGCAGGTCGGCGCCGGCGGCCAACGCGGTGACCTGACCCCAGGTCTTGAGGTTGTAGGTCTTCTCGCTGTCGCGCGAGCGCACCTTGTCCCAGTGGTGAGTGGCGAGCTCGGTTTCGAGAAGGAACACGCGCTCGGCGCGACCGGCGGCATCCGGGGTGCCGACGAGGCCGAACATCCGGGTCAGGAACGCCTGGTAGGACTCCCGGATCGCGGCGAACTTCTCGTCGCGGTAGTAGGACTCGTCGGGGAGGCCGAGCCCGCCCTGCTCGACGAAGACGAGGTAGCGCTCGGGGTCCCCCGGATCGTTGTCGACGAAGAGACCGAAGGCGCCGGGCACGCCCGCGCGCTCGAGGCGGCCGAGGGTGCCGAGCAGCTCGGGGATGGAGGTGACGGCGTCGACGATGGCGAGATCGGCCGCGAGCGGGGTCGCTCCGAGCTCTTCGACGCGGTCCTCGTCCAGGAAGCTGGCATAGAGGTCGCCGAATTTGCGCTCCTCGGTGCCGGGGGCGGCGGTCTGGGCTTCGAGGATGATTTCCCGGACGGCCTTCTCCGATTCCTCGGCGAGCAGGTAGAACGAGCCCCAGCGGGCCTTGTCGGCCGGGATCTCGCTGCGGGCGATCCACTTGCCGTTCACATGGCGGAAGAGGTCGTCCTGCGGACGCACCTCGAGGTCAAGTTCGTCGCGGTCGATTCCGGATGCGGTCCCCTGGTCAGTCATGCCTCCACCCTATTCGCTGTGACAGTGGCCGAGCTGGTAGAGACCTATCGGGTGTGCACACGGATGGCGGTGGACCTCCCGGCCCGCTGGTCGAGCGCGCCGAGACCCGGAGCTACAGCCCCACCGCCTTGCTCGGCAGCGCGATCAGTGTCTGCTCCGGATCGTTCTCCACCGGTGGCCGGAGCCAGTATTGCGTTCCGGTGCGGGTGGCAGAGCAGCACTCCGTCGGCGAGGTTGGTGTCTCCGCTGTCGGTGAGCCAGTCGTTGATGTGGTGGGCTTCGGTCCAGGACGGTGATCGGTCGCAGTCGACCCACCGGCATCCGCCGTCGCGCACTCCCATCGCGGCGCGTTGTTTCTCGGTGAAGAGTCGTTCGTCACGGCCGACGTTGATGATTTGGCCGATGTCGTCGAACTTGATGCCGCGGGTGCCGGTGTCGCAGAGCACCCGGTCGATGGTTTCCTGCGAGATGGGGACCGGGTTGCCTTCGATCTGCCCGTGAGCGGCGGGTTCGGCGGCACCCGGCGCGGCGGGTTCGGCTGTGAGGACTTTCTCGGTCACGATCACGCGCACCGCCGGGCGGCATCCGCCGAAGACCGGGCCGGGGTCGGCTTCGCCGGCGATTGTGAGCAGTTGCACGAGGGAGTCCGCGTTGATCTGCTCGGTGCTGCGCGGGTCGTCCTGCATTTTTTGGGCCCAGGCGGCGCGTTCCGGGTCGACGAAGCGCACTCATCCGCGGCGGAGGCTGGTGATGGAGTCGAAGGTGGAGATCACGAACTCGCCGTCTTCGGGGGCGAAGAGCCCGTTCAGGCGCACGTTGCCGTTGCTCAGCCGGTAGACCTTCAGGTAGCGGTCGTCGTGGGCCTGCTTCTCCCGGGCGGCGATGCCGGCCTGATCGAGGAGCCCAGCAGGGCGACGGCATCGGCCGCCCGACTGAGGTCATCCGCGAGGTTCGTCATGGTACGAGGATACCTGATGTCGTACAGGTAGTTGATAGTCTGTCACTTACTATGGACACTTTATTGCACTAGTTTCGAAGTCTTGTCTGGCAGCGCGGAGATTGGCTCGCCGGGTCTCGACAGGCTCGACCACCGGAAGCGGACACCGGGTGCGGAGGGGCTGAACTAGAGTTTTGGCATCACCATCACCGTGCTCCGCCCGCAGCCCATCGACCGCGAGATCCTGCGCCTCGCCATCCCCGCCGTCGGCGCGCTCATCGCCGAACCGCTCTTCCTGCTCGCCGACTCCGCCATGGTCGGGCACCTCGGCGCCGTTCCGCTGGCCGGACTCGGCCTGGCCGGCGCCGTGCTGCAAACGATCATCGGCCTGATGGTCTTCCTGGCCTACAGCACCACGCCCGCGGTGGCCCGCTGGCTGGGGGCCGGTGACCGCCGCCGTGCGGTCGCCGTCGGCATCGACGGACTCTGGCTGGCCCTCGGCCTCGGTGTGCTGCTCGCGATTGCGGGCTGGTTCGCCACCCCCCTGCTCGTCGGCGCGTTCGGCGCCGAGCCCGCCGTCACCGCCGCGGCCGTCAGCTACTTGGGCCCATCGATGTTCGGACTGCCTGCCATGCTGCTCGTCTTCGCGGCGACCGGGCTGCTCCGCGGGCTGCAGGACACCCGCACCCCGCTGTGGGTGGCCGGGATCGGGTTCTCGGTCAACATCCTGCTGAATGCGGTGTTCATCTACGGGCTGGGACTCGGCATCGTCGGATCCGCCCTCGGCACAGTCGTGGCACAGTGGGCGATGGTCGCGGTCTATCTTGCCGTCGTCGGCCGCCACGCCCGCCGCGAGAGTGCGCCGCTGCGCCCGCATCGGGTCGGGATGTTGCGGGGCGCGGCATCCGGCGGCTGGCTGTTCCTGCGCACGGTGAGCCTGCGTGCGGCCATGTTGCTCGCGGTTTTCGTGGCCACGAGCCTCGGTTCTCCCGAGCTGGCCGCCTTCCAGATCGCGATGACCCTGTTTGCCACGCTCGCGTTCGCCCTTGACGCCCTGGCGATCGCGGCACAGGCGCTGGTGGGCCGGGGCCTCGGCGCCGGCAACCTGGCCGAGGTGCGCGCGGTGCTCAGGCGCTGCCTCGAATGGGGCGTGCTCAGCGGGTCCGCGCTCGGGCTGCTGGTGATCGCCGCGAGCGGCGTGCTCGGCCGACTGTTCACGAACGCGACCGAGGTCAGCGACCTGCTGCCGGCGGCCCTGATCGTGCTCGGGCTATCCGTTCCGCTCGGCGGGGTGGTCTTTGTGCTCGACGGAGTGCTGATCGGTGCCGGCGACGCGCGCTACCTGGCCCTGACCGGATTGGTGAACCTGGCCGCGTTCGTGCCGCTGGCCGTCGCGGTGCTGCTGCTGGCGCCGTCGGGACCAGCGGGACTGGCCTGGCTGATGGCGGCGTTCGCGTTCGGCTACCTCGGCGCACGCGGGGTGACGCTCGGGCTGCGCGCCCGGGCGGCGAAGTGGATGGTCGTCGGCGCCCGCTGACATCGGGGCAGCCCCAGCGCTGACGGCCGCGGCGCAGCTCGGAAAGTGGGCGCAGGTTCTCCCGTGCGCCAGCCTCCGCGACCGGCGCCGGAAGGCCAGGCACGGCGGCGGCGACTCTAGCTGAAGGAGTCGCCGCAGGCGCAGCTGCTGCCGGCGTTCGGGTTGTCGATCGTGAAGCCCTGCTTCGCGATGGTGTCCTCGAAGTCGATCGAGGCACCCTCGAGGTACGGCACACTCATCTTGTCGAGCACGACCCCGACGCCGTCGAAGTCCACGACGACGTCGCCCTCGAGAATGCGCTCGTCGAAGTACAGCTGGTAGATCAGGCCGGAGCAGCCTCCGGGCTGCACGGCTACGCGCAGGTTCAGGTCTTCGCGACCCTCCTGGCTAAGCAGGCTGCGCACCTTCAGCGCGGCAGCGTCAGTCAGGCCGACGCCGTGGGCCGGTGCGATGGGGGCAATGGTGTCGGTCATGAGACTCCTCGGACTTCACGCTGCATGGACGCGTCGGGACCGCTCCGCTTGAGCGTTTCGCCTGCGCGAGTATTCAGACACTCTAAGCTCCCGCGGCCGTTCTGCGAACCCCGGAGACTGCCGCCGGCATCCGTTGCGTGCCCGCGCCTCCCCGACGACCCCTCGACGACCTGCCGGTGACCCGCCAAAACGAGCCGAAGTGTAGCCAGATGAAACCCTGAAGCCTAGGGTGAAGTGTTCCCGTTTTTTTTATGCGCGCGGTCCAGATGACCGCGACGCAGCACGGCGTGGCCCTGATTGTCTTTGATCTCTCAGCGGTGCGCACCTGAGCCGTCCTCACAACTCGTTCTCAGCCGGTCTCCTCACGGAGTCCGGCTCGGGATGACCGGACTAATATCCGGGTTGCCGGGGTGGCAGAAGAGGTAAATATGTCTGACGTCCTTCTTGACCGCCCCGAACTTGCG
>NZ_PJJS01000050.1 GCF_002929845.1 Cryobacterium sp. M96
CGAAGAAGAACAAGCGCGCATGGCGGCCGGGCAGCTGATCCCGGGGGCGGAGGCCGCGGCCCTCAGCGACGACCGTAACGGTGGTCAGAAACGCGCCGACATCCTCCGTAGTGTGTTCGAAGCCGCCACCCGTGACCCGGGGACCCCGACCATGGGCGGCGCCGCCCCCACCGTCATGATCCACGTCAACCAGGCCGACCTTACCGCGGGCCGCGGGGTGGGTTGGATCGACGGCGTCGAAGCGCCGATCTCTCTGACAAGTGTGAAGCAGGCGCTCTGCGCCGGCGGATTTCAGGAGATCCGGTTCGGGCCGCACAACAAGGTCCTCAGCCTCAGCACCGAGAATCGTTTCTTCAACCGGGCCCAACGCCGCGCCATCGCGGCCCGCGACGGCGGCTGCACCATTCCGGGGTGCACCGTGCCCGCCGCCTGGTGCGAAGTACACCACGTCATCCCCTGGCACCGCGGCGGAAAAACCGAGATCGACAACGGGGTCCTGCTGTGTTGGTACCACCACCACAGCATCGACACCTCCGGCTGGAACATCCGCATGATCCGCGGCACACCCCAAGTCCGGGCACCCTACTGCTACGACCCCACCCGCACCTGGCGGGCCGCGGAAGGGAACCCGGCCAACCGGGCACGGGCACGGGCACGGGCACGGTCTCGGCCTCGGCAGGCTCGACCAACGTCAGGGTGAGTCCCCGGGATCGGGTCACCGGTCTCGTCCGGCTCGACCGACGTCAGCTTAAATCCCCGGCCGCGAGCGACCTGAGCCCGGTGGTCGAGGTCGTCGAAACCAGGCGGGCTATCTTCCGAACCCGGCCCGGGGCATCCGTTAGCGCGGGCGGCGACAACGGATGCCGGTGTGTGGGCCTCCGGAGCCGGCGCACCGGGTCTCGACAGGCTCGACGACCGACAGGCTCGACCACCGATCGGCTCGACCACCGGAGGGTGTGCTCGACCGTCTAGGCGCGGAGCTTGGTGATCTGCAGCAGGCCGTCGCCCACAGGGGAGAGGGCACTGATGACTGCGGTGGACGAGGCGATGACGGTCAACAGGGTGCGGAAGCCGGTCGCCACATCGTCGCGCTGGGCCGGGTTGGCCACGCGGCCGCGCCAGAGCGCGTGGGCCACGAGCACGGTTCCGCCCGGGCGGGCCAGGCGCAGAGCATGCTCGACATACTCGATCACACACTGCGGATCGGCGTCGACGAACACAATGTCGTAGGAGTTCTCGTTCATGCGCGGCAGTACATCCGCTGCCCGGCCCGTGATCAGGCGTACCCGGTTCGCTGGGATGCCGGCTTCGGCGAAGTTGGCTTTGGCGTGCTGCTGGTGGTCGACCTCGGTGTCGATCGAGGTGAGGGTGGCGCCGGGGGCGCCGGTGAGCAGCCAGATGCCGGAGACGCCGGCACCGGTGCCGACCTCGAGAATGCTCCGGGCCCCGGTGGCGGCCGCGATCACGGCCGATTGAGCGCCGACCGCCGGAGAAATCGCGTCGATTCCGAGTTCGAGGGACTGCTGTCTGGCCCGCGCCACAGCGTCGGACTCCACGACTGAGTCGTCGGAGAATTTCCAGTTCAGATCTTTGTCAGACACAGCGCAACTCCAGTAGATGAATGGGTCAAGCCTAAGGGGGGCCGGGCATGGTCCGGGGAGGCCTCGCCGGGGGTTATTCTGGGGGAATGTTCGGTTTGACCTTCGAGAAGATATTACTGATCGGGATTGTCGCCGTCTTCCTGCTCGGACCCGAACGGCTTCCCCACTATGCCGCCCAGCTCGCCCGTCTCGTGAAGCAGCTCCGCAACCTGGCCAACGGGGCCAAAGACCGGATGCGGGACGAGATGGGCCCGGATTTCGACGACGTCGACTGGAAGAAACTCGACCCGCGTCAGTATGACCCGCGCCGCATCATCCGTGAAGCTCTCACCGACGAAGACGAGCTGAAAGGCCAATCGGCGACCGTGTCGCGGGCGGTGCCGAACCCCGACGGCGCCTATCTGCAACGCAAGCGCGCCAGGGAGGCCGCCACACTGCCGGCGCCCTTCGACTCCGAAGCCACGTAGCCACGCAGCCACGAAGCCACGCAGCCACGTAGCCACGCGGCCACGTAGCCACGCGGCCAAACGAACCAGGTGACGAGCACACCGGACGCGGCGTATTCGAGCTGGCGGACGTCGGGAACGGGTACGTTGGGCAGGTCGGGCAGGTCGGGCACGTAGACCCGCGACACGGGCCGAGTGCGCTCGGATCGTGTTCCCGACCGCTGCGATGACCTCGCCGGACAGCCCGAATGACGAGAAGTCCTCGTCGACCACGATCAGGCGCCCGGCCGGAAAGAGCGATGCGCGAAAGGTCCCCTGGTTGGCCGCACCCTCGCCGGTGTCCGCCACGGCCACTCGGTCGTCGCCCAGCCGGGAAAAGACGACGGCCTGTCCGACGGCGGGCGATAGATCGTCGGCGATGATTCTCGAGCAGGAGAAATGCGTGCCGGGGTCGAACAGGTGTATGTGCCACCCGAGGCTGAGGCCGAGGGCCGGGCGGTGAGCGGCGCAGTGCGCACCAGAATATGCAGGCCGGGCCATACGGGCGATGCGTGCACGCTACGCTGAACCCACGTATCTGAGGAGTGTGACCGTGTCGAAGCCGTCGAACACCCACGCGAAGCCCAAGCGGGTGCCGCTGCCCGTCTACTCCGCCGAGTTGCGCAATCTGCAGACCGAGTTGGTCGCCATGCAGGAATGGGTCAAGGAGTCCGGGGCCCGCATCGTCGTGATCTTCGAGGGCCGGGACGCGGCCGGCAAGGGGTCCGCGATCAAGCGGGTCAGCGAGTTCCTCAATCCCCGCGTCGCCCGGATCGTCGCCCTGCCGGTGCCGACCGAGCGCGAGCGCGGCCAGTGGTACTTCCAGCGGTACATCGAACACCTGCCCTCCACGGGTGAGATCGTGCTGATGGACCGCTCCTGGTACAACCGCGCCGGCGTCGAACACGTGATGGGGTACTGCACCCCCGACGAGTACCGCCGGTTCCTGCACCAGGCGCCCCTCTTCGAACGGATGCTGGTCGAAGACGGCATTCTGCTCGTCAAGTACTGGTTCTCGGTGTCCGACACCGAGCAGGAGAGGCGGTTCCGGTCACGGCTGAACGACCCGATGCGCCGCTGGAAGCTGTCCGGGACCGACCTTTTCTCGATCACGAAGTGGGTCGATTATTCCCGCGCCAAAGACGAGATGTTCGTGCACACCGATCTGCCGGAGGCCCCATGGTGGGTCGTCGAGAGCGAGGACAAGCGGGCCGCGCGCCTCAACATGATCAGCCACCTGCTGTCGATCGTCCCCTACACGCATCGCGAGCCGCCCCAGGTGACCATTCCGACTCGCCCCGCCGGCTCGGAGTACGAGCGCCCGCCGCGCGAGCTGAACCGGCCAGTGCCGGACATCACGACCACGCTGGGAAAGCCCACGGCGAAGCCGAAGGGCAAGGCCAAGATCAAGAAGAACGCGAAGAAGGCGACCAAGGCGGAGGCGGCGAAGCTGGCGCCGGAGAAGGCGGCCCAGCAGGCGGCCCAGCAGGCGGCGGCGTCGGCCAAACTGTTCGTCTGAGCCGGGTTCGCGGAGCCGGGTCACGGCTCTGCTGCCCGGGGTCAGCGGCGGCGGATGCCCTTCAGCACGGCCGCCAGCAGCAGCATCGGCCCGGCCAGCCGCTCGAAGTCGTGGCCGGTGCGCGGCAGCTGCACGAGACCCGTCGGGCGCGCGATGGTGACGGCGTCCACGAACCTGAGCAGTCCCTCCGGGCCGTTGCGTCGGCCGAGACCGGACTGCTTCAGGCCGCCCATCGGGGCCGCCACCGAGGAGAACGACCCGCGATAGCCCTCGTTGATGTTCACGCTGCCGGCCTCGAGGGCCCCGCCCACGCGCAGAGCCCGCCGCACGGAACCGGAGAACACCGACGCGTTCAGCCCGTAGTCGCTGTCGTTGGCGGCCAGGATGGCCTCCTGCTCCGAGTCGATCACGGTGACCGCGACCACAGGGCCGAACGTTTCGCCGGCGAAGCACTCCATCGCCGGGGTGACCCCGGTCAGCACGGTGGGTTCGTAGAAGAACGGTCCCAGGTCGGGGCGGGCACGGCCCCCGACCTCGACCGTGGCGCCGTGGGCGACCGCGTCGGCCACCTGCGCGCTCACCCGGTCCAGCTGGGCCTGCGAGGTGAGGGAACCGACGTCCGTCGTGTAGTCGTAGTCGGCGCCGAGCCGGAGCGACCGGGTGACGGCCACGAATTCGTGCAGGAACGCGTCGGCCACACCTCGCTGCACGAAGATGCGCTCAATCGACACGCAGAGCTGGCCCATCGCCGTGAAGCAGGCCGGGGCCGCGTCGGCGGCCGCGCGGGCCGGGTCGGCGTCGTCAAGCACGATCAGCGGGTTCTTGCCGCCCAGCTCGAGCGAGACGCCGGTGAGGTTGCCGGCCGCCTGCGCCGCCACCCGCTTGCCCGTCGCGGTCGACCCGGTGAAGCAGACGTAGTCGGCCTCCGCGGTGACCGCCCCGCCGATCTCCGCGCCGTCGCCGACGACCACGGCCCAGAGCTGCTCGGGCACGCCGGCGTCGATGAATGCCTGACGCAACGAGAGGATGCTCAGCGCACCCTGGTCGTCGGCCTTCTGCACCACGCCGCAGCCGGCGGCGAGGGCCGGCACGACATCCATGGCGGCGAGGCTGAGCGGGTAGTTCCACGGGGTGATCACGCCCGCGATGCCCTTGGGCCGGTAGCGCACAGTGGCCGTGATGACGAGCGGGATCGCGGAGTGGCGGCGCCCGCCGCGCAGCACGCGCGGCGCGGCGAGGGCATTGAAGCGGGTGACGCCGGCGGCCTGGAAGACCTCCTCGAAGGCCTGGCCGCGGGTCTTGCCGGTCTCCGCCTGCACGGTGTCCTGCAGCAGCCCGCGTCGCTCGAGGATCAGGTCGTGCGCGCGCAACAGGATCGCTCGGCGCCGTGCGAACCCGGCCCGCACCCAGGCCAGCTGGGCCAGGCGCGCCTGCGCGTAGGCCGCCTGCACGTCGGGCAGCCCGCTGACGGGCAGCTCGTGCAGCACCTCCCCGGTGAAGGGCGCGATCACGGTGACCGTGGCTCCCGTCGTGGAACGTATGGAGCGGGTGAGAGTCGTGATCCCGGCAGGGTCGAGGGGGGAGGCAGGCATGCCGAAAGTCTAGGTGGGGGCGGCGCGTGCGCTCCGCCGCGGCGCCGGTGCGGCGACGCTACTTTGGGGTGATGCCGAGGCTCAATCCGGAGAGGCCGCGCGCCCGGGTGGCGAGGCGGTCGGCAACCAAACGGATGGCCACGGCCGCGGGGTCGGTCGGGTCGCCGTGCACCACGGGCACCCCGGTGTCCCCGCCACTGCGGAGCGGCACGCTGAGGGGAACCTGGGCGAGCAACGGTACGGGGAACTCGTGCCCGGCGCCGAGCCGGCGCGCGACCTCGGCGCCACCCCCGGAACCGAACAGCTCCAGCACCGTGCCGTCGGGCTGCACGATCCCGGCCATGTTCTCGATCACGCCGTAGATGGTCTGGCCGGTCTGCCGGGCCACGACACCGCTGCGTTCGGCGATGTCGGCGGCGGCCGGTTGCGGGGTGGTGACGACGATGACCTCGGCCTGGGGCAAAAGCTGCCCGACCGAGATGGCCACGTCGCCGGTGCCCGGCGGCAGGTCCAGCAGCAGGATGTCCAGGTCGCCGAAGTAAACGTCGGTGAGGAACTGGGTGATCGTGCGGTGCAGCATCGGCCCGCGCCAGGCGACCGCGACGGAACCGTCCTCCACGAACATGCCGATCGAGATGACCTTCACGTCGAAGGCGATCGGCGGCAGGATCATCTCGCCGACCTGGGTCGGCTTGACCGCGGCTGACTTGCCCGTCTCGGGGGAAGGCGAGGTGACCAGGCCGAGGAGTCCGGGGATGGAGAACCCGTAGACATCCGCGTCGACGATGCCGACCCGCAGGCCGCGCTGGGCCAGGGCCACGGCCAGGTTCGCGGTGATTGTGGACTTGCCGACCCCGCCCTTGCCGCTGGTGATGGCGTAGACCCGGGTGAGCGAGTCCGGGCCGAATTGGTTGCTGCGGGCTTCCTTGCCGCCGCGCAGCTTCTCCGTCATCGCTCGGCGCTGCTCGCGCGTCATCACGCTCACATCCACGGTCACGTTGCCGGGGCCGGCCACGGACTCCACGGCGCGCAACACATCGCGCTCGATCTGCCGGGCCGCCGGGCAGCCGGCGATGGTGAGACGGATCCCCACGAGGGCGCGGCCGTCGACGATCCGCACCCCGGCGACCATGTCGAGGTCGGTGATCGGCTTGCGGATCTCCGGGTCGATCACCCGGGCCAGGGCGGTGAGCACCTGGTCGGCGGAAAAGAGGGGCTCAGGCACTGGGCGATCGCTCCTCGCGGTCGCGGTCTCGCTCGCGGTCGCCCTTGCGGAGGCGTTTACGGGTCTGCTTGTCCGGGTCTTCGCGCTCTTCCAGGTTGTCGAGAAGGGCGCGCAGCTCGGAGCGGAGGAAATCGCGGGAGGCGAGGTCCTTCATGCCGAGGCGTAGCGCCACCACCTCCCGGGCGAGGTATTCGGTGTCGGCCAGGTTGCGTTCGGCGCGCTGCCGGTCCTGTTCGAACTGCACCCGGTCTCGGTCGTCCTGGCGGTTCTGCGCCAGCAGGATCATCGGGGCCGCGTAGGAGGCCTGCATCGACAAGACCAGGGTCAGTGCGATGAAGCCGAGCGACACGGAGTCGAAGCGCCACTGCACCGGTGCGAGCGTGTTCCAGGCGATCCAGCTGACGGCGAAGAACGTCAGCCCGAGCAGGAACCACGGCGTGCCCATGCCGCGGGCGATGGCCTCGGTGAACCGGCCGAAGCGGTCGCGGCTGGGGCGGTCGCGGCTACGCCGGCGCTTGCGGCCGAGGGCGGGCGTGCGCACACCCTTGGGGGAGTCGAGGCGGAGATCCGCTCGGTTAGCTCGGGCCATTGCCGGTCCTCCGTCCGTGGTGCAGCGGGATGCTTCCCGTGGTCAGTTCGGTGCGGGCCTCGGCCCGGCGGCGCACGTCGTCGTTGCCATCGTGGCTGCGCCAGTCGTCGGGCAGCAGATAGTCGAGGACGTCGTCAATCGTCACCACCCCGACGAGTCGGTGGTTCTCGTCGACCACGGGCACGGAGACGAGGTCATAGCTGGCGAGGATGCGGGTGACCTCCGCGGCCGAGGTGTCGGCGGTGACGGGATCAAGACCCTGGTCGAGCAGTGTGCCGAGGCGTTCGTGGGGCGGGTAGCGCAGCATCCGTTGGAAATGCACCATGCCGAGGAAGCGGCCGGTGGGCGGCTCGTAGGGCGGGAGGGTGACGCAGATGGCCGCACCGAGGGCCGGCGCCAGGTCGTGGCGACGGATGAGCGCGAGCCCCTCCGCGACCGTGGCATCGGCCGAGACAATGATCGGTTCGGTCGTCATCAGGCCGCCGGCGGTGTCGGGGGCGTAGGTGAGCAGGAAGCGCACGTCGTCCGCTTCCTCCGGCTCCATCAGGTCGAGCAGCTGTTCGCCGAGCTCTTCCGGCAGCTGCGCGATCAGGTCGGCGGCGTCGTCGGGCTGCATGTGGTCGAGCACGTCGGCGGCGCGGGCGTCGCCGAGCCGGGTCAGGATGCTGACCTGCTCACTTTCCGGCATCTCCTCTAGGGCGTCGGCGAGACGGCCGTCCGGTAGCTCGCCGGCAACCTCGTGCATGCGCTCCGGCGGGAGGTCGAGCAGGGTATTCGCGAGGTCGGCGGGCTTGAGGTCGGAGTAGGTGGCGATGAGCTGCTCGGCCGACTGGGCCTGGCCCTCGGTGGTCTGCTCGCGCACCTCGGCCCAGTCCGTGAAGGTCGTGGCGCCCTTCGCGAAGAGGGACAGGCTGGTCTTGGGGCGGCGCACGAAGAGCTGGCTGATCGCCCAACCGCCCTGGGGGAGCTCCTCGATCGAGACGTCTTCGATGGTCGCCTCACCGGAACCGTCGTTGAAGACCACCGTGCGCCCAAGCATCTCGGCAATGACGCGCACCTCTCCGCCGCGCTGCTCGAAGCGGCGCACGTTGATTAGGCCGGTGGTGATGATCTGACCCGAACCGATGCTGGTGACGCGCCCAATGGACACGAAAACGCGGCGTTTGCCCGGGATCTCCACGATCAGGCCGACGACGAGGGGCGGGTCGTTTTTTCGGTAGACCACCAGCACGTCCCTGACCTTGCCCACACGGTCTCCCGCGGGGTCGAAAACGGTACACCCGGCCAAACGGGCAACGAAGACTCTGGTGGCAGACACAGATCAAATCTAGGCCACCTTCAGGGCAGATCGGTCCTGTGAAAGAATGGACTCATGAGCAATCAGAACCCCTTCGGCGGGCGCAGGGCCGCATTGTTCCCCGTTTTACCCAAGGGGGAGGTGCTCGCGACATACGCCACCTATGGCGAGGCTCAGGAAGCTGTGGACACTCTGGCGAAGTCCGACTTCCCGGTGAAGCAGGTCTCCATCCTCGGCAACGACCTCAAAACCGTCGAGCGGGTCACCGGCAAACTCACCTGGGGGCGCGTCGCTCTCGCCGGTGCGGCCTCCGGCGCCTGGCTGGGCGTGTTCTTCGGGCTGCTGTTCTTCATCTTCTCGCCGGATGGCGCGGGCCTGCCGTTCGTATTCGCCGCGGTGATGATCGGCGCCGGGTTCGGCATGCTGTTCGGGGTCGTCAGCGCCGCGCTCAATCGACGTCGCCGCGACTTCACATCGACCATGCAGGTGATTGCCAGTACCTATCAAGTGATCGTCGACGGCACCCTGGTCAATCGGGCCCGGAACCTGCTCGCCGGTCTCGCTGAGGCCGAGCAGACGGTGCCGGCCCCGCCGCATCCGTCGGAGCCCCCTCGCGTCGAAGAGCCGCCCGCGGCTCCGCAGCATCCGCTGCCCTGACAGTCCGCGGTCAGGTTTAGGTGGTGAGGGCGGCGATCCAGGCCTCGACCTCCTCGACGGTGCGGGGGATGCCGGCCGACAGGTTCTCCGGGCCGTCCGCGGTGACCAGGATGTCGTCTTCAATCCGCACGCCGATGCCGCGGTACTCCGCAGGCACCGTCAGGTCATCGGGCTGAAAGTAGAGGCCGGGTTCGATCGTGAACACCATTCCGGGCTCGATCACGCCGTCCATGTACATCTCGCGGCGCGCCTGCGCGCAGTCGTGCACGTCGAGGCCGAGGTGGTGGCTGGTGCCGTGCACCATATAGCGGCGGTGGTGGCCGTTGTCGGGCAGCAGGGCTTCCTCGGCGGTGACGGGCAGCATGCCCCATTCGGCCGTGCGGCGCGCGATGACCGCCATCGCCGCGGCGTGCACGTCGCGGAACACGGCGCCGGGACGCGCCATGGCGAACGCGGCGTCCGCTGCCTCGCGCACGGCGTCGTAGACACGGCGCTGCACGTCGGTGAAGGTGCCGTTCACCGGGAGGGTGCGGGTGATGTCGGCGGTGTAGTAGCTGTCGACCTCGACGCCGGCGTCGATCAGGATCAGGTCGCCGGGCACGACGGCGCCATCGTTGCGGGTCCAGTGCAGGATGCAGGCGTGAGGGCCGGACGCGGCGATCGTGTCGTAGCCGACCGCGTTGCCGTCGGACCGGGCCCGGGTGTTGAACACGCCCTCAACGAGCCGTTCGCCGCGGTGGTGGGTGCTCGAGCGGGGCAGGTCCCGGATAATGTCCTCGAAGCCGCGGGCCGTGGCGGCGACGGCGAGGCGCATCTGGGCGATCTCGTAGGAGTCCTTGACCAGGCGCAGCTCCGACAGGCCGCGGGCGAACTGCTCGTCGGCGGCATGGTCGCCGTTGATCTCGAGGCTGAACGGCGAGTCGGAGGCGTCGGTCGTGAGCACCTTCTCCGCCGCGAATCGGAGGCGGGCCTCGTCGACCTCGGTGGTGAAGAGCGGGTCGGCCTCCCGCAGCACGAGGCTCTCGGTGTCGATCGTGTTCATGACCAGGGCAAGGTCGGCGATGCCGCGCACCGGCACGCCGAGGTCGGCGGCAACCTGGGCGACCCCGGGGCGTGGGCCGATCCAGAATTCGCCGATATCGGGGTTTGCGTAGAACTCGTCCGAGTCGCGGCCGGCCCGCTCTCGGAAGTAGAGGGTGGCGTCGTGACCGGTCGCTGTGGGTTCGAGCACCAACACGGCGCCGGGCTCGGCGTCGCTGCCCCAGCCGGTGAGGTGCGCAAAGGCCGAGTGCGCGCGGAACGCGTAGTCGGTGTCGTTGGAGCGTTGCTTGAGACGACCGGCGGGGATGATCAAACGCTGTCCGGGGTGCATTGCGGAAAGGAGTTCGCGGCGGGCGGCCGCGAAGCGCGCCTGCTCGCGGGCGAGCGGTAGCTCTTCGGTGCGCTCGGCCCAGTCGTTGGAGATGTACGCCTTGAACCCGGCCGAACCGGGGGTGGTGGAGCGGTTCTCGTTCGATCGGGGAGCAGGGGTGATCGCGGTTTCGCTGGAAGTGGCCATGGCCCATTGTCCCATTGAGCTAGGAGGTCGGGGCGAGGGTGGCCACGATCGGGCGGTGATCGCTGCCTGCGCCGTCTTCCGCCTTGATCACGCGCAGGCCCTGCACCTGCCAGTTCGCGGTGGCCAACGCGTGGTCGATCGGCGAGCCGAGCAGGGCCGGCGCGAAAGTCGGCCAGGTGCCGACGGCGCCCGCACCGGTCGCCGGTCCGGCGTCGTCGCTGACCGTGTAGTCGCCCAGGTCGGAGCTGATCATTAGGGTCGTGGAGCGGGCCTTGGAGATCTGGTCGAAGGCGATGGTGTGTACCCACATCGGACGTCCGCCCTCGCGCATGGCTTCGGCGATGGCCTCACCGGTGGCCTCGGTGGTTTCCGGCAGGGTGACGATGTCGGCGTTCTGGCCGAGGGCGAGTCGGCGATGGCGGCGGCTGGGAACCCCGCGGGACGGTCCGGGTCCGTCGCACAACTAGCATGGGGGGATGCTTGGTGCTCGACGATTCCGCGGTCCGATCGACCTGCACACGCATTCGAGCGTGTCGGATGGCACGGAGACCCCGTCGCAGCTCGTGCGGGCCGCCGCCGCGGCCGGCCTGGGCACGGTCGCACTGACCGACCACGATTCGACCGCCGGCTGGGCCGAGGCCGGTGTTGCCGCCCGCACCGCCGGACTCACACTCATCCCCGGCATGGAATTCAGCACCCGAGTGGGCTTCTCCAGCGTGCACCTGCTCGCGTACCTGTTCGACCCGTCCAACGCCGGCATCGTGGCCGAAACCGCCCGGGTGCGGCAGGCCCGGCTGGTGCGCGCCGAGCAGATGGTGGAGCGCATCGGCGTCGACTACGCCTTGACCTGGGAAGACGTGCTCGCACAGACCACGCCGGATGCGACGGTCGGCCGCCCGCATATCGCCGACGCACTGGTGGCCCGCGGGTTCGCGCTCACGCGGAGCGAGGCCTTCGCGGGAATACTGCACTGGGAGGCCGGCTACTACCAGCCCCACTACGCGCCGGACCCGCTGCGGGCCATCACCCTCGTGCGCGCGGCCGGTGGGGTGCCGGTCATCGCACACCCGGCGACGCGCGGGGCGGTCGACGTCATCCCTGAAGCGAAACTGGCCCGGTTGGCCGAGGCCGGCCTTTTCGGGCTCGAACTCGAGCACCGTGAGAACAGGCCCGAGGCGAAGGCCCACCTCTACGCGCTCGCCGAGAAGTACGGACTCTTCGTCACCGGGTCCAGCGACTACCACGGCGAGGGCAAGCCGAACCGCCTGGGCGAGAACACGACGACGCCCGAGGTGCTCGAGCGCATCATCGGACAGGGAACGGGCTCGCCGCCCGTCTACGGCTGACGCCGCCCACCCTAGGGAACCGGGCGCGCGGTCTACCATGCGCCGCGAGCCCTATCGTGAGCCACCGCGGAGTCAAACGAAAAGCGCCCCCGCCGAAGCGGAGGCGCTTACGGCCGAAACTGCCGTGCAGGGGGTGCCTAGCTGGGGGTGCCGGCCTGCGGGGCGTGGCGACGCGTGCGGCTTCGACGCCGCGGGGCGCTGTTGCCGTCGTGGTGCTCGGCGCCGCCGCCGTCGTGAGTGCCGGCGGCCGGGGTGATGACCGGGGCATCCGGGTTGGTGGTCGCGCTGACCCGGGTGCGCGAGCGCGGCGGGCGGCTGCCGGCCAGTTCGCCGGAGTGGCTCGCGCCCGAGCGTGCGGCGTCGGTGTGACCGGCGCCGGAGCGACCGGCGCCCGAGCGCGAGGAGTCGCCACCGGTGCGGCCCCCGCCGGAACGGCCGAAGTCAGAGCGGCCCGAGTCGGAGCGGCCGGCGCCGCCGGTACGGCCTGCGCCACCCGTGCGTGCAGCCGAGGCGGCGGTCTCCCGGATGGGCGAGGCGCGGAGGCGACCCTTCGACCCGGCCGGGATGTTCAGGTCGGCATAGAGGTGCGGCGACGACGAGTAGGTCTCCATCGGAACCGGCGTGCCGAAGTCGAGCGCGTTGTTGATCAGCGTCCACTTGTGCATGTCGTCCCAGTCGACGAACGTGACCGCAATGCCGGTCTTGCCCGCACGGCCGGTGCGTCCTACGCGGTGCAGGTAGGCCTTCTCGTCCTCGGGGATGGTGTGGTTGATCACGTGAGTGACGTCGTCCACGTCGATGCCGCGCGCGGCGACATCCGTGGCGATCAGAATGTCCTTCTTGCCGGCCTTGAAGGAGGCCATGGCGCGTTCACGCTGTTCCTGGTTGAGGTCACCGTGCACGGCCGTGGCGTTGAAGCCGCGATCGCCGAGCTCCTCGACCAGCTTGGCGGCGGCGCGCTTGGTGCGGGTGAAGATCACGGTCTTGCCGCGGCCCTCGGCCATCAGGATGCGGCCGATCACCTCGTCCTTGTCCATGTTGTGTGCGCGGTAGACAAGGTGCTCGATGTTGGCCTGCATCAGGCCCTCGTCGGGGTCGGACGCACGGATGTGGATCGGGCGGTTCATGAACCGGCGCGCCAGGGCGACGATCGGGCCCGGCATCGTGGCCGAGAACAGCATCGTGTGGCGGGTGGGCGGCGTCTGCGAGAACAGCTTCTCGATGTCGGCGAGGAAGCCGAGGTCGAGCATCTTGTCGGCCTCGTCGAGCACCATCTCGCTCACGTTGGCGAGGCTGAGCAGGCGCTGGCTGGCGAGGTCGAGGAGCCGGCCGGGGGTGCCGACGACGATCTGCGCGCCGGCCTTGAGCGCCTCGATCTGACCTTCGTACGCCTTGCCGCCGTAGATGGAGACAACCTTGGTGTTGCGGTTGCTGGAAGCCATCTCGAGGTCTTCGGAGACCTGCACGCACAGCTCGCGGGTCGGGACGACGACGAGTACCTGCACGCCGGGTGCGGGGTCGAGCCCGAGTCGCTGAATGATCGGAAGGCCGAAGCCGAGGGTCTTGCCGGTGCCGGTCTTGGCCTGACCGATGATGTCCTGGCCGCTCAGGGCGAGGGGGATGGTCTGCACCTGGATGGGGAAGGGCTCGATGATGCCTTTATCAGCGAGAGCCTGAACCATGTCCTGGTCGATGTTGAGTTCGGAGAAAGTCACGAATTATTGCCTGTCATTAGCTGGAAGCGGGATGCGCCCGTCTTTTGCTTCGGGCACCTGGCCATCGATCCATGCCGATGGCGTGGTCCCAGCCTATCGGGCGGCCCTGTGAAGTCTCTTATACCGGACCCGGACGCGCCGATGCGCCCAGCGTGGGCCGGAACCCGCGGTGGCGGCACGACACTGTTCTAAGCTGGGCCTGTGATCATGTGGATCGATGGGCGGAAGAAGCGCGTGGAGGCACCCCGGCAACCGGCGCGGCGGGCACGTCAGTCGACCACGAAAATGGACATCGCCGGTTTCACGCCGGAGTTGCTGCCCTACTTCGGCCAGGCGGCATACTTCCAACTCGGCATGTTCGAGAACCTCGCCCTGGCCATCGCGATCGCTCCGGACCTCACCGCGAAGGAGGCGCTGAGCGTCGCCGCCGGCCGGGCCCTCGCCAAGCACCAGGGGCTCGTGGCCGAGATCCGCCGCCGCGGCGGTGAGCCGTCCGAGGTGATGGCCCCGTTCGCGCCCCACCTCGACGCGTTCCGCGAGCAGACGGCCGGCGCCGACTGGAACGAACTGCTGCTCAGCTGCTATCTCGCCGGGGGACTGCTCGACGACTTCTTCATCCGGCTGTCCGACGGGCTGCCCGGCGATGTGGGCCCGCGGGTGGCGCACCTGCTCGGCCAGGACGCCGGCACGGAGGTTCTCGTCACCCACCTGAAGGCTGCTATCGGCGCCGCCCCGGCGCTCGGGTCGCACCTGGCCCTGTGGGGACGACGCCTGGTCGGGGACACCCTGCTGGTCGCCCGCTCGGCTCTGCCGATGGAGGGCATCACCGCAGCGGAGTCCCGGATCGAACCCGTGTTCACTGAGCTCATCGCCGCGCACACGCGGCGCATGGACGGACTCGGCCTGACCGCCTGACCGCCGGCCGCACGGGGAGCCTTCGTCACGCGCGGGCCGGGTGCCCGTCGCGCATCAGGGTGTGCAGCATCCGCTCGTCGCCGGCGGTGCGCGTGCGCACCAGGGCCAGGTCGGCTGCGACGGATGCCAGTGCGGTCACCCCGAGGGTGACCCACCAGATCCAGCCACCGTCCAAGGGCGCGCCTAGCCAGCTCAGCGCCACCCAGACGACGGACGCGACCATGGTGCCGATCGCCGGGACGAGGACTGCACCGTGTGCGCGGCGCCCCGGAATGGCATACCGTGCGGCAATCCCCAGAACCGCACCGCCGAGGGCGATGAAGAGCAGTTCCACGGTTGGTCAGGCGACGAAGCCGACGCGGCGGGACTCCTCGGAGCCCAGCTCCACGTACGCGAGCCCGACGGTCGGAACGATATAGACCTTGCCCTTGCTGTCGGAGAGCTTCAGGTACCCGGTCTGCCCGGCGAGGGCGGCAGCGACCGTTTCCTCGACCTCGTTCGCGGGCTGTGAGGTCTCGAAGCCAATCTCACGGGGAGAATTGAAGATGCCAATGCGGATATCCACCAGATGCGCCTTTCGTTGCCTAAGCGCCCAGATTACGACAGAACCGCGCACCGGGCCGACATCGTTCACTGTCGGCGCAACCCGTTACGTTTGAAAACGTGACAACCCTGGGACTCCCGCTCCGTACCGAGCAAGAAACGGTCGTTCTCGACGACTCGCAACGCGCCGTTCTTGCGCTGGTAGCGCAGCCTGCCCTGCCCGGTGGTCGACGCCACACCTCGGGAGTCAGCGCCTCCGTGATCGGCGCACCCGGCACCGGCAAGACCACCACGCTGGTCGAACTCGTCGCCGAGTGCGTGCGGGGCCACGGGTATTCGCCCAGCGAGGTGCTTGTGCTGGTGCCCACTCGCACGGGAGCGACGGCCCTGCGTGACCGGCTTGCGCTGCGCCTCGGCGTGCCCACCAACGGCCCGCTGGCCCGCACCGCGAACTCGGTCGCGTTCCAGATCGTGCGGGATGCCCTGGCCCGGGCGGGAGGCGCGGCTCCCACCCTGCTCACCGGCGGCGAACAAGACCAGATCATCGCGGAGCTGCTCGAGGGGCACCGGCAGGACCACGCCGAAGCGCAGCAGGCCGAAGCGCAGGGCGGGTCGCAGCACATCGAGTCACACCCTGAGTCGCGGCACGCCGCACCGGACTGGCCCGACAGCCTCGGCGCCGACGTGCGCAGCCTGCGCGGGTTCCGCACGCAGCTGCGCGACCTGATGATGCGCGCCGTCGAATACGGCGTCACCCCGGAGGCGCTCGCGGCTCTCGGCCGCAGCGAGCAGCGCCCGGAGTGGGTGGCCGCGGCCGAGTTCATCCGCGGCTACGACGACGTGAAAGACCAGTCCCGCCCCGGCCAGTACGACTCCACCGAACTGGCCCAGTTCGCCGCGGCCATCGTGGCCCGGGCCCCGGCCGGTTCCGCGGCGCTCGGCTCGCTCGGCAGCCTGCGCCTGATCCTGCTCGACGATGCGCAAGAACTTACCCAGGCCAACCTGACCCTCCTCGCCCAGTTCGCGGCGCGCGGCGTGGGCGTCATTGCGTTCGGCGACCCCGATATCAGCACCGGTTCCTTCCACGGCGCCCACCCGGATGCCCTCGGCCGGCTGGGCGCGTACCTGTCCGGCGCCGTGCTGCCGACCCTGGTTCTCAGCACGGTGTACCGGCACGACGCGGCCATCCGCGGGGTGGTGCGGGGTCTCACGCACCGCATCGGCGCGGCCTCGGCCGGCACGCAACGGTTCGCCGTCGGCGTGGCTGACCCGGCCGCGCAGGCAGTCCAGCCCGGAGGGAAGGCGGACCAGGCCGAGCCTGCCGGGGAGCCGAAACCCGTGCAGACCATGCTCGCGGACAGCCCCGCCGACCAGCTCGCCGTGATCGCCCGCCGGCTGCGGGAGCGGCACGTGCTCGGCGGCATTCCGTGGGGTCAGATGGCGGTCGTCGTGCGCAGCGGCTCGCTCGTGCCCGCCCTGTCCAAGGGGCTCGCCGCGCTCGAGGTGCCCACCCAGGTGTCGTCGGCGCAGACCGCGCTCCGCGACGATTACGCCGTGCGGGCCTTCATCCTCGCGCTCGAGGTGACCCTGGGCCGCACACCCCTGGGGCCCGAGGAGGCGACCCTGCTGCTCCGCGGCCCGCTCGGCGGCCTCGACCCGATCACCCTGCGGCGCCTGCGTGCCGCGCTGCGCCAACAGGAACTCAGCAGTGACCGGAACCGCTCCGCCGACGAGCTCCTGGTGGAGGCCCTCGGCGACCCCGGCCTGTTCGCCGCCATCGACAACCGCACGGCCCGCCGGGCCGCCAGCTGCGGGGAGAGCCTTCGGGCGGCCGCCGTGGAATACGCTGCCGGCGCCACGATCGAGGAACTGCTCTGGGGTCTCTGGCAACGAAGCGGCCTCGCCCGGGAGTGGAAGGACCAGTCCACCGGCACGGGCATCGTCGCCGACGAGGCCAACCACAACCTCGACGCCGTGGTGGAGCTCTTCTCCGCCGCGCAGCGCTACGTGGAGCGCACCCCGACCGCCCCGCCGGTTTTGTTCCTCGAACACCTTGTCGACACCGACGTGCCCGAAGACACCCTCGCCCCGCGCGCGCTGGGCGACGCGGTCATCGTGTCCACCCCGAGCGGCCTGATCGGCCGCGAATTCGACGTCGTCGTCATCGCCGGGGTGCAGGAGAACGTCTGGCCCGACCTGCGCATCCGTGGTTCGCTGCTCGGAGGCGGCGACCTGGCCGCGCTCGCCGCCGGCCGGCGCCCGGAGGAGGCCGGCGCCCGCACCACCGTGCTGCACGACGAGCTGCGCATGTTCGCCCAGGCGGCCAGCCGCGCCCGCAGCGAACTGCTGGTGACTGCCATCGACAACGAGGAGAACCAGCCGTCGGTGTTTTTACGGCTGCTGCCGAAGCCCGCACCGCGCACGGCTCCGGAGCCCGGCGACATCAGCCGCTACCCGCTCTCCCTGCGCGGCCTGGTGGGCCGGCTCCGCCGGGATCTGACCCGGGGCACCGCGGCCCACGGCGACGAGGCCGCGAGCCGGGCCACGGATGCCGCAGCGACCCTGGCCCGGCTGGCCCGGGAGAACGTGGTCGGTGCCGCCCCCGACCAGTGGTACGGCCTGAACGAGCCCAGCACCGTGCGCCCGCTCAACGACCGGGAGGCCGGCGACGCCCCGGTGCGCGTCTCGCCGTCGCGGATGGCGGCCTTCGAGACCTGCCCGCTGCACTGGGTGATCGGGCAGGTCGGCGGCGGCACGTCCAACACCGCCGCGAACCTCGGCACGATCATCCACAAGGTGATGGAAGACTCCACCAGTCATAGCCCCGACGCGCTCTGGAAGGGCGTCGAGGCGCGCTGGGGTGAGCTTCAGTTCGACGCCGACTGGCAGTCCCGGGTGCAGAAAGTCGAGGCGCGCGCGCTGACCGACCGGCTCGCCTCCTACCTGCTCGACTTCGAACACGGCGGTGGCAGCCTGCTCAGCGCGGAGGGCACCTTCCAGCTCGACGTCGACGGCGCCGTGCTGTCCGGCACGGTCGACCGGGTCGAGCGGCTCGGCGACGGGCGGGCGGTCATCGTCGACCTGAAGACGGGCCGCGGCGACCCGATCAGCGACGCCGGGGTGGCCCTGCACCCGCAGCTCGGCGCCTACCAGCTCGCGTTCAGCGAGGGTGCCATCGAGAACATCCCCGCCGGAATGCCGCTCGCCGGCGCTCGCCTCCTGATCGTGTCCAGCGGCACGGTCAAGCAGAATTACCGCAATCCCACCCAGTCCACCTTCACCCCTGAGGAGCTTGCGGCCTTCCGCAGCCGGGTCGGTTGGGACGCCGCCGGCATGGGCGGCGCCACCTTCCTCGCCGAAATCAGTTCCCACTGCCTCGACCCGCGCTCGCACGGGTCCTGCCGAATCCACGTCATCAAGCAGGTCAGCTCATGAACCAGTCCGTCACCCCGCCGCCCATCTCGGCCCGCCAGATCGCTGCGACGCTGGGCATGTTCCCCCCCACGGATGAACAGCAGGCCGTGATCGAGGCGCCGTTGACGCCCACCCTCGTGGTGGCTGGGGCCGGCAGCGGCAAGACCGAGACCATGGCCAATCGGGTGCTCTGGCTGCTCGCCAACGGGCACGCCCGGCCCGACCAGATCCTCGGCCTCACCTTCACCCGCAAGGCCGCCGGCGAACTGTCCGAGCGCATCCGCGACCGCATCGACCAGCTCGACGCGCAGGGGCTGCTGCCGAAGCCGCCGGCGCCCGCAGCGGGGGTAGTCACGATCGATTCCTCCGACCTGTTCAACATGCCCACGGTGTCGACGTACAACTCGTTCGCCAGCCGCCTGTTCACCGACAACGCCCTGCTCCTCGGGCGCGAACCCGAGTCGGTGCTTCTCAGCGAGACCAGCGCCTGGCTGCTGGCCCGCCGAGTGGTGATCGAGCACGGCGACAGCCGGCTCGTACCCTTCGGCAAGAAGCTCGACGCGGTGACGGATGCCGTGCTCGCCTTCAGCCGTTCCCTCGCCGAGAACCCCCCGCCCGTTGTTCCAGGCGTTCCGGCCGCGCCGCACGACTTGACCGGCCTCTCCGCCGGCTTCGGCTATCTGCGAGACCTGCCCTACGGCAACCCGCGCAAAAAGATCCCGTATGCCTCGGTCGCCGAGTCACTCGCGGCGGTGGAGCCGCTGCCGGTTCTGTTCGAGCTCGCCGAACGCTTCGCAGTGGAGAAGCGCCGGCTCGGGCTGATCGAGTTCTCCGACCAGGTGGCTCTCGCCCTGCAGGTCTGCCAGAAGACCCTGCAGGTCGTCGCTCGCTACCGCGACCAGTACCGGGTGGTGCTGCTCGACGAATACCAGGACACCTCGGTGCTGCAGACCGAGCTGCTGCACACCCTCTTCAGCCGGCATCCGGTGATGGCCGTCGGTGACCCGCACCAGTCCATTTACGGCTGGCGCGGGGCCAGCTCGGCGAACCTGCTGGGTTTCTCGCAGAGCTTCGCCGGACTCTCCAACCGCCAGTCGCCGTCGATGAGCCTCTCCGTCACCTGGCGCAACCCGGTCACGGTGCTCGACACCGCGAACGCGCTGGTGGCGCCGCTGAGCGAGGCGCTCCGGGCCCGGCCCGACGGCATCCAGGTCGACACCCTCGCGGTGCCGGCCGGTAAGGCGAACGGGCGGGTCGAGGCGTCGATGCTGGAGACCATCGCCGACGAGGCCCGGGTCGTGGCGGACTGGTTCGCCACGCGCCTCACCAGCGGCACTGACAAGTCCGGCGCGATGCTCTTCCGGGCCCGGCGCGAGATGGAGTTCTTCGCCGAGGTGCTGCGGGAGCAAGGCGTCCGCGCCCACGTGCTCGGCCTCGGCGGCCTGCTCTCCACCCCGGAGGTCACCGACGTCATCTGCGTGCTGCGGGTCGTGCACGATCCCGCCGCCGGCAGCGAACTGGTGCGACTGCTCGCCAGCGGTCGCTACCGGGTCGGCCCCCGCGACCTGCAGCACCTCGCGGCCGTGGCGCGCTGGCTGGCGGCACACGACTGGGCCCAGCAGGCGGTGACACAGGAACTCAAAGACAAGATGCGGGCATCCGTCGCCGTCGACGAGGGCGCGTCGCTCGTCGACGCCCTCGACTTCGTGGCTGCCGCCCCCGAGACCCACGGGCAGCTCGCGGGCTTCAGCGACACCGGCCGGGCCCGGGTGCGGGCCGCCGGCCGCCAGCTGGCCTGGCTGCGCGCGCGGGCCGGCCTGCCGCTGCTGGACTTCGTGCGGCTGATCGAGCAGGAGCTCCTGCTCGACGTGGAACTCGTCGCCAACGAGACCAACGGCCTGGGCCTCGCGAACCTCTACGCTTTCCACGACACGGTCTCCGCCTTCCTTGCCAGCGACGAGGTCGGCAGCCTCGCCGGTTTCCTGCGCTGGCTGGGCAGGGCCGCCGCCTACGACGACCTGGGCCCGCGGATCGAGCCGGGCGAGAGCGGCACCGTGCAACTGCTCACCATCCACGGGGCCAAGGGGCTCGAGTGGGACTATGTGGCCATCCCCAACCTGACCGAGAAGAGCCTGCCGGCTCAGACCCGGGACGGGGCCGGCTGGCTGAAGTTCGGCGAGCTGCCCTACCCGTTCCGCGGCGACCGGGCCGAGCTGCCCGAGCTCGCCTGGCAGGAGCATGAGACCCAGCTGTCGTTCGACACAGAATTTCAAGCGTACAAAGAGCAGCTCGCCGCCCGCCACGACGACGAGGAGCGGCGCCTGATCTATGTGGCCACGACCCGCGCCCAGGAGGAGCTGCTGCTCACCGGATCGTACTGGGGCGGCGGCAGCACCGTGCGCGCCCCCAGTCGGTACCTCGAAGAGCTCGCCGAGGCCGGGCTGATCGCCGCGCTGCCGGAGGGCAGCGAGCACGACGAGAAACCCGACACCGGGGAGGGCGTCGACGAGCACTGGCCCTTCGACCCGCTCGGCACGCGGCGGCCCCTCGTCGAGGCCGCGGCCGCCCGGGTGCGCGCCGAAGCGCAGAGCGAACGCGACACCCGGTGGTCCCACGCGGTCACCCTGCTGCTCGAGGAACGGATGCTGCGCCTCGCCGGCGTGGGCGCCGTCCCGCTGCCCACGCGCATTCCGGCTTCCCGGTTCAAGGACTACATCGACGACCCGGTGGGGGTGGCCGCCGCCCTGCGCCGCCCCATGCCCGAGCGACCGTACCGGGCCACCCGGCTGGGCACCCTGTTCCACTCCTGGGTGGAACAGCGCGCCGGCGGGGCGTCGGGCGGCGACCTGATCGACGCGGACGAGAGCGAACTGGACCTCGGTGACCAGGGCCCCGATGACCTCGACCTCGACCAGAACCAGCCGCTGGAGCAGGCCCAGCTCGAACGGCTGCAGCGTACCTTCGAGCACTCGCCGTGGGCGTCGGTGCAGCCCGAAGAGGTCGAGATCGAGATCCACCACGTGCTGGCCGGGCAGGTCTTCGTGTGCAAGCTCGACGCGGTCTACCGCACCGAGACGGGCTACCAGGTCGTCGACTGGAAGACCGGCCGGGCGCCTTCGAGCGCCGCGGACCTCGAGCTCAAGCAGACCCAGCTGGCCCTGTACCGGCTCGCCTATGCGCGCTGGAAGGGCATCGACCCGGAGATCGTCGACGCGGTGTTCTACTTCGTCGCGGACGACACGATCGTCGCCCCCGACCGGCTTTACTCCGAGGAGGACCTGGTGCGGGCCTGGTCGTCCGTTCGACTGAAGGCGGTATCGCCCACGGTGTCGAGCGCGCCGGTGGTGGCATCGTCGGCCGATGACGATGACGACGAGCCTGGACCCGAACCGGAGCCGGTCTCGTCGTCGTCCTCGAACTCGCCGCCGAACTCCGACAGGTTGTAGGCGTCGGTGTGCATGGAACCACCCAGGTCGCGGCGGGGGATGCCGCGCGGTGTGGACTTGAGCATGCTCTCCACCCCGGCAACATCGAGGATCGGGCCGGTGGCCGGTGACAACGGATGCGACGTAGCCTGGTGCACGTTGTCCACCAGACCGTCGAGCATGGCCACGGCGTCGTCGACGATCCCCTGGCTGCGCGTGTCCGTGCCGTGCAGCAGCCAGCGGGCCAGCTCCAGCTCGGCGTAGAGCATCGCGCGCTGCGTGATCCTCGGGTCGTTGCCCTGGCGGGCCGACGCGTACGACGCGACGGCGGTCTCGCCGGCCGCCCCGCGGGAGGAAAGCAGCCAGTGCAGGTCGCGGGCCGGGTCGCCCACGCTCAGGGCGGACCAGCCGAGAACCCCGGAGACGGAGTCGTCGGTGATCAGGAACGAGTCAGCCGACAACGACCCGTGCACCACGCAGGGCGCGAACTGCCAGAGCCCGTCGTCGTCGGTGGCCTGTTCCCAGCGGCGCAGGATCGCGGCGGGCAGGTAGCCGGTGGTGGCCGCCCGGTCGATCAAGGTGATGGTTCCGGTACGGCATTCCTGAGCGCTCTGCTGAGGCAACCCGGCGGTGCCGACGAAGGCCGTCGGCAGTGAGTGCACCGCGGCGATGGCGCGGCCGATCGAACCGGACACGCCCGCGTGGCCGGTGAGGGCATCCGCGTCGAAGGAATCGCCCTCCAAAAACTCGTAGACGACGGCCCGGGTGCCGCTGAGCGGCGCCTGGCCCACGAACTGCGGCACGTCGAAGGGGAGCCGGCTGCGGTTGCCGACGGTGAGCGCGCGCAGGGCTACCAGATCGGCGGACTGCTCGGTTTCGGCGGCCTGCGAGGCGGGGACCCGGATGATGAGGGCACGGTCGTCGCGGTCGATCAGCAGTGCGGATTCGAACGCGCCGCTGGCTCCTCGAGAACGCGCGACGGTGCCGTGCAGACGCACCTGGACGACGTCGAGACCGGGGACGGCGGCAGTGGCCAGCGCGGCTAGAGTGAGAGGTGATCTGACCATACTTCTAGGTTAGGTCGACTTCCCCTCGGCGCGGTTGTTCGCCACGCCTCGACACAACTTCGGCAGTCTGTCCGAGACCGAGGAGCACCATGTCGTTTGCGTTCACCTCCCGTCTGCCGCTTTCCCGTCACGCGGTCGACCGTGACGGCGAGGCGCGCGCCACCCCCGGGTTGCTCAACACGCTGCAGACGGATGCCGGCACGCGCCTGCTCGTGCTGTGGCGAGGCTCCGCGCTGATGGAGGCCGCCGCCCCCGCCCGACTGCGCCTGCTGGCTCCCGACCGAGTTCCCGCCGGCGAGTTCCGGCTCTACCTCGGCCGTTCCCTGGCCGAAGATGCGCCGGAGCCCGTGGGCACCCCGCTGGTCGCGGCCGTGCTGACCGACGAGGAGGCCCTGGCGCTCGAACCCGACGAGTCCCTCTGGGTGTCCCTGCGCCCTGTGGCGACCACCCTGTCCGACCGCGACGCGGGACTGTTCACCGAGACGCTCGGCGTCGTGAACTGGCACGACTCCCACGCCCACTGCCCGCGCTGCGGCACGGCCACCCTGATCGAGAACGCCGGTTGGACGAGGCGCTGCCCCGACTGCGGCGGCCAGGTGTTCCCGCGCACCGACCCGGCCGTGATCGTGCTGATCACCGACGCCGACGACCGCATCCTGCTCGGCTCGAACGCCCTCTGGGAGGGCAACCGCTACTCGCTCCTGGCCGGTTTCGTCGAACCGGGCGAGTCGCTCGAGGCGGCCGTCATCCGGGAGATGTTCGAGGAATCCGGCCTGCGCGTGGCCGACCCGGTCTACCTCGGCTCCCAGCCGTGGCCGTTCCCGGCCTCGATCATGTTCGGCTTCACGGCCCGGCTCGCCGACGGCCAGGCTCCGGCGGCCCTGCTCCCCGACGGGGAGGAGATCCTCGACCTGCGCTGGTTCAGCCGCGACGAGCTACGGGCCTCCGGCGACGTCATCATCCTGCCCGGCCGTTCCTCGATCGCCCGGGTGATCATCGAGCACTGGCTCGGCGAACCCCTCGACTTCGGCCCCGACAAGGTGCACGGATGGCGCTGACCGCCGGTTCCCTGCTGGCCGGCCTCGACGACCAGCAGCGGGTGGCGGCCGAGGCGCTCGTGGGTCCGGTGTGCATGCTCGCCGGCGCCGGCACCGGCAAGACCCGGGCCATCACCCACCGCATCGCCTACGGCGTGATGACCGGCGCGTACTCGCCGAACCGGGTGATGGCCCTCACCTTCACGGCGCGCGCCGCCGCGGAGCTGCGCGGCCGGCTGCGCCAACTCGGCGCCGGGGGCGTCGCCGCCCGCACGTTCCACTCGGCGGCCCTGTCGCAGCTGAACTATTTCTGGCCGCACGTCGTCGGCGGCCAGGCGCCCCGCATCCTCGACGGCAAGGGCCGTCTGCTCGGGCACGCCGCCGAAACCCTGAAGCTCAAGCTGGACACGGCCACCCTGCGCGACCTGGCCGCGGAGATCGAGTGGCGAAAGACCTCCGGAATCGGCATTGAGGCGTATGGGGCCGGCATCGCCAAGCGCAGCCTGCCCGGCCGGCTCGACGTGGACCAGGTGCTGGCCATGATGGAGTCCTACGAGCGCCTCAAGGACGACCGCAAGCAGATCGACTTCGAGGATGTGCTCCTGGCGATGGCCGGGATGATCGAGGCCGAGCCATCCGTCGCCCTACAGGTGCGCGAGCAGTACCGTTTCTTCGTCGTCGACGAATACCAGGACGTCTCCCCGCTTCAGCACGACCTGCTCTCGCTCTGGCTGGGCCAGCGCCGCGACCTCTGCGTCGTCGGGGACGCCAGCCAGACCATCTACTCCTTCGCGGGCGCCCGCAGCGACTACCTGCTCGACTTCCCCAAGCGGTGGGAGGACGCCACCGTCGTGCGCCTCGAGCAGAACTACCGGTCGACGGGGTCGATCGTCGCCACGGCCAACCAGCTCATGCGCGGGCGGACCGGCGCCCTCACCCTGCGCGCCCACGCCAGCGAAATCGGCACCGAGCCGGGTGTGCGCGAGTACCCGAACGACATGGCCGAGGCCCGCGGCGTCGCCCAGAACATCGTCGAGCTGATCGAGGGCGGCACCCGCCCGGAGGACATCGCTGTGCTGTTCCGGGTGAACGTGCAGGCCGCCTTCCTCGAAACTGCCCTCGGCGACGTCGGGGTGAGCTATCAGATCCGCGGGTCGAAGCGCTTCTTCGACCTGGCTGAGGTCAAGCAGGCGGTGATGCAGCTGCGCGCGGCATCCGTCTCGATCATCGGCGAACCGCTGTTCAAATCCGTCAGTGACGTGCTGCGCTCCCTCGGCTGGAGCCAGAGTGCGCCGGAGGCCCAGGGCGCGGTGCGCGACCGGTGGGAGTCGCTTAACGCGATCATGGGCCTCGTCGACCAGGCAGCCCCAGAGACCACATTCCGCCAGTTCACCGACGAGCTGATGGAGCGCCAGGCCGGCCAGCACGAACCCACGGTGTCCGCGGTGACCCTGGCGACGCTGCACTCGGCGAAGGGCCTCGAATGGGACGCCGTCTTCCTGATCGGTCTGTCCGAGGGACTCGTGCCGATCAGCTACGCAGGCACTTTCGAGCAGATCGACGAGGAACGCCGGCTGCTCTACGTGGGCATCACCCGGGCACGCAAACGGCTGTCCCTGAGCTGGTCTGCTGCGGGCCACCAGCAGCGCAGCCCCAGAGAGCGTTCCCGGTTCCTGTCCGAGATCGGCGCCCGAGGCGTGCGTGCGCCCGCCGCCCGCGGCTCCTGAGACCGGCGCGGGGTAGCCTCGGGGCGTGCCCACTTTTCCGTTCACCCGCCTGGCTGCGGTGCCCTACGCGCCATTACTGGTGACGCAGGCACGCCGGCTGCGCCGCGACACGCCCCGGTTGCCCGACGCCGCCCTCCCGTGGACCGGTTCCCGGCCCGGCCCCGACCCGCTGCGCATCCTCGTGCTCGGCGACTCGACCGCCGCCGGCGTGGGCGCCGAGACCCAAAGCGAGGCCCTTCCGGGCTGGATCGCCCACGAGGTGGCCGAGCGCTGGGGCCGCGGCAGCACGTGGCGGGCGATCGGTGAGAACGGCGCCACGGCCCGGGACGTGCGCGAGCGCTTCCTGACGGACGCCGCCGCCGTGCCCTTCGACCTGGCCCTGCTGACCATCGGCGCGAACGATGCGCTGGGGCTGCGCTCCCGAAACGCCTTCACGAACGATGTGCGTCGAATCGTGCTCGCCCTGCGGGCCGCGGCGCCGCAGGCGGCCGTGCTCGTGTCGCTGATGCCGCGCTTCGACCGCTTCGCGCTGCTGCCCGAACCCCTGCGCGCCACCCTCGCGCGGCACGCCGCGAGCCTCGACACCGGCGCCCGCCTGGCCGTCGAGGGTCTCGACGGGGTCGTCGCGATCCCGACCCCGCCGCCCTACGTCGAGGGTTTCTTCGCCAGCGACGAGTTCCACCCGAGCGCGCGCGGCTACCGCCTCTGGGCCCGGTTCGTCTTCGACTCCGCGCCCGGCCTCCGACTCGACCGCCCGGTCGGCTGAGAGCACCTGATGGCCCTGCTCCGTAGCCTGGACGAGGTTGTCGCGGTCGTCCGGGCGGTCGAACTCGAACGCACCCGGCAGGCGACGGATGCCGGCTCGCGCACCCTCGTCGGCCTGGCCGGCGCCCCGGGATCGGAAAGTCGACCGTGGGGGAGGCGCTGGTCGCCCGGCTGAACGCCGGCGCCTCGTGGTGGTGGAGGGCAACTACCTGCTGCACGGCGAGGGCGGTTGGGCCGAAGCCCGGCCGCTGCTCGACCTGACCCTGGTCGTGGGGCTGGAGCGGGGCATCCGGCTCGCCCGAGCCTGATCTGGGCCCCGGTCTGCGACCGGGTCTGACCTGGACCTGTCCGGTCAGTCGCGGACGGGGCGCCCGGCCCCGGGCAGCGCGGTCACGTTCCCGGGAACGGTGCGGCAGCCGCACGACTCATGCGGCCGGTAGCCACGACGTTTGAGGGTGCCGGACGCCACGTCGAAGATGAGCGCGGTCTCCGTGAGGGTGGACCGCCCGAGGACCAGCCGGTCGTGGCCGATCCCGGCGACGAGGGCGGCCACATCGATGCCGGCCCGCGGGGTCTCCGTGGGTGCCCGGCGGCTGAGCAGCTGGCAGGCCAGGGCGGCCCACGACGGGTCGGAATCCATGTGCGCCAGCTCCAGACAGTACAGGCAGGGGCCAACCCCCGGCTCGACCAGGGGTCCGATCCGCACCTCGCTGTCGCTGAAGACCACGGGCAGGTGCGGGATGTCCCGGCGCAGCCAGCGCCCGTGCCGCTCCGGTTCCAGGGCGTAGTGACCCAGGACCACGGCCAGCCCGGTGCCGGGGTCGTCGGTCTTGGCCAGGGTCAGACCCAGGGTGCCGATCAGCGTGCGGATCAGGTCCGCCGTGAGCCCGCACCCGTCGACGCAGATTCTGGGCGGCGGTGCCACGGCGACCGGTTCGGGCATCCGGGCCGGGCCCGGAACATTCTCGGCGGTGACCAGAAGAGCCGGCCGCAGGGCGCGGAGCAGCGCCAGGATGGCCTCGTCGGAGGCCCCGCCCTCCCGCCCGATCATCAGTGCTCCGGAGCGGGGCACCCCCACGAACAGGGCCGCGAGCACCCGCTCGAGTCCCGGGCTCAGGGCGGTGATCACGACCAACGGGTGGTCGACGCCGACCTGGATGATGTCGGGCGAGCGCCAGACGACCGGATACCGGGGATCGAGTCGGAGTGTCATTCGGCGATGATGCCGCACTCGGCGCGCGCCCGCGCGAGTCATCCACAGCCCTGGCCCACAGCCGCAGCTCGGCACGGCGCGGCCGTTTGCCCGATCCTCGGCGTCAGTCCAGCATCCGCCCCTAGGCTTTCGCTATGACGACGCAACGACGTGTACTTGTGACCGGCGCTACCGGGTATATCGGCGGCCGGCTCGTTCCCCTGCTGCTGGAAGCCGGCTACGCCGTGCGCGTGCTCGTGCGCACACCCCAGAAGCTGAAGGATGTCCCGTGGGTCGAACAGGTGGAGGTCGCCGAGGGTGACCTCGGGGACCTGGCCAGTGTGCGATCCGCCGTCACTGGGGTCGATGTGCTCTACTACCTGGTGCACTCGATGGGCACCCGCGGCGACTTCGAGAGCACGGAACGCCTCGCGGCCACGAATGTGGCTACGGCCGCTGCCGCGGCCGGCGTCTCCCGCATCGTCTACCTGGGCGGGCTGCACCCGGACACCGAGGAGCTGTCCCAGCACCTGCGCTCCCGGGCAGAGGTCGGCCGCATCCTGGTGGAGTCCGGTGTGCCGACAGCAGCCCTCCAGGCCGGGGTGGTCATCGGGTCCGGCTCCACGTCGTTCGAGATGATCCGGCACCTGACCGACGTTTTGCCGTACATGCCGGCGCCGCAGTGGGTGCGCAACAAGATCCAGCCGATCGCCGTGCGTGACGTGCTCTACTACCTCGTCGCGTCGGCGGAGCTTCCCGCCGACGTCAACCGCACCTTCGACATCGGCGGCCCCGACGTGCTGCGTTATGGCCAGATGATGAACGGGTACGCCCTCGAGGCCGGCCTGCGCCAGCGCCCCATCGCGTCCCTGCCCGTGTTCACGCCCTGGCTCGCATCGCAGTGGGTCAATTTGGTCACGCCCATCCCGCGCAGCCTGGCCGTGCCCATCATCGCAAGTCTGCAAAACGACTGTGTGGTGCACGAGCGCGACATCGACCAGTACATTCCCCAGCCGAAAGAGGGCCTCACCGGGTATCGCACCGCCGTGCGCCTGGCTCTCGGTCGCATGCGCGACGGCGACGTCGAGACCAGCTGGCGGAACGCGTCGATCGCGGGTGCTTCGAGCAACCCGCTCCCCAGCGACCCCGAATGGGCCGGGCACCTCGTCTACACCGACCTCAAGGAAAAGCACACCGCCGCGAAGCCGGAAGCCCTGTGGCGCGTGATCGAGAGCATCGGCGGTGACAACGGCTGGTACTCATTCCCGCTGGCCTGGGCCATCCGCGGCTGGATGGACAAGCTCGTCGGCGGGGTCGGCCTGCGCCGCGGCCGTCGAAACCCCGACCACCTGCATACGGGCGACGTGCTGGACTTCTGGCGGGTCGAACGCATTGACACCGGCCGGTTCCTGCGTCTCCGTGCCGAGATGCGCGTTCCCGGCCGGGCGTGGCTGGAGATGACGGCGGATCCGGCGCCGGGCGGCGGCTCCGTGTACCGTCAGCGCGCCGTCTTCTTCCCACGGGGACTGGGCGGTCGGCTGTACTGGTTCGCGATCCTGCCCTTCCACGGCGTCATCTTCACCGGCATGGCCAATCGGATCACGGCGGCCGCCGTAGGGGAGGCTGCCGTGGAGGTGGCCGTGACGAACGCGAACGCCACGACTGCCCCGAATGCCCCCGGATCGGGCCGGCCGGTCGCCGAGCGCGCCGCCTGAGCGGTGAGTTCACCGAGGTTGACCTGACCGGGCCCTGACCTGACCGGGCCCTGACCTGACCGGGCCCTGACCCGACCGGGCCCTGACCCGACCGGGCCCTGACCCGACCGGGCCCTGACCTGACCCGGCCCTCGACGCGGTATGAAACCGCGTTCCAACCGCCCGGTTTTCCGAGTCCGAGGCCCTGGAGCCACTCAGCCCGAACGGAGTCGACGGCGATTCTGGCGCCCCGAACGCTTACGTCGGTCAGGCCCGGCTGAGCCCGCGCGTGTGGCCAACTCAGGACATCCGCCGCCTGGGTCCGCCAGCCGCCGCAGACTAGTGCGGAACCAGCGCGGATGCCCGGCATGCCCCGAGCGGATCTCCTGAGTTGGCCACACCATCTGCCGGATACCAAACGGTGATCGCTGGAGGCGCCGCATGACTCGTACGGCTCGGGCCTCGACCGGGGCACTCGCCGCCTTGCCGGTGATGACCCGCGTGCACGCGGTGCCGTCGGACCCGATCGTGGGCGCGCGACGCCGCGAAGCGATGAGGACTCACTCAGGGGCCGGTGCGGTCACGGCGAGGCACTATGGAAAAGTTGCGAGCAACGCGATGCCGATCCAGCAGATCTGATGTGGGGCGAGTCTGCGCAGTGGCTCGGGCGCAGTGGCTAGTGCGTGGGAAGGTGCGCAGAGATCTGCTCGTCGGGCTCGAGTTCCAGCTGGCGCTCACGGAAGAGATTGAGCTGGCGCTGGCGGTATTCGCCGACCAGATTCGTGATGTCGGGGTGTTCGGTGTGGCCGGGAAGGTTCGGCAGGGATGCAGATTCTGAAGTCAATGGGAAAACCAATTCGTCTCGGGGGAACGACCGATGCCCGGATTTGGAGCATTCAGAGACGCTAATTGATTCCACCGGTGATGTCAACGCGGCGGGTGCCGCCGGCTTCAGCCTCGGTTGTTGTTGAGTTCGAAGACCTTGAGCAGCTCCGCGATGGCGGTCCCCCGAGCCTCGCCCCCGGCCTCGAACATCTCGGTCACGTGGGTTTGCAGGTGATTGTCCACCAGGAGCTTGTTGAGCGAGCCGAGCGACTTCTGGATTGACAGGGACTGCGTGAGGATGTCGATGCAGTAATCCTCGTTCTCGATCATCTTCTCCAAACCACGCATCTGACCCTCGAGGATGCGGGCACGGTGCAGGGCACGCCGTTTGATGTCGTCAATCATGGGTCTACAGTACCGCGATTCCAAATACCCCGGAGGGGTATTCTGTCGTCTGCCAGCGACGTCACCATCGCGTGCGACCACCTGGCGCCACGCCCGACGTCATCCGGCTGTCCCGACGCACCCTGCGCGTGATCAGGGGTACCCTGTTTTGCACCTTCTGCTACGGCCGGGCGGCGCTGCCGCTGGCCGTGTTCAACCTGATCAACCCGTTGATCTCCGCCGCAGCGATGGCGTTCTCCAGCCTGTTCGTGGTGCGCAACAGCCCGCGCCGGTGACGATCGCCACCGATGTCTTCGTGCATGGCGCGCAGATCTACGTCATCACCTACGAACAGGTCGACGTCACGCTCGACGTCACCGCCGGGGCACTCGGCCCGGCCGAGGGGCGCACTCCGGCCGTCGGGTTCGAGCCCGGCACCTTCGTGCCCCGCGACCAGTCGTTCACGGCGAACCCGTTCCCGGGTATCGGCCTCGCAGCGGCCCTGATCGGCCTGCTCGGCGCCGGTCTCGCCGTCGCCTCCCAGGCCACCCGCTGGCGGAACGCACCGGGTCGGCCGACCGTCGTCGCCGAGTACCTGCGGCCGCAGGGCATCAACCTGTGGCCGCAGGGCGTCAACCTGCTCATGGCGGGAAACGTGATGCGCACGAGCACCAAGGCCATGACCGCCCAGTTGCTCAGCTTCGCTGTGCGTGGCAATGTGCGGGTCCTGGAGGGGGAGGGCACAAAGCACTACCTGCTCGAGCTGCTGCACACCAGAGACCTCGACCCGGCCGAGCAGGCGGTGCTCCGGCTGCTGTTCCCGGGGCTGCACGCGGGCACGAGCCGCGACCTCAAGACGAAGGACACCAAGCTGGGCGCCGGGCTGGCCAAGCAGCTCCAGGCGGTCACCGAGCAGGTGCTGGCCGACGGGCTGCGGGAGAGGAAGGGTGGCCGGCTGCCCCGTTGGCTGCTCGTCGGCGCTGTGCTCACCGGCATTCTGACTCTGGTCGGCGTGAAGCTGTACATCGATATAGCCCAGGCCGAACAACTGCGAGTGCTGCAGAGCCCCGAGGGAGCGCTGAGGTCGCCCTACCGGCCGGACCCGGCATCCGTTCTCGGCCTGCCCGATCCGGGGCAGCCGGGGCAGGTGCTGAAGCTCTATGAGCACCTGCTGCCGTTCGCGGTGCTGTTCGGTCAGGAGAAGGAGTGGGCCCAGGTTCTCGGTGACCACTACGCCCGGAGTGACGCGCAGCCGGACTGGTACGCTGGGTTCGCTCCGTTCAACCCAGTCTGGTTCGCCGCCGGGTTGAGCTCGTTCACGAGCTCCACCTCGGCCTCCTGGTCGGGAAGCGCGTCGAGTTCCTCCATTTCCGGTTCGGGTGGAGGTGGCTCGGTCGGCGGTGGAGGCGGCGGCGGAGGAGGAGGCGTCTGATGGGCACCCCGGCCGAACCCACAGTCACACGTTCCGCTCTGGCCCCCGGTCTGCTCGGGGCGGTCATCCTGCTCGGCGGGCTCGCGCTGCTGGACTCCGAAAGTTTCATCATCATCCGTTACGCGGTCAGCATCCTCGCGATGATCCTCTGCGTCTTCGCTATCCAGGCGAAGGCCTGGCTGTGGTTGATCGGTCTCGTGCCGATCGCGGTGCTCTGGAACCCGATCGTGGTCATCGACCTGTCCGGCCGGGGCTGGGTGTCCGCCCAGTTCATCGCCGCGCTGGTCTTCATCCTCGTCGGGGTCGTCACCAAGGTGCCGGTGCATCGGGATTGACCAGCGGGCGTAGACTATACCCGCGTCGAAAAAGCCCGATTACCGTCTTGACCGCGCCGCTGCATCCCAAATGCCGGTGGCGCAAATAGGGTTGGCACGTTGCTCGATTCAGGCTTCGACGTATCGATCGCACCGGTGTCCACGGATGCCGCACCACGTCGAGCACGGCCTTTGTCTGCTGTGCTGCTGTGAAGTTGGAGAAGAATGGCTTACACCCGCCACCAGGCCGCCGGTTCGAACAACCGTGTTGCCGCGGAAGGTCGCGCTCGGCAGCGACCTCGTTCCCGCGACGATGACGCCCCCATCATTCCCATCCTCGCCCGCAAGGTGCGCGAGGTGGAGGCGAAGGCGCAGGTCGGCGCCAAGCTGGGCCCGACCAACCGCACCAAGTACCAGGTCATCGCGCTGCTCATGCGCGAGGAACGTGCCCGGGTCAAGGGCGACAAGGACCTCACCGACGCGAACCGCGCGGAACTGCTGAAACGCCTTGACGGCATCGCCCAGATCCTGGCGAAGACCGCGGCCCGCGACACCAGCCTGATCACCCTGCTGGAACCGGATGCCGGCGTGTCCACGGTCGCGCAGCGGTTCCGCCGCGACTGGCTGCTTGAGTCCGGCGCCGAACTCACCCCCGACGAACTGATCATCACCCGCGAGGCCGAGGCCAAGCCGGAAATTCCGGTCAACCAGGTCATCCCTCAGTCGGTCAAGGCTCGCCAGCTCGCCAACCCGTTCCTCGCGCCCGATTTCAGCGCCGCGACGGCCCAGCCGGTCGTCTCCGGCCGTCGCCTGGCCAATTGGGAACTCATCGGCCCGCTGTTCAAATCCTTCGAGTATGGTTCCGGCGGTCAGGCCGCCAGCATGGACCTGCCCGAGGCACCCCGCGTCGACCGGCTCTCGCCTCGCGGCATGGAGCTGATGCGCCACCAGGCCCGGTTCGTCGAAAGCGCGCGCCTGGGCCACCGCAGCTACCTGCTTGCCGACGAGCCGGGGCTCGGGAAGACGGCGCAGAGCCTGCTCGCGGCATCCGTCAGCGGGGCCTACCCGCTGTTGGCCATCGTTCCCAACGTCGTCAAGATGAACTGGGTGCGCGAGGTCGCACTGTGGACGCCGAACCGCCGGGCCACCGTCATCCACGGCGACGGCGACACGCTCGACGCCTTCGCCGATGTGGTCATCGTCAACTACGACGTGCTCGACCGGCACCGCACCTGGCTGGGCACCCTGGGCTTCAAGGGCATGGTCGTCGACGAGGCGCACTTTATCAAGAACCTGCAGTCGCAGCGCTCCAAGCACGTGCTGGCCCTGGCTGAGCAGATCCGGCGCCGCACGCCCGGCGGCAACCCGCTGCTGATGGCTCTGACCGGAACCCCGCTGATCAACGACGTCGACGACTTCCGGGCGATCTGGCAGTTCCTCGGTTGGCTCGACGGCGACAAGCCGGCCCCCAGACTCATGCAGAAGCTCGAAGCGATCGGGCTGACCCCGGCCGACTCCGGGTTCTACAGCGCCGCGCGTGCCGCGGTGATCGACCTCGGCATCGTGCGCCGCCGCAAGGTCGACGTCGCCGCCGACCTGCCGGCCAAGCGCATCGCCGACATCCCGGTCGAGCTGGACGACGACCTCGGCCGCTCCATCCGCCAGGCCGAGCGGGAGCTCGCCGCCCGCCTGGTCACCCGGTACCACTCCCTCGTCGCCGCCCGCCATCCGGGCCAGACGCCGCCCGTCCTCGAGGGAGAGCAGCGAGCCGCGTTCATCCGCGCGGTTGCCCACGCCGAACTTGAGGAGTCGAAGGGGCAGACGACCGGTGAGAACGTCTTCACCATGGTGCGCAAGATCGGCCAGGCCAAGGCCGCCCTCGCGGCAGACTACGCCGTGCAGCTGGCGCACTCGGTGGGCAAGGTCGTCTTCTTCGCCAAGCACATCGACGTGATGGATGCCGCCGAGGAGATCTTCGCCAAGCGCGGCCTGCGCACGGTCTCCCTGCGCGGCGACCAAAGCGCACTGGCCCGCCAGGCCGCCATCGACTCCTTCAACGATGACCAGGGGGTGGCCGTGGTGGTCTGTTCCCTCTCTGCCGCCGGAGTCGGCGTCAACCTCCAGGCCGCCTCCAACGTCGTGCTCGCCGAGCTCAGCTGGACTGCCGCCGAGCAGACACAGGCCATCGACCGGGTGCACCGCATCGGCCAGGACGAGCCGGTCACCGCGTGGCGGATCATCGCCGCCCACACCATTGACGCGCGCATCGCCGAACTCATCGGCAGCAAGCAGGGCCTCGCGGCCCGCGCCCTGGACGGCGCCGTCGACGAGATCTCGTCCGCCGATTCCGTGCAGGCCAGCGCCCTGATCTACCTGCTGACCCTGGCACTCGACGGGGAGTTGTAGAACGCGCCCCTCACCGGCGTGGATTTGAACCGGGCCTCGTTTGGGGTCCATCATTGAGTGGCGGCGGTGTGGGCGCCAATCTGATCACTTGTGCAACAAGGAGCAACGACAAATGAAAATTGGTATCCTCACCAGCGGCGGAGACTGCCCCGGCCTGAACGCGGTTATTCGCGGTTCCGTCCTTAAAGGCATCCGCGTCCTCGATGCCGAATTCGTCGGCATTCGCAACGGATGGAAAGGCCTGGTCGAGGGCGACTTTATGACTCTGGACCGGCACAGCGTGCGCGGTCTCTCCCGTCAGGGTGGCACCATCCTCGGTAGCTCCCGCACGAACCCGTTCGAGGGTGAAAACGGCGGCCCCATTAACATTCAGAAGACGATGGACGCGGAAGGAATCGACGCGATTATCGCCATCGGCGGCGAGGGCACCCTCACCGCGGCACGCCGACTGACGGATGCCGGACTTCAGATCGTCGGCGTTCCCAAGACCATCGACAACGACCTCGAAGCCACCGATTACTCATTCGGCTTCAACACCGCCGTCGAGATCGCCACCGAGGCCATCGACCGACTGCGCACCACAGCCGAATCCCACGGCCGCTGCATGATCGTCGAGGTCATGGGCCGCCACGTGGGCTGGATCGCCCTGCACTCCGGCATGGCCGGCGGCGCCCACGCCATCCTGATCCCGGAGCAGCCCCAGACCATCGAGCAGATCTGCGACTGGGTTATGCACGTGCGCGACCGCGGCCGCGCACCCGTGCTCGTCGTCTCCGAGGGCTTCAAGCTCGCCGGCATGGAGGAGGCGCTCTCGACCAAGGGCCTCGACGCGTTCAACCGCCCCCGCCTCGGCGGCATCAGCGAGATGATCGCCCCGATGATCGAGGAGCGCACGGGCATCGAATCCCGCGCCACCGTCCTCGGCCACACCCAGCGCGGCGGCGCTCCGTCGGCCTATGACCGGGTGCTCGCCACCCGCCTCGGCATGGCGGCCGTTGACGCCGTCTACGCCGGCCAGTGGGGCTCCATGGTTTCCCTGCGAGGCACCGACATGGAAATCGTCAGCATCGCGGAGGCGACCATCGGTCTAAAGACCGTGCCGCAGGCGCGCTACGACGAGGCCGCGGTGCTGTTCGGCTAAACCCGCACCAGGCGCTGAGGGGATCCGGATCGATTTCCGCCGATTGGCGGAGGTTCAACCGGGACCCCTTCGTGCGTTCCGGGACCGACTCAGGCGAGTTTGGCCTGAACCTGCGCCAGCGACGGGTTCGTCGCGCTGGAGCCGTCCGGAAAGAGGACTGTCGGGACCGTGCGGTTGCCGTTGTTCAGGCTCATCACCAGCTCGGACGTGCCGTCGACCTCCTCCACGTTGATCTCGGTGTAGGCGATGCCGGCCTTGACCAGCTGGGTCTTCAGGCGGGTGCAATAGCCGCACCAGGTCGTCGTGAACATGGTTATGGTTCCGGATTCCGGCACAAAGTTCATACTTGGATCCTAACAAACCGGCCTGAACGGGAGCAGGACCGTACCTCGTTACCATTGGTTCATGTCTCTTCCTCAGGTCTGCGTGGGCTACCTCACCCGGCGTTCTCCATCGGGGGACCTGCAGGTGCTGCTCGGCCGCAAGAAGAAAGGACTGGGCCGGGGCAACATCGTCGGCCTCGGCGGCAAGCTCGAGCCGGGGGAGTCGGCCGTGGAGGCGATGGTGCGGGAGATCGAGGAGGAGTCCGGCCTGGTCGTGGCGGCATCCGCCCTGACCCCGTTGGGTCTGCTGACCTACCTGTTTCCGCACCGGGAAGCCTGGAGCCAGGAATCGAGCGTGTTCGTCTGCACGCAGTGGAGCGGCACCCCGCGCGAGTCCGACGAGCTGAACCCGGTCTGGTTCGACGTGGCCGCGCTACCGGTGGACGAGATGTGGGACGACGCCCGGCACTGGCTGCCGGGGGTGCTCGCCGGCATTCCGGTGCGGGCCACCTACACCTTCGGCCCCGACTTGGCCACGGTGGTCGACCCGGTTTGAATTGACCTGCTTCCCCGGGAGTGTCAGGCTTATCACAGCGGTGCAGCTTGAGATAACCCCGGCTGTCGTACACTCAGAGGAAGACGCCGGTGGATTTCACCCTGATCGTTGCGCTTGTGATTGCGCTCGCACTGATTTTCGACTTCACCAACGGCTACCACGACACCGCAAACGCGATGGCAACCCCCATCGCGACCGGCGCCATGCGCCCGAAGGTCGCGGTGGGACTCGCCGCCATTCTGAACCTGGTCGGGGCTTTCCTCTCCACCGAGGTCGCCAGGACCATTTCCGGCGGCATCATCAACAAGGATGACGCCGGAGTTCAGATCACTCCCGAGATCATCTTTGCGGGCCTGATCGGCGCCATCGTTTGGAACCTCATCACCTGGCTGCGTGGCCTGCCGTCCAGCTCGAGCCACGCCCTGTTCGGCGGACTCATCGGCGCGACGATCATCGGCGTCGGCTCGCAGGCGGTCGCCCACGACGTCGTGCTGGCCAAGGTCATCCTGCCGGCACTGATCGCCCCGCTCACGGTGGGCATCGTCGCCTACCTCGCCACCAGGTTCGCCTACTTCATCACCCGGCGGGATTCCGGCAAGGCGGATGGCCGGGGCGGCTTCCGCTACGCGCAGATCATCTCCTCGTCGCTCGTTGCCCTCGCACACGGCACCAATGACGCCCAGAAGACCATGGGCGTCATCACCCTCACCCTGATCGCCGGCGGGATGCAGGACGTGGGCACCGGCCCGCAGCTGTGGGTCATCACCACCTGCGCGATCGCGATCGCGATCGGCACGTACACCGGCGGCTGGCGAATCATCCGGACCATGGGTCGCGGCCTCACCGACATCAAGCCGGCCCAGGGCTTCGCTGCGGAGACCAGCACCGCGGCCACCATCCTCGCGTCCAGCCAACTCGGCTTCGCGCTCTCCACCACGCAGGTCGCGTCTGGGTCGGTCATCGGCTCGGGCCTGGGCCGCCGCGGCTCGACCGTGCGCTGGGGGATGGCCGGCCAGATCGCGCTCGGCTGGGTGCTCACCCTGCCGGCGGCGGCCATCATGGGTGCCTTCGCGGCCGGACTCGCCCTGATCGGACCGATGGGCATCGTGCTCGACCTGGTGATCGGTTCCCTCGTCATCGCCGTGCTGTTTCGCCGGTCCCGCCAGAGCCGGGTCACGCACGACAACCTGCACGACATCGACGACGCCGGGCGGGTCGTGAAGATCCGGAAGACCCCCCGCAAGGCCTCCCGCACGGCCTCTCGCAAGGATCAGAAGAAGGTCGCGCTGTGATCGATTGGTCTGCGTTCCTCGTCGTCGCGCTCGCTTCTCTTTTCTCGTCCGCGGTCGTGGTGGGCCTGTATTCGCTCGGGCTGCGGTTGCTCACCACCTCCGGCCGTGTACCCGTGGTCGAACCGGCCGAATTCACGGGAGCCATCACCGTGCTCACCCCCAAGCGTGCGGCCAAGGAGGCCAAGCGCGCGCGCAAGGCCGCCGCCGGCCCACTGAGCCCTCTGCAGAAGCAGGTCGCCCTGATGGGCGCCTACGCCTGTTTCGTGCTCTGTAGCGCGGCCGTGCTCTACGGTGTCTACCTGATTGTGCCGGCCCTGCACCGCTGACCCGCTGCGTCCCTGTTCCGCTTCCCTCGCAGCGTTCCGTGCCGTAACGGGCGCTCTCGGTCGCCGCGCGGTAGCTGCGCCGCTGCGCTGGTGGCACGCCACGTGCGGAACGGCGCTGCACGCTCGCAACGCCGGATGACTGCGCGACCTGGTCCGTCAGGCTGGCGGCGCACCCCGTGGAGCTGGGTGCACGGTAGACGGTGCGCCGCGAGCCAGGACATGCGCCGCGAGCCACTACCTGCGGCGCTGCGGAGGGCCGCGGATGCTACCGTGCGGTGCCGCGCACCCGGGCCACCCACGTCATCAGGTGGTAGATCACGATGGCGGCGACCGTGCCGAGCGCGATGCCGTTGAAGCTGAGGCTGCCGGCCGAGAAGGTATAGTCGGCGATGCCGATGATCAGCGCGGTGGCCGCGGTGAACTGGTTGACCGGCTTGCTGAAGTCGACCTTGTTGTCGAGCCAGATCTTCACGCCGATGATGCCGATCAGGCCGTAGAGGGCCGTGGTGACGCCGCCGAGCACCCCCGCCGGGATCGTGTTGATGACCGCACCGATCTTGGGGGAGAGTCCGAGCAGCACCGCGGTGATGCCCGCGACCCAGTAGGCGGCCGTGGAGTAGATGCGGGTGGCCGCCATGACGCCGATGTTCTCGCCATAGGTGGTGGTGCCCGATCCGCCGCTGAAGCCGGCGAGCATCGTGGCCAGGCCGTCGGCCATCAGGGCGCGACCCGTGAAGCGGTTCACCGTCACATTCGTCATCTGGGCAACGCCCTTGATGTGGCCCACATTCTCGGCCACCAGCACGAGCACGACCGGCAGGAACGCCGGCAGCACGCCGAGGGCGGCGGACGGATCCGCGAACGGGTTCATCGCCGCGGTGAACTGGGGCAGGCCGATCCAGGCAGCCTCGCCCACCCCGCTGAAGTCGACCTCGCCGGCCACCACGGCGGCCACATAGCCCACGATCACGCCGATGAAGATGGACAGCCGGCCCAGGATGCCGCGGAACACCACGGTCGAGAGGATCACGGCGAGCAGGGTGATCAGCGCGGTGAGCGGGGCCAGCTCGAAGTTCGACTTGGCGACGGGAGCCAGGTTGAGGCCGATCAGGGCGACGATGGCCCCGGAGACGACGGGCGGCATCAATGCGTCGATCCAGCCGGTGCCGGTGAGCTGCACGATCACGCCGATCAGGGCCAGGAGTAGGCCGACGACGATGATGCCGAACAGGGCGCTGCCCATGCCCGCGCTCGCGGTCGCGGCGGTGATCGGCGCGATGAAGGCGAACGAGGAGCCGAGGTAACTGGGCAGCTTGTTGCGCGTGATTACCAGGAAAAGCAGGGTGCCGATGCCCGAGAAGAGCAGCGTTGTGCTGGGTGGGAAGCCCGTGAGCAGCGGTACCAGGAACGTGGCACCGAACATGGCGATGACGTGCTGGGTGCCGATCCCGATGGTCAGCGGCCAGTTCAGGCGCTCGCCGGGGCCGACGACATCCGTGGCTCCGACCGTTTTTCCGTCACCGTGCAGGGTCCAGGGCAGAGCCATGTGTTTCTCGTTTCCGTGTCGTACGTAATCCCGATGGTAGTGAACAATTAAGATCGGACGGTGAGACCATCCGTTCAGCCTCCCCAAGCAGAGCCACTCTCGGTGAGGATTGAATCCGGCTTGCTGCACGGAATCCGGGTGCGCGGGGTGCGCCAGTGGCGCGGGATTCCCTACGCGGCCGCCCCCGTGGACGAGCTCCGATTCCGCGCTCCGCAGCCGGCCGCGCCTTGGCCGGGCGAACGGGATGCAAGCTCCTTCGGCCCGGTCGCCACGCAGAGCCACCGCGGCCAGTTCATCGGCGCGAAACCGACGATCCCGCAAAGCGAGGACTGCCTCAACCTCAACGTGATCGCTCCCGATGAACCGGTCGACCCGCGGATGCTGCGGCCCGTCATGGTCTTCATCCACGGCGGCGCCTACAGCGTCGGGTCCTCGCGGGAGGTGCCCCGGCAGGGTGAGGGGCTCGTGCGGCGCGGCGGCATCGTCTATGTCAGCCTCAACTACCGGTTGGGGGCGCTTGGCTACATCGACTTCAGCCGTTACTCGACCGCGGAGCATGCCTTCGAGAGCAACCTCGGGCTGCGCGACCAGGTGGCTGCGCTCGGCTGGGTGCGGCGCAACATTCGCGCGTTCGGCGGCAACCCGGATGCCGTCACCCTCTTCGGCGAATCGGCCGGAGCCAACGCCGTGACCACCCTGATGACCGTCCCGGCCGCCGCCGGACTCTTCCAGCGCGCGATCGCGCAGAGCGCCCCACCGAACGCCGTCTATGCCCCCGATGTCACCGCCGAGTGGGCCACGGATTTTGTGCGGCTCCTGGCCCGGCGCACCGGGCAGGCCGACCCGACGAACTCGCCCACCACGGTGACGAATGCCGCTGCCCTGCTTCTGCAGGCCGACCCGGAACATCTGGCCGAGGCCACGAGCGACCTGACCCGGCGCGCCCCGGACCGGTACCCCGGCACGATCCCGCTCTCGCCCGTGATCGACGGCGACTTCCTGCCTGAACGACCTCTCGACGCCTTCCGCGACGGCCGTGCCCACCGGATTCCGCTGATCATCGGCACCAACTCGCGGGAAGGTTCGCTGTTCAGTGGGCGCATCGACATCCTCGCCACGACGCCCGGGCGCATCCGCGCCGTGTTCGCGAACACCAAGAAGAAGGCTCGCACGCGCCTGCGGGCGCAGTACCCCGGGATACCCGCGCTGCGGCCCGCCCTCGATTTCGGTGGTGATTTTTCTTTCTGGTACCCGAGCGTGCGCGTGGGCGAACGGCACTCCCGGTATGCCCCGGTGCGCTTCTACCGCTTCGATGCCGCGCCGCGCCTGGTGCGTTTGATGGGGCTCGACGCTACGCACGGCCTCGAGCTGTTCCCGCTGTTCGACCGGCTCGACGGCTGGTTCGGCCGCGGCATGACCGCGCTCGGCGGTCGCCGCGACTTCCAGCGGATCGGTGCCCGGATGCAGGGTTGGTGGCTCAGTTTCGCGGCCTCCGGGGTGCCGGATGCGGCCTGGCCGCTCTACGACGAGGCCGAGCGCCTGACCCTGGTCATCGACGCCGTCGACCGTGTCGAGTCCGACCCGCGCGGGGACCGCCGCCGGGCCTGGGACGCCTTCGTGCCGCACATCTGAGCTCGGCGTGCCACAGCCCGGAAGCCCGGCCGGTTGCCTCCGCGGGCCGTCCTCGCCCAGCCCCGCGGAATCGGCCCGCGCTCCGGGGCCGTAAACTGAGGAACTGAGAATCAGCTGAGTCGGACACCAGGAGCACCCCATTTCTGAAACAGAGACCCACACGTCATCCACGCCTGCCCCCAAGCCGGACGCCCCGGCGGGCACGAACCCGGGGCTCAAGTCCCGCATCGATCGGTACTTCGAAATAACCCGGCGCGGCTCCACCTACGGCCGAGAAATCCGCGGCGGTCTGGTGACGTTCGTCACGATGGCCTACATCGTGATCCTCAACCCGCTCATCCTCGGCGGCTTCAGCGCCGACCAGGCCGCGGTCGACGTGGCCGGCGGATGGCTGCCCAACGGCCAGGTTGCCGCGGTCACCGCCCTCACCGCCGGCGTCATGACCATCCTGTTCGGCGCCGTCGCCCGGCTTCCCTTCGGTTTCGCCGCGGGCCTCGGCATCAACTCCTTCCTGGCCGTGAGCGTCGTCGGCCAGGTGACCTGGCCGGAGGCCATGGGCCTCGTGGTCATCAACGGGCTCATCATCGTGCTGCTCGCCTCCACCGGCCTACGCGAGCTCATTTTCAACGCCGTGCCGCGCCAGCTGAAGATCGCCATCACGGTCGGCATCGGCCTGTTCATCGCCTTCATCGGCCTGGTCGACTCCGGCTTCGTGCGCGCGAGCGGCGCCGCGTCGCCGCCCGTGCAGCTCGGCGACAACGGCTCCGTCGTGAGCCTGCCGACCGCCGTGTTCGTGCTCGGCCTGATCATTCTCGGCATCCTGGTCGCCCGCAAGGTGAAGGCGGCCCTCCTGATCGGAATCGTCGCCACCACGCTGATCGCGGTGGTCCTCGAGGCGATTTTCAAGGTCGGGCCGTCATTCGGGCAGAACCCCGACGGTTGGAACCTGAACGCTCCGGTACTGCCGACCTCCATCGTCTCGCTGCCCGACCTGAGCCTCGTCGGACAGGTCAGCTTCGGCGCCTTCGACCGGATCGGCATGCTGGCCGCGTCGATGCTTGTTTTCACGCTCGTCTTCACGAACTTCTTCGACGCCATGGGCACCATGACCGGCCTGGCCAGCGAGGCCGATGTGGCCGACGAGAAGGGCAACTTCCCGCGCCTGAAATCCGCCCTGATCGTCGAGGGCGTCGGCGCCGTCGTCGGCGGTGCCACCTCTGCCTCGTCGAACACGGTGTTCATCGAGTCCGGTGCCGGCATCGGCGAGGGTGCTCGCACGGGACTGGCCAACATCGTCACGGGACTGCTGTTCCTCGCGGCCATGTTCTTCACCCCGCTCACCCAGATCGTGCCGCTCGAGGTGGCCGCGGCCGCCCTCGTGATCGTCGGCGCGATGATGGTGTCCCAGATCCGATTCATCGACTTCACGGAGTTCTCCATCGTGCTACCGGTATTCCTCACGATCATCGTGATGCCGCTGACCTACTCGATCGCCAACGGAATCGGGGCCGGCTTCATCACCTGGGTGCTGGTGCGTTCGTTCTCGGGGAAGGCGCGCGAGATCAGCCCGTTGCTCTGGGTGGTCGCGGCCGGCTTCCTGGTCTTCTTCGTGCGCGGCCCGATCGAGGTTCTGTTCGGCGCGTGACCGTGTGGCCGCCCCCGGCCCGATTCGGGGGCTAACCCCATGGGTGCCAGAACGGATGCTCCGTAGTGTCGTTGGGAGAGCGGCATCCGTCGCTCCCCATCGAAACGGAGAACCGCCCATGTCAACCATCGCTCCCGACCAGGCCCCGGTCTACACTGCCGAGCCCGTACCCCCGCGGAGCAGCACTCTGGCCGTGTCGAGCCTCGTGCTCGGCCTTGTGTCGATCGTCGCCGGCTGGACCTTCCTCGTGCCCATTGCCGGCCTGGTCGTCGGCATCCTCGCCCTCGGACGGGAACCGCAGGCGCGCACCCTGGCGATCTGGGGCATCGTGCTCAACGCGGTGCTGCTGGCCGGCTCGCTGCTGCTCGTGCTGCTGGCGCTGGCCCTCGGCCTGCTGGCGCTGCCGTTCGCGTTCTTGATCTGACCTCGATCTGGCCCGGCGCGGCCTCGCGCTACTCCAGGAAGCCGCGCAGGAGCAGGGCGGTGCCGGCCAGATGCTCGGCCATCGCCTGTGCGGCGGCGTCGGGCCGACCGGTCAGGATCGCGGTCACGATCTGCTCGTGCTGCCGGTCCGAGTGTGCGATGTTCGGTCCGAGTGACGGGATGTTGTCGAGCAGTTCGTTGATCCGCATCCGCACTTCGGCCAGCAGCGGCACGAGCGACGGTGAGCCGGCCAGCTCGCCGATGGTGAGGTGCAGCCTGGAGTCCAGTCGGCGGTAGTCCTCGCCGGTGGCGCCGATCGAGTCGGCCAGGCTGTTCCACAGCACTTCCCGTTCGCCGGGCGACAGGGTGCGCGCGGCGGCATGCCGGGCGGCGCCCTCCTCCAAGATTTCCCGGAGCGCGAGCGCGTCCTCGATCTCGGCCACGGAGATGTCCCGGCGCGCCGGCAGTCCACGCTCGTGGCCTCGGCCGGGCGTCTGCTGGGGCAACGAATCGTTGACGAAGGTGCCGCCGTAGCGACCGCGTCGGGAGACCAGATAGCCGGCCTCGGCCAGGGATGCGATCGCATCCCGCAGCGTGTCCCGACTCACGGCGAGCATGGCGGAGAGTTCGCGTTCGGCCGGCAGTCGTTCGCCGGGCGCGACGAGTCCCAGCCGCACGGTCTGCAGCAGCCGCTGCACGGTCTCCTCGAAGGCGTTGCCACTGTGCACGGGGCGCAGCAGCAGTCCACTGTCGAGCCCGGGCTGTTCGTCGTCGATCACTGTTCTGGTCCTGGCTCCTGGTCGAACTTCCAGTCCATCACGGTTTCCGCACCCTCCCGCACCGCTACATCGGCGTCACGTAGGCCGAGCTGATGCCGCCGTCGACCAGGAACGTGGAGCCCGTGATGAACGAGGAGTCATCGCTGGCCAGGAACGCGACCGCGGCCGCGAGCTCCTCGGGTTCCGCGAACCGGCCGACTGGGATGTGCACCAGCCGCCGGGCCGCGCGCTCCGGGTCCTTCGCGAATAGCTCTTGCAGTAGCGGGGTGTTCACCGGGCCGGGGCAAAGGGCGTTGACCCGGATGCCCTGGCGCGCGAACTGCACGCCCAGCTCGCGGCTGAGCGCGAGCACGCCGCCCTTCGAGGCGGTGTAGGAGATCTGACTGGTCGCGGAGCCGAGCACGGCCACGAACGAGGCCGTGTTGATGATCGACCCGCGGCCCTGCTTCACCATGTAGCGCAGGGCGGACCGGCAGCACAGGTACACCGACTTCAGGTTGACGTCCTGCACCCGTTGCCAGGCCGGTAGCTCGGTCGTCTCGATCGAGTCGTCGTCGGGCGGGGAGATCCCGGCATTGTTGAACGCGATGTCGACGGAGCCGTAGGTGAGATAGGCGGTGTCGAAGAGGTTGTTGACCTCGCCCTCGTCGGTGACATCCACCTTGACGAAGAGGCAGTCGAGCTGGTCGGCCGCCGCGAGCCCCGCCGCCTCGTCGAGGTCGCCGATCACAACCGTTGCTCCTTCCGCGGCGAACCGTTTCGCCGTGGCCAGGCCGATGCCGCTGGCACCGCCTGTGATCACGGCGACCCGGCCCGCGAGCCGCTGGGTGAGGTCGATGGGGGTGAGGGTGCTCATGCTGGCTCCTTGGGGTTCGTCTGAGGGTGTGGCGTCTAGTCGACGGCGATGAAGACGTTCTTGGTCTCGGTGAACGACAACGGGGCGTCCGGGCCCAGTTCCCGGCCGAGGCCCGACTGCTTGAAGCCGCCGAATGGAGTCGTGTAGCGCACGGAGGAGTGCGAGTTGACGGACAGATTGCCGGATTCCACGGCCCGCGCCACTCGGATCGCCCGGCCCACGTCGCGGGTCCAGATCGATCCGGAGAGGCCGTAGTCGGTGTCATTGGCGAGGTTCACGGCGTCGTCTTCACCGTCGAACGGCAGCACGGTGACGACGGGTCCGAAGATCTCGTCGGTGACGCAACGGTCCGTGCGGGAGTCCGGGGTGAGCACGGTCGGCGGGAACCAGAAACCCGGTCCGGTCGGGGCGCTGCCCCGGAAGGCCACGGGGGAGCCCTCAGGCACATAGGCCGAGACCGCGGCGTGGTGCGCGGCCGAGACGAGCGGGCCCATCTCGGTGCTCTCGTCGGCGGGATCACCCACCCGCACACCGGCGACGGCCGGCTCGAGCAGCTCGAGAAATCGGTCGTAGACGCTCCGCTCCACCAGGATGCGGCTACGGGCGCAGCAGTCCTGGCCGGCGTTCTCGAACACCCCGGAGGGTGCGGTGGCGGCGGCCTTCTCCAGGTTGGAGTCGGCGAACACGATGTTGGCGCTCTTGCCGCCGAGTTCCAGGGTGACCCGTTTGACCTGGGCGGCGCAGCCGGCCATGATCCGCTTGCCGACATCCGTCGACCCGGTGAAGACGACCTTCCGCACTTGGGGGTGCGTCACGAACCGTTCGCCGACCACCGATCCGCGGCCCGGCAGCACCTGGAACAGCCCCTCGGGCAGGCCGGCCTCCCGGGCGAGTACGCCCAGATGGATGCTGGAGAGCGGCGTCCACTCCGCCGGCTTCAGCAACACCGCGTTGCCAGCCGCGAGGGCGGGAGCGAAACCCCAGGCCGCGATCGTCATCGGGAAGTTCCACGGGGTGATGATGCCGACCACACCCAGCGGTTCCTGGAAGGTCACGTCGAGACCGCCGGACACCGGGATCTGCCGCCCGAAGAGTCGCTCGGGGGCGGCCGAGTAGTAAGTCAGCACGTCGCGCACATGGCCGGCCTCCCAGCGCGCCTGCATGATCGGATGCCCCGAGTTGGCCATCTCGATGCGGGCCAGGTTCTCCCGGTCCCCGTCCACGGCCTCCGCGAAGCGGCGCAGAACGGCAGCCTTGTCGGCTGGCGCCACCCGGGACCAGAGCCGCTGCGCGGCCACCGCCCGGGAGACGGCCTCATCGGTCGCATCCGTGTCGAGGTGTTCGACCACGGATACTGGGGTCTCGTCGGCCGGGTTGATCACGGTGTAGCTGCTCACAGGGTGTCCCTTTCCTGATCGTGGTCGTGGTCGTGGTCGTGGTCACGGGCCGCCCGGTAGCGGGCGGCCGCGTCGACGAGGCCCGCGAAGAGACGTAGGTCGTCGTGCTGTTCCGGATGCCACTGCACGGCCAGCCCGAACGGGACATCGGTGAGTTCCACGGCCTGCACGACCCCGTCGTGAGTGCGTGCGGACACGGTGAGGCCGGCGCCGATCCGGTCGATGGACTGGTGGTGGTAGACGGGAACGGGAAGCGGCACGTCCAGGGCGTCGAGCAGCCCGTGCAGCCGCGACTCGGGTTCCACGTGCACGTCCACGATGTTGAAGACGCCGCCGCCGGCCTGGTAGCCGCCGTGGCCCACGACGTCGGGCAGGTGCTGGTGCAGGGTGCCGCCCTGTGCGATGTTGAGCATCTGGGCGCCGCGGCAGATGCCGAGCAGCGGCAGCTCCCGGTCGATGGCCCGGTGGATCAGCTCATGCTCCCAGGCGTCACGGTCCCGCCGCGGCTCGTCGGTTTTCGTGTGGGCGGCCTGACCGTAACGCGCCGGATCGACGTCCTTGCCGCCGGTGATGACCAGGCCGTCGAGGCCGTCGAGCACCCGGTCGGCAATGGCCGCGTCCACGGGCTGCGGCGGCAGCAGCACGGCGATGCCGCCCGCGCGGATGACCGAGTCGAAATAGGCCTGGGGCAGGAAGGCGGCCGGCACGTCCCAGACACCGGTCTGGGACTGCTCGAGATAGGTGGTCAGGCCGATCACGGGGCGCGGGTCGGCACCGGGGCGCGGTGCGGTGCCGGGGTCAGAGGCGCTCAAAGCCGCGCACCCGCTCCCAGTCGGTCACCGCCGCGTCATAGGCTTCCAGCTCGATCCGCGCGTTGTTGAGGTAGTGATCGACGACCTCGTCGCCGAATGCCTCCCGGGCGATCGTGGATGTCGCGAACAGCGCTGTGGCCTCCCGCAGCGAGGCCGGCACCCGCTCGGCGCCGCTCTCGTAGGCGTTGCCGACGAAGGCATCGTCGAGTTCGAGTTCGTTCTCGATGCCGTAGAGGCCGGCCGCGATCAGCGCGGCCACGGCCAGGTACTGGTTCACGTCGCCGCCGGGCACTCGGTTCTCCACCCGCAGGCCGAGGCCGGCCCCCACCACGCGCAGGGCGCACGTGCGGTTATCGAGCCCCCAGGCGATCGCTGTCGGCGCGAAGCTGCCGCTGACATAGCGCTTGTAGGAGTTGATGTTCGGTGCCGAGAACAGGGTCAGCTCGCGCATCACCGCGAGCTGGCCGGCGAGAAAGTGACGGAACAGCGTCGACATGCCGTGATCGGCATCCTTGTCGGCGAAGACCGCGGATCCGTCGGTGCCGCGCAGGCTGATGTGGATGTGGCAGCTGTTGCCCTCCCGCTCATTGAACTTGGCCATGAAGGTCAGGCTCTTGCCGTGGGCATCCGCGATCTCCTTGGCGCCGTTCTTGTAGATGGAGTGGTTGTCGCACGTGGCCAGGGCGTCGGTGTAGCGGAACGCGATCTCCTGCTGGCCCAGGTTGCACTCACCCTTGACGCCCTCGCAGTACATGCCGGCGCCGTCCATGGCGTTACGGATGTCCCGCAGTAACGGTTCCATCCGGGTGGATGCGAGCAGCGCATAGTCGATGTTGTAATCGCTGGCGGGGGTCAGGTCGCGGTAGCCCTTCTTCCACGCCTCCCGGTAGCCGTCGTCGAAGACGATGAACTCCAGCTCGGTGCCGACATAGGGCACCAGCCCGCGGTCGGCCAGCCGGGCCAGCTGGGTTTTCAGGATCTGGCGGGGCGACGCCACGACGGGTGACTTGTCGAGCCACCGCAGGTCCGCGGTGACGAGGGCGGCCCCGGGCAGCCAGGGCGCGCGTCGCAGCGTGGCGAGGTCGGGGATCATGGCCATGTCGCCGTAGCCGCGTCGCCAGCTCGACATCTCATAGCCGTCCACCGTGTTCATCTCCACGTCGACGGCCAGCAGATAGTTGCAGCACTCCGCGCCGTGGCCGGCCACGTCGTCCAGGAAGAGCCGCGCGGAAACCCGCTTGCCCACCAGCCGCCCCTGCATATCGGTGAATGCGACGACGACGGTGTCGATGTCGCCGCCGAGAACCAGGGAGGTGAGGTCCTCAAGCGAGAGATTTCCGGAGCGGGGTGTCATTAACTTCTCCTCATCGAGCCGGTCAAAGGGTGAACATTCGACCATTAGACCACAGATCGAGCGCGGCGTAACGGCCAATTTTTGTTCCGCTCGACTCAGGAATCGGGCACGTAAAGGTATGTACAAGCCACCATTGGAGCCCTATAGTCATGCCAACGTAAACTCCCGGAGTTGCCGCTCGATCGCTGAGTTGCGCAACCAGAGCGCAAAGGAATCCAGGATGTCCAAAGACACCTTGAACGTCTCGGGCGTGACCTACACGACGGCAGAGGCAGGGTACTTCGAGAAACGCAAGCTCCGCCGCAGCGCCGGGATCTGGGGGCTGTGGGGACTCGCCGTCGCCGCGGTCATCTCCGGCGATTTCTCGGGCTGGAACTTCGGCATCGATTTCGCCGGATTCGGCGGAATGCTGATCGCCTTCGCCCTCTTGATCGTCATGTACTACGGCATGATCTTCGCGATCGGGGAGATGGCGTCGGCCATGCCGCACACGGGCGGCGCCTATTCCTTCGCCCGGGCGGCGCTCGGGCCCTGGGGCGGTTTCGTCACCGGCCTGGCCGAGACCATCGAGTATGTCGCGACCACCGCCGTGATCGTGTACTTCTCGGCGTCCTACGCCGACGGCATCACGAGTGAGCTGCTCGGAGTCTCACTGCCCGCCTGGGCGTGGTGGGCCATCCTCTACGCCGTATTCATCGGCCTGAACTCGGCCGGCGCCGCGATCTCGTTCAAATTCGCGATCGTGGTCTCGATCATCTCCATCGGCATCCTGCTGGTGTTCTCGGCAATGGCGGCCTTCTCCGGGCTCTTCAGTGTGGACAACCTCTTCGATATCGCCCCGGAGGCCGGCCAGTCCGAGTTCCTGCCCTTCGGCGTGGTGCCGATCCTGTTCGCCCTGCCCTACGCCATGTGGTTCTTCCTCGGAATTGAGGAGCTGCCGCTGGCCGCGGAGGAATCCCACGACCCGGTGCGGGACATCCCGCGAGCCGGTCTGATCGCCCGCACGACCCTGATCGTGACCGGGCTCCTGGTGCTGGTGCTCAACACCGGGATAGTCGGGGCCTCGAACATCGCCACCGCCGGGGAGCCACTGCTCGACGGCTTTCGGGCGATGGTCGGCGACGAGGCGGCCGCTGTGCTGGCCCTGTTCGCCCTGGTCGGACTGCTGGCCTCCCTGCAGGGCATCATGTTCGCTTACGGGCGCAACATGTACTCCCTGTCGCGGGCCGGCTATTACCCGAAATTCCTCTCCCTGACCGGCCGCCGCCAGACTCCGGCGGTGGCGCTGCTCGTGGGGGCCCTGATCGGCTTCGTGGCCCTGATCCTCGTCGACTCGCTCGGCGGCGCCGGCGGCGTGGCCGGGGCGATCGTGCTCAACATCGCCGTTTGGGGAGCCGTGATCGCCTACATCCTGCAGATGATCTCGTTCGTCGTGTTGCGCCGAAAGTACCCGAATGCGAACCGGCCCTACCGCAGCCCGTGGGGCGTACCCGGGGCGGTGATCGCGGGCATCCTCTCGCTGGCGATCTTCTTCGGGTTCTTCATCAACGAGCCGGCCCGCCCGGCCATCGCGGCCATCGCCGTGGTCTACGTGGTCATGCTGCTGATCTTCGCGCTCTACGGGCGCAAGCGCCTCGTGCTCTCCCCGGAGGAAGAATACGCGGTGTCCGGCGGCCTGCACGGCGACCCGCAGAAGGAAGGCTACGGCGGCGCCGTGGAGGAGCAACTGCTCGCTCTCGACGGCCGGGACGACCAGCGCGCGCCGTAGCCGAACGAGTTTCGATCGCTTGGTTGGGTCGCCCTCCGCGGGTCAGAACTGACGCACCCGCGTGGACGCTGTTCAGCACAGGCGGAGCGACCTGCCGGTGTTGAACCAATTCGACGGAGATTCTCGAGGAAAACGGCCATTTCGACGTGGTGAGGTCCGTTTTCGGCAGAATCTCCGTCGAAATCATTCGGGCTGCGGGGCGGGAGCGCTACCGTGACGCCATGTGCCTCTGGGAGCGGCGTTCCCGCGGCCGACCGGGTTCCGCGCCGGCCGCTCGGCCGGCAGGGAACCCGGCCGATGCGATGGTGCTGCGCGACCACACCCTCCCCGACCGGGACTGGACGGTGCTGCCCGCAGGCAGCCGCGCCTTCTGGTTCCCGGCGCCGAGCGGGAACCTCGCCGCCTTCGAGCTGGGCGACCCGGCCGCTCCGAGAAGCGTGCTGCTGCCCGGCGCGACCGGCTCCAAGGAAGACTTCGTGCTGTTGGCCCCGCTGCTGGCCGACGCCGGCTACTTCGTGCAGAGCCACGACCTGGCCGGGCACTACCAGGCGTGCGCGGCCGGGCCCGGCGGCACCGAACCCTGGGACTACGCCCCGTTCGTGGCCGACCTGATCGTGTTCCCCGACGCAGGGCCCACCCCGGTGCACGTGCTCGGCTACTCGATCGCCGGGATCGTCGCGGAGCTGGCCCTCGCCGCGCTTTACCGGGCGGCTGGCTGATCAGGCGGGCCGATTCGGCAGGCTGATCCGGCTGGTAGCAGGCTGAACCGGAGGTTGGCCGGCCGGCTGAACCGGAGGCCGGCGGGCTGATTCGATGCCCCCGCGAAACAGGTCAGTGCCCGATCGTGGGACGCCCGGCCCGGTGGCGCCGCACCGCGTACCGGGCGGCATGCCGGTGCCCCAGCCAGAACGGCATCCAGAAGAAATATCCGCCGATGTAGAAGGTCCCGCCCAACCAGGCCACGAGGGTGCCGCAGCCGTAGAAATCGCCGGGGCCGGTGACCATGTCGCTCCCGGGGACTCCGCCAGCGCGGACTCGATCCGCGCCAGCCAGTCGGCTGGCGGCACGGAGTCGGCGTCGAGACGGGCGATCACGTCACCGGATGCCGCATCCTAGCCGGCTGCCGCCGCCGGCCAGATGCCCCGCTGGGTCGCCCGCACGACCCGCGCACCCCCGAAGAGAGCGATCTCTGCCGAAGCATCCGTGCTCGCGTTGTCGACAACGATCGCCTCGTCGGGCACCCGCTGCTGCCGGGCTAAAGCCGCGAGGCAGGTTCGGAGAAGGGCGGCGTCGTTGTAGCAGGGGATCACGACCGAGATCGTCATCGTCGCTGCCTCCTTTCCCGCCCGCAGCGAGCTGTCGCATTGATCCTCCATCTGGCGGTCACGGTCAGATCGCGCGGCAATGCGTGGTGAGGAACCCGATCTTGTCGATGGTGATCGTGACCGTCGAGCCGTCGCGCAGGAACACCGGAGGTTTGCGGCTGTAGCCGGCGCCGCCCGGGCTGCCGGTGGAGATGAGCGTGCCCGGCAGCAGGGTCGAGGTTTTGGAGAGGTAGGAGATGATCTCGGCGACCGAGCGCACCATGTCGCCGCTCGAGGCGTCCTGCAGGATGCGGCCGTCGACGTGGGTGGTCAGCCACAGGTCCTGCGGGTCGGCGATCTGGTCTGCCGTGATGACGACCGGCCCGGTGGGCGTGAAACCGTCGAAGGACTTGCAGCGCGACCACTGCGCCTCGGAGAATTGCAGGTCGCGCGCCGTGATGTCGTTGACGACCGTGTAGCCGAAGACATGGTCGAGAGCGTCCGCCACCGACACGTGGTGTGCGGCCGTGCCGATGATCACGCCGAGCTCGGCCTCGTAGTCGACCTGGCTGGTCAGATCGGTCGGCCAGGTGATCGTGGACTCGTGCCCGGTGAGCGAGTTGGGCCAGAGCGAGAAAACGGTCGCGGCCGTTTCGACGCGCAGTTCCAGCTCGGAGGAGTGGGCGGCGTAGTTGGCGCCGATCGCGATGATCTGAGGCGGACGCAGCACGGCCGACGAGTAGCGCAGCTCGCCCAGCGGGGTGAGCGTTGCTCCCTGCGCGGCGGCGTTCTGGCTCAGGGCGCGCACCCGGTTGTACTCGTCAGTGTCCTTTTCTATCAGGTCCTGCAGATCGCGGGGGGCGTCGTCCATGATCTCGTCGAGGAACAGCGCTGCGTCGTCGAAGACGGCGGCGAGCCGCGGAGTGGATTGACCTTCAACTCTCAGGTGGGCGAATTTCACCTGTTCAGGCTATCTGGCCCGGGAGGGGTCGCGGTGCGCGGGGTAGCCGCGGCGCCTGCCGCGCGCCACAGGTGCATGCCGGCGTAGCTGCGCCACGGCGCCCAGGCGGCACCGTGGCGGGCGAGTTGCCGGGCCTCCGCGGGCAGGCCGAGCCGCCCGGCGCCCTGCAACAGGGCCAGGTCGCTGGTCAGCAGGATGTCCGGGCTGCCCAGCACGCGCAGGGCCACGTATCCGGCCGTCCACGGTCCGATCCCGGCCAGGGCGGTCAGACGGGACTCAAGATCCTCCCGGGTCTGCCCGTAGGAGAGCACCAGATCGCCGGAGCAGAGCGCCTCCGCCACGCCGATGATCGCGTCGATGCGCGCGGCCGGGCCGCGCAGCACGCCGCGGCCCTCGGTTGCGATCCGCTGGGCGGTGGGAAACAGCCGGGTCAGGGGAGCGGCGGTGGGGTCGTGGATGAAGGGGCGTTGGCTGGTGCCGGTGGTGGCGCTGGTGCCGCTGGTGCCGGTGGTGGCGCTGCTGTCGCTGTCCCCTGCACCCGGGTACACGTCGTCGCCGAGCGCAGCGGCGAGCCGGGTGAGTGCCGTTCGGGCGGAGGCCACCGAGACCTGCTGGCCGATGAGCGCGCGGAACAGGGTCTCCTCGGGGTCCACGCTGCCCGGCACGCGCATGCCGGGGGTGGCCGCGATTCCGGCCGCGAGTTGCGGGTCCCGCCCGAGCGCCAGGTCGATCGCCCGGGAGTCCGCGTCCAGGTCGAGCAGGCGCCGCACCCGGCTGACGAGCGGCGCGAGGTCGGCGAGGCTGGCCAGTCGGGCGCGGCAGGCGACGGCTGGCGCGGCCGCCGTTCCCGACAGGGTCAGTTCCACCGTCGCGGGTCCGTGTGGCAGGCGCAGCGTGCGCGCGTAACGGGCATCCGTCGCCTGTTCCACCCCCGCGAGGCCTCGCGCGGCAAGGAACCGCAGCACCCCCACCCCGTCGAACGGCGCGCGCGCCGGCAGCAGCAGGTCGATGCCCGTCCCGTCACCGACCCCGAAGCCGGCCTCACCGACCCCGCCGACGCCGAGGGGCTGGGCGCGGGGCTGGGCGCGGGGCTGGGCGCGGGCGGGACGGGCGCGGCGCAGCTCGGTGGGGGTGCGCTCGTAGACGACGGCGATGGTGTCGTTGAACTGGCGCACGCTGCCGAAACCGGCGGCGAATGCGACCTCGGTGATCGGGACATCCGTGCTCGCCAGCAGCACGCGGGCGGTCTGCGCGCGGTGCGCCCGGGCGAGCGCGAGCGGGCCGGCGCCCAGCTCGGTCACGAGCACGCGGGTCAGGTGCCGTTCGCTGTAGCCGAGGCGGCGGGCGAGGCCGGGCACGCCCTCCCGCTCAACCGTGCCGTCGCTGATCAGGCGCATGGCGCGGGCGGCGAGGTCGTCACGGATGTCCCAGTCCGGCGACCCGGGGACGGCATCAGGAAGGCAGCGTTTGCACGCCCGCAGGCCGGCCTCGTGCGCGGCCGCGCTGGTGAGATAGAACGACACATTGGCCGGCTTCGGTGTGGCCGCCGGGCAGCTGGGGCGGCAGTAGATTCCGGTGGAGTGCACGCCCGTGATGAACTGACCGTCGAAGCGGGAGTCTCGGGAGGACATGGCCCGGTAGCGCTCGAAGAAGACCGGATCGAGCCCGGCAGGAGGGATGGTCACCCGGCCAGCCTGCCACCGCGAGCCCGGGCGCACCAGCGGGAATCGGCCATCGCCGGTGCCGGCCGCAGCGGCCGCGGGCCATGCCGGCCTGTGTCCGGGCCTGCCCTCCGGCACCCGGCCCGGTACTCTGGGCGCATGACCGCATTGGAGCGTCTGCAGGCCGAACTCGGCACCCACGTCAGCGTCGATCCGCGCCGGCTCGCGGCCGTTCGGGGCGACAAATCGGGCTGGGTTGCCCCGGGGATGCCGCTGGCGGTCGTCTACGCCGCATCCGTCGACCAGGTGCAGGCCACGCTGCGCATCGCGACCGAGTTTCGCGTGCCGGTGATCACCCGCGGAGCCGGAACGGGCCTGGCCGGGGGAGCGTGCGGCACGGACGGCGCCATCGTGCTGAGCGTCGAGCGGATGAACCGTATCCTCGAGATCCGCCCGGAGGATGAACTGGCCGTGGTCGAGCCGGGCGTGCTCAACGGCGACCTCAACACGGCCCTCTCCGCGCACGGGCTGTGGTTCGCGCCGGACCCGGCAAGCCGGGCGATCTCCTCGGTCGGCGGCAACATCGCCACCAACGCGGGTGGGCTGCTCTGCGCGAAGTACGGCGTCACCCGGGAGGCGGTGCTGGCGTTGACGGTGGTGCTCGCCGACGGGAGCCTGCTGGAGACCGGGCACCGCACCGTCAAGGGCGTCACCGGCTACGATTTGACCGCCCTGCTCACCGGCTCGGAGGGCACCCTCGGCGTGATCGTCGAGGCCACCGTGCGGGCGCGCGCCATCACCCTGGGTGAGACCGTCACGATCGGCGCGACGTTCCCCGACGTGGCCCAGGCGGCCGCGGCATCCGGTCTCGTCACGGCGGCCCGGCTGCGCCCGGCCGTGATGGAACTCATCGACCCGGTGGCCCTGGCCCTGATCGCGGCGTACCTCGGGCCGAACCTGTTCGAGGGAGTTCCGACTAGGGGAGCGTTCCTGCTGGTGCAGACGGATGGGCCGGCGAGCCAGGCGGAGGCGGACCAGGCGGTGGCCGTGCTGCGGGCCGCGGGAGGGGAGGTGCGCGTCTCCACCGACGCCGAATCCGCCGATCGACTGCTGGCCGTGCGGCGGGCCGCGCATCCGGCGCTGGCCGCTCACGGCGAGGTCCTGATCGAGGATGTCTGCGTGCCCCGCTCCCGGCTGGCCGAGATGTTCGCGCGGATCGCTGAGATCAGCGCCCGCACGGGCCTGCCCATCCCCACGGTGGCCCACGCCGGAGACGGCAATCTGCACCCCAATTTCCTGATCCCGTTCGATCCGGCCCGGGGCGGCGCGGAGCCGGTCGTGCCGGAGGCGGTCTGGCTGGCGGCCGACGAGCTCTTCCGTGCCGCGCTCGAACTCGGCGGCACGCTCACCGGCGAGCACGGGGTCGGCGTGCTCAAGCGGCGCTGGCTGGCCGAGGAGCTTGGCGACACGGGCTTCGCCCTGCAGCGCCGGATCAAGGCGGCGTTCGACCCGTTGGGCATCCTCAACCCGGGCACCATGTTCGAGGCGTGAGCGCGCGGCTAGTCTGTTGGGCATGACCCACGAGCCGACCCCGGAGCACTCCGCCGCCGCCCCACACTCTCATCCGGCCGGAACCCAGCCCGCGGCCCAGCCTGCCTCGGTGCAGCCCGCGGCCCAGCCGGTGCAGCCCGTCTGGACCGCCCCCGTTCGTCGCACCCGGGCGGGCATCGTCACGCTCACGGTCACCGGCCTCGTCATCGGGGGCGCCGCGCTGCTGCTGGTGTTCGTCTACCTGGCCACCTTCCTCGGTGCCGGCACGCTGCTGGTCGGCCTCATCCTGGCACTCATCCCACTGATCGGGATTTTGCTCGCCGTGGGCTGGATCGATCGGTGGGAGCCCGAACCCCGCCCGGCCCTCTGGTTCGCGTTTCTCTGGGGCGCCGGCGTCTCCATCGTGACCGCGCTGCTCTTCGACCTGGGCGTGCAGCTGGCCCGGGCCGGCGCCGGGGCCACCGAAACGGATGACGGTTTCGCCGCCGCCGTCCTCCAGGCGCCCCTCGTCGAGGAGGCCGCCAAGGGCGCCGGGGTGCTGCTGCTCTTCTGGGTGCTGCGTCGGAGATTCGACGGCCCGGTCGATGGCGTGGTCTATGCCGCGACGGTCGCGGCCGGATTCGCCTTCACCGAGAACATCCAATACTTCGGTGTGGCGATGATGGAGGGTGGCTCCGAGAACCTGGGCTTCACGTTCCTGGTGCGGGGGGTGTTGTCGCCCTTCGCCCATGTCATGTTCACTGCCTGCATCGGCATTGCGTGCGGGCTGGCGGTCCGGTTCCGGCCGTTCCCGGCCTTCGCCACGATTCTGCTCGGATTCGTCTCGGCGATCTTCCTGCACTCCGTCTGGAACGGGGCGTTCTACCTGGTCGAGAGTGGCTCGCTGGTGGCGTACTACCTCGCCGTGCAGGTGCCTCTGTTCCTCGGCGCGATCATGGTTGTCGTGTTGCTGCGGCGCCAGGAAGAACGCGTCACCGTGCTCCGGCTGAGCGAGTATGCCGCGGCCGGCTGGTTCAGCCCGGCCGAGGTGGGTATGCTCGCCACCCGCGATGGCCGTCGGCAGGCTCGATCCTGGGCCGCGCGGCAGCCCCAAACCCGGAAGCGGGCCATGCACCACTTCATCCACAACTCCACCCGCCTGGCTTTCGCGCGACAGCGCATGGTGAACGGTACGGCCGCGAACGTCGACCGGGCCGACGAATCGGAGCTGCTGGGGCTGATCCAGCGCGACCGTGCCGGCGTGATCAACTGACTCTGATGCCCTGACGAACAAGGACTCGCCGCCCCGGTGGTGTGGCAGTGCCGACAACTCTCCCGGAGCGGCGAGTTCTGTTCCCATGGTGCGCCCGACGGCCGCGTTCGCGCAAGGGGGAATTTTTGGTGTGCGGGCGAGCGCGCAATCCGATTGGATAGAGGAATGACTGATCAAAACACCAAGCCCGAACTCGACGCTCCGGAGGGCCCCGCGCCTACCGAACTGACCATCACCGACATCGTGGTCGGCGAGGGAGCCGAAGCAACCCCCGGCGCCACCGTCAACGTGCACTACCTCGGCGTCGCCTATGACACCGGAGATGAATTCGACTCCTCCTGGAGCCGCGGGCAGTCGATCAACTTCCCGCTTGCTCAGCTCATCGCGGGCTGGCAGCAGGGCATCCCCGGCATGAAGGTCGGCGGACGCCGCAAGCTGGTCGTCCCTCCGCACCTGGCCTACGGACCGGCCGGCGGAGGACACCAGCTCTCCGGCCAGACCCTGATCTTCGTGATCGACCTGCTCGGAACCCGCTAGAAACCCGCAGTGCCGGAAGCACGTGCGAGTCGCTACGCGAGTCGCGCATTGCTACGAGTCGTGTTCGATTCGCACGTGCTTGATCCGGGAGGCGTGGCCGCGCACGATGGTCACCGCGCTCTTGGACACGCCGAAGTGCTTGGCCAGCAGCTTCACCAGCGCATCGTTGGCGGCACCCTCAACGGCCCGCTGCTGCAAGAACACGGTGAGCGCAGCATCCGTCGGAGCATGGGACGCGTCGTCGCCCGGCTCCCGGCCCGGCTCTCGGCCCGGCTCTCCCCCGGAGACCAGCGGTCCCTTCCGACTACCGGGCTTCACATGCACCGTCAGGTTCACCGTTCGCGTCACGCCGGTCCTCCGGGAATATAGTTTTCTTCACAACGCTAGTGGGCGGAGTCGTCTTCATGATCTCAATCGATAGTGCGCGGGCCCTGGCCGAAGCCGGTCTGCAGTGGCGTCCCGTCTCCGGTGACGCCTTCCGCATCGAGCGCTCCGGCTTCGAAAGCGACGTGTTCACGGTCAGTGACATGACGATCGAGCCGCACGAGTTCGACACGGGAACGATCCTCGGCTTCAACGGCACCACCGAGTGGGCCCTTGATTCACTGGCCCTCGAGGATGCCCTGTGGATGCCGCGTGAGGACCAGCTGCGCGACCTGTTGCGGAGCACCTTCCGTTCGCTCACCCGTCAGGGCGAGGACAGCTACCGGGTGACGGTGGCGCTGAACGGGGCGCCGGAATTCTTCGACGCCGCCGACCCCGCGGATGCCTACGGCAACGCGCTCCTGCGTCTGATCAGCCTGTCCGCCGACTCCCTCGCCTGACACCCACCCTCTCGCCGGCTCCGCCGGTGGTCGAGCCCGTCGAGACCCGGTGCGTCGACCTCCAGAGGTTCGCCCGGGGCATCCGTTGCGGTCGAAGTCGCCAGCCTCGGAGATTTTCGCGACACGACGGGCACCCCAGGCCATCACAACCGGCGTTTCCCGAAAATCTCCGAGTTCACGAGACACGGATGCGTGCTGCACGCCCATTGACGGATGCCCGCTGCGGGCCCGGCGACGGCTGCTTCTACTCCTCCACAATAAGGGTTTGATCAAGTTATCCACGGGGCGCTGACGGGTGCCGATCTGGAGCATGGAATGTCAGTGGTCAGCCGTAACGTGTGTCTCATGAAGCCCTCCTACAGTGAGCGGCGAGAACGCCTGGGTCGTCACTTCGACGCCATCCGGGAGACCCAGGCGGACGCCGCCCGGGTTGACGCCCGCCTGGCCGAACAGGTCGATCAGGCCCGCCGGTTCGCCGAAGCCCTGGCCCGAAACGCGGCCCGGGCAGCCAAGGACAAGGCCAGGGAGGGACCCCCGGCAGTGGCCGGGGTCGCGACCGGGATGCCCCGCACCCGGTGGCACGCTGCACAGGTCGCCGAACGCGAGTTCGTGACCGAACTGTCCTGCACCCTGCGGCTGCCGGTGCGCTCGACCGAAACCCTGATCGCCGAGAGCCGCACCCTGATAAATGAACTGCCCGGCACCCGGGCCGCCCTGCAGGACGGGTCGATCACCTACCGGCATGCGCAGGCGATCATGAACCAGGCCTGGTCGCTCCACGCCGAGGCCCTGGCCGGGTTCGAGGAGACCCTGCTGAAGTCGGCCCCGCACCTGACGGTGGCCAACCTGAAGAACGAGGCCCGGATCATGCGGGAACGGCTGCACCCGGGGTCGATCGCGGCCCGGTACCAGAAGTCGGTGGCGGACCGGACGGTGATCTTCGAGCCCGAGGCCGACGGGATGGCATCCCGCTCCTGGTAGGACTCGGCGGAGAAAGTGAAGGCCGGCTACGACCGCCTCACCGTGATGGGGATGAGCCTGCAGGGCCCGAACGACACCCATACGCTGACCCAGCTTCGGGCGGACGTGTTCGAAGACCTCATCCTCGACGGGGTTACCGCATCGGGGGTCGGCCAGGGCATCCGCGGCTCGGTGCACGTCACCGTCCCGGTGATGACACTCCTCGGCCACCCCGAGCAACCCAGCCACTTCGAAGGGTCCGGGCCGATCGACCCCGATACCGCACGCAAGATTGCGGCCGGGACGCCCGGCTTCATCCGAATCCTGACCCATCCGGAGACCGGGGTGGTGCTCTCGATCGGGCGCACGTTCATCAGTCGGGGACCGACGTCAGGCCAGCCAGGTCGCCGTCATCCGCTGCACGACTCCGCCGTCGAGGTCGGCGAGCTTGGCCGCCACGAACTGGCGCGCCGCCTCCGATGTCTGCACCCGAAACGGTGGGCGGTCGCCGTCGAGCAGGGCGGCGACGATCTCGCCGGCGCTCCGGGCCGACTGGGCCGAGCCGAAGGATGACGCCGCCCGGGCCAGGTACGCCTCCAGTGCCGCGGCGTACGGGTCGTTGGCCAAGCCGGATTGGTTGAGGTCCCGGCCGACGTTGGCGACGAACGAGGATGTCACGGCGCCGGGTTCGACTACCGTCACCGACACACCGGCCGTGGCGGCCACCGGGGCCAGGCTCTCCATGAATCCCTCCACCGCGAACTTCGCCGCACAATACGCCTCGTTGAAGGGCTGGCCGATGGCTCCACCCACGCTCGAGACGGTGATCAGCCGGCCCGTGCTGCCCCGGAGAAGGGGGAGCGCGGCCCGTGTGAGGGCAACCACCCCGAAGAAGTTCACCTCCATCACGGCGCGAACGTCATCGACCGTTGAGTTCTCGATGGTGCCGAGCCTCCCCGACCCGGCGTTGTTGATGAGCGCGTCGAGCCGGCCGTGCCGGTCGATGGTCCCGGCCACGGCATCCGTGGCCGCGTGCGGTTCGGTCACGTCCAGGCGACGGATGTCGAGACTCACCTCCGCGTCGGTGGCCGCGTCCCGCAGAGCGCGGGCGCCTTCGAGGTTGCGCATGGTGGCTACCACCGTGTGGCCGGCGCGAGCCGCGGCGATGGCGGCGTGGAGTCCGATACCGGAGGAGGTCCCCGTGATCAGAACGACGCTGGAGTCCGGTGCGTGAGTCACGCTTCTAGTACCGGTCGGGTTCCGGGCCGAGCTGGAACCGGCGGCCTGTGATCCTGGTCGGCGTTATCTCGACGTAGATGTACTTCAGGGTCGGGATGAGCGGGCGCAGCGGCAATTGATCCGCGGCCTCGATCTCGGCCTGCTTGTCGAGAACTCGGGCCTCGCCTCGCGCCACGACGCTCCACGCCTCGCTGCGACCGATGCCGTCGATCTCGAAGGCGACCCGGTTGTTCACCGTGAGCTCGAGGAGCTTCGTACCCTCGGCCGTGCGGAAAACGAGCCGCCGGTCTGCGGAGACGAAGTTCACCGGGTAAATGTCCGGCTCACCGGAAATGCTCATCGCGAGTCTTCCGAAACTGGACGAGATCAGAAGATCCCAGCAGTCGTCCTCGCTGAGGTTCTGAACCGGATACAGGTCGTTGGTTTCCATGACTCATAGTCCCACGCGGTCCGGCCCGGCGCGAGCAGGTGCCGGCAACGAAAAACGCGCCCACCGTTCCCCGAGGGGCGGTAGGCGCGTTTCGGTCTGACAGCGAGTCGGATCAGTCCCGACGGAGGCGTACGACGGTGCGTCGAAGCGCGAGGAGCGCGCCGAGTCCCAGCAGCAGGGCGCCTGCAGCCGCGGAGATCAGCAGGGAGGCCGAGTCGACGCCGGTCGCGGCCAGCTCGGGAGCGGCCGTGATCGTGTCGGCGGCGACCGGGAGGGCCGTCTCGGTCGGGGTCGGTGTCTCGGTCGGTGTCGGTGTCTGCGTCGGCGTGACCTCGGCTGCATGCACGATCGTGTTGAGCTCGGTCGCGCACTCCACGGTCGAGCCACCGCCGTTGCTGGAGTAGTTGCACTGGTTGACAGTGATGGGCACGTCGGTCGTCACCGTCGCCGAGGGATTCACCCGGCAGAGCACATCGGCGCCTCCGCCGTTCCCGGCGTTGTTGCACTGGGTGACGGTCGCGTCGGTGGTGTTCTCAAGCGGCACGCAGTCGAGTGCCGTGCTGGCTCCGGAGCCGACGCACTGGTTGACCGTGGCGGGGGATGCCGTGGTCGCACCGGTGATGTGGTTGTTCACGGTCACCGTGCAGATGGTGTTACCGCCGCCGACGTTGATTGAGCCGTTGCACTGGGTGATCGTGTGGATCAGCTTCGAAGAGTTCACGACCGTCGCTGCGGGGGGCTGCACCTCGGTGTTCGCCGCGTGGATGCTGACGACGGTGCTGGTGGTCGAACTGGTCGCGCCGGTGGCAAGATTGAGATAATTGTCGACCGTGACGCTGCATTCGACGGCGCCGGTGCCGCCGCCGACTCCGGCGACATCGTTACACTGTTCGACGGTGCCGTCGACCGGAGCAGCCGAAGCGGAAACCGCCGGCGAAGCGGTCAGGACGAAGGCCGCGAGGAAAAGGCCGAGGGCCAGAACAAGCGAACGGTTCAGTGCAGAAGCACTGAAGAAAGAACGTGAAGTTTTAACAGCCAGCAGATTTGCGATGGAGGCCCCCTTAGTTGGTCTACTCTAACAGGGGATTCTCAGGCCAGGACAACGGAGAACGGGTCAGTGCCCTTCGTTCACGCCTCTGACCCGGTCAATAAGATCTTTCCACGGCCCAGAGACCTGCTGCTCGCTGAGCACGACCTCGTGGGGTGCGCAACGGATGCGGTAGACGTAGCGGTCCGGCTGCGGAGCCGTCGCGGATACCTCGTCCCAGGGCAGCCCACGAAGAAGTTCCGCCCAGGCGGACCGGTCGGGTTGTTCCTCCACCTGGACCTCCCAGGTGGTTCGGATGCCGGCGAAGCCACCGCTGCGCGAAACGACGACCTTCATGAGGCCGATATTACTCCGGCCGTGGGGCAGGAACGACGGTGGCGCGACCGACGCCGGTCCCTGGGCCAGTGCCGGACCGGGGCCGGGATCCGGTGCCGAGCCCGCCGCCGAGGCCGACGGCGGTCCAGCCGGCGATCACGGCCTCGTGTTCTCGGGAACCGGCGCCGTGGCGCGTGACCGCTGCCCGCGAGGTCGCCCGCGCGAACCCGGCGAAGTCCACGGTGCGGCCCAGCGTGCCGGAGGTGAGGGTGTCGAACCAGATCTGGCCGGCCGTCTCCCAGGCGTTTCCGCCGAGAGCTGTGGCCACGAGGTAGAACGCCCGGTTCGGAATGCCCGAGTTCAAGTGCACCCCGCCATTGTCGTCTTCGGTTTCGATGTAGCCGGTCATGTCCGCGGGCTGGGGGTCCTTGCCGAGAGCATCGTCGTTGTAGGCGGTGCCGGGAGCCTTCAGCGAGCGCAGCGCGACCCCCTGCACCTGGTCGGTGAAGAGACCTTCGCCGATCAACCAGCCGGCCTCGGCGGCTGACTGGCCCAGGGAGCGCTGCTCCACCAGCGAGCCGAACACGTCCGACAGGGACTCGTTTATCGCACCTGATTGTCCCTCATAGGTGAGGTTGGCCGTGAATTGGGTCACCCCGTGCGTGAGCTCATGCCCGATCACCGTCAGCGACGCGGTGAAACGGTTGAAGACCAGGCCGTCGCCATCGCCGAACACCATGCGCTCGCCGTCCCAGAACGCATTGTCGTAGTTGCGGCCGTAGTGCACGGTCGCCTCCAGCGACACACCGCGGTCATCGATCGAGTCGCGCTCGAACACGTTCCAGAACAGGGAATGCGTGTCTCCGAGCCCCGCCCAGGCCTCATTGACCGCGAGATCGGCCCCGGCGGGCTGGCCCTCGCGGCGGACCAGCCGGCCCGGCAGTCGTTCCAGGCCGCCGGCATCCGACACGGCCCGGTCCACGTGCCCGCGCACCCGGGCGGCCGCTCCGCCGCGCACACCGGAGTGGACCGACGACGACGGCGTCGGATGCGCCGCCGCGCGCAGTTCCCGGATCGGCACGTCCCGCATCAGAGACCGTCTGGCTGCCTCGGCCGCGGCCGCGAGCCGGGGATCGTCGACCCGCGCCAGCCGCACCAGCAGATACGGCGGCACGATAGTGCACCGGGAGAAGCCGTGCGATGAGCCTGTCATGGGTCGAGTGTGGCACTCGGCGGTGACACGCACCACAGAAATTCCTGATTAGCCCGTGTGCCGCGACCCTGAGACCCGAGAGAAGGCCCGCGGCGGCATCCGGAACGTGGGCCGGGTGCCGCCACGGGGGTCTGGTGTCATCAGCGGCCGACCCGCTGCCTGAGAAATCAGGAACGCCGCTCGAGTACCATTAATAGCACCGTGCGCGCCGGGCGAGAAGGTGCCGGTGGGAGGCCTTCCGTAGACTCTCAGCATGCGCTTCGGAATCGTCATTCTCCCGCAGGAATCGTGGCCGGAGGCCCGCCGTCGCTGGCAGGGCGCTGAGCAGCTCGGCTTCGACCACGCCTGGACCTACGACCACCTGTCCTGGCGGTCGTTGGCCGACCAGCCCTGGCATGCGACCGTCCCGACGCTGACTGCCGCGGCGGTCGTCACCTCGCGGATCCGGCTGGGTACCTTCGTCTCATCACCGAACTTCCGGCATCCGGTGACCTTCGCCAAGGAGATCGCCACCCTCGACGACATTGCCGGCGGGCGATTCCTGCTCGGGGTGGGCTCAGGCGGTACCGGGTTCGACGCCACCGTGCTCGGGCAGCCCGAGTACACCCCGAAGCAGCGGTCCGAGCGCTTCGCCGCGTTCGTCACGGCCCTCGACCGGCTGCTGCGCCACGAGGAACCGGGCAGCGGCGGCATCAGCTTCGAGGGGGAGTGGGCGAGGGCGGTCGGCGCGCGAATGGTCGGTGTGCCGGCCCAGGAGCCGCGGGTTCCGTTCGTCATCGCCGCGAACGGGCCCAAAGGGCTGCGCCTCGTCACGACGTTCGGTTCCGGCTGGGTGACGACGGGAGCGGACGGCGTCGTGGGCGAGGACTGGTGGGCGGCGGTAGCCGGCCTCATGCACCGGCTGGAGGACACGGCAGTCGTCGCGGGCAGGGACCCGGCCACCATCGACCGTTACCTGTCTCTCGACAGCGGCGGCTGCTTCTCCCTGCAGAGCATCGGAGCGTTCGAGGATGCCGTAGGTCGGGCCGGCGAACTCGGCTTCACCGACGTGATCAGCCACTGGCCGCGAGCGGCCGGCATCTACGCCGGAACGGAGGCCGTTCTGCACCGGGCTGCGGCCGTGATCAGCCGGCAGCGCGCCCGGGCCGGAAAATAGTTTGAGAAGAACCGACCCCGCAGAGCCGGCGCAGAAAAGCTAACATAAACGATTCCCAAAGCAGTCCTAGCTGCCCTCGTGCGCGGTGCAGGGAAGCACTGAGCCTCGCACGGAGGGTTACGTCCCCGTGAGTGGTGTGGTTTCCCGCTCTTGAGTGTTGCTTCGTCAACGTGAAGAGCCACCGTGGGATGGTCAGTGAGTACCGATCAAAGAACTCACAAAGGACACCACACGATGGCTCTAGACCAGTCTGCCCTGCTCGACCTGCTGGGAGAACTCAAACTCACCGATGTCACCGACCGAATCCGCGTCGCGACCGAAACTCTCTACCAAGAACTGATCGATGCGGAGGCGACCGCGTTCATCGGCGCAGCCCCGTTCGAGCGCTCGGGCGACCGCACCACCCACCGCAACGGCACCCGGCCGCGGACGTTGACGACGACGGCCGGGGACCTCGACCTGAAGATCCCGAAGCTGCGCGCCGGCTCCTTCTTCCCGGCGCTGTTGGAGCGGCGCCGCCGGGTCGACCAGGCGTTGTTCGCGGTCGTGATGGAGGCCTACGTTCACGGTGTATCGACCCGGAAGGTCGACGACCTGGTCAAGGCCCTCGGAGCGGACACGGGGATCTCGAAGTCGGAAGTGTCCCGGATCTGCGCGGGCCTGGATGCCGAGGTGGCCGAGTTTCGCGACCGCACCCTCGCCGCCCAAGACTTCCCCTACGTCTTCCTCGACGCGACCTACTGCAAGGCCCGCGTCGGCCACCGGATCGTGTCCCAGGCCATCGTCGTCGCGGTCGGGGTGGCTGCCGACGGACGCCGTGAAGTCCTGGGTTTCGACGTTGGTGACAGCGAGAACGAGGGCTTCTGGACCAGCTTCCTGCGGTCGTTGAAGACTCGCGGCCTCGACGGGGTCAAGCTGGTCATGTCTGACGCTCACACCGGCTTGAAGAAGGCCATCGGGACCGTGTTCCAGGGCGCCGGCTGGCAGCGCTGCCGGGTGCATTTCATGCGCAACGTCCTCGCCGTGGTCCCGAAGGGATCGCAGGACATGGTCGCCTCGATCATCCGCACCATCTTCGCCCAGCCCGACCGCGAGCACATCGAGAAACAGTTCCGTGAGGTGACCACGATGCTCTCCCGCTCGCACCCGAAGGTCGCCGCGATGCTCGTCGACGCGCAACCCGACCTCCTCGCCTTCGCCGGCTTCCCGAGGCGGCACTGGCGCCAGATCTGGTCCACGAACCCGCTCGAACAGGTCAACAAAGAGATCAAACGCCGCACCGACGTCGTCGGCGTGTTCCCCAACACCGCGGCCCTGCTGCGCCTGGCCGGGTCGGTGTTGATCGAGCAGCACGACGAGTGGAAAGCCGGCGAAAGACGCTACTTCTCCGAGGCCTCGATGTTCGAGCTGGCCGTCATGAACAACCCCATCGAGGTCCTCGACGAGGCGGTGATCCTCCCCGAACTCGCCGCCGCCTAAACTAGAACCACTGACCTGCATGGTGTTGAGAAATTCCACCACTCAGCGGGACGTGACCCTCTCTTCAGGAAACGTAACGCAGTTTTCGCAGTTGACTCGGGCTTTCCCTAGCTGCCTCACGGTGAGCACAGCGAAGTGGTCAGCGAATGGCCGAGTCTGGGCTTCGAGTTTCCGACGAAGGCCCGACCTTCGTTATCACGCCGATTCTCAGGCATTGCTGCACGGTCAGGGTCCGACCCAGAGCTTGCGCGGGTCTGTTGGCTTCCGTCCAGACGACCAAGATCTGCGCGGTGAAAGTTCCATGTTGCAATGCCCTTCAAGTGCGCCGGTGAAGCGATTCGCACGATGGTCTCAATGGCGCCCCACCAGCGATCCGCGTTTGGTGCGGCATCGCAGAAACATGCCTCTGGCTTAGATCGGCACTATTGATCCTGTTCTGGGTCCGCGTGGACACGCGACGTCGGTTTGGTGGCTGGGCGAAACACGATCGCGACGATCAAAATAACAATTAGAGGCAGCAACGCAGCAGACGAAATGATGATTCCAGAGGGTTGGCCCCTGTCACAATCGCTTTCAAGGCCAGCAGCACTGAGCGGAAACGCGCCCACGACAACGAATGGCAGCAGACAGATCACGAGTACCGGCACGGTGAAGAAGGTGGCGATCGATATCCCGCGGGCGGCTGGCTGGCCACGAGTGATTCTCCGCGCAGCAATCCAGAGCAAGAATCCCGCAGATCCCAGAATGGCTGCGATTGGCACAGAAGTACGAGCCTCTTCAAGTTGCACCCAGCATTTCGCCGCCCGCGAGGCAGGCGAAAGCAATGCCCAGCTTGCGAAATAGGAAGATACGAACGCGACACCAACGAGGATTCCGGCGACGACGCTGAATCGCGAGCGAGCGTCCACTTTTGGGTCCGTCACTTCACGACGTTAGGTGCCGAAGCTCGAACTGACGCCGAGAGGTTCGTGGTGGTCCCCGGCGTGCCCGGCGTGAGTGCGATGAACCCTGCGTGCACTGGTAGGACTCCTCCTGAGGTTTCGATCCGGACTCTAACGTGTTCGTTCCACTCGCCTGCAACGCCAACTCCACTCTGGAGTGACGAAATGAAGCTTCGTTTCACTCATTTCGATAGAAGTCCAAGACGATTCCTTCCGGCCCTTGGACCAGTACCGAGGTCGTCCCCCAATCGGTAGTGACGGGTCCGAGGAGAATCTCAACGCCGTTTGCTCGCGCATTTTGGGCAGCGAGCTCCACATCCACTGTCTCAAAATGCAGAATGACACCTTCTGCGCGCCGCATAGGGATAAGCGCGGTAGTGGAAAACATGAGCGCCGTAGCCCCTATCGAAACCCGAGCAAAACCGTCGTCCAAGACATCTGGGTCAACGTTCAGGAGCTTGCTCACCAGGAGAGCCGACGACTTAACGTCAGAAACGATTAGGTCGATTTGATTGAGGTTCACAGTTCCTCCATGGCCGCTGACGCATTGGCTCTACTCTTCCGATCCTGCATCACGACGACAGTGATAAACCGAGGTCGACTTCCACAGGGCCTTGCCGACAAGCGCTGGCTGCGGCCAGCCTAGCCGTCAGCGGCGCCCAACCCGGGAATTGCCCGTCCCCAGCTCCGGCGTTCGGTGCGAGCTCGAATTCCCCGACACCCCCCGCCTAAGCCTCGATCCACCGGTCAGCCTGGCTGATCCGGGTCACCGGCGTTTGATCTGAGGTTTCTGGTGGTGGGCATGGCGGTGCGGCCGGCCTTGCTGCCGGTGGTGTTCCTGGTTTGGTTGCGCCGTGGGGCTGGGTGGTCAGATGGTGGCTGTTCGTGGCGGGCCGCAGGCCGCCGCGAACAGGGCTGTCCATCCGGTTTCCCAGGGCCAGCTGGCCGGGAGATGCAGGACGTGTTTCCGGGCCGAGGTCGAGATACGGGCCGGAATCTGAATCAGTTTGCGGCGGATGGTTTCGGTGCGTGCCTTGCGGAGGGTGCTGCCGGCGATGGTGCCGGCGGCGCGGGCGAGGTTGAACGCGATCGTGGCCAGCACCAGCCAGGCGGCGTTGGCGGTGAATTTCCCGGAGGGCAGGTGCGCCAGCGCACTGTCTTTGAGGTCGGCGTTGACCTGCTCGATGATCGCGTGTTGCCGGTGGGTTTTGTCTGCGGTGACGGTGTCCAGGGTGCTGGTGGTGAAGAACGCGTGGAACCGGTGCGTGTCGAAGAGGGTGGGTTGTCCGGCGCCTTCGAACGGGTTCAGTTCCGGGATCCGCCGCACGACCAACCGTCCCGTGATGCGTTCGCTGATCTTCCTCGAGCTGAACGCGGTGAACGGCACCTCGGCGACCTCGGCGGAGGAAATCCAGGTGCCGGTGGTCTCGTCCCGGATCGCGTCGGTGTAATCAATCGTCGTCCAGGCGTCATCAGGGATCGTGGCGATAGCGCGTTTCACGGTCGGATCCATGCGGGCGGTGATGGAGACTTTCGCGCCGGCCCGGTGCGCGGCCGAGACCACAGCATGGCCATAGAACGCGCTGTCGGCGCGCAGCAGCACCAGCCCGGACGCGGTCCCTGAGCGCAACCGTGTCACGGTCGCCAGGACATCGGCCACGAACTTCCCCGCCCCGCGCGGGGACCCGGCGGCGCCTTTCCGGAGCCGGGCGCCGATGATGGCCGGCGCGGCAGATGTAGTCGAGACGATTCCGATCAACGCGTTTAGCCCGCGCACTCCGGAGTATCCGTAGCCGGAGCCCTGTTTCTTGTAACCGTGGACTTCTTTGATGGTGTCGTCGATATCGACCAGGGCGTAGTCATCGATCCCGGCTACGATCGGTGCGACCTGGGCGACGTTGACCAGCCACCGCCTGGCGACTGCGTCGAGCTGGCGGACGTGGCCGAAAGTGAACGCACGCAGGAACGAGCCCAGAGTGGAGGGTGCGTAGGTGCCGACGAAGAGTTTCTTCATCCCGCCGTGCCGGAGCAGGGCCATATCGTCGATGGAATCGGCGCTGGCGCGCATCCCTGCGACCAAAGCGGTGACCTTTAACCCGGCGTTTGCACCGAAGTAGCCGGGCAACGTCAACCACCGATTAGCCAGCTCGGCCAGACCCGTCGAGACCGCCAAGGCCATCGCCGGAATGAGCCCGGCAGCCGACACGAGATTGGTGTCGTCGAAGGTCGCTGACAGGGACGTGGATCTATGGAACAGTTGCATCTACGAGATGTCCTCTTGATGTGGTGAATAAACGCCGTGGTAAGCCTTATTTTTCCTGATCAAAAGGGCATTCTCTGTTTATCGCGCCGCTAACTCCTCAACTCGACCGGTGGATCGAGGCTAAGACTGCGCGCCGAAGGTTCGGCTATCAGGCGTTCAGAGCGATCCCGGCTTCAGATCGTATGTCACCCATTTTGTCGAAGTGGCGGTCGAGTCATAAAGGCGCCGGGCACGAGTGTTGTCCTCCGCCGTGATCCAGCGGACGACTGAGCTGCCCTCACCGTCGGCCAATGAGGAGAGTTCGCTGAGTAGCGCCCGCCCGACGCCGGAACCGCGAGTGTTCGGGGACGTGAACAGATCGTCGAGGAAGATTCCCACGCTGCCAGTGGAAGGCCGGGCAAATCGTCGATAGTGCGCGAGTCCCACGAGGCGATCCCCGGAACTGGCAACGAAGGCATTAACTTCATGCCCGCCGTCGTTGATCCAAGTCCACACACGTTCAACAATGCTTTCATCAGGGGAAAGTGCGTAAAACGCTCGATATTCCCCATACAGCCCCGCCCACTCGGCGAAATCTGATGCCTGGACCCCGCGAACCGAGACCGTGTCGTCTGTACTCATCGCCCCAGAGTAGCGGCCCGCATTCTGTTCCCGAGGAAGGCTAATTGCCCGGCCGCGGATCGGCGACCTAGAGATTAGTCAATTGCGTCAGCAGAGTCTCGGCTGCGCCGGTGATGCTGCCGACTGCGGAGGCGGTGAAGATACCAGCCACTCCCCAGAACCAGTAACGGTCACTCCGACCCGCTTTCATCCGGTTGAGCGCCAGCCACCAAGCCGCCACCGTCGCCAAGGTGGAGGCGATTACGGTACCGAACGCCATCCGGACGAAGTCTGCTGCGTCTGGAGCACCCCAGGAGTTGATCGCGAGAACGATACAGAACGGAACGATGATCATCCCCACGAATCCGATGAGCACCGGAGACACAGCGCGTCGTGTCTGAGTACTTGTCTGGGTTGTCATGCGGTGAGTCTCGCAGGTCTCGCCCCTGCAGACGACGCAATCGTTCCCGCGATCCGCAAAGGGTTCCTGCAATCATTCAATTAGGCGGAGGGTCGTCGCCAGAGTCTCGCGGAGATGCCGGCGCTGAGAGCGACGAAGACGGCGGCTGCCGCAGCTGTGGTGAGGAAAGTTGAACTCACGTTCCAGCTCTCGACGAGGAAGCCGCTGAGCGCGCTCCCGGCCGCAGCACCGACGTTGTGAGCGGTGTTCACCCACGTTGTTGACTCGGTCTGTCGGGTCGTCCCACCAAAATCGTTGGCTGCAAAATACGCCACGATCATGACCGGGGAAAGGAAGAGTCCAGCGGCCGAAATGACCAGTCCCAGGGAGATCGTCGACGTTGCGAGGCCAGCACCGGCAGAGGCCATGATGAACAATATCGCCAGGATCACGAGTTGGCGCTGCGAGGACACCGTGATCTGAAGAGCGCCATAGGCAAGGCCTCCAACGGCGCTGCCGGCCGCGAACAGGGCGAGGACAACCCCCACCGCTGCGGCATTACCGAGGGTAGCAATCATGGCCGGGACCGCAACGTAGATGGTGCCGACCACAAGGCCGGCTGCCAGCACCGGCAGGAGCAGTGCGATGAATCGCGGTTCTGTGAGCAGGGGCGCAGCGCTGGCTGCGTCCCTGCGTGACGCGTCGACCGGGGTCGCGGCCATCGTGGGGGAAGACATCATCAGTGTTGTCCCGACCAGGATCAGTGCGGCAGAGATGAGTAGGGCGGTACTCGGGTCGATGATGACCAAGAGCAGGCCGGACAAGGCGGGGCCGACAAGGTAGAGCAACTCCTCGAGGACTGCGTCCAGACTCAAAGCCTTTTTCAGGAGAACTGGAGTCGGGGTCAACGACGCCCAGGCGACCCGCATTGTCGGGCCCAACGGTGGAGCGAACGCGCCGAGGAGGCCGGCCACCGTCACGCATAACCAAACTGGTGCGCCCGAGCTCGTGAGCAGTGCGAGAGCGACCAAGCTCAACCCGAAAACGCTGCTGAGCAGGAGGAGGACAAGGCGGCGTCCGAATCGATCGATGAGGCGGGCTCTGGCTGGTGCGAGGAAACCGGCACCAGCCCCGTATGCGCCGACCGCTATACCGGCGGCGGAGAAGGACTGGGTCACTTGTTCAACTGCGAAGAGGAGAGGCAGACCGACGAGAGGATAAGCGAAGCGTCCGGTCAGGGCACTCGAGAAAACAAAGGGGACGTGTTTGAGTCTGAGAACATCCGCGTAGGTCGCGGACAGAGTCGTTGCGGGCATGGTTGAGCTCCGTGAGAAATGGCGCGGCTTTTGCGCGCAGTGAATGAGGACCTGCTAGCTGAAGAAGTCAGCCCGGTCTTCAATCACAGATGGGGAGCATGCCGTAACGATAGCGGACGGGTGGCCAGACCGACGTCCACCCACCGACACTGACCGACCCGGCTGGCGACCGGAGATGCCGCGCAGACCGTTCCGCGAAGGATTAGTGGTCTAAGGCTTTCAGTGGGACGCCTCAGGATCAAGAGTCCGCGTTATCGAGGTGATCGAAGCCAACTGCAATCTTCCTCAGCGCACGAATGTGGTCGTCGAACGCGTTTCTACCTGTTGCGGTGAGGCGGAGCCAGGTGAGGCGGCGGGAGTCGTCGCGCGATGCTGACGTTTTCTTGGTGATGCTGACGAAGCCGGCGTCAATGAGTGCCTTCGATTGTTTCGAGAGCGTGGCGTCGCTGACGCCGAGCGTGTCGCGGAGCACGGCGAAGTCAAGCTCGTCGACTGAGCGGAGGAGTCCGCATATCCGCAATCGCAGCGGTGCATGAATGGTCTCGTTGAAGGTGCCATCAGCGGACATGGTGAAGACGCTCTCGCATCGACGAGAAGATCAGGCTCGCGAGCCAGAAGACCAATACAAAGGCCACGACTGCTGGAATCACAATCCACCAAAATAGGCCGCTGGCAGCAAATCCCAAGGAGACGCTGAAGAGCGCGAGCGAGCCCAACACTGCCGCGGCGAATGCCGCCCATGCCTGCACCCCAAACCGCGTGAATTTGATGCCTGTCGCCCGGTATGACAGGCCCACCAACAGAATTCCGGCAACAAGTGCCGTGATCAGCACGAATCCTCCGGCTCCCTCGCCAGGGAAAGCGGGTGTCATCACATAGCTGGCCGCGATGAGTCCGAATCCAGGGGCGAGCCATTTCGGGGTCCGGACCTTCTCAACAAGACGGGCCCGGTCAGCTTGGAGTTCCTCAAAGAGCCCCGCGACAATTCGAGCGTCATCCGGCCCGCTCGGCACCAAGTTGTTTTCCATGGCGGTAAGTCTATCAAGTCATTTTCCGCAACTGCAAGTAACTAGGGCTGGACATGGCCACTACCCAGTAATACGGGTGCGTGGGCTGATCCCCCGTCGAACAGCTCCACTCGCGTAGATATATCTTCGATTAATAATCAATTTCTAGCGGGGCACGCTCTAAGAATGGCGTGGCGTCCCCTTTTATTGGAGCTCCACGTCGTCGGGCGGCATCGACGCAGGCACGATCCTGGCGGTGGTGTCCGTGCGAGGGTAGAGATGACCCTGGTCAGGATCGCAGTCGCGGAACGGCCCATTGCCTTTGTCGAAGATGACGGCGGCGTGGCGGTCCCAGTGGTTGATCCACCAGAACGAAACGGCGCCGGCGTCGCCGTCCATAACGCTGGCGTCAGCTTGCATGCTGGCCTGCCAGAGGGCCTTGAACCGGGCGACGATCTCAGGGTGTAGCCACCATTGGGTGCACCACGGCGTGGGCCTGGTGCCGACGACCTCGACGGTGGCGAGGTGACCGATCAGCAAATCAAGAAACATTTGGCGAACGTCGACCGCGTCCTCTTTAGTGTTGGTCGAGTCGTAGTCGTCGTACTCAGTCATGAGCTGCTACCTCCGCTGCAATGGTGTCGTCCGGCACCGGGATCTGTGCCGGCGCGAGGCTCGGCGTCCTGGTCGGGGTGCGGTTGATGGTGGTGGTGAGGGTCTTATCGCGGAACCAGGGGACGGTGTTGACCATGACGGGTCGGCATTTGGAGCTGAAGACGATGGCGCGCCATTCGGGGAGGGAGCCGAGGGCGGCGATGTCAAGGGTGTTGACCTTGCGGGTGTTGGTGGAGGTGGATTGGTGGCCGTCTTTGCCGGTGGAGCTGCCGTAGTTGATTTCGTCGTGTTCGCCGATGAGGGCGGCCAGCGAGCGGAGGAAGTCGTCGTCGCCGGAACCACCGCCGAACACGCGGGTGGCGACGGCGTCCCAGAGGGTCTGCCACCCGTCTTTCCCGAACGCGTCGATCGCTTGGGCGCGGGATTGGAAGTAGGAGTTGAGGATGATGCCCATCGACCCGTAGAACGAATACACCGAGGGCAGTTCGGGCCAGCGGACGATGTTCGCGCACTCGTTGAGCTCCATCACCAGCGGGACCGGGAGCCGGCCGCCGTTTCGCTGCGCGGCGGTTTCGGCGGTTTTGCAGATGGCGCGGATGAGGGCGACGAATTCGACGGACATTCTGGCCGAAACGCCGCAAAAACCTGGGAAAGAGCGCTCTCCTGGCAGAATCTCCGTCGAATTCGTTCGACGCCGGGCCGAGGTTCCGCCCGAATCGGTTAGGAGGCACTCGGCCGGGCAGCCGTTTACCGATGCTGCAACAGGTGCCTATGGTGTCAGCATGCGCGCCGAGGACCCCTCATCCCCGTCCCTGCAGACCCTACTGACCAGCCGGCTCGGCCGGTGGGCCATCCGCTCCACCCAGATCGTCGTCGTGGTCGTGCTGACCGCCGGCGCCGTCTACGCTCTGGTGCGGGTGCAACTCGTGGTGATCCCCGTTCTCGTGGCGCTCATCCTGGCATCGGCGCTGGCACCGCTGGTCGGCTGGCTGCGCACGCGCGGCCTCCCGGTCATTCTCGCGACCTGGATCACCCTGTTGGCAGGGGCACTCATCCTCGGCGGCATCGTCACGCTCATCGTCTTCGCGGTGCGCAACCAGTGGGGTGCGCTGGTGGTGGCGGCTGGCGACGGGCTCGACGAACTACAGGGGCTGCTGGTCGAGGGCCCGATCGCGCTCGACTCGGAGCAGTTCAACGCGGTGCGTGATGCGATCGTGGGCTTCGTCACCCCGACGGTTCTCGGCCAGTACGTGCGGGGAACGGCGATCATCGCCCTCTTCGACGCCGTTCTGATCGGCGTCGGGCTGGCCATCCTGCAAGTTCCGCTGGCCCTGCCGCTGGCTGTGATCGTGTTCCTCACGGCGTTCATCCCACTGATCGGGGCGACCATCGCGGGCATCCTGGCTGCCCTCGTGGCGTTGGTGGCCAATGGGCCGCTCGTGGCGCTGATCGTTGTGGCCATCGTGATCGTGGTCAACCAGATCGAGGGCGACCTGCTCAACCCGGTGGTGATGGCGGGGGCGTTGAAACTGCATCCGCTGGTGATCCTCGTCGCTTTGACCGTGGGCACCATCCTCGGCGGTATCGCCGGGGCCGTTCTGGCGGTCCCGCTCGTCGCCGTGGGCTGGGCGATGATCAAGGTTTGGGACAGGCCGGATCAGTCGATCACCCAGCGGGCGAAGTTCTCCATCCGGCACCGGCCTCAGCCGGCGAAGCCCGCCGAGGCCGCCCCATTGTCGGCTCGGGGTGGCGAGCCTACGATAGGCGGCATCTGACCGGGGAGGCACAGGTGGCGATTTCACCGCTGAAAGCAGCCATCGACCGAGCCTTCGCCGCCATCGGCAACGCGAGGAAGGCCTGAGGCGATGCCCGCTCTCATCTTCGACTGCGACGGCGTGCTGGCCGACACCGAACGCGACGGCCACCTGCCGGCCTTCAACCAGACCTTCGAGGAATTCTCGGTGCCCGTGCAGTGGAGCGACTCCGATTACGTCCAGAAGGTGACGATCGGGGGAGGAAAAGAACGGATGCGCAGCATCCTCACCCCGGAGGTGGCCGGCGTGCTCGGTCTGCCGGCGGACGACCCCGCGGCCCTCGACTCGGCCGTCGCCGGCTGGCACCGGCGCAAGAGCGCGATCTACACCGAGCGGGTGGCGAGCGGCGCGTTGACGGCCCGCCCGGGCATCCGTCGACTCGTCGCACAAGCCGCGGGCGCCGGCTGGATCCTCGCCGTGGCCTCCACCTCGGCCGAGGAATCCGTGCGCGCCGTGCTCACGCAAACAATCGGGCCCGAGCTGGCCGCGCAGTTCCGGGTCTTCGCCGGCGACATCGTGGACCGGAAGAAGCCGGCCCCGGACATCTACCTGCATGCCCTGCGGGAACTCGGGATCGACGCCGCCGACGCCGTGGTCGTCGAGGACAGTGCGAACGGCCTCCGGTCGGCGCTCGCCGCGGGCCTGCGCACCGTGATCACGATCAGCGGTTACACCGCGGACGAAGATTTCACCGGGGCGGCCCTGGTGGTGTCGTCGCTTGGGGACCCCGGCGGCCCCACCACCGTGACGCTGCGCGACCCGCTGGGTCTGGAGCCGGAATTCTTCGTCGACCTGTCCGATTTCGCCACCATCCTCAGTGCCCCCGACCGCCCGGCCCCCGATCTGGAGAGCCGATGACCCGCTCAGCCCTGTTCGACACCGAATTCGTGGCGATGCTCCGGGCCGCCACCGAGGGGATCAAGGCCCGCGGCAAGTCCGACCTGGGAGACAAGACCCTGCTCGACGCCCTCGTGCCGGCCACGGATACGCTCGAAGCCGAGGTGGCCGCCGGCCGTGACCCGGAAACCCTCCTCGCCCGGATGTCCCTGGTTGCGCGGGCGAGCGCGGACGCCACGAGCATGCTGCAGGCCCGTCGCGGCAGGGCCAGCTACACCGGAGAACGTAGCATCGGTTCGCCCGATCCCGGAGCCCGAAGCAGTTCGTGCCGGACATGCACCAGGGGATCGCCGCCGCGAACCTCGACACGCGTGGATGGGCGTGGGCATCCATGGCGAACCGGGCCGACGCCGCGCGAAGCTGACCACCGCGAATGAGATGACCGACGAGATGCGCGACGCGGTCGTCGGGGACCTGCCGGACGTGTCGGGGACCGGGTGGCCCTGATGATCAACGGCCTCGGCGGCACCCTCTCAGTGAGCTCTACATCCGGTTCGGGAGGGCGCACGAGCAGCTGGTCAGCGCCCCGGCCGAGATCGCAGCCCGCATCTTCTGGCCGTTGCTCCTGCTGCTCCAGCCGACCTCTCGGACTCTGCTAAACTCGAACGGTTGCCGTTTGACGGCCGCGGATCAAGAGAGCCCAGGCATTCGGCCCCGGGCACCGCGCAGTGAGAGAAAGGGGATCCCATCTATGGCACTCGAAGCTAATGCAAAGAAGGCGATCATCGAAAAGTACGCTACCCACCCAGGCGACACCGGGTCCCCCGAAGTTCAGATTGCAATGCTCACGCAGCGCATCCTGGACCTCACGGAGCACCTGAAAGAGCACAAGCACGACCACCACTCGCGTCGTGGTCTGCTCCTCATGGTTGGTCAGCGCCGTCGTCTGCTCGGTTACCTGTCGGATGTCGACATCACTCGGTACCGCACACTGATCGGCAGCCTCGGACTGCGCCGCTAAGGCACTTTTCGAAGACACCGCGATCTTCTTACACGCGGGCCGTCACCTTCCGGGTGGCGGTCCGTTTGTGTGTCCGGAGCGGGGAACCGGGAATATCTCCGGGCCTGGCGCGGTTTCCCCCACCGATGTCTACCTCCGCGCTAAGCCTCTCCGTGCTCGATCTGATCCCCGTCCGCACCTCGCAAAGCTCCGCTGAGGCGATCGCGGCAGCCGTGCACCTCGCCCAGAGCGCGGACCGGCTCGGCTACACCCGATACTGGGTCGCGGAGCACCACAACATGCAGGCGGTCGCGTCGACGAACCCGCCCGTGCTGATCGGTATCCTCGCGGCGCAGACCGAACGCATCCGGGTCGGCTCCGGGGGCGTCATGCTTCCCAACCACTCTCCGCTCGTGATCGCCGAGCAGTTCGGCATCCTCGAGGCGGCCTTCCCCGGGCGCATTGACCTCGGGCTGGGCCGTGCGCCCGGCAGCGACCCGATGATCACCGCACTGCTGCGCTCGAGCGGAGCAGCGAGCGAGGTCGACGCGTTTCCGCGCAACATCGCCGACATCGCGGCGCTGCTGCACCCCGACGGGGCCTCGCTCAGCCTCACCTCCGGTCAGGACTACACCCTGCACGCGACTCCCGCCGCCACCGGGATGCCCGAAATCTGGCTGCTTGGCTCCAGCGACTACTCGGCCCGGCTCGCCGCCCGGCAGGGCATGCCCTACGTGTTCGCCAACCACTTCGCCGGCGACGGCACCACAGCGGCCCTCGAGCTGTACCGACGCGGGTTCACCCCCAGCGAGACCCTCGACGCCCCCCGCACCATCCTCACCCTGAACGTGTCGGTCGCCGAGACCCGGGTCGAGGCCCTCGCCCTCGCCCTGCCGCAGATGCAGCAGATGGCGCGCCTGAGATCGGGCCTGCCGCTCGGCCCGCTCGCGACGGTCGAAGAGGCCGCCGCCGCACCGATGGCGCCGGCGCTGCTCCAGATGATCGAACGGATGGCCGCGGCCTGGATCATCGACGAGCCCGGCGCCGCGGCCGCGCGCATCCGTGCCCTCGCGGCGAAGTTCGGGGTCGACGAGGTCATGCTGCAGCCGATCGCCTCCGCTCACACGGGCGCCGACGCGGCGACCTCACCCGGGCGTGCGCGCACGCTGGAACTGCTCGCCGCCGAGCTTTTCACCGGAGAGCAACTCGCGGCCGAGGAACTCGCGGCGGTCTAGACGAGTGAACCCTCACAGCCGTGAACGGGATGGCGTCGAGGGCTGGGGGTTCGGGGGCGGTTGCCGCGGTGCAGTGACTCCGTCCAGAACGAATTCGACGGAGATTGTGGCCGTATCGGCCCCGAATACTCCGATAAAGCCGTTTTACGCCAGAATCTCCGTCGAATTGGTTCGACGCCGCACACGGTGCTCCGCCGGATGACCAGCGTCCACACGGCGCAGTCAGCTTCGACTCTCCGGGAGCCACAGGACCAACCGACGGTGACTCACTCGGCAGAACCGAGATTCGTTCAGGCGTCCGGTTCCGTCATGTCGACCACGTGCGACTTGACGTGGGCCTTCAGTGCCTCGATGCCCTTGAGGGCCTCTGCCTTGGAGTGATAGCTTTCGGAGGTCGCGATCACTTCGCCGTTGTTGGCCTTCAGCCGAAACTGGTATCCGCCGGATCGTTCCGCGTAGAGCTCATATTTCCCGGACATCACACACTCTTTTCTTCATCATCGAAAAACGTCGACGGACGCATTGCCGTTGGAAAAACCCTACCGCCCCCGTTGGCGCGCGAGACCCTCAACCCAGACCGAGCAGCCGGAGCCCGGCGGCCGCTGCCGCGCCCGCGATGACCACCGCCAGGAACGGGGCCTTGAACCAGAGCGCAATCGCCGCTACGACGAGCGCCCCGAGCCGTGCGTCGACGACGAGCTCCTGGCCGGTGGCCACGGTGTTCGCGACCGTCAGGGAAGTCAGCAGGCCGATCGTGAGGACGCCGGCGACGCGGGCGATGCGCGCGTTGGTGACCCACTTCTGCGGCACGAGATAGCCGAGCAGCTTCGTGAGGAACGCCGCCGCGCAGGCCACGAGGATCCAGAACCAGACGCTCATCGGGGAGCCTGCGCATCCGTCGAACCGGGTGCATCGGGTGGACCGGGATAGGGGTCGACGTCGGGCTCGAGACCCTCGCCCGCCGGCCCGTGCCGAAAACCGAACCAGCCGATGGCACCGGCGACGACAGCCGCCACGAGGATGGGCACGCCCGGCGAAACGAGCGGCACGGTCAGTACGGTGGCCAGCGCGCAGACCGCGGCGATCGCCCCGGCCTCCTTCGACCGCAGCCGCGGCCAGAGCAGCCCGAGGAACGCCGCGACCGCCGCGCCGTCGAGGCCCCACTGTTTCGGGTCGCCCACGGCGTCGCCCGCGAGAGCCCCGATCAGGGTGAATACGTTCCACAACACGAAGATGCCGAGACCGGCGACCCAGAACCCCCGCTTCTGCTCGACGAGCACGGTCTGCCCGGTGCTCGTGGCAAGCGATTCGTCGATGGTGACCTGGGCGGCGGCGAAGCGGCGCCAGCCACGAGGGTGCAGCAGGGCGTTCAACTGCATCCCGTAGACCGCGTTACGGATGCCGAGGAGCGCCGCCGCGCCGGCGGCTGCCGCACCGCTGCCGCCGCCGGCGATCACCCCGATGAACGCGAACTGGGAGCCCCCGGAGAACAGGAGCAGACTCAGCGCCGAGGTCTGCCAGATGTCGAGCCCCGACGACACCGACAGGGCGCCGAACGAGATGCCGTAGAGGCCGGTGGCCACCGCGATCGACAGGCCGACCCTGGCCCCGGGGGAGTGGCGGAGGGTGGTGGGCACCGCTCAATGCTAGGGGGTGCGGCCCCCGGGTCTGCGGGGTCCGGGGTCGGGGAAGCCCCGCGGGGGCCTAGCATTGACCGATACCCAACGGAACGGAAGCACCCAGTTATGAGCGTCTGGCGCACCAAGAGCATTGAGGCCTCTATGGCCGACTCCCTCGAGAAGGGGCACAGCCTCAAGCGCACGCTGGGCACCTGGGACCTCATGATCATGGGCGTCGCGGTTGCCGTCGGTGCCGGGATCTTCTCGGTCGGTGCGAAGGCGGCCGGCAGCTACGCCGGGCCATCCGTCACCCTGGCGTTCCTCCTCGCCGCGGTCACCTGCGCGCTCGCCATCATGTGTTACGCGGAGTTCGCCTCGGCGGTTCCCGTGGCCGGCTCGGCGTACACCTTCACCTATGCGACCCTCGGCGAGCTGCTCGCCTGGATCATCGGCTGGGACCTGATCCTCGAGATGCTGACCGCCGCGGCCGTGATCGCCAAGTATTGGGGCATCTACCTAAGTGAGGTCTTCGAACTCTGGAACTGGGATGTCCCGGCCACGATCGCGGTCTTCGGACTGCAGGTCAGCTGGGGCGCGTTCGTGATCGTCGCAATCTTCACCACCCTCCTGGTGCTGGGCACCAAGCTGTCGGCGCGCGTCGCCAGCATCTTCACCATTCTCAAGGTGGCGATCGTGGTGTTCGTGATCGTCGTGGGTGCCTTCTTCATCAACCCGAAGAACTACACGCCGTTCATCCCCGAGGCCGTGCCCTCCGCGGGCGGCGACGGCGACGTCTGGATGCAGTCCCTTTTCTCGTTCATGACCGGCGCCCAGCCGGCCCAGTACGGACTGTTCGGTCTGCTCGCCGGCGCCTCGTTGGTCTTCTTCGCGTTCATCGGCTTCGACGTGGTCGCCACCAGCGCCGAAGAGGTCAAGAACCCGCAGACGACCCTGCCGCGCGGCATCTTCGCCGGTCTGGCCATCGTCACGGTGCTGTACCTCGGCGTCAGCCTCGTGCTCACCGGCATGGTGCCGTACACCGTTCTCGCCGACGACCCCAATGCCTCACTCGCGACGGCGTTCGTCTCGGTCGGCGCCGGCTGGGCTGCCCAGGTCATCTCGGTCGGCATTCTGGTGGGGCTCACCACCGTGATCATGGTGCTGCTCCTCGGCCTCTCCCGCGTGCTCTTCGCCATGAGCCGCGACGGCCTGCTGCCGCGCGGCCTGAGTGTCACCTCGTCCAAGCGCGGCACCCCCGCCCGGGTGCAGATCATCTCCGGCGCCGCGGTCGCCCTGATCGCCGGGTTCACCGATGTGGGCGTGCTCGAGGAAATGATCAACATCGGCACGCTGTCGGCCTTCGTGCTGGTCAGCATCGCCGTGGTCGTGCTGCGCAAGAAGCGCCCCGACCTGCCCCGGGCCTTCAAGGTGCCCTTCTCGCCCTTCCTGCCGATCCTGTCGGCCGCGCTCTGCTTCTGGCTGATGCTCAACCTCACGACGCTCACCTGGGTGCGCTTCGCGGTCTGGCTCGCGATCGGCATCGCGGTGTATTTCCTCTACGGCCGCCGTCACTCCGTCGTCGGTATCGAGGCCAAGCGCGTCTTCGACGAAACCCTCCGCGACGAGGTCATCGCCGAGGAGAAGGCAGCGCTGGGCAAGTAGCGCGCTTTCGCGGTCGGGGGCCGTCACTGGGGTGACCCCCAGCATCCATCGGGAAGGATGGAGCCATGCTGCACCGCCATCCCGTCCTGTCCCTGGTCACGCTCGCCTATCTGGCGTTCGTGGGCTGGGTGACGCTCGGGCCGCAGCCGCTCGACAGTGGGAACAACGAGCTGCTGCTCCGGGCGCTCCGATTCTTCAATCGGCACGACTCCACCGACTGGATCACCTACGGGCGGGTCGAATTCGCGGCCAACATCGCCATGTTCATCCCGATCGGCGTGTTTCTGCTGCTCCTGCTCGGACGCCGGTTCTGGTGGCTGGCGATCGTCGTGGCCGTCCTACTCACCGGCTCGATCGAGTTCACGCAGCAGTTCCTGCCGACCCGGGTCCCGGATGTGCGCGATCTGGTCGCGAACGGGAGCGGCGCCGTGCTCGGTGTCATCGTCGGCCTCGTCCTTACAGCGTTTAAACTGGTGCGCCGTGAGGAGCCCCGGTCGAGGCGGGTTGCGCCGACCTACAGCCGGTAGAGGCGCGCCTCCCAGGGGCGCAGCACCGGATTCGAGGACGGTGCGGCGGCATCCGTTGTCGCCGGATAGTTGGCCAGAATCAGATCGGCGCCGGAGACGTCCATTGGAAGCAGGTCGGTGAATGGGGCATCGGATGCGTTCGCGACGACGAGCAGCGTCTCCTCACCCCGGCTGCGAGTGAAGGTGTAGAGCGCGTCGTGGTCGGGTTCGAGCAGGGTGAAATCGCCGAGGGCGACCACCTCGCTCTCATGCCGCAGCGCAATCAGGCGCTGGTAGAAGCGGAACACACTCCGCTCGCTCGCAAGGTCGGCGGCCACGTTCACCGTGACGCTGTTCGGGTTCACGGCCAGCCACGGCGTGCCGGTGCTGAAACCGGCCTGCGGCGAGGCATCCCACTGCATGGGCGTGCGCGCGTTGTCGCGGCCCATGGTCTGCACTCCGGCGAGCACGGTGCCGGGGTCCAGGTCGAACTCTTCCACGGCCTCGCGGAAGTGATTGAGGGATTCGAGGTCACGGTAGTCGTCGATGGAGTCGAACCGCACGTTGGTCATGCCGATCTCCTCGCCCTGGTAGATGTAGGGCGTTCCGCGGTGCAGGTGCAACACCAGGGCCCACAGAGTTGCCGACTCGTAGCGCAAGGAGGTGTCGTTGCCGAAGCGCGACACCAATCGGGGCTGGTCGTGGTTGTTCAGGTAGAGGCTGTTCCAGCCGGTCTCGGCCAGACCCTCCTGCCAGCGTGACAGGCTCTTCTTCAGCGCCGTCAGGCTGCGAGGCAGCACCTCGAACTTGTGCTCGCCCTGGTCGAGGCCCACATGCTCGAACTGGAAGATCATGTCAACCTCGCGCCGGGCCGGGTCGGTGAACAGCAGGGCGTCGTCGGTGCTCACGCCCGGCATCTCGCCGACGGTGAGGTGCCGCCCTCCGCGGCCGTCGAAGACCTCGCGGTGCATCTCCTGCAGAAACTCATGGATCTGCGCCCCCATCGGCGAGCCGCCGCCGGTGGCCGGGGCCGGTCCGTCGATCAGCTCGACCTGCTTGGCGATGAAGTTGATCACGTCCATCCGGAAGCCGTCGACGCCGCGGTCCAGCCACCAGTTCATCATCGCGTAGACGGCCTGGCGCACCTCGGGGTTCTCCCAGTTGAGGTCGGGCTGCTGCTTGGCGAACAGGTGCAGGTAGTACTCATCGGTGGCGGGATCGAGCGTCCAGGCCGGGCCGCTGAAGGCGCTGCCCCAGCCGTTCGGCGGGCCGCCGTCGGCCTGGGGCTTGCGCCACCAGTACCAGTCGCGTTTAGGGTTCGTCAGCGACGAGCGTGATTCCCGGAACCAGGCGTGCTCGTCGCTGGTGTGGTTCACCACCAGGTCCATCACGATCTTGATGCCGCGCTCGTGGGCCTCGACCAGCAGCAGGTCGAACTCCGCCAGGCTGCCGAAGACCGGTTCGATGTCCTGGTAGTCGCTGATGTCGTAGCCGTTGTCATGTTGCGGCGACGGGTAGACCGGAGAGAGCCAGACCGCGTCAACGCCGAGCTCGGCGAGGTAGTCGAGCTTCGAACGGATGCCGCCGAGGTCGCCGATCCCGTCACCGTCCGAGTCCGCGAAGCTGCGCGGATACACCTGGTAGACGACGGCGCTGGTCCACCAGGAGGCGCCGGTCGCGGGGGTGGTCGCGCGGGCGGTCATCCCGGACGTTGGTGCGGGTGTCGTCATTTGATCGATCCTCTCATCACGCCGGAGATAACCCAGCGCTGGGCAAAAATGTACACAATCAGCAGCGGGGCCATGGCCATCAGGTATGAGGCGAACGCGGCCGAGTAGTTGGTGTTGAACTGGCCCTGGAACACGAATTGGGAGAGTTGCAGGGTGCGTGCCGCCGGGTCGGAGAGCACGACGAGAGGCAGGATGAAGTCATTCCACGCCCAGACACAGGTGAGGATGCCGACGGTCGCGTTCATCGGGGTCAACAAGGGGAAGATGATCTGCCAGTAAACCCGCCAGGTGGTCGCCCCGTCGGTGTAGGCCGCCTCCTCCAGCTCGATCGGGATCGATTTGATGAACGCGACGTAAATGAAGACGTTGAGCGAGAGCCCGAACACCGCGTAGAGCAAGATCAACCCGACCTGGTTGTCCAGACCGAACAGGGCCGTCTCTTTCACGACTGGGAGCATGATGATCGGGAACGGGATGAAAATGGCGGACAGCAGGTAGAAGTAGACGCCCGTGAAGAACGGCGTGTGCAGGTTGCGGGCGATCGCGTACGCCACGAGCGAGTTTGTCAGCAGGGTGAGGATGACGGCGCCGACGGTGATCAGGGCCGTGTTCATCAGCGCCTGCGGGAATTTGGTCAGCGTCCAGGCGTCGGCGAAGTTCTCCCAGTGGACGCTGGTGGGGAGCGCGAACCCGGTGCCGCCGAGCTGGTCGGGGGTCTTCAGCGCGGTGATCACGGCGAAGTAGAGCGGCACCAGCACGGTGATCGCGCAGACCGCGATCAGCATGGTGGCCCACCAGTTGATCCGGGTGCGGTTGTCTTTAATGCGCCGGACACCGCGCGAGTCACGGGCCGCCCGGGGGGATGCGGGTTCGACCGTGGCGGGGGAGTCGATGGTGATAGCCATTAGAAGTCGGCCTCCGTGCGCTGAAGAACTCGGAACTGCAGGAACGAGACGAGCATGATCACGATGACGAACAGCACCGCGTTGGCGGACTGGTAGGCGAACTCGCCGCCTTGGAAACCGCCCCGGAAGATGAGCAGGGTGATCGATTCGGTCGAGGTGCCCGGCCCGCCGGCGGTGAGGGCGACGATGTGGTCGAAGGTCTGCAGGAACCCCTTCAGGCTCAGCACCATGTTGATGGTGAAAAAGGCGCTGATCATGGGGAACGTGATCGACCGGAATTGCCGTCCCGGCGTGGCCCCGTCGATGGCGGATGCCTCGTAGAGCTCTTGAGGGATCGTCTGCAAACCGGCCAGGTAGAGGATGATCGCGAACGCGCAGGCCTGCCAGACCGCGAGGGCGACGATGGCCGTCCACGCCCAGTCCGGGTTGGTGAGGATGTTGTCACGGAACACCGGGACGTTCGACAGGATCCGGGGGAGCGAATTGGCGAAGAAATACTGGAAGACGTACCCGACGACAAGGATCGCCAGCACGTAGGGGATGAAGAAGATGCCGCGAAAGGTGGACTGGAACGCGATCTTCGCGTTGAGTCCGACCGCGATGGCCAGCGAGATCACGTTGGTGAGGATGGTGGCGACGATGGCGAAGCCGAAGGTGAAGCCATAGGCCGTCAGTACCCGGTCGTCCTGGAACAGGGCGATGAAGTTGCCGAATCCGACGAAGTCCCATGAGCCGAAGCCTGCGTAGTTGGTGAAGGAGAAGAAGATGCCGATGAGTACCGGGACGGTGTGCAGCAGCGCGAAGACGGCGACCGCGGGGACGACCATCCAGTAGAAGGCGCGCGGGGTGGCGCCGACGCGTCGCCGCGCCGCGCTCGGCCGCGACGCTCGGGGCGTCTGCTCCGGCCGGGGCCGGGTCAGGACGGAAGTAAGCATCAGTTAGTCTCCGCTTCGTGTCGAGGTGGTGCGTGACGCGACCTTGCGCCATTCGTTGTCGAGGGTCGCCAGCGCTTTCGCGCTGTTCTGGTCGGTCAGGAACTGCTGCACGATGGGCCCGAGCGGGATGCTCGCCGGGATCTGGTGATCGACGAAACCGGTGATCCGGCCGGCCTGGAAGTACGGTTGCAGTTCCGCCAGGGCCGGGTTGGTGTTCTCGGCTGCGTCCCGGGCCGTCGAGAACGTGTTCTGTGAGGCTGCGAAGGAGTTCTGCACCTCCTCCTGAAAGAGGAAGTCCACGAAAAGTCGGGCTTCGGCGAGGCGCGGTGTGTCGCGGCCGATGGCAATGGCCACGTCGACACCGGAGACGAGCTCGATGTCGGCCGGGTCATCCGTCACAGGGTAGGGGAAACCGCCGACGCTGATGTCGGGGTTGTTGGCCAGGATCGGGCTGAGGGCCCAGATCCCCTGCATCAGCATGGCCGATTCGCCGTTCGCGAAAGCCAGGTTGCCGTCTTCGTACGTGCGGCCGAGGTAGCCGTCCTGCGCGTAGGAATACAGCGTCTGCAGCTTCTCGAACGTCTCGTCGTAGTTCTTCGCGAACGAGACGGCCGAGTCGGGACCCACCTCCTCACCCTCCGCGCGGAGATCGGGGAAGAAATCGTCGCCGCCGAGTTGGGCGCCGATACCGTTCAGGGAGGATTGCACTGTCCATGCGTCGGCCGCGGTGCCGTAGAACGGGGCGATACCGGCCGCCTGGAGCGTGTCGCAGGCGGCGATCAACTCGTCCCAGGTGGTGGGAATCTCCATGCCCTGCGCGGCGAAGATGTCACGGTTGTAGAGAACGCCGTTGCCGTTGTTCGCGAAGCCGAGGGCATTCACCTCGTTCTGGTAGGAGCCGAGGGCCCCGACGATGTCCTGAACGGCCGGGTTGATCCGGTCGAGAACGGGGTCGCCACTGAAGTCGTGGAAGACACCGGCCCGCGCCAGCTGGCCGAAGTTCCCCGATCCGTTCAGACTGATCACATCGGGCACCTTGTTCTTGACCAGTAGGGTGCGGATGGCGGTGTCCGCATCGGGGACGGCGTTCTGGGTTACCCGGATGCCGGGGTTCTCTGCCTCAAAATCGGCGATGATGCCGTCGAAGTCCGCGATGGCCTCGGACTTGAACTGGAAGAAATCGAGGGTGACGACGTCGTTCTGACCCGGGGCGCAGCCGCTGAGGGCGCCGATCCCGAGCGTACCGGCCAGGAGGAGTGCCACGGGTCGCCGGAGCGTCCGCAACCTCCTCGACCGGTGGCGTCGCCGGGCGGGTGTCTGGTACGTCGTCGTATCCGTCATTGCGGGGCTCCTTAGGCCGTCATGTCGCTGCATGAATCTTTCTACGGCAAAAAGAATAGGACGTCAATTCGGGAAATTTGCCGCTCTCGCGAGATGAAAAGTCCGCTCGGGCCAGAGTATTCATGCCACTATGGAATAAATGGCACCTCAGGGGGCGGATATGACCACGGATGCGGCGTCGACAGTGAGCGAGACCTCCCGGGAACTCGCGCGAGCCGTGCTCATCCACGGCCCGATCTCCCGCAGCGACCTCGGCCGTCGCCTGGGACTGTCACCGGCCAGCCTGACGCGGTTGAGCAAGCCGTTCCTCGATTGTGGCCTGTTCGTCGAGGGCAGCGAAGACCGCGACGGAACCGTCGGGCGCCCGGCCCGGCCCTTGGACGTCCGGGTGGATGCCAGTCGGTTCGTCGGGGTGAAACTCACCGGCGACGACGTCTTCGCGGTGCTCACCGACCTGCGGGCCAACGAGGTGGGCTCGGCCCGGCGGGTGCTCGCCGATCACACTGTCGAGCACGTTGTGGCCCGAATCGACGAGGTCGTGCGCGAGCTCGGCGGCCCGGATGGGCTGTCGGCGCTCGGCGTCTGCGTGGGTGGGCATGTCACCGGCGCCCGGGTCGTGACCCGGGCGCCGTTCCTGGGCTGGCACGACGTGGACCTGGCCACGCGGCTCGAGCGACTGCTCGGAATTCCGGTCACGATCGAGAACGATGTCGTCGCGCTCACCTCCGCCGAGCAGTGGTTCGGAGCGGTCCGGGGTGTCCCGACCTTCGCGGTTCTGACCATCGGCGTCGGCGTCGGCTACGGACTGGTCGTCAACGACCAGGTGATCGTGACGGCCGACAGCGGCCTGGGCCTCGGTGGGCACATCCCGCTCGACCCGAACGGGCCGCTCTGCCCGGAAGGACACCGCGGCTGCTCGCAGGCAATGCTCACGAGCCAGAGTGTTTCTGCCCAGGTCAGCGTGGCCCTCGGCCGGGAGGTCGACTACGACGAGGTGCTCCGGCTCGCGGTGGAGGGGAACCGGGCTGCGGCATCCGTCGTCACCGCCACCGGTCGCGGACTGGGCCGATTGATCGCGGTGATCGCCAATATCGGGATGCTCGACACGATCGTGCTCTCCGGCGAGGGGATGCCACTGTGGGCGCTGGCATCCGAGGAGGTCATCGCCGCTGCCCGAGCCGACCGCGACCCGGATGCGACACCGCTGACAATCGTCGTTGACGACAGCGGGGTCTCCTCCTGGGCCCGCGGGGCCGCGGCTGTTGCCATCCAGCGCTCGCTCGGCCGATTGGCCGCTGCCGCCAGCGAATAGAATCGTCCATGCGCGCTGCGCGCCGCGCGAGTGGGAGGCTGCACATGCAATTCGGGATCTTCACCGTCGGTGACCTCACGGTCAACCCCACGACGGGCCACACCCCCACCGAGCACGAGCGCATCACGGCCATGGTCGCCATCGCCGAGAAGGCCGAAGAGGTCGGCCTCGACGTCTTCGCCGCCGGTGAGCACCACAACCCGCCCTTCGTGCCCTCGTCGCCGACGACGCTGCTCGGCTACATCGCCGCGAAGACCGAGCGCATCATCCTCTCCACGGCCACGACATTGATCACGACGAACGACCCGGTCAAGATCGCCGAAGACTTCGCCATGCTCCAGCACCTCTCCGGTGGGCGGGTCGACCTGATGCTCGGTCGCGGCAACACCGGCCCGGTCTACCCGTGGTTCGGCCAGGACGTGCGCCAGGGCATCCCGCTGGCGCTGGAAAACTACGCGCTGCTGCGCCGGTTGTGGCGCGAGGACGTCGTGGACTGGGAGGGCCAGTTCCGCACCCCGCTGCAGGGGTTCCAGTCGACGCCGCGCCCGCTCGACGGGGTGCCGCCGTTCGTCTGGCACGCCAGCATCCGCAGCCCGGAGATCGCCGAGCAGGCCGCGTTCTACGGTGACGGCTTCTTCGCCAACAACATCTTTTGGCCCAGGGAGCACTACCTCAAGCTGATCGGGCTCTACCGGGCCCGGTTCGAGCACTACGGCCACGGTCGAGCCGACCAGGCCATCGTGGGCCTCGGCGGGCAGGTCTTCATGCGCACGAACTCGCAGGACGCCGTCGATGAATTCCGGCCCTACTTCGACAACGCCCCGGTCTACGGCCACGGCCCGAGCCTCGAGGAGTTCACCGAGCAGACGCCGCTGACCGTCGGCAGCCCGCAGCAGATCATCGACCGCTACGCCGGCATGCGCGACTACTTCGGCGACTACCAGCGTCAGCTCTTCCTGATCGACCACGCCGGACTGCCGTTGAAAACCGTGCTCGATCAGCTCGACATCCTCGGCGGCGAGGTGGTGCCCGTGCTCCGCACGGAGCTGGCCGTGAACCGGCCCGCTCACGTTCCCGACGCACCCACGCACGCCTCGCTGAAGGCCGACGCCGCGATAAGTCTGCTCGCGGCATCCGTCGCCCGCCCGTGACCTCTCCCGCGGAAGCAGACACCATGACCATCGCGCCGCCTCAGCCATCAATGGATGCGCGCCGCGCCTTCTTCGACGCCCGTCCCGCCGCCTCCGTGGCGGTCGACCTCTCCGTGCGAATCGGCAGCCTCACCCTCGCCAACCCGGTCATGCCGGCCTCGGGCTGCTTCGGGCCTTCGCTCGGACGCTTGATCCCGGTCGCCGAGCTTGGCGCCGTGGTCACCAAGACCGTGTTCGGCACCCCGCGCGGCGGCAACGCCGCGCACAGGCTGACCGAGCTCCGGGCCGGGATGGTCAACAGTGTCGGCATCCCGAGCCGCGGGGCCGCCGGCTACCTGGCGTCGCAACACCCGCTCTACCTGGCGCTCGGCGTGCCCGTGATCGTCAGCGTCGGCGGCCACCGTTCGGGCGAGTACGCCCCCGTCGTGCGGGGCCTGCGGGGCGCGGGCGACGCCTACGAGCTCAACGTGTCCTGTCCGAACCTCGACCGCCACGGCACCGACATCGGCTCCGATCCCGACGCCATCGGGAAGGTCGTGCATGCTGTGCGCCTGGAGACCGACAAGCCCCTGATCGTCAAGCTGCCGGTGCTCGTCTCTTCGATCGCGGACTGTGCCCAGGCCGCTGAGGCGGCCGGCGCCGACGCCGTCTGCGTGGCCAACTCGATCCCGGCGCTGCCGCTCACGGCCGCTACGCGGAGCCCCATTCTCGGCAACGTGATCGGCGGTCTGTCCGGCCCGAATATCCGCCCGGTCGTGCTGCGGTTGGTCTGGTTGGCCTCCCGAGCGGTCGACATCCCGGTGATCGCCTGCGGCGGGATCGAAACCGCCGACGACGCCCTCGACTACTTCTCGGTCGGCGCCCACGCCGTGCAGGTCGGCACGGCCAGCTTCGGTCGCCCGTTCGCCATGGTCGAAATCGTTCGCGCCCTGCAGGAGCGCTGCGAGGGCGTCGCCGCGGCCGACATCACCGAACTGATCGAATTGTGGAGGGCCTGATGACCGTTACGACCGCCCTCGGGGACCTCGCCGCCCTGCGCCGCCAGCAGGCGTTCGCCGCGGCCGACGAGGCCGCGCTGGACGGCCTCATCGCGGTGCGACCGCCCGAGCGGGTGCCTCGGCCCGACCCGGTCTGGGACGACGCCCGCGTTCTCGTGCACGAGGTCGTGGGAGAGCGGTACCGCCGGCTCGTACTGGCCACCGACACCATTGCGACGACCGCCCTCGCCGGACAGTTCCTGATGATCACCGTGCCCCCCACAGGCGGGGAGCGCATCCTGCTCCCACGCCCGATGGCCATCCACCGCCGCCACCCCGACCAGGGCACCGTGGAGGTCATCTACGGCTCGGCCGGCCGCGGCACCACCGCGCTCACCGACGTACTCGTGGGCGAGAGCCTCCTGGTCACCGGCCCGCTGGGCCGCGGCTTCGAGTTCCCGGATGCCGCCCTCCCGACTGAGACTGGTCCAGAGGCGCCCCGCACGGCCCTGATGATCGGCCGCGGTGTCGGCGTCTGCGCCATCATGGGCTCGGTCGAAGACGCCGCCCGGCTCGGCATCGCCGCCACGGTCGTGCTCAGCGGGAGGTCGCCGGCCAATCTGATCGGCCTGGCCGACTGCGCCGAGCTGGGCGCCACGGTCATCCCCGTCACCGACGACGACGGCTCGAGCGCGCTGCCGGCGCTCGGCGAACGGCTGCGCGGGCTTTTCGCCTGGGCCCCGCCCGACGTCATCCTGGCCTGCGGCGCCGGAGTTCTCGCCCGCCTCGCCGCCGATCTCGGCGCCGAGTGGGGCGCGCCGGTGCAGGTCTCGCTGGAGGCTCACATGGCCTGCGGCCTCGGCTACTGCCACGGATGCGCCGCGCCCGTCGCCACGGATCCCGCCGTCGAGGGGCCGCTGGTCTGCGTCGACGGCCCGGTGTTCGACGCCGTGCTGCCGGACCGGGCCGCGGCCGGGCGCGAGAAACCAGCAGGCTGAACGTCTTCTGTTAGGCTTGAGGAGGTTAATCCTTGGATTGGCCACGCAGAATCACGCTCAGTACGGAGCAGACCGGCAGCGCGCTGGTCCTCGGTGGTGGTTTCCCAACTTGCCGGCAACATCCGCAGTTGGTGAATTTCTACTGGTGGCCAGCTCTCGCACCCTTCTTCTCCGCGTCCAGCTCGCGCGCCATACGGGCAACCGAGTCTTCATCGCCAGAATGGCGAGAAGCAAAAACCAAAGGAGAGAACCCCCATATGGAGGGTCCAGAAATCACGTTCGCCGAAACCGTTATCGATAACGGCAAGTACGGCACACGCACCATCCGTTTCGAAACCGGGCGTCTCGCCCAGCAGGCGCAGGGCTCTGCCGCCGCCTACATCGACGAAGAGACCATGCTTCTCTCCGCCACGAGCGCCAGCAAGCAGCCGAAGGAGAACTTCGACTTCTTCCCCCTTACCATTGACGTCGAAGAGCGCATGTACGCTGCCGGACGCATCCCGGGCAGCTTCTTCCGTCGCGAAGGTCGCCCGTCGACCGAGGCCATCCTCACCTGCCGTCTGATCGACCGGCCGCTGCGCCCGTCCTTCGTCGACGGACTCCGCAACGAGATCCAGGTTGTCGTCACCGTTCTGGCCATCGCGCCGGATGAGTACTACGACGTGCTCGCGATCAACGCGGCCTCGATGTCGACCCAGCTCGCCGGCCTCCCCTTCTCGGGCCCGATCGGTGGCGTTCGCGTCGCCCTCATCCCCGACGAGAACGGCTCCGGCCAGTGGGTTGCCTTCCCGAAGCACTCGCAGATCGTCGACGCCGTGTTCAGCATGGTCGTCGCCGGTCGCGTGGTGACCGACGCCAACGGCGCGCAGGACGTCGCGATCATGATGATCGAGGCCGAAGCCACCGACAACGCCTGGGATCTCATCAAGGGCGGCGCCATCAAGCCGAACGAAGAGGTCATCGCCGAGGGCATCGAAGCCTCGAAGCCCTTCATCAAGCAGCTCATCGAGGCGCAGCAGAAGGTTGCCGCCTCGGCCGCCAAGCCGACCGGCGCCTACCCGGTGTTCCCGTCCTACCAGCCGGCCACCTACGACGCCGTCGCCGCTCTCGCGTACGACCAGTTGAAGGCCGTCTATCAGATCGCCGACAAGATCGAGCGCCAGAATGCGGATGACGCGCTCAAGGCATCCGTCAAGGAGACCATCGCGGCCAAGGTCGCCGCCGGCGAACTCGACGCCAGCGCGAACAACCAGGTTTCCGCCGCGTACAAGTCGGTCACCAAGCTCGTCGTGCGCTCGCGCGTCCTCAACGAGGGCATCCGCATCGACGGCCGTGGGCTCGCGGATATCCGCCCGCTCGACGCCGAGGTTGCCATCATCCCGCGCGTGCACGGTTCCGCGATCTTCCAGCGCGGCGAGACCCAGATTCTGGGTGTCACCACGCTGAACATGCTCAAGCTCGAGCAGACGATCGACTCCTTGAGCCCGGTCACCAAGAAGCGCTATATGCACAACTACAATTTCCCGCCCTACTCGACCGGTGAAACCGGCCGCGTCGGAACGCCGAAGCGCCGCGAGATCGGCCACGGAGCGCTCGCTGAGCGTGCCCTGGTCCCCGTGCTGCCGACGCGTGAGGAATTCCCCTACGCCATCCGTCAGGTCTCCGAGGCGCTCAGCTCCAACGGATCCACCTCGATGGGTTCCGTCTGTGCCTCGACCCTGTCACTGCTCAACGCCGGTGTGCCGCTGCGCGCACCTGTCGCCGGCATCGCCATGGGCCTCATCTCCGACACCGTTGACGGCAAGACCCGCTATGCGGCTCTCACCGACATCCTCGGCGCCGAAGATGCCCTCGGCGACATGGACTTCAAGGTCGCCGGCACGAGCGAGTTCGTCACCGCGATCCAGCTCGACACGAAGCTCGACGGCATCCCGGCATCCGTCCTCGCCGGCGCGCTCACCCAGGCCAAGGACGCTCGCGCGACCATCCTGGCCGTGCTGAACGCCGCCATCGACCGTCCCGACGAGATGGCACCGACCGCGCCCCGCGTGATCAGCGTCCAGATCCCGGTCGACAAGATCGGCGAGCTGATCGGCCCGAAGGGCAAGATGATCAACTCGATCCAGGACCAAACCGGTGCCGACATCTCCATCGAGGAAGACGGCACGGTGTACATCGGCGCCGTTGACGGACCGTCGGCCGAGGCCGCTCGCGCCATGGTCAACGCCGTCGCGAACCCGACCAACCCGGAGATCGGCGAGCAGTTCCTCGGAACCGTCGTCAAGATCGCCGCGTTCGGCGCATTCGTCTCCCTGCTCCCCGGCAAGGACGGCCTGCTGCACATCAGTGAGGTGCGCAAGCTCGCCGGTGGCAAGCGGGTTGAGAACGTCGAAGACGTGCTCGGCGTGGGCCAGAAGGTCCTCGTGGAGATCACCAAGATTGACGACCGTGGCAAGCTCTCGCTCGCCCCGGTCCTCGATGAGTCGGCTAAGGCCGGCACCGAGGACGCACCGGTTCCGACCGAGGCGTAGTCCGCTAGATCTACCGACAACCTCTCGCCAGGTTAGTCGGCTAGACGGAAAGCCCGTCCTGCTCCGGCAGGGCGGGCTTTTTGCATCCCGCGGTGGTCGAGTGCCCGCCCGATGTCGCGCGTGTTCCCGATCCGGCGGCCGATCCCGTTCCCCGCGGCTCAAGACCAGCACCTATTTGAAAGTATTACAGGTTAGCGATATGATCAGACTGTGTCGATGACCGGACTACCCATGGCCCAATTGAAGTCTGACCTCTTCAAGGCTCTCGGGCATCCGTTGCGGGTGCAGGTTCTGGAGCAGTTGGCCGGCGGGGAACGCTCCGTCGGCAGCCTGGCCGAGGTGCTCGGGGCGGAACTGTCGAACCTGTCCCAGCAGCTGGGGGTCCTGCGCCGCGCCGGCGTTGTCGCCACCCGACGAGAGGGCAACACCATCTTTTACGGTCTGCGGGACCCGGGTGTCGCCGAGCTCCTGGCCATCTCCAAACGGATGTTGGTGTCCAGCCTTGAAGACTCCCACGCCCTGCTCCGCACCATCGAGCAGGACACGCAGTAGCCCGAGCCCTAGCCCTGCTCCGTCCCGGACGAATTGGTTCGACACCGGGCTATAGCGGACGCGCCGCTAGAGGTCGTTGCCGGCGTAGGACTGGTTGAAGCTCTTGTTCACGAGGGGGAAGTCCGGCACGATCGTCTCGGACAGGGCCACGGGCAGCGCAGGCCAGTTGAAGTAGGACGGGTCGACGACCTTCAGCCGCGTGATGGCACCGTCTGGCCCCAGTTCGACCCGGTGGCAGATGGTTCCGCGCCAGCCCTCGACGAGGGCAAGGCCGCTCGCCGCATCCGTCGTCGCCGCCACCGTCGTCGCCGCCACCGGAGATGACGCCGCGGCCGCACCACCACGGTGCGCGCCCAGCCGGGCGATGAGGTCGATCGCCACCGCAATGGACACCTCGAACTCGCCCGCGCGCACCCGGTAGCGGCTGAGCACGTCGCCGCCGGTGTCGGTGACTACGTGGAAGTGCTCACCCAGATCGACGAAGGGATGGTCGCGGCGGGCGTCGGCGTCGACACCGGATGCCCGCGCCACATAGCCCAGCGTGCCCATGGCCTCGGCCTGGCTGGTGGGCAACGGGGCCGTGCCGGTGAACCGGTCCCGCACGATCGCGTGCCCGAGGGTGATCGCGATGATCTCCTGAACGTCGGCGGCGACGCCGCGGAGGGCGGCGGAATCCGGCAGGGCGAGAACGCGTACCCCGCCCACCGACAGCGCCCCGCGCAGGAAGCGGTGGCCGGTGACGGTCTTGTTGATGCGCAGTAGTGTTTCGCGGAGCCGCTGAGTGTGCGAGTTCACGACGCCAAACCCCACGTCGTTGGCCAGCGAACCGAGGTCGGAGACGTGGTTGTAGAGGCGTTCGAGTTCGAGCAGCAGGGCGCGCAGCAGGCGGTCGGGCTCGGAGATCTCGATGCCGGAGGCCGCCTCGATCGCCATCGTGTAGGCCAGCGTGTGGCCGATGACGGTGTCGCCGGCGATCTGCTCGGCCATATCGATGCCGTCCGCAGGCAGACGACCCTCGAAGAGCCGCTCGACGCCGCGGTGCATGTACCACTGGCGGGCTTCCATCCGCACGATGGTCTCGCCGACCACGGAGAAGCGGAAGTGGCCCGGGTCGATGATGCCGGCGTGGATGGGGCCGACGGCGATCTCGTAGACCCCGGGGCCCTCGACCTCCACGAACGGGAACGACTCGACGTCGGGTTCGAATTCGGGGGTGGCCGTGGCGTCCTTCCGCATCGGGTACCAGCCGCGGGGCCAGTGGCCGTGGCGCACCAACCGGTGGGGCTGAGGGTGGTTCGCCGGCCGCACGCCGAACAGGTCGCGGGTGCCGCGCTCGAAGTTGCCGGCCGGGAACGAGAGGTCGGCCAGACTCGGAATCCAGGCGTCGTCATAGGGGACGGGCACGACGAGGTCGATCTGGCGCCGGGGGAAGACGGCGACGAAGGAGTAGACCACGCGCAGCCGGTCGCCGTCGTCGTGGCCCGCGACCAAAGCGAGCCGGTTTCCATCGGTCAGCAAGGCGGCGGCTTCGCCCCGGAGTTCGTCGCGCGTGAGCGTGCGCACCTCGGGGGTGGCGGCTCGCACCGGATTCGGGGTCGTCATTGGATTCCTCCCAGAACCTCGGCCGCACGCGTCAGGAGTGTGCCGACCGGCTCCGCTATGAAGGCCACCACCGCGGTGGTGCCCAGGGCGAGGATGAGCGGCAGCATCGGCCCGTGCCCCGACCGGTCCGGCACGAGGGGGTCGTCCGGGTGCGGCTCGGCGTCCGCCAGGGTGACGGATGCGCTCGGAACGGAGACCGGGACGGCTCCGGTGACGGATGCCCCGGCCCCCGCAGCCGGGACGGCCGCAGCCGGGACGACCGGGACGGCCGTGGCCGCAGGCGCCCCGATCGTCATGGCCACCGTCAACCGGGTGAGGCTGGCGAAGATGACGAGCAGCAGTACCAGAGCGATGCCGACCACCACGCCCAGGCCGGTGGAAAAGCCGGCCACGATGATGCCGACCTCGGAAAAGAAGATGCTGAACGGCGGGAACCCGATCAGAGCGGCCATGGCGATCAGCCAGGGCACGGCCAGCCCCGGCCGCCGCACGAGCAGGGCGCGCACGTCGTCGATCTTCGGAGTGCCCTCGACCTCGAGGATGCGGCCCGAGATCACGAACAGGGTGGCCTTGGTCAGCCCGTGGCCGAGCACGTACAGCAGCACGGCCGGCAGGGCCGCCGGGCCGATGGCCGCTCCGACGGCCATCATGCCCATGTGCTCGATACTGGAGTAGGCCAGCATCCGTTTGAAGTCGCGCTGGCGGATCAGAAGCGCTGCCGCCACGAAGAGGGAGAGCAGCCCGCCGACGCTGAGCATGATGCGCAGGAAATCCGGCCCGATCACGGCGTCGGTGATGGTCTGAATGCGCAGGATGGCGTAGAGGGCGACCGCGAGCAGGACGCCGGACATGAGCCCGGAGACGGGCGCGGGCGCCTGGCTGTGCGCGTCGGGCAGCCAGCTGTGCATGGGGGCGAGCCCGGCCTTGGTGGCGAAGCCGAGCACGGCGAGGGCGCCGCCGGCGCGGATCAACGCGGGGTCGAGTGGCAGGCCGGCCTGGCTGAGCACGAGCCAGGACAGGGTTGCCTCGCCCGTGCCGCGCGAGGCGGCGTAGATGAGCACGATGCCGAGCAGGGCGATGGCCACGCCGACGGAGCCGAGGATGACGTACTTCCAGGCAGCTTCCAGCGATCGGGGGGTGCGGTGGTGGCCGACCAGGAAGGCCGTGGCGACGGTGGTGGCCTCGACCGCGGCCCACATCAGGCCGATGTTGTCGGCGAGCACCGCGAGGCTCATCGCGGCCAGGAAGATCGAGATCAGGGCGTCGTAGGAGCCGGTGAACCGCGCGGGCTCGGCCGTCGCGTGGCCGAGCCCGCCCCAGGTGGAGACAAGCCCGACGGCGCCGACCACGGTGAGCATGTAGGCGCTGAGCGCGTCGGCGCGGAGCAGCCCGCCGCCCAGTGTGGGAACTTCGTCCGCGAGCACGACGCTCACCAGGAGCAGGCCCGAGATGAGCACGGCGACGCTGGAGGCGATGGGGCTGAGCCGGCGTAGTGCGGGGGAGGGCACGCCGAGGCTCAGTACGGCGAGGAGGGCCGGAATGGCCAGAGGGGTCCAGAGGGCGAATGACATCAGTCGTGCAACTTTCTGAGCTGATCGATCTCGGTGTTGCCGAACTTGGTGCGCATACGGCCGGCGAAGACGTAGAGGATGACGACGACCAGCAGCACGTCGAGGGAGATGCCGAGCTCGAGGAACAGCGGCACACCGCCCGAGGTCAGGAACGCGACGGTGGCGATGCCGTTGTCGAGCACGAGGAAGCCGATCAGCTGTGATCCGGCCTGCCGGCGGGTGACCAGCAGCAGGAAACCGATCAGAACCATGGCCAGGCCGATCGGAGCCGCGTGTGCCGAGATGCTGATGTCGCCGGCGAGCACCCGACTGGCCACGACGTAGCTGAGGATGGTCAGAAGCGCCACGGTCAGCAGGGCCGCCGTCGGGTTGAGGCGCGGTGCCTCATCCGTTCGGGTGGTGGCGTGGGTCTCGCGGGCGAGCACCCACGGCAGGCCCATACCCTTGACCAGCAGCACGAGCAGCGAGACGAGGATCACCTCGACCTCGCCCTCCTCCAGGCCGATCACGGCGACCAGTGCGGCCAGCGCGAAGCCCTGCACGCTGAGCAGCCGGATCGACGCCAGCAGCGAGTGCCGCCAGACCATCAGGGCGCTGGTGAGCAGCAGGGTGCCGGTGCAGAGACCGATCAGCTGCGGGTAAATGGTGGTGAACACGGATGCTCCTAAGCGACCAGGTAGGAAGCGGTGACAGCCAGCAGGCCGAGGGCGAACGACCCCGCCAGCAGCTCGGGCACGCGGAACAGCCGCGCCTTGGCCAGGAAGACCTCACCCACGCTGAGCACAACGCCCAGCAGCAGGATTTTCACGGTGACGGCGCCCACGCCGACTATCACGCCGAGCACCGAGAAGTCGGTCATGATTCCCCACGGCACGATCAGGTTGCTGAGCAGGCCGAGCAGGGCGGCCAGTTTGAGCCAGGAGCCGAGTTCGAGCCAGACCAGGTCGCGGCCGGAGGCCTCGAGCACCATGGCCTCGTGCAGCATGGTCACTTCGAGGTGGGTCGACGGGTTGTCGACCGGCAGACGGCTGGTCTCGGCCATGATGGCGATGGCCAGGGCGACCATGGCCAGCAGGCTGACCGGGGAGATGATCACGGCCGGATTCAGGAGCCGGGTCTCCACGATCAGCGAGAGGGTGGAGGTGCCGGCCGGGATGGAGAGCGCGTAGACCGCGAGCAGCAGGGTCGGCTCGACCAGAGCGGCGACGGTCATGTGACGGCTGGAACCCATTCCGCCGAACGCGGTGCCGGCGTCGAGGCCGACCAGGGCCAGGGCCACCACGCCGACCAGCATGATGGAGACGATCACGAACAGGTCGCTGGGGATGAGCGGCAGCGGCAGGGTGCCGACCAGCGGCAGCAGTGCGCAGAGCAGCAGGCTGGAGACCAGGAGGGTGACCGGACCGGCCGCGAGCATCCAGCTGCTGTCGGCGGCGCGCACCGGGTTCTTCGCCAGGAGCTTGCGCACATCGCGCCACGGCTGCCAGATGCCGGAACCGGCCCGGCCTTCGAGAAGGGCCCGCACCTGGCGGATCACGCCGATCAGGAGAGGGGCGAGGAACACGAACAGCACCAGCTGAACCAGGGCGATGATGATCGCCGCGGCGCCGGTCACAGGGACACCACGATCAGAACGGAAAGCAGGGCGACGAAGGAATAGGACAGGTAGCGATGGATACTGCCGTTCTGCGCGCGTCGGGCCAGAATGCCGAACCGTTGCATGAGGTTCAGCACCGGGCGGTAGAGCCGGGTCTCGACCACGTCGGACACGGTCTGTTCCACGTGGACGCGTTCCACCAGGTAGCGGGATTCACCCACGTGGGTGACCTCCACGTCACGGGTGGGCCGGAGCACGTCGTCGAAGACGCGCACCAGCGGCTCGGCATACGAGGTGGCCGTGTACTGCATCCGCGGCCGCAGCCGTGACCCGCCGCCGGCCCAGGGGAGCGGCGAGGTACGGGTGGGGTGGCGCCGGGCGGAAATGAACAGCGTGATCAGCACGGGCGCGAGCAGCAGGCCGGCCAGAACGATGAAGGTGGTGGGGTCGAGTACGGCGTCGATGCCGCGGGCGTCCAGGCCGGCGAGGCCGATGGTGCGCACGTCGGGGGTGAACGCCGGGCCCACGGCCGAGCCGATGGCCACGGCGAGCGGGCCCGGTAGCAGGCCGAGCCCGACCACGAGGAGGGCGCCGACCACGAGCGGGATGCGCATGATGACGGGCACCTCGTCGGCCAGTGCGGCCTTCCGGGAGCGCGGGCGGGCCAGGAAGGCGATCCCGTAGGCCTTGACGAAGGTGAGCAGGGCCAGCCCGGCGGTCAGGGCGATCACGGCGACCGCGAGTGGCATGGCCACGGATGCCGCGACGGAGACGACCTCCCCGTCAACCCGTGAACCGTGGATCAGAGCCTGCAGCAGCATCCACTCGGCGACGAACCCGCTCGTGACGGGCAGGGCCGCGGCGCCCATGGCGGCCCCGCCGAACGCGGCGGCGGTCCAGGGCATCCGGCTGCCGAGGCCGCCGAGCCGGTCGAGATTCATCTCGCCGGCCGCGCGGGCCACGGCGCCGGCCCCGAGGAACAGGGTGGACTTGAACGCGGAGTGGCTGAGCATCAGCAGCAGGGCGGCGACAAGGGCCGCGTCGGCCGCGGCAGCTGCGTTGTCGGCGCGCAGCAAAACGGATGCCCCGAGCCCCAGGAACACCAGCCCCATGTTCTCGGTCGTGGAGTAGGCCAGCAGCACCTTGAGGTTGCTCGCCACGGAGGCCTGCAGAATCCCGTAGAGCGCGGACACCCCGCCGAGCACCATGATCAGCACTCCCCACCAGGCCGGGCCGTTCGGCAGCAGCCGTACGACGACGAGGAGTGCGCCGTAGACGCCGATGTTGACCATCGCGCCGCTCATCGCTGCGGCGACGTGGCCGGGGGCCTCGGGCAGCACCCGCGGAACCCAGACGTGCAGGGGCACGAGCTCAGCCTTGCCGCCGAAGCCGAGCAGCAGCAGCAGGAAGGCCACGCTCGCCTGCCAGGTGAAGGGATCGATGGTGGCGAGGTCGGCGAACCCGGTGCCGCCGGCCAGGCCGGCGAGCATGGCGAAGCCGGCCAGCACGAAGAAGAAGCTCAGCTGCGACATCGCCGAGTACCAGACCAGGGCGGAGGCGACCGTGCCGCGGGTGGCGTGATGGGCCAGCAGGAGCGCCGTGGAGCCGAGCGTCATGATCTCTAAGAACAGCAGGAACGACACCACGTCGGTTGCGGCCGGCACGAGCTGCATGCCGGAGAGGAACACGGCCATCGACAGCCACGAGGTGCGCGAGGCCGAGGCCACGCGGGCCGAGCCGATCCCGAACAGGGAGGCGAGCACGCCGACGACGGAGACGACCACCATGACCAGTCCGCCGAGGCGGTCGGGGGAGAGCACGAGCGGGTCCATCGGCAGGGCGGTGGGGATGCTCAGCGACCCGGTGCCGCCGGAGAGCGCGATCGCACCGGTGACGACGCCGGCCACGGCGAGCAGGGTGCAGAAAAATCCGCTGACCCGCGAGCGCCATGAGGTGGGTGTGAGCAGGGCCGCGGCGATGGCGACCACGAGCAGCAGGGTCTGGCCGAGCAGGCCGGCTTCGAGGGCGGTCATCGACCGGTCATCCGGCGCAGTGCTTCGACGATGACGGCCGGCTCGGGCGGGTTGCCCGGCACGGACAGGTCGACGTGCACGAAGTCCGACACCGGCCCGGCCACGCCGTAACCCTCGGCGAAGACGCCGCCGGTGATGGCGCAGTCGCCGACCGCGATCACGAAGCGGGGGGTCGGCGTGGCGTCAATGGTGCGGCGCATCGGCTCGATCAGGTTGCGGGTCACGGCACCCGTGATCACGAGCACGTCGGCGTGACGCGGCGACGCGACCAGACGGATGCCGTAGCGTTCGACGTCGTAGACCGGGCCGAACGCGCTCTGCACCTCCATCGCGCAGTCGTTGCAGCTGCCGGCGTTGATGAAGCGCACCTGCACGCTGCCGCCGAAGACCTCGGCGCCGGGGAACAGGGCCGGGGCCGGTGGGGCCGCTTCGGCGATGCGGCCACTGGTTCGGATGAGGTTCAGGAGTCGTTTCACGCTCAACTCAGGCTCCGTGTGGCACGATACATCATTACTTCTTTATATACCTATATGATGAATTTATCAAATAGATTGGGGTTATTCTTCGGGCCAGGGCGCGCTGAGGGAGTCCACGGCTTCCTGGGTGTACTCGATCACCGCCGTGAGGAGCTGCTCCATCGAGGTGGACCGCAGCAGTTCGATCTGGTCCAGCGGGCCCAGCGGGGCGATGCCGGCGATCTGCCAGGCGGCCGCCGTCGGATCCCGGGACAGCTCCACCGTCGAGGGCCAGAGCTGGTCGGCGAATTCGCTTGCGAGGGCCAGGGCGCGTCGCACGGCCTGCTCGGCCCGGTCCCGCAGTGGCAGCAGGTCGTCGTCCCAGTCCAGCTCGGCAAGGTCGCGCACCGTGGCCTGGGGGTGCGGGTCTTCGGTCAGCCAGTCGATGACCTCGACCCGGCGTTCGCCCTGGGCGGTCACCCCGACGAATCCCTCGGAGGCCTCGAGTTCGGTGATCTGGGCCACGGTCCCGTAGTGGAACCGCCGCTCGCCGCCGCCGACCTCCTGGCCGCGTTCGATCAGCACCACGCCGAACTCGGCCGGCTCCTCCTTGAGGATGCGCGACAGCATGACCAGGTAGCGGTCCTCGAACACCCGCAGCTGCAGCGGCATATAGGGGAACAGCACCGACCCGAGCGGGAACATCGGCAGGGACGTCACCGGCAGCGCGGTCATGGGCGGGTACGCTCCAGCAGCGGGGTGATCCGGTAGGGGATCAGCTCGCCCATGGCCAGGGACGTCTCGGTGCGATCGACACCCTCGCAGGCGAGGATGGTGCCGTCGATGCGGAACAGGTCGTCGGCATCCGCGCACACCACGCGCACCAGGATGTCGGTCGCCCCGCTCATGCCGTGCGCCTGCACGATTTGCGGAATGCGGGCGAGCTCGGCCACGATCTGGGCGAGGCGTTTCTGCTGCACGTGCACCTCGATGAAGGCCGTCAGCGGATAGCCCAGCGCGACCGGGTTGATGCGGCGGTCGAAGGAGAGGAACGCGTTCGACTCCTCAAGCCTGGCCATGCGCGCCTGGACCGTGTTGCGGGAGAGGCGCAGCTGCTGGGCGAGCGCCACGAACGTGCTGCGCGGTTCGGCGCATAGAGCGCGGAGCAACTGTAAGTCGACTTTGTCCAGACTGTGCATACTGCTCGACGGTAGCAGGCAGGGTGCCCCATGAATAGGGCAAATTGCTCAAAATTCATTGTCATGGTTGTGCTCCGTGTCGCGGAATCGTACGCTCTCAACAACTTCGGCAACGACGCTGGGAGCGCATCTGATGCACACTGTCCACACCGGGGAGACCCCCGACATTCTTCTGCAGCTGCTGAGCCCCGAGGGGATGCGGCTGGCCGACGCCGATCTGGATCCCTGGGTCGCGGAGGTGACCGGGGCCGACCTCGCGGCGCTTTACCAGGACATGGTGGTGGTGCGCCGCATCGACGCCGAGGCCACGGCGCTGCAGCGTCAGGGAGAGCTGGGGCTCTGGCCGCCGTTGCTCGGCCAGGAGGCCGCGCAGATCGGCTCGGGCCGCGCGCTCCGCGCCGACGACTTCGTCTTCTCCAGCTACCGTGAGAACGCCGTCGCCTGGTGCCGGGGCATAGCGCCCACCGACATCCTCCGGGTGTGGCGCGGCACCGCGCAATCCGGCTGGGACCCGCTGGTGTACCGAATGGCGACGCCCAGCATCATCATCGGGGCGCAGACCCTGCACGCCACGGGCTGGGCGATGGGAGCCGTGTTCGACGGCGCGGACTCGGTGGCCGTGGCCTACTTCGGCGACGGCGCGACCAGCGAGGGCGACGTCAGCGAGGCGCTCGTGTTCGCGGCGAGCTTTCAGGCGCCGGTGGTCTTCTTCTGCCAGAACAACCACTGGGCCATCTCCGAGCCGGTCGGACTGCAGACCCGCTTCGGCATCGCCGGCCGGGCCCCCGGGTTCGGCATTCCCAGCCTCCGAATCGACGGCAACGACGTCCTGGCCGTGATGGCCGCGACCCGGCTGGCCCTGAACCGGGCCCGCACCGGGGGAGGCCCCACCTTCATCGAAGCTGTCACCTACCGGATGGGCCCGCACACGACCGCGGATGACCCCACTCGCTACCGGCCGGCGGCCGAACTCGAGGAGTGGGCGAAGAAAGACCCGATCCTGCGACTGCGACGGCTGCTCGACTCTCTCGGCCTGTTCACCCCCGAGCTGGAGTCTGAGACCCAGGCTCTGGCCGACGCCACGGCCGCCGAGCTGCGCGCCGGCTGCATCGGCCTGCCTGACCCGGAGCCGTTGACCGTGCTCGCCAACGTCTACGCCACCCCGCACGCCGGGGTCGACCGCCAGCGTGCGGAGTACGCGGCCTACCTGGCGAGCTTCGAGCCGACCGGAGGGAAGGTCTGATGTCAATCGAAACCATCCGGAGTGCTCCGGCTACACGCGCGAACGGCTCGACGCCGGTGCCTGCGACGCCGGTGCCTGTGACGCCGGTGTCGCCGATCGAGGCGGCGCTGACGGACACGAAGACCCTGACCCTGGCCAAGGCGATCAACGCCGGGCTGCGCCAGTCCATGCTCGACGACCCGAAGGTGGTGCTCCTCGGCGAGGATATCGGCGCCCTCGGCGGCGTGTTCCGGGTGACCATCGACCTGCTCGCCGAGTTCGGGCCGAACCGGGTCGTCGACACCCCACTGGCCGAGTCCGCCATCATCGGCACCGCGGTGGGGCTGGCGTACCGCGGCTACCGCCCGGTCTGCGAGATCCAGTTCGACGGCTTTATCTTCCCCGGATTCGACCAGATCGTCAGCCAGGTGGCCCGGTTCCACTACCGCACCCAGGGGGCCCTGCGCATGCCCATTACCATTCGGGTGCCGTTCGGCGGCGGCATCGGCGCCGCCGAGCACCACTCCGAATCGCCCGAGGCCTACTTCACGCACACCTCGGGCCTGCGCGTGATCGCGGTCTCGAACCCGCAGGACGCCTACAGCCTGATCCGCCAGGCGATCGCCTCCGACGACCCGGTCCTCTTCTTCGAGCCCAAACGCCGCTACCACGTTGCCGGCCCGGTGACCCCGCAACTCGGCGAGCCCTTCGAGAGTGCCCGGGTCGTGGCCGCCGGCACCGACGTCACGCTGATTGCCTACGGAGCGCTGGTGACCACGGCGACGGATGCCGCGCTCGCCGCCGCCGACGAGGGCATCTCGGTCGAAGTCATCGACCTGCGCTCGCTCTCGCCCATCGACTACGCCGCCGTCGAGGCATCCGTTCGCAAAACCGGCCGGCTCGTCGTCACTCACGAGGCCGCCCGCTCGGGCGGGCTGGGTGGCGAGATCATCGCCGAGGTCACCGAGCGCTGCTTCGACTACCTCGAGGCCGCACCGGTGCGGGTCACCGGCTTCGACATCCCGTACCCGGCGGCGAAGTTGGAGAGCCACCACCTGCCCGACCTCGACCGCATGCTCGATGGGGTCGACCGAGTGCTGGGACGACGACGATGATCAAGGTTTTCAGGTTGCCCGACCTCGGCGAGGGGTTGACCGAATCGGAGATCGTTGCCTGGCGGGTCGCGCCCGGCGACACGGTGACGCTCAACCAGCTCATCGCCGAGGTCGAGACGGCCAAGGCCGTCGTCGAGTTGCCGTCGCCCTTCGCGGGTGTGGTCGCCGAACTCCACCAGCAGCCCGGCACCACCGTGCACGTGGGTGACCCGATCGTCTCCTTCGAGGTCGCCGGCGCCGAGCCTCCCTCAGTTCCTTCGGCCGCTTCTCCCGCCGATGCGGCTCCTGCGCCTCCTGCTGGTCCTACGGCTCCTGCTGGCGAGCCCGAACGGCTGGCCGTGCTCGTGGGGTACGGCGCAGCGGCCGAGCGTGGCGGGCGGCCGCAGCGACGGGCCCGCGCGGGGGCGACGGATGCGCCGGGCCGGGCCGGGGTCTCTACTCCGGCAGCGAGGTCGACGTCGGCGCCTGCCTCGACGTCGACGCCGGCCTTAACGTCGGCCGCGTCACCCGCGGCTCGGGAGGTGCCGGCTACCGGGGAGCGCCCGCGGTCCACGCCGCCGGTGCGCGCGCTGGCTCGCACACTGGGCGTCGACCTGACCCAGGTGACCGGGACCGGTCCGACGGGCTTCATCATCCGGGAGGACGTGGCGGCGTACGCCGCCCCCGCAGCCCTCGGCGTCTGCCACACACCGAACGAACCGGGACTCGAGCTCGGGCGCGCCGAACCGGATGACCGGCCCCCGGCATCCGAGCCCCGTGCCCGGGAAACCCGCAGCCCGATCCGGAGTGTGCGCAAGCAGACCGCCGCCGCTATGGTGCAGAGCGCCTTCACCGCGCCGCACGCCACGGAGTTCCTGACCGTGGATGTGACGCCGACGATCGAGCTGATCGACGCGCTGAAACGCGACCGGGGGTTCGCCGACGCGCGCATCGGCGTCCTTGCCGTGGTCGCGAAGGCGCTCTGCCTCGCCGTCGCCCGCACGCCCGAGGTCAACACCCGCTGGGACGAGGCGGCCGGCGAGATCGTGCAGTTCCATTACGTGAACCTCGGCATCGCCGCTGCCACGCCGCGCGGGCTGATCGTGCCCAACATCCCGGATGCCGACCGGCTGGCTCTCGCCGACCTCGCCGCGGCGCTCGCCGCGCTGACCAGCGCCGGCCGGGCGGGAGCGACCAGCCCGGCCGCCCTGCACGGCGGCACGATCTCGATAACCAACATCGGCTCGTTCGGCATCGATGCGGGCACGCCGATCCTGCCTCCGGGGGAGGCCGTGATCCTCGCGCTGGGAGCGATTGCGCCGCGGCCGTGGGAGTATCGCGGCGAGGTCGCGCTGCGGCAGGTGGTCACTCTCAGCGTCGCCTTCGACCACCGTCTCGTCGACGGAGAGCAGGCGGCCCGGTTCCTGACCGACGTCGCCGGCATCCTCGCCAACCCCGCGCGCGCCCTCGCCCTCCTCTAGGAGTCAGTGGTCAGCCCCTAACGAATTCGACGGAGTTTTCGCACCCACAGCCCGAAATTTGGGTAAAGACGGGCATTTTTCCAAGAATCTCCGTCGAATTGGTTCGCAGCCTGCGGGAGCCGGCCGGCAACGGATGCCCCCGAGCGCGCCTTGACGGGGCTCGGACCGCGCAGCAGAGTGGGGGGATGAAATCACCGGGCACCCTCCTCACCCCTCTCGACACCGAGTCCGTGCTCGCCGGCGGAGCCTTCGTCCACCTCGACGGCGCCCTGCACGGCTCGTTCACGACCCGGGACTTCGCCTCGGCTGTGCGCCTGGTCGACCAGGTTGCCGAGGCGGCGGATGCGATGAATCACCACCCCGACGTGCGGCTCGGCTACGGCCAAGTCGGCTTCCGCCTTTCGTCCCACGACGCCGGCGGCGTGACCGACCGCGACCTGCGGCTTGCGCTGCGCATCCAGGAACTCGCGGATGCGCAGGGCGCCGACCGTGCGCCGGTGCGGCCGGCCCGCTACGACGTGGCGATCGACTGCACCGACGCCGAAGCGATCCGGCCGTTCTGGCGGGTGGGTCTCGGCTACGTGGAGGTCGACAGCGAGGGCGAGATCGAACTCGTCGATCCACACGGCCAGGGCCCGCGGGTCTGGTTCCAGACGATGGATATCGCGCGCACCGAGCGCAACCGCATCCACCTCGACGTGTATCTGCCCACGATCGACGCCGAGTCCCGGGTGCAGGACGTCATCGCCGCCGGCGGCGATCTCCTCACCGACGAGCACGCCCCCGACTGGTGGGTCCTGGCCGACCCTGAGGGCAACGAGCTCTGCGTCTGCACCACTGTCTCCTGAGCTGGCGACTGAGCCGTCTTCTGAGCCCGCGAATATATTCGTCTGATGGCTCGTCGACGGGTCGTGGACTGAGCCGCTAAGCCCCGGCTACCGCCGAGATCGACACTTCCGGTCGAGGTCGACAGACACACCGGTTGATCTTGACCAGAACGGTCGACGTCGACGGATGCCCGGCTCACGCCGGCGCGAGCCCCCCGCCCGCGAGGCTTAGGCGGGCGCGAGCCCCCCGGCCCCGAGCGCCGCGAGCGCCATCTCCTCGAGCAGCGGCCGCACCTTGCCGCTCGGCGACGCCGGCAGCGTGTGCGGGGTCGAGTTCAGTAGTCCGAACGTCGCCTGGGCACGGATGCGCAGCAGCTGCGCATCAACCTCGGGGTGCACTTGCCCGAGCACGCTCACCCACAGCTCCACGTAGGTGCGCTGCAGGGCGCGCACCTGGTGCCGGTCCGGGGCGGCGAGGCTGTCCAGGTCCCGGTCCTGCACGCGGATGACGTTCGGATGCGAGAGGGCGAAGTCCGTGTGGAAGCGCACCAGCGCGTGGAGTGCGCCCGCGGCATCCGGAGTGCCCGCGACCACGGCCTGCCCGCCCGCCACCAACGTCTCGCTGACCTCCACCAGCAGCGCGGCCAGCACGGCCGGCTTGCCGCTGAAGTGCCGGTACACGGCCGGTCCGCTCACGCCGACGGCCGCGCCGAGGTCCTCGATCGAGACCCCGTTGTAGCCCGACCGGGCGAACAGCGTGGCGGCGGCCCCGAGCAGTGCCTGCCGCCGGTCGGCCTTGGCCTGGCTCCGAGCCGTCGGCGAGGACGGGAGGACTCCCATTCGGTGCTCCGTTCACGCGGAAACTCTGGACAACTCAGTTATGAACCGCTAACCTGACTTTCGGTTAGTGCACGCTAACTGTACCGGCTGAACACTCAAGCGGGAAAGCGGGAAGTCGTCGATGGAGACACTCGCGAGTCTGATCGACTCGACCAGTCCGGCCTTCGACGCGAACGCCACCGCCCACCGCGAGCTCGTCGCCGACCTGCGCCGCCGCCTCGCCGTCGTCGCCCTCGGCGGTCCCGAGGCCTCCCGCCAGCGCCACCTCGCCCGTGGCAAACTGCTGCCGCGCGAACGCATCGACCGGCTGCTGGATGCCGGCAGCCCCTTCCTCGAGATCGCGCCCCTGGCCGCCACCGGACTCTACGGCGACGACAGCCCCGGTGCCGGCCTGATCGCCGGGATCGGGCTGATCCACGGCCGCCACGTGCTCGTCATCTCCAACGACGCCACCGTCAAGGGCGGAACCTACTACCCGATGACGGTCAAGAAGCACCTCCGGGCGCAGGAGATCGCATTCGAGAACCGGCTCCCGTGCGTCTACCTGGTCGATTCGGGCGGGGCCTTTCTGCCGCTGCAGGACGAGGTCTTCCCCGACCGTGACCACTTCGGCCGCATCTTCTACAACCAGGCGCGGATGTCGGCGGCCAAGATCCCGCAGATCGCCGCCGTGCTGGGATCCTGCACCGCGGGCGGCGCCTACGTGCCGGCGATGAGCGACGAAACCGTGATCGTGCGGAACCAGGGAACAATTTTCCTCGGCGGCCCGCCGCTGGTGAAGGCCGCGATCGGCGAAATCGTCACGGCCGAGGAGCTCGGCGGCGGTGACCTGCATGCCCGCACCTCCGGGGTGACCGACCACCTCGCCGAGGACGACGAGCACGCACTCCAGATCGTGCGCGACATCGTGCGTTACCTGCCCGCGCCTCCGCCGCCGGCCTGGCCGCGGCTGCCGGCCGTCGACCCCGTTGCCGACCCGGCCGAGCTCTACGGCGCGGTGCCGACCGACCCGCAGGGCCGCTACGACGTGCACGAGGTGATCATGCGTCTGGTTGACGGTAGCGAGTTCCATGAGTTCAAGAAGGAGTACGGTACGACCCTGGTCACCGGCTTCGCGCATCTGCATGGCCATCCGGTCGGCATCATCGCCAACAACGGTGTGCTGTTCTCCGAATCCGCCCTCAAGGGGGCACACTTCATCGAGCTGTGCGATCAGCGCGGCATCCCGCTGCTGTTCCTGCAGAACATCTCCGGTTTCATGGTCGGCCGCGACTATGAGGCCGGCGGCATCGCCAAGAACGGCGCGAAAATGGTCACCGCCGTCGCCACCGCGCGCGTGCCCAAGCTCACGGTCGTGATCGGCGGGTCGTTCGGCGCCGGCAACTATTCCATGTGCGGCCGTGCCTACTCGCCCCGCTTCCTCTGGATGTGGCCGAACAGCCGCATCTCCGTGATGGGCGGTCCGCAGGCCGCATCCGTTCTCGTCACCGTCAAACGCGAGCAGCGGGAGAAGGCCGGCCTGCCCTGGTCGACGGATGCCGCGGAGGAGGTCACCGCGCCCGTCACCGCCCAATACGAGCGGCAGGGCAGCCCCTACTATTCGACCGCCCGGCTCTGGGACGACGGGGTGATCGACCCGGCCGACACCCGCACCGTGCTGGGCCTGGCCCTCGACGTCGTTTCCGGGCCACCCCTGCCTGAGACCGCTTTCGGCCTCTTCCGGATGTGAGGCGCACCATGACACCGAACGCACCGACACCGAACGCACCGACACCGAACGCACTGACACCGCGCTTGACACTCTTCGAGACCGTGCTGGTCGCCAACCGCGGCGAGATCGCCTGCCGCATCATCCGCACCCTGCGCACGATGGGCATCCGTTCGGTGGCCGTCTACAGCGACGCCGACCGTGATGCGCTGCACGTGAGCCTCGCGGACGCCGCGGTGCGCCTCGGCCCGGCCGCGCCCCAGGCGAGCTACCTGAACATCGACGCGATCCTGGCGGCCGCGGCGGCCACCGACGCCGACGCCGTGCATCCCGGCTACGGATTCCTCAGTGAGAACGAGGCCTTCGCCCGCGCCTGCGCCTCCGCCGGCCTCGTCTTCGTCGGACCGGGTCTGAACGCCCTTGCCGTGATGGGCGACAAGATCCGCGGCAAGAACCATGTCGCCGATAGCGGTGTGCCCGTCATTCCCGGGTTCTCCCGGCCCGGCCAGACCGACGACCAGCTCATCGCCGCCGCCGTGGAGGTGGGCTACCCGCTCCTGATCAAACCGTCCGCGGGCGGCGGCGGCAAGGGGATGCTGCGGGTCGACGCCGCGGGCGAGCTCGCCGCGGCGCTCGTCACGGCGCGGCGCGTGGCGCAGGGCGCGTTCGGCGACGACACGCTGCTGCTCGAGCGCTTCATCGATCAGCCCCGGCACATCGAGGTGCAGGTGCTCGCCGACGCTTCGGGCGCCGTGATCCATCTCGGTGAGCGCGAGTGCTCCCTGCAGCGCCGCCACCAGAAGGTGATCGAGGAGGCTCCGTCGCCGCTGCTCGACCCGGCCACGCGTGCACGCATCGGCGAGGCAGCCTGCCAGGCCGCCCGGAGCGTCGGCTACACCGGCGCCGGCACGGTGGAGTTCCTGGTCTCCGATGCGGCCCCGGACCAGTTCTTCTTCATGGAGATGAACACCCGGCTGCAGGTGGAGCACCCGGTGACCGAGCTGGTCACCGGCCTCGATCTGGTCGAGTGGCAGCTGCGCATCGCCGCGGGGGAACCGCTGCCGCTGACCCAGGCGGAGGTGGTGCTCACCGGGCACGCGATCGAGGCGCGCCTCTACGCCGAGAACCCGGCGCGCGGTTTTCTTCCCAGCCAGGGCACCGTGCGCAGCCTGTCCGAACCGGTCGGCGAGGGCATCCGGGTCGACAGCTCGCTGCGTCCGGGCCTGCCGATCTCGGGGGTCTACGACCCGATGCTCGCCAAGGTGATCGCCTGGGGTGCTGACCGCGCCGAGGCCCTCGCCCGCCTCGACCGGGCACTCGCCGACACCGTGGTGCTCGGGGTGCACACCAACGTGGAGTTTCTCCGGTTGCTGCTGCACAACCCCGACGTGCGTGTCGGTCGCCTCGATACCGGCCTGATCGAGCGCAGCCTGCCCGGTCTCGGACTCCGGGGGATGCCCGGGCAACCGCTGCCCGACCACCTGCCGGCCGCCGCGGCCCTGTTCCTGCACGCGCGCGCCACCGCCACCGCCCGCACTGCCGCCGCGGGCACCGGCACGACGAGCGCCGCCGCCGGCCTGTGGGCACAGCCGAGCGGCTGGCGGCTCGGTCCGGCCCGGCCGGTGCACTACAGTCTGCGGGTCAGCGCCACCGAAACCGTCGACGTTGCCGTGCTGACCGGCCCGGACGGCCTGACCGTGGCCGTCGACGAACGGATGCCCGTTCCCGGCCGACTCGCGCCCGTCACCGGCCACGCCNAAACCGTCGACGTTGCCGTGCTGACCGGCCCGGACGGCCTGACCGTGGCCGTCGACGAACGGATGCCCGTTCCCGGCCGACTCGCGCCCGTCACCGGCCACGCCGATACCTTCGCCTGTGAACTGGGCGGCCGCCTTGAGGTGCTGCAGCTCGTGTCCGACGGCCCGCGCCTCTGGCTCGGCCAGAGCGGTTTTGGCACCGAGCTGGTGCACCGCTCCCGGGCCGAGCAGCTCGTCGACCGCCTCACCGGCCTCGACCGGGCCGGGGGAGAGGCCGGGGCGGCCCGGCCGGAGGTGCGCTCGCCGATGCCCGGGACCGTGGTTGCCGTGCACCTCGCCACGGGCGACCTGATCGTCGCCGGCCAGCGCATCCTCACCGTGGAGGCCATGAAAATGGAGCACCATCTGCTGGCCGAAACGGATGGCCGGCTCACCATCGGCGTGCGCCCGGGTGACCTCGTGCGCCTCGACCAGATCGTCGCCACAGTCGCCGCCACCGCCGTGACCACCGGGACGGAAGCCACACCACCAGCCACGCCAGTCAAGGGAGACCCAACGTGAAACAGGAACTGACCGAGCAGCAGCAGCAGCTCAGCGACACCGTGCGCGACTTCGCCGACATGGTCGTAGCGCCGGCCGCCTACGAGTACGACACCAAGCGCAGCCTGCCCTATGACATCATCGCCCAGATGGGGGAGTTGGGCCTGTTCGGCCTGCCATTCCCGAAGGAGTACGGCGGCCAGGGCCAGGACTACTTCGCGCTCTGCCTCGCGGTCGAGCAGCTTGCCCGGGTCGACCAGTCCATCGCCGTCACCCTCGAGGCCGGCGTGGGGCTCGGCATCATGCCCGTCTACCGGCGCGGAACCGAGGCGCAGAAGCAGGAGTGGGTGCCGCTGCTGACCAGCGGGCGTGCGCTCGCCGCGTTCGGGTTGACCGAGGCGGATGCCGGCTCCGACGCCGCCGGCACGAAGACCACGGCCGAGCTTTCCGGCAGTGAATGGGTGATCAACGGCACGAAGCAGTTCATCACCAACTCCGGTTCCGAGATCACCCGGCTGGTCACCGTGACAGCTGTCACCGGCGAGTCCGAGCGCCCCGACGGCTCGGTGAAGAAGGAGCTCACGGCCATCCTCGTGCCCACCCCGACCCCGGGGTTCACGGCGCTGCCGGCTTATGACAAGGTGGGCTGGCACACCTCCGACACGCATCCGCTGCTCTTCGAGAACGTGCGCGTGCCCGAGGCCAACCTGCTCGGCGAACGCGGCCGCGGCTTCGCCAACTTCGTGCAGACCCTCGACGAGGGGCGCATCGCCTTCGCCGCGCTGTGCACGGGTGCGGCGCAGGGCTGCCTCGAGGAGTCCATCCGTTACGCCAACACCCGCAATGTGTTCGGCCGGTCGATCGGCTCCAACCAGCACATCGCGTTCAAGATCGCACGGATGCAGGCTCGCGTGTACACGGCCCGCCTCGCCTACTACGACGCGGCCATGAAAATGGTGCATGGACACCCCTTCAAAATGGAGGCCTCGATTGCCAAAATGGTGGGAAGCGAAGCCGCCATGGACAACGCCCGCGACGCGACCCAGATCTTTGGCGGCTACGGGTTCCTGAACGAGAACCCGGTGGCGAGGCACTACCGCGACTCGAAGGTGCTCGAGCTCGGTGAAGGCACTACCGAGGTTCAGCTGATGGTCATCTCGCGGGCGCTTGGGTTCACCGGTTAGGCGGGAGGAAAATGAGCGACGAACGACGCACGATCGAGCAGCGCGGGCTGTATTACGAGGAATTCGACCTCGAGGCCCGCTACCGGCACAGCCCCGGTCGCACGGTGACCGAGGCCGACAACGTGCTCTTCAGCACGCTGACCATGAACTCGCAGGCACTGCACCTCGACGCGGCGTGGGCGGCCACCCAGCCGTTCGGGCAGCGCCTGGTCAACTCGATGTTCACGTTGGCGACGCTGGTGGGCAGTTCGGTCGCGCAGCTGACGCAGGGCACGATCGTGGCGAACCTCGGCTTCGGGGAGGTGACGTTCCCGCATCCGCTCTTCCACGGCGACACCCTCTACTCCGACACGATCGTCACCGCCCGCCGGCTGTCGGCGTCCCGGCCGGGCCAGGGGCTGGTCACGCTTCGGCACACCGGTCGTAACCAGGAGGGCGACGTGGTGGCCACGGCCGAGCGCACGGTGCTGGTCTGGTGCCGGGCGGCCGTTCAATGAGCTTCGACCTTGGACCCGCGCTGCTGTTCTGCCCGGCCGACCGCCCCGACCGGTATCGCAAGGCGGCGGAGCGGGCGGATGCCGTGATCCTCGACCTGGAGGATGCGCTCCTGCCCGGCAACCGGGCACGCGCTCGCGGCCTGCTGGTCAGCCATCCGCTCGACCCCGAACGCACTGTCGTGCGCGTCAACCCGGCCGACACGCCCGACTTCCAGCTTGACCTCGCCGCCCTCGACGACACCCTGTACCGCTACGTGATGCTGCCGAAGACCGTGAGCGCCGCCCACCTCGCCGCTCTCGCCCGGTTCGAGGTGATCGCACTCTGCGAGACCGCCGCGGGGGTGCTCGCCGCCCCCTCGATTGCGGCCGAGCCCAATGTGGTGGCGCTGATGTGGGGTGCCGACGACCTGGTGGCCTCGCTCGGCGGCAGCTCGAGCCGGTTCCCCGACGGCAGCTACCGCGCCATCGCCCGCCATGCTCGGTCCGCTGTGCTCCTGGCGGCCGGGGCCAACGACAAGGCGGCCGTGGACGGCGTGTTCCTGGCCATCCCCGACCTCGAGGGTCTGCAGGCCGAGGTGGTGGATGCGGTCGCGAGCGGATTTCGCGCCACCGCCTGCATCCACCCCAGCCAGGTGCCCGTCATCCGGGCCGCCTACCGGCCCACGCCTGCCGAGGTCACGGCGGCGTGGCAAATCCTGGAGGCGGCCGCGGGAGAGGGGGGCGTGTTCGCCTACCAGGGGCGCATGATCGACGCACCCCTGCTGCGCCACGCCGAGGCGGTGCTGCGGCGGGCGGCGACCGTCCCGCCGGAACCGGGATTTCCGACGGGATCGGCTCCGGCCGACTCGGTGGACCACTAGCTGCCTCTGTTCGGCGTCGAATTCGTTCACGGCGCAGCGCGGGGCGACCGCTGATTGCCCGAACCGCGTAAGCCCTGCGGCATATCCGTGGCGCCTTGTGGCTTAGTCAGGAGATACGTCTGGCCACGCCGGGCATCCACGCCGGTTCCGCACTGGTCCGGGGCGGCAGGTTCACGAGGGCGACGGATGTCCTGAGTTGACCACACGCGCGGGCTTGGCCGGGGCCCATCCACCCCGGGGGAGCCAGGGGCGTCAACCGGCTCGGTGGGCTCTTAGGCGGCGTTGGCCGCGAGGGTCTTCTCGATCGCCTGCACGATCTCGTCGGACTCCGGCTCGACCGTCGACGCGAAGCGGTTGACGATCTCACCCTCGGGACTCACCAAGAACTTCTCGAAGTTCCACTTGATCAGACCGGGCAGCAGGCCCGACTTGAACTTGGTCAGCTGAGCGTAGAGCGGGTGCTGGTGCCTGCCGCGCACGTCGACCTTCACGCTCAGCGGGAAGGTGACGCCGTAGTTCTTCTGGCAGAACAACTCGATGTCCGCCTCGGCCCCTGGCTCCTGTCCCATGAACTGGTTGCAGGGAAGGCCGAGCACGACGAGTCCCTCGTGCTGGTACTTCTGGTAGAGCGCTTCGAGACCGGCGTACTGCGGAGTGAACCCACATTTCGAGGCGACGTTCACGACCAGGACGGCCTTGCCGCCGAACTGGCCGAAGGTCGTTTCCGTGCCGTCGATGAGGGTGAGTGGGGTCGAATACAGCTCTGAGGCAGACATGCGGCTGACGCTACCGGTGCTGCCTTCGAGAAGGCTGGGCAGGGGAGCGGTGAAGGGGCTGACCCGGCTGCGATAGAATGAGGCGTCATGAGCATCATCCGTGCCCTCTCGACTGCCGTGTCGATGACTTCACGGACCTGACGCCACCGCCTTCGGACTCAGCCTCGACTCCGACCCGATCGGACATTAGCGTCCGCCCCGGGCGCGGCCGCCCGAATCCAGACTTTGCACGATCTGTTCACCAGAACATCCGTTCACCAGGACCCGACCACGGTCCACTACGCGAGACACGCCCGCGACGCGCGCGTTTTCACACTGAGAAATGAGTTTTTTTGACCAAGCACCCGCTCGACCTGTCCACGCCGCCGCAGCTGCCCAGGCGCGGCCTCCGCGTCACCCCGCTCGGCGGTCTCGGCGAGATCGGCCGCAACATGACGGTCTTCGAACACAAGGGCAAGCTCCTGATCGTGGACTGCGGCGTTCTCTTCCCCGAAGAGACCCAGCCCGGCATCAACGTGATCCTGCCCGACTTCTCGTCGCTGCGCGACCGCCTCCAGGACATCGAGGCCATCGTGCTCACCCACGGCCACGAAGACCACATCGGCGGCGTGCCGTACCTGCTGCGCGAGCGCAAGGACATCCCCGTCATCGGATCACAGCTGACCCTGGCCTTCGTCACAGCGAAGCTCGAAGAGCACCGCATCACGCCGCGCCTGATCGAGGTCAAGGAGGGTCAGCGCCGCAAGGCCGGCCCGTTCGACCTCGAGTTCCTCGCCGTGAACCACTCGATCCCCGACGGACTCGCCGTCGCGATCCGCACTGAGGCCGGCCTCGTGCTCGTCACCGGCGACTTCAAGATGGACCAGTTCCCCCTCGACAACCGCCTTACCGACCTCCCCGGCTTCGCCCGGCTCGGAGAAGAGGGCGTCGACCTGTTTCTGACCGACTCGACCAACGCCGAGGTTCCCGGGTTCACGGTGACCGAGGAAGACATCCGCCCGGCCATCGACGCCGTCTTCCGCACCGCTCCTCGCCGGATCATCGTCTCCAGCTTCGCCAGTCACGTGCACCGCATCCAGCAGGTCATCGACGCCGCCGCCCGCCACAACCGCAAGGTGGCCTTCGTCGGCCGCTCGATGGTGCGCAACATGGGCATCGCCGAGAAACTGGGCTTCCTGCAGGTGCCCAAGGGCCTCCTGGTTGACGTCAAGGCCTTCGACCGGATGAAGGACGACAAGGTCGTCCTGATCTGCACCGGTTCGCAGGGTGAGCCCATGGCCGCGCTGGCCCGCATGGCCAACCGCGAGCACACCATCAAGATCGGCGAGGGCGACACCGTTCTGCTGGCCAGTTCGCTGATCCCCGGAAACGAGAACTCGATTTACCGGGTCATCAACGGCCTCACCCGCTGGGGTGCCAACGTCGTGCACAAGGGCAATGCCAAGGTGCACGTCTCCGGCCATGCGTCGGCCGGCGAACTCGTCTATGTCTACAACATCGTCAAACCCAAGAACGTCATCCCGTACCACGGCGAATGGCGCCACCTCAAGTCCAATGCCGATCTGGCCATCCGCACGGGCGTCCCCGAGGACCAGGTCCTCGTCGTGGAAGACGGCGTGGTCGTCGACCTCGTCGACGGTGTCGCGAAAGTCACCGGCCGCGTGGCTGCCGAGCTCGTCTTCGTGCACGGTATGACGGTCGGCGGCGGCGGCTCCGAGGAGGCTCTCGCCGACCGCGTGCAGCTCTCCAACGACGGCGCGGTCACGATCCTCGGCATCCTCGACACCCGAACCGGGCTTCTCACCGAGCCGGTCGAGTTCATAGCCCGCGGCTTCGTGCAGGACAACGAGTGGATCCAGGGCGCGACCAAGTCCATCGATGACGCCCTGCGCGCCGCGAACAAGGTCAAGATCGTCAACGGCGCAGAGCTCGAAGACATCTTCACGCAGAGTCTGACCCGCTGGATGCAGCGCAAGTACCGCCGCATCCCGGTCATCACCTCGGTCGTCGTCGACGCCTGATTGTAGCCGCCGGGCCGCCGGGCCGTTCGGCCCGGTGGCCCTCCCGCTTCCTTCGCAACCAGAAACGACTCGGCGCTCATGACCCCTGAAATGTCCGGTAGGAAAAACGCCCGTCGGTCCCGACGGCGTTCGCGTGTGCTGATCGCGCTCAGTGTCATCGTGGCCCTGCTGGCGACGACGGCGATCGTGGCCGTGGTCAATCTGCCCGACGACCTGTCAATCGGCCGGTTGTCGCAGAAGAGCAACATCTACGCCACCGCGAGTGACGGTTCGCCCTATCTGCTCGCCTCCTTCTATGACCAGAACCGGGTCGAAGTGAGTTCGGATGCGATCAGCCAGTACGTGAAGGATGCGGCGACCTCCGGCGAGGACCCGGGATTCTACGAGCACGGCGGCGTGAACATCTGGGGCAGCCTCACCGGCGCCGTCACCACGCTGTTCACCGGCGACGTCCGCGGCGGATCCTCGATCACCCAGCAGTACGTGAAAAATGTGCTCGTGCAGCAGTGCGAGGCCCTTTCCGACGACGCCGAGCGCATGATTTGCTACGACGCGGCCACGGAGACCAGCCCGTGGCGCAAACTCAAGGAAATGAGCCTCGCCGTCGGTCTGGAGAAGAAGTCCTCCAAGGACGACATCCTGCGGCAGTATCTGAACATCACCGGCTTCGGTGGATCCGTCTACGGCATCGAGGCGGCCGCCAACTACTATTTCAACACGACCGCGGCCGCGCTGACGCTGCCGCAGGCCGCGAGCCTCGTCGCGATCGTGAACAACCCGGTCAAGTTCCAGCTCGACGAACCCGACAGCACGACCAACGGCGCCGCCAACGGGTACGCGGCCAACAAAGAACGCCGTGACTACATCCTCGACGAGATGCAGGAGAACGAGAAGATCAGCACGGCGGACCACGACGCCGCGATCAGCGCTCCGATCGAACCGACCATCACCGAACCGAGCACGGGGTGCCGCACCGCGGGCGGAAGCGCCTACTTCTGCGACCTGGTGCTCCAGACCCTCCGGAACGATCCGGCCTTCGGGGCGGATGCCGATGCCCGCCTGGCCAACTTCCGGCTCGGCGGCTACAACGTGTACACGACCCTCGACCCCGTCCTGCAGAGCGCGGCAGAGAGCACCATGGCCGAGAACGTGCCCAAGACCTTCGAGGACTGGGATGTCGGCGGCGTGATCACGAGCGTGGGCGTCGGTACAGGGCGGGTGCTGGCCATGACCCAGAACAAGGACTATAGCCAGGACCCGGCCGACACCGGAGCGAACTTCACCGGCATCAACTACAACACCGATCTCGACCAGGGCGGCTCCAACGGATTCCAGACCGGGTCGACCTACAAGGTTTTCACCCTCGCCGAATGGCTCACTCAGGGTAATTCGCTCGCCGACTCGGTCAGCGCCTGGGAACGCGACGAGTGGGGAACCTTCGAGGACAGTTGCAACGGTCCCCAGGACTACGGCGAGAGCTTTGCGCCCGGCAACGACTCCTCCTCGGATGACGATTCCTCCTATTCCGCCCTGGAATCGACCATCGACTCGATCAATACCGGCTTCATCGGAATGGCCAAGGAACTCGACCTTTGCGGCATCCGCAAGACGGCCGAAGCCTTCGGCGTGCACCGCGCCGATGGTGGCGCGCTGGAACAGGGCGCGTCCGCGGTGCTGGGCACCAACGAGATCGCGCCGCTGACGATGGCCGCCGCCTACGCGGGGATCGCCAACAATGGCGTCACCTGCACGCCGATCGTGATCGACCGGATCACCGGCCCCGACGGAGCCGAACTTCCCGCCCCGCAGTCGAATTGCACGCAGTCCGTCACCCCCGAGGTTGCCGCGGCCATGAGCTACGCGATGGAGCGCGTGATGACCAGAGGCTCGGGTAGCCCGTCGTACTACGACACCGACCCGCAGGTGCCGATGATCGGCAAGACCGGCACCACCGATGAGAACAGGGACACCTGGATGGCCGGTGCGAGCACGAAGGTCGCCACCATCGTGGGCGTCATGAACGTGTCCGGGGTCGGCGAAGACCAGCGGGAGACATATTTCGAGAGCGGGCAGGCGGCCACGGCCCGGCACCGGATGTGGCCCGAGATGATGGGCGTCGCCAACGAAAAGTACGGCGGAGACGAGTTCACGGAGCCGCCGCGCGACCTGACCCGCTGACCCCATGCCCGACGGCATCCGCCTGACCGCTGCCCTCGTGCTGGCCGCTGCCCTCGCGGCGTCAAACCAATTCGACGGAGATTCTGGCCTAAATCCGGTTTTCCGGCCGGTTTGGGCCGGTTTTCGGCAGAATCTCCGTCGAATTCGTTCGGGCTGCTGGCCTGCGAATCAGGACCGACTCGCCTAGTACGCGGCGGGAACCTCGTTGCTGCCCGTGGCGAGGTCTTCCAGCATCAGCTCGGGGTGGTCGCGCACGGTGTTGCGCAGCCGCCACGGAGTGCTGAACAGGGCGAGCAGCGTGCCGTCGGAGCGCATCAGCACCTCGACCTGGCGGTCGTGGCCGAGGATCTCGGCGCTCGCGCGGTCGGTGCGCCGGGCCAGCTGGTAGGGCAGAGCCTCGGTGCGAATGGCGGCGCCGAAGTCGTGGGTCATCCGTTCCTCCACAACCTCGAACTGCATCGGCCCGACCGCGCCGAGCACCGGCGCCTGGTCGCCGCGCAGCTCCGACCGCAGCACCTGAATGACACCCTCGTGGTCAAGCTGGTCTATGCCGCGACGGAACTGCTTGTGCTTGCTGGAGTCCGCCGACCGCACCACCCGGAAGTGCTCGGGCGCGAACATCGGCAGCGGCGGGTATTCCACCGGTTCGATCTCGAAGATCGAGTCGCCCACCCGTAGGGCGGAGGCATTGACCAGGCCGACGATGTCGCCGGGCCAGGCCTCGTCGGCCACCTCCCGCTCGCGCCCGAACAGGTGCTGCGCGTACTTGGTGGCGAACGGCCGCCCGCTGGCCGCGTGGGTCACGATCATCCCGCGCCGGAACTGACCCGAACAGACCCGCACGAACGCGACGTGGTCGCGGTGCGAGGCGTTCATCCCGGACTGCACCTTGAACACGAAACCGGAGAAGGCGCTGTCCACGGGGCGGTGGCCACCGGATGCGTCCTCCCGGGCTTCCGCGGCCGGCGCGAAGTCCACGAGGGTGTCCAGAATGTGCTGCACGCCGAAGTTGAGCACGGCCGCGGCGAACAGCACCGGGGTGGTCTCGTTCGCGAGGAAGCGGGCCTCATCGTGGTCCTGGCTCTCCTCGGCGAGCAGCTCGGACTCCTCGGTGGCGGTGACCCAGGCTGCGCCCTCCTCGGCGGCCGCGACGGCCACACTCAAGCGCTCGGGTTCGGCGGCTTTCGTTCCGCCGGCGGTGCGGTGAAAGCGGATGAATTCGTGCGAGGACCGGTCGATCACGCCGCGGAAGTCACCGGCGATCCCGACGGGCCAGGTCAGGGGAGTGGGTAGGAGTCCCGTGCGCTCCCGGATCTCGTCCATCAGGTCCAGCGCCTCGGCACCGGGACGGTCCCACTTGTTGATGACCGTGATCACCGGTAGGCCGCGCTGCTTGCACACCTCGAAGAGCTTCATGGTCTGCACCTCGAGACCCTTGCTGGCGTCGACGAGCATGACTGCGGCGTCGACGGCGGAGAGCACGCGGAAGGTGTCCTCGGAGAAGTCGGCGTGCCCGGGGGTGTCCACCAGATTGATCACGGTGTCGCGGTACTCGAACTGGATCGCCGCGCTGGTCACGGAGATGCCGCGGGCCTGCTCCATCGCCATCCAGTCGGAGACGGTGCCGCGTCGGCCGGCCTTGCCGTGTGTGGCGCCGGCCGTGGTGATGGCCCGCGCGTGCAGCAGCAGGGCCTCGGTGAGCGTCGACTTCCCCGCGTCGGGGTGCGAAATCACGGCGAACGTGCGTCGCCTGCGCGCTTCTTTCATTACCTCGGGCGTGGACACGCCGGCGAGCTGCGTCATGGATCCTTCTTTCGCGGATGATTCGGGCAGGCGGGGGGCGTTGCCTGGGCGGCCGCTACTCAGGAATCGGTTCCCCCAATTCTAACTTCACACTCTGGGAACTGGTTCTCCGCTTCCGGCGGCGGGGTTCAGGCCCAATGCGCGCACGGTTTGGTAACGGTCCAGGCGTGTCCTTCGCAACGTTCGGCCCCGGGGATAACCTCGGCTCAACCGAAGGGAGACGACGGATGCCGCGTCCGGGCATGCATGGTTCCCGCCGTACGACCACCAGCCTGCCCGCTCATCCGACCGGACAGGGCCCGGCTCCGATCTCGACGTCCATCCCGACCGCCCCGCAGGCGGTTTTTCTGCCCCCGCCCCCGCTCGCGATCCCGGATCTGTACGTCCCGCAGGCCGCCCCCGCGACCGGGGCGTCACCCCTGGCGCTCCGCCGCACGATTGCCGACACCGACCTCACCGTGCACCCGCTGGCACTCGGCACGAGCGTGTTCGGGTGGACGGCAGACGGCGCCACGAGCCACCGCATCCTCGACCGCCACCGCGACCTGGCCGGCAACTTCCTCGACACGGCCGACAGCTACACCTCCGGCCGCAGCGAGGTGATCATCGGGTCCTGGCTGCGCTCGCGCCGAACGCGCGACAGCACCGTCATCGCCACCAAGATCGGCAAGAACCTCGACAACCCCGGGCTCTCCTCCCGCAGCATCATCGGCGCCGTGCACGCCTCCCTCGACCGGCTGGGGACGGATTACATCGACCTGCTGCACTTCCACTTCGACGACCCGACAGTGCCGCTGGAAGAGAGCCTCGGCGCCGTCGATGTGCTCATGCGCCGCGGCCAGGTGCGCTACCTCGCCGCCTCCAACTTCTCCGCCGAACGCCTGATGGAGGCCCGGGTTCTCGCGGCGAACGGCCTGCCCCGCTTCGTTGCCCTGCAAACGCAGTACAGCCTCCTGCACCGCACCGCATTCGAATCCTCTCTCGCCCTCGTCACCCGCGCCCAGGGAATGGCGGTGCTCCCCTATTTCGCGCTCGCCCACGGATTTCTGGCCGGCCGGTACCGGTCGAAGGCCGATCTGGAGAAGACCACTCGCAGCTCCCGCGGCGCCCAATACCGCAACCGCAGCGGATTCCGCGTGCTCGCGGTGCTGGACCGCATCGCCGAGGAGCACGAGGCGCCGCCAGCGGCGATCGCGATCGCGTGGCTGCTCGCACGGGGGCCGGTCGTGGCGCCGGTGGCCAGTGCCAGCCAGCCCGAACAGGTCGACGCCCTCGTGACGGCGGCCGGCATCCGTCTGACCCGCAGCGACATGGTGGACCTCGACCGGATCTCGGCCTGACGCACCGGTGCCGGCCGAACACCGGTGCCGGCACCCGGGCCGCGTCGGCGCCGTGACGTAAGGTGGTCTAGTCATGAACGGTGCCGTCGAATTCTCTCTGGATCTGCCCGAACTCTCGTTCCGCGCGGCAGGTGATTCCCTGGTGCGCCGCAGCGTGCTGCCGAGCGGTGTGCGCATCGTGTCGGAACACGTTCCCGGCAGCCGCAGCCTGACCATCGGCTACTGGGTCGCGGTCGGCTCCCGCGACGAGGAGCCCGGCCACTTCGGGTCTACCCACTTTCTGGAACACCTTCTGTTCAAGGGCACCGCCAAGCGCACCGCCCTCGACATCGCGATCGCCTTCGACTCGGTCGGCGGTGAGCACAACGCGATGACGGCCAAGGAATACACCTGCTACTACGCCAAGGTGCAAGACCAAGACTTGCCGATGGCGGTCGAGGTGCTCACCGACATGCTCACGTCGTCGCTGCTCGACCCGGTTGAGTTTGAGAACGAGCGGGGCGTCATCCTCGAAGAGCTGGCCATGGCCGACGACGACCCGGCCGACGTCGCCAATGAGCGCTTTTTCGAGGCGGTCATGGGAGATCACGCGCTCGGGCGCCCGATCGGCGGCAGTCCCGACACGATCCGTGCGGCCACCCATGCCGCCGTTCTAGAGCATTACCGGGCGAACTACCGCCCACAAGACTTGGTCGTCACCGTGGCCGGCGCGGTCGACCACGACGTGCTGGTCGCAGCAGTCACCCGGTCCCTCGCCCTCGCCGGCTGGGACCTCAGTGTTTTCGCGCCCCCGGTCGGCCGCCGGTCCGGAGCCCCCGCCGCCCTCAGTCAGGGTGATCCGGTCACCATCGTGCGCCGCCCGCTCGAACAGGCGAACATCCTGATGGGCTTCCCCGGCCTCCTGGCCACCGACGAGCGGCGCGTCACCATGAGCGTGCTCACCTCGATCTTCGGCGGGGGCATGTCCTCGCGCCTGTTCCAGGAGATCCGCGAGAAGCGCGGTCTGGCCTACTCGGTCTACTCCTTCGCGCCCGGCTACTCGGATGCGGGACTGTTCGGCATGTACGCGGGCTGCACCCCGGCGAAGTCCGGCCAGGTGGCCGAGCTGATGCTGGGCGAGCTGCACCGACTCGCCGACAACGGCGTCACGGCCGACGAGATGAAGCGGGCCGCGGGTCAGTTGTCCGGCGCATCCGCTCTCGCCCTTGAAGACTCCGATACCCGGATGTCCCGGCTGGGCCGCGCCGAAATCACCCTCGGCGAGTTCATCGACCTCGACGAGGCCCTCCGCCGGCTCGCGCGCGTCACGGCCGACGACGTTCAGAACCTCGCCGCCGAACTGGCCGCCGGCTCGCTCTCCATCTCCGCGGTCGGCGCGCTCGACGACGACGTCTTCGCCGCGATCCTGCCGACCTTTGTGCCCTCCTGAGCAGAACTGTCGAGCCCAGAAACTCGGTACCCAAAAACTCGGAGCCCAAAAACTCAGTGCCCAGATACTGAATGCCCAGAACCACCGAGACCCAAAGCCGGGGCCACACGCTGATGTGCGGCTCCTGACTGAGAGAGATCCCCTTGCACCATTACATTTACCTCGTTCGTCACGGTGAACAGCAGGATGCCGAGCACGGCATGCCCGACGGGCCTCTGTCCGCGCGCGGCACCCGGCAGGCTCAGCTGATCGCCGAGCGTCTCGGCGGCGTGCCGTTCACGGACGCCTGGCACTCCCCGCTGCAGCGCGCCGCCGACACGGCGAAAATCATCGCGCAGCGACTGCCGGCCCTGACCTCGGTGCCCAGCCCGCTGCTCTTCGACTGCATCCCCTCCGGCAGGGCGCCGGAGACGCCGTCGGCCTATGCGCCGTTCTTCGGTAGGGTCACTGAGGCCGACATCGAGGCCGGCAGCGCGCAGATGGGCGACGCCGTGGCCGAGTTCCTCCAGCCGCGCCGCGGCGAACGCCACGACCTGCTGATCACCCACAACTTCGTCATCGCTTGGTTCGTGCGGGAGGTACTGGGCGCCCCGGACTGGCGGTGGATCAGCATCAACCAGGCGAACTGCGGCCTCACCGTGCTGCACCAAAAACCGGGCCGCCCCTGGACGCTGCTGACCCACAACGACACCGGGCACCTCCCCGTGGAGCTGCGCACCGGTCTGCCGGACCCGCTCCTGTTCTAGGTGGATAGGCGGGTTCCGGGCGGCCGGCTCTCGGCTGGCCCGGCTCCGTCCGTCTTCCGGGTGAGGCTCTTGCGATACCAGGTCGTGGCATTCGGGTTGTCGTTATACGGCGCGCAGGACTCGTAGCCCGACCGCGCGTAGAGTGCTCCGGCCGCGGTCAGGCTCGCGTTGGTGTCGAGCACGACGTCGTCGGCGCCGAACTCCCGGGCGCGTCGTTCGAGCTCGGTCAGCAGCGACTGCCCCCATCCGCGCCCGCGCACCTGCGGCTGCAGCCAGAGATGCTTGATCTCGAACCGCACATTTCCGGTCGGGGAGTCCTCGAGACGACGGATGCCGCCACACCCCACAAACGCTCGTTCGGCCGGTCCCATTTGCTCGCAGACCAACAGGAACACCCCGGACGGCGGCAGGAACTGGACCGGATCGGGGAACGTGGTGCGGTACCGGCCCTGCGCGGCCGGGAAGCCCGACTCCCGATCGCTGAAGTACTGGGTGAGCAGCACGATGGAGCCGGCATCCGTCACCGACACAGCGGTGAAGGCAAGGGCGGGGGAGTCAGGCATGGCCCAAGGCTAACTCGATGCCCCGCGATTGATAGATTGGACCCATGAAAACACGGGTGGCCATCGTCGGCGTATCGGGAACGATGGGCCGCTTGGTCTCGGGTCTCGTCGAGCAGTCCGAGGAGTACGTCCTCGTCGCCGGCCTGAACTCGAAGAGCGACCTGTCCGAGATGATCGGCGCGGAGATCGTGATCGACCTGACCCTGCCCGGGGTCAGTCAAAGCGTGGTCGACTTCGCGGTGGACCACGGCCTGCGCGTGCTCGTGGGCACCTCGGGCTGGTCGCAGTACCGCATCGATGCCCTCTCCGCCCGCCTCGCAGGGCAGAATGAGATCGGCGTCGTCATCATCCCCAACTTCTCGATGGCGTCGGTCATCGCGACCGGCCTGTCGGTGCTCGTCGCCCGTTTCTTCGACTCGATCGAGATCGTCGAGGCCCACCGGGCCGGCAAGGTGGACTCTCCATCGGGCACGGCCGTGCGCACCGCCGAACTGATCGGGCGGGCCAGGGCCGAAATCGGGCCGGTGTCGGCGCCGCACACCGACCAGCGCGCTCGTGGCCAGCAGGTGTCGAGCATTCCCGTGCACAGCCTGCGCCTCGACGGCATGCTCGCCCGCCAGGACGTGTTCTTCGGCGGTGCGGGGGAGACCCTCACGATCAGCCACAACACCCTGTCGGCCGCATCCTACGAACGTGGCATCCTGCTGGCCCTGGCGGCCACCCGCACGGCCGTCGGCGTCACCGTCGGGCTCGACCAGATCATCGATCTCGGACTGGGTGCGCCGACGACGGCCACAACTGCCCACCCGGGTGAGGCCGCCGTATGAAGGGCCGCCTTGCCGCCGGCCTGATGGCCCTGCTGCTGGTCTTCTACCTGGTTCTCGTCGGCTGGCGAGCGGTGTTATTCCTGCAGAGCGGCGAAATCATCGGCATCGTGATCGGGGTGGCGCTTCTCGTGCTCCCGTTGGTCGGAGTCTGGGCGCTGGTCGCCGAACTCCGGTTCGGGCGCAACTCCGAGCGGCTCGTGCGCCGGCTGGAGGCCGAGGGCGGGCTCCCCGTCGAAGAACTGCCGATCCGGCCGAGCGGACGCCCCATGCGGGACGAGGCCGACGCCGAATTCCCGATCTACCGGGCGGCCGTCGATGCCGCCCCCGACGACTGGCGCGCCTGGTTCAGGCTCGGCCTGGCCTACAACTCATCGGGGGACCGCCGTCGCGCCCGCGGCGCCATCCGTACCGCGATCTCCCTCGAGCGCGCCTAGCCTCCACCGGTGCGTGAGCCCGCCGAAATCCGGTGACCCGGCCCTCGAACCAGCTCACCGGCATCCATCACCGCGCGCTAAATGCAAAGTTTTTCGCGACACGCCGCCGGAGCAGCCGAAAAATGCGGCGTGTCCCGATTTTCTCCGAGTTTACGTCGCGACGGATGCCCTCGGCCCGCTGCGACCGCGCCCGCATCCCCGACCGCGCCCGAACCCCGGGCAGGGTGGCGCCTTGGCCGTCCGAGGCCACGAACCGTCAGAACTACGGGCGGCTGAGCATCCAGGCCACGGCCTCGGCCGCGGTTTTGTGGGTGAAGACGAAACCGTCTGTGTGCAGCCTCTCCGGCACGATCTGCTGGTCGGCGAGCAGCAGTGCGCGAGCGGCATCCTGCAGTACGAGCGTCAGCACGAATTCCGGCACCGGCACCAGGAACGGGCGGTGCAGCCCGGCTGAAACGGCCCGGATGACGTCGTTCGCGGTGGCCGGTGTCGGGCCGACCAGGTTGACCGGACCCGACAGCGTCGAGGTGAGCAGGTGCACGACGGCCGCGGCCTCGTCGTGCAGGCTGATCCACGGCCAGTGCTGGGTGCCGCGGCCGAGCGGGCCGCCCAGGCCAAGCTTGACGATCGGCAGAAGCGGCTTCAGGGCGCCGCCGCGGGCGATGACCAGCCCGGTGCGGAGGGTGACGACACGGGTCGACTCCGGCGCACGTGCGGCCTCGGCCTCCCAGTCTCTGGTGACTTTCGCCAGAAAATCATTTCCGGCCGGGGAGTTCTCGGTGAGCACCTCGCTCGGACGGTCGCCGTAGATGCCCACGGCCGACGCATTGAGCAGCACGGCTGGCGGTGTCGCCTGCCGGCCCATGGCATCCGTCAGCGTGCGTGTGGCCTGCACCCTCGAGTCACGGATCTCCCGGCGATAGGCCTTCGTCCACGGCAGACGGGCGATGGATGCCCCCGACAGGTTGATCACGGCGTCGGCGCCGTCGAGGGCGCCCTGGTCCATGCTCAGCGCGGCCGGGTCCCAGCGGAATTCATCGGCCCCGCGCGGATCGCGGCGCACCAGGCGGGCCACGGTGTGGCCGGCCGCGCGCAGCTGTGCGCTCAGCTCGGTGCCGATCAGTCCGGACGCACCGGAGACGAGAACTCGCATTGTGTGCGGGCCGCGCCTACGCCAGCTCGGCTTCGATGGTGATCGGGATGCCCGCGAGCGCCTTCGAAACCGGGCAGTTGGCCTTGGCGTCCTCGGCGTAGACCGCGAACTCCTCTTCGGTCAGGCCGGGGATCTTGGCGCTGACCAGGAGGTGGCTGCCCACCACGCCGACGCCGGCTTCGAAGGTCACGGCCGCGGTGGTCTGGATGCTGTCGGGAGTGTGTCCGCCGGCGCTGAGGCCGTTGGCCAGCGCCATCGAGAAGCAGGCCGCGTGGGCGGCTCCGAGGAGCTCTTCCGGGTTGGTGGTGTTCGGGGTGCCGACGGACCGGGCCTGCCAGGTGACCGGGAACTCGGCGGTCTTGGAGGAGTCGAGGGTGACGGTACCGCTGCCGGACTTCAGATCGCCGGTCCAGACAGTTGTTGCTTCGCTGGTGAGTGCCATGATGTTGCCTCCTGAGGTGAAGCTTCAGCCTAACTGTCGCCTCGGCCCACATAGGGTTCACTCTCAGCCAATGATCAGGGATGGAGCTGCGGCGGCCGTCAGCTCCCGGCCAGCGGCGTCGGCCCGCGTCCGAGGATGCCGGCACGCACCAGGAGCAGGTACAACTGGCAGCCGAGGCAGTAATCGAACACGGCGTTCAGGAACGCCGCGACGAACGCGACGCCGGCAGCGACGCCCACAGCGGGCGTCAGCCCGGCCAGACCGAGCACCACGCCGGTCACGGTGACCAGCAGCCCTACCCCCTGCGCAAACGTCGGCGGGGCCGCTTTCTCCAGTGCGGTGGGCGGGCCGAGCCGCGGCCGCACGACGGTCTTGAACAGCACGCCGTAAGGGTGCCGCCCGGCGCCGGCGAACGCACCCCAGGCAAAGAGGGCCGCCAGGATCGTGAGGAGGACGAAGGCGGCAACGGATGCCCCGGTCAGCGACAGGAACACCACCACCAGGAGCAGAACGGCCGTGATCGCGGCGCCGAAGCGTGGTCCGCGCGGGTCGAGGTCCGGGCGATCCGGGCGGGCCCGGCGCGCGGAGGGCTGCGGCCGGGGCTCAGCGGGCGAACTGGGCATGGCTGCTCCCGGTGAGGTCGTCGAGTTGCCGGAGGACGCCGGCCCGGTTCGGAACGCCGCCGATCCGGGCGCGCACCTGACCGGTTCCGTCGAGGATGAGTGTGGTCGGGGTCTGCAGGATCCCGAACCGGTTCGCGAGGTCGCGGCGGTGGGTCAGGTCGACGTCCAGGTGCGCGACGCCGGGACGGGACCGGGCCAGGCCGGCGAGGAGCACCTGGGTGCCGGGGCAGCGGGCGCAGTGACTAGTGGAAAACTGCACGAGCGTGGCGTTCGCGCCGAACGGAACCCGGCTGCTGACATCCGCCGGCGTGAGCGCGTCCGGCACGCCGAGCGCCTCCGGAGCCGCCGGGTTGACCACGATGGGGCGCCCCTGGCGGGACCGCCAGAAGAGGCCCAGCACGGTGGTGCCCGAGACAAGAACCAGCACGAGAATCAGGGCGGAGGTCGAACTCATGCTGCGACGTTACAAGGATCTCGGGCCGGGCGGGTCCGTGTGACGACAGGTTACGCGTGCAGCAGGTATCGTTTAGCCGTGTCTGAAATTGAGTTCCGCTCCGATGTAACCGTCGAACTGGTGCGCGCAAGCGCCCACGACTCCGATGTGCTGTTCGCCGCACGGGTGTCGACTCAGGGGGAGCAGACCCTGACCAAGGCCCTGCTCGAGGAATCGGACGGCGACGCCCCGAGCACGGGTGACGCCGGGCTGATCAACTACCTCATGCGCGACCGCCACGGCTCGCCGTTCGAGCACAACTCGATGACCTTTTACGTGCAGGCGCCGATCTTCGTATTCCGCGAGTTCATGCGGCACCGCATCGCCTCCTATAACGAGGAATCGGGCCGCTATCGCGAGCTGAATCCGGTCTTCTACGTTCCGGCCCCGACCCGCAACCTCGTGCAGGTCGGCAAGCCCGGCGCCTACGACTTCCTGCCCGGCACGGCCGAGCAGGCCGCGCTGGTCGACCAGCTGACCCGCGAGGCCTCCGCGCACGCCTACGCGTCGTATCAACGGATGCTCGAAGCCGGCGTGGCCCGCGAGGTTGCCCGCATCGTGTTGCCGCTCAACATCTTCTCCTCGATGTACGTGACCATGAACGCCCGGTCGCTGATGAACTTTCTCAGTCTGCGTACCAAGCGCGAGGGAACCCACTTCCCGTCGTTCCCGCAGCGCGAGATCGAGATGTGCGCCGAGAAGATGGAAGACCAGTTCGCGACCTTGATGCCGCTCACCTACGCCGCCTTCAACAAGAACGGTCGCGTCGCCCCGTAACGTGACGCCGCGGCGGTGCGCGGCCGCACACTGACCGGTAGCCTGTCCCTCGTGTCTATGTCTCAGAATCCCTTCGGCCAGGTCCTCGTTGCCCTGGTGACTCCCTTCACCGCCGACGGCGAAGTCGACTGGGCGGGCGTTGCCCAGCACATCGACGACGTCATCAACGCCGGAGCGGACGGCATCGTCGTCACCGGCACCACCGGTGAGACGTCTACCCTCACCGACGCGGAGAAGATTCGCCTGGTCGAGGTCGGCAAGGATATCTCGGGCGGACGCGCGAAGATCATCACCGGCGGCGGGTCCAACGAGACCGCCCACGCCATGCAGCTTGCCAAGCAGAGCGAGAAGGCGGGCGCCGACGGCAACATGATCGTCACCCCGTACTACAACAAGCCCACCCAGGCCGGCGTTCTCACCCACTTCCGCATGATCGCGGATGCCACGGATCTGCCCGTGATCCTCTACGACATCCCCGGACGCACCGGTATCCCGATCGAATACAAGACGATCCTGCGGGCCGCGAAGCACCCGAACATCCTCGCCGTCAAAGACGCCAAGGGTGACCTGGCCCAGGTCAGCCGCGTGCTCAACCAGACCGACCTGATGTACTTCTCCGGCGACGACCCCAACGTTCTGCCGCACCTCTCGATCGGGGCGACCGGCCTGATCGGGGTCACGGCGAACATCGCCGCCACCCCGTATCGCCAGATGGTCGACGCCGTGAATGCGGGCGACCTGAAGGCGGCCACCGCCGCGCATCAGCAGCTCGAACCGCTGGTGCGGGCCTGCATGACGCACGTTCCGGGTACGGTCGCGGTCAAGTACATCCTGCACGGCCTCGGCCGAATCAACAGCCCGCGCGTGCGCCTGCCCCTCGTCGGCCCGGAGGAGTGGGAAGCCGCCCAGATCGAAGACGAAATAGACCTGGTCAAGAACATCCCCGGGGTCAACTTCTCCAACTTCCGCCCGGACCGCAATGCCGCGGCCGGCGGCGCCCTGCCGAAGGTCGCCGGAACGACACGCTGACCGCTCCACCGAACCCCGAGGAGGGCCTGTGCCCATCGATGTGTACGACCCGGCCCCGCTCACAGCGGGAACCCTCCGCATCACGCCGATCGGTGGCCTCGGCGAAATCGGCCGCAACATGACCACGTTCGAGATCGACGGCAAGCTGCTGATCGTCGACTGCGGGGTGCTGTTCCCCGAGGAGCACCAGCCGGGCGTGGACCTGATCCTCCCCGACTTCAGCCCCATCCGGGACCGCCTCGACGACATCCTCGCGGTCGTGCTCACGCACGGCCACGAGGACCACATCGGCGCCGTCCCCTACCTTCTGAAGCTGCGTGCAGACATCCCGCTGATCGGTTCGGGCCTGACCCTCGCCTTTATCGAGGCAAAGCTCAAGGAACACAAGATCACGCCGTACACGCTGCAGGTCAAGGAGGGCCAGACGGAACGGCTCGGCCCGTTCAACCTCGAGTTCGTCGCCGTCAACCATTCCATCCCCGACGCCCTGGCTGTGGCCATCAAGACCGCCGGCGGCACCGTGCTGCACACCGGCGACTTCAAGATGGACCAGCTGCCGCTCGACAACCGCCTCACCGACCTGCGCGAATTCGCGCGCCTCGGCACCGAGGGCGTCGACCTGTTCCTGGTCGATTCCACCAACGCGGATGTCCCGGGCTTCACACCCACGGAACGCTCCATCGGCCCCGTCCTCGACGACGTCATCGCCCGGGCTCCCCGACGGGTGATCGTGGCCAGCTTCTCCAGCCACGTGCACCGGGTGCAGCAGGTGCTCGACGCCGCCCACGCGAACGGTCGCCGCGTCGCGCTCCTGGGCCGCTCGATGGTGCGCAACATGACCATCGCCGCCGACCTCGGCCACCTGCGGGTGCCGGAGGGTGTGCTGGTGGACTTCAGGAAGGCCGGCAACATCCAGGGCGACAAGATCGTCTACATGTCCACGGGCTCGCAGGGGGAGCCGATGGCCGTGCTCAGCCGGATGGTCAACCAGGACCACCAGATCGAAGTCGGCCACGGCGACACCGTCATCCTGGCGTCCAGCCTGATTCCCGGCAACGAGAACGCGGTCTACCGGATCATCGACGGCCTGACCAAGCTGGGCGCCACAGTGGTGCACAAGGGTAATGCGAAGGTGCACGTCTCCGGGCACGCCGCCGCCGGGGAACTGACCTACTGTTACAACATCCTGAAGCCGAAGAATGTGCTGCCCGTGCACGGCGAATACCGGCACCTGGTCGCCAATGCCAAGCTCGCGGTGCAGACCGGCGTGCCGGAGGCGAACGTGCTCCTTGCCGAGGACGGCACGGTCATCGACCTGCGGGACGGTGTGGCCACCAAGGTCGGCCAGCTGGACCTCGGCTACGTCTACGTCGACGGCTCCACCGTCGGCGAGATCACCGAGGCCGACCTCAAGGACCGCCGAACCCTCGCCGAGGAGGGATTCATCTCGATTATCATCGTGGTCGACGCCGCCACCGGCAAGGTGATCGTCGGGCCCGAGATCCACGCGAAGGGCTTCGCCGAAGACGCCTCGGTGTTCGACGCCGTGCGCCCGAAAATCGAGGCGGCCCTGGCGGAAGCCGCCGAGCACGGGGTGCGCGACCCGTTCGCGCTGCAGCAGATCGTGCGCCGCACGGTCGGCCGCTGGGTGAATACCGCCTTCCGTCGCCGCCCGATGATCGTCCCTCTGGTGATCGAGGCCTGATCCCGCCGAGGGCGACGGATGCCGCGCGTCCGCCCAGCCCTGACGTCGCGGTCGCTGATCGCCGCCCGCAGGCGTTTTGGCGTGCCTAAGCCCCAATGTCGGGGGATCGAAGTACCGTGGTTGCATGGCTACGAGCACTAAGTCGAACGGTCGCGCCCGCAGCACGCCTGCGCGCGGCACCCCGGCGCGCAAGCCCGCAGCCCGCACCGCCGCTCAGAAGACGGTCAAGTTCACCGCGGTCGAGGTCAAGCCGAGCCTGTTCGTGCGGTCGTGGACGGCCCTGGCCCACGTGACCGGCGGGGCTGCCCGCGCGCTCGGCCCGGAGAAGCTCTCCAAAGAAGAGCGCCGCGACGGCCTGCCCTTCTTCCTCGTGCTGCTCTCAGTCTCCGGCGCCGTGATCGAGTGGTTCCTGATCAACAACGCGGTCGCCCAGACCCTCGACGCCTGGACCTTCGGCGGATTGTTCGGCCGCGTCGCGTTCGCCCTGCCCGTGATCATGCTGCTCTTCTCCGTCTGGCTGTTCCGCAAACCCAGTTCGGTGCACGACAACGGCCGCATCGGCATCGGACTATCCGTGCTACTCGTTTCGGTGTCGGGTCTCTGCCACATCTTCGGTGGCCAGCCTGCCCCCAGCGACGGCATGGAGACCCTCGCACTGGCCGGCGGTGTCATCGGCTGGATGATCGCTGCCCCCCTGATCTACCTGACCACGGCGATCGGTGCCACCATCGTCGTCATCCTGCTTCTTGCCCTGAGCCTCTTCATCATCACCAAGACCCCGCCCAACCGCATTGGTGAACGCAGCCGGGAGCTCTATGCCTGGCTGTTCGGGGCCCAGCTCCCCGATCCCGAGGAGCGCGCCGCCGCCCGGGAAGCGAAGCATGAGAAGGCCGTTCAGGTCGAACTGGACGGGGTCGACGATGACGACGGAGATGCCGGAGCGCTGCCCTGGTGGCGGCGCAACACGAGCAAGCGCGAGGAGGACCCTGACTTCGGCGGGCCGCTCGGCCCGAACGGCGCCGGTACCCCCGCCGACGATCCGAACGCCGCAGGCCCGCACGGCGCCGACCCGCTGCGCACCCTGCTCGGCGGCGACAAACGAGGCAGCTTCGACACCGCGCTGGAGACGACGCCGACGACCCCCGGTCCCAACCAGGACCATTACGGCACCGAGGTGCTCGAAGACCTGCTCCGAGCCGAAGACGTCCTCAAACGTTTCACGGGCGCGATCGACCTGCCGCAGGGCTCGTCGACCGGGCTCCAGGCCGACGACCAGACGGGCCTGACCGAGGTTCTTCCCGGTTTGACCGGAGCAGGATTCGACGCACTCGACCCGGCCGCGGCCGGTGGGGCCGCCGGTTCCGCCGACACGCGCCTGTCCCTGGTGCCGGCCCCGGTTCCGCCGGCATCAGACCAGCCCGCCGCACCCTACCTGCTGCCCTCGGACACGACCCTCACCAAGGGCCCGCCGGCCAAGGCCCGGTCGGCGGCCAACGACGAGATCGTCAAGTCCATCACCGAGGTGCTCCGCCAGTTCCAGGTCGACGCGAAGGTGACCGGTTTCTCCCGCGGCCCCACCGTCACCCAGTACGAGATCCAGCTCGGCCCCGGAGTCAAGGTGGAGCGCGTCACCGCGCTGAGCAAAAACCTCTCCTACGCCGTCGCCTCAAACGAGGTGCGCATCCTGTCGCCGATCCCGGGCAAGAGCGCGATCGGCATCGAGATCCCCAACACCGACCGCGAAATCGTCACCCTCGGTGACGTGCTCCGCTCCCCGGCGGCCTCGAACAGCACCCACCCGATGACCATCGGCGTCGGGAAAGACGTCGGCGGCGGCTTCGTGCTCGCCAACCTCGCCAAGATGCCTCACCTCCTGGTCGCCGGTTCCACCGGTTCCGGCAAGTCCAGCTTCGTCAACTCCATGATCACGAGCCTGCTCATGCGGGCCAAGCCGAGCGACGTGCGCATGGTGCTGATCGACCCGAAGCGGGTCGAGCTGGCTGCCTACGCGGGGGTTCCACACCTGATCACGCCCATCATCACCAGTCCGAAAAAGGCCGCCGAGGCGCTGCAGTGGGTGGTGAAGGAGATGGACATGCGTTACGACGACCTGGCCAGCTTCGGATTCCGCCACATCGACGACTTCAACAAGGCCGTCGTCAACAACGAGATCGTGCTGCCCGCCGGCAGCCTGCGCAGCCTCAAGCCGTATCCCTACCTCCTGGTCGTCGTCGACGAGCTCGCCGACCTGATGATGGTCGCACCGCGCGACGTCGAAGACTCGATCGTGCGCATCACCCAGCTGGCCCGCGCGTCGGGCATCCATCTCGTGCTCGCCACCCAGCGCCCCAGCGTCGACGTCGTCACGGGCCTGATCAAGGCCAACGTGCCCTCCCGCCTCGCCTTCGCCGTGACCAGCGTCACCGATTCCCGGGTCATCCTCGACCAGCCGGGCGCCGACAAGCTGATCGGGCAGGGCGACGCCCTGTTCCTGCCGATGGGAGCCTCCAAGGCGATCCGCGTGCAGGGGGCCTGGGTGAACGAGGCCGAGATCGAACGCGTCGTCAAGCACGTCACTCTGCAGGCCCGCCCCGACTATCGGCCGGATGTCTCCATGGTCGCCCCCCGCAAAGAAATCGACTCCGACATCGGAGATGACCTCGAGGTGCTCCTCGCAGCGGCGGAACTGGTCGTGTCGACCCAGTTCGGGTCCACGTCGATGCTGCAGCGCAAGCTCCGGGTCGGCTTCGCCAAGGCGGGCCGCCTGATGGACCTGCTCGAGTCCCGCGAAATCGTCGGTCCCTCCGAGGGATCGAAAGCGCGCGACGTGCTCGTCTCCGTGGAGCAGCTGCCCGGCGTGCTGGCCCTGCTGCGCGGCTCCGACGCCGAACACCACGCTGCCACGGCCACCGCTCAGGCCGCCGCAGCTCACCAGTCCGCGGCCCAGCACACGCCCGGCCCGCCCGATCCGCGCTACGCCGACGACCCGGTCGCCAAAATGTCGGAGGGGTACCTTGAAGAAGACGCATCTCCCGATGAAGACGCCTGGCAACTGACCGACAGGGACTGACCCATGGCCACACCATCCACGCCGGTCGTCCGGCCCAGCAACTGGAATCTCCCGAATCTGATCACGATCGTGCGCATCCTGCTCGCGCCTGTGTTCATCTATATGCTCCTCGCCGACGCCGGTCAGGACGGCGCGCTGCGCTGGTGGGCGGCCGCCCTGTTCATCGTGGCCATCGCCACCGACGGGATCGACGGGGCCATCGCCCGTCGGCACAACCTGGTCACCGACCTCGGCAAGATCCTCGATCCGATCGCCGACAAGGTGCTCACCGGCGGAGCCCTGGTCTGCCTTTCCATCCTCGGCGAACTGTGGTGGTGGGTGACCATCGTCATCCTCGTGCGTGAAGTCGGCATCACGGTGTTCCGGTTCGTCATGCTGAAGGACCGGGTCATCCCGGCGTCACGGGGTGGCAAGCTCAAGACCGTGTTGCAGTCCGTGGCGATCTCCCTCGCCCTCGTGCCCCTCTGGCTGCTGCTGGGCGACTGGATTTACTGGGTCAACTGGACGGCCATGGCCATCGCCCTCATCGTTACCGTCGTCACCGGGTTCGACTACCTCGTGGCCGCGCGGCGCGAGAACCGGCTCCAGCACGACCGTGGCTGATCCGATTCCTCCGGCATTCGACGAGGCCCTGTCACCTGCTGACATACCCGGGGCGACGGATGCCACCGCGCGCCTCGTCGCCGAGCTCACCCGCCGCGGCCTCACTATCGCCGTGGCCGAGTCCCTTACCGGCGGGGCGCTGACAGCCGAACTCATCCGCATCCCCGGCGCATCCGTCGTCGTCAACGGGGGAGTGGTGGCGTACCAGAGTGCGCTCAAGCACACCCTCCTCGGCGTCGACGCGGCTCTGCTCGAGGAGCACGGCCCGGTGCACCCGCAGGTTGCCCTGCAGATGGCAGAGGGCGTGCGTACGCGCCTCGCCGTCGACGGCCGGCCCGCCGACATCGGCATCGCCACGACGGGTGTGGCAGGGCCCGACGGCCAGGGTGGCCACGAGCCCGGAACGGTGTTCCTCGGGCTGGCTCGTGGAGGAGAAGTATCGGTCATCCCGCTCCGGCTGCACGGAGACCGTGCCCTCATTCGAGCGGCCTCCGTGGCCGCGGCCGTCGAAGCTGTGTGGCAGCTGTTAGCCCGTGACGCGGTGGAATAGTTCCCCGAATTCCGTGGTTACAACGAGCATATTCACAAGAAAAGCCCAGTCGATATCGGTAGTGTCAGGGTGTTCAAGGTTGTAGTACTCTTGCGATCCAACACACGCAACCACCCGGTTGAGTGGGCGCCAGAAGTATAAAACGGTACTCGATAAGCAACACATAATCAGTACGAGAAGGAGGTTCCGATGATTCTTGTTCGACAGGAAATCGGCGATGTGCTCAGGGACTTCCGCCTGCAGAAAGGGCGCACACTCCGTCAGGTAGCCAGCAGGGCCAGTGTGGCCCTCGGGTATCTGAGCGAGGTGGAGCGTGGCCAGAAAGAAGCGTCTTCCGAGATTCTGGCTTCCGTTGCAGAAGCGTTGGAGACCCCGATCTCGGTCATCATGCGGGAAGTCGGCGACCGACTGGCCATCATCGAGGGAATCGACAGGTTCCCCGACACTGTGCCCGACGAGCTCGTGGCCAACTACGACGACATGATGGTGCGCTAGTTCCATCCCATGCGGCTCAGTGAGTTCCGTCAGGCTCTGAGCGACGAGTTCGGCGAAGGCTACGGTCGCGTCCTCACTCGAGATCTCATCCTGACCCCGTTTGGATGCACCGCCGACCAGGCTCTGGCCGGCGGTGCTTCGGCGCGCGACGTCTGGCTTGCCCTCTGCGCCGAGACGGATGTCCCGAAGGCCCGTTGGTACGGCGCGGGACTCCCCGCCGCCCGCAGCTAGTTTTCGCTCGACACGCCCTGGATTCCGTGGAATTCTCGAATGCGTGTTCGCATTTTGATATACTCCTCCACAGCAGGAGTCGAAGACGGCTTATCCACTGCCGCTCCCCGTTCCCGGCTCTGTCGGACGTGCCGCGTACAGTCGGTTTGTGTCAGCGACAGAGAGCACATGCCTTGTTGAAAGCGGGTGTCGGGGTCGTCCCGGTAGCCAAACGCGACAGCCTATAGGCGCCGGAATGCACGACCGAAGGAGATCACTCATGGCATCATCAGCAGATCGCGAAAAAGCCCTCGACACCGCTCTTGCAGCAATCGACCGCCAGTTCGGCAAGGGTTCGATCATGCGTTTGGGCAGCGACGAGCGCGCCCCCGTCGAGACGATCTCCACGGGGTCGATCGCGCTGGACGTGGCCCTCGGCATAGGTGGCCTGCCCCGAGGTCGCATCGTGGAGATCTACGGTCCGGAATCGTCGGGAAAGACCACGCTCACCCTGCACGCCATCGCGAACGCGCAGAAGAACGGCGGCATCGCCGCCTTCATCGACGCCGAGCACGCTCTGGACCCTGAGTACGCCCGCAAGCTCGGAGTCGACATCGACGCGCTCCTCGTCTCCCAGCCCGATACGGGTGAGCAGGCGCTGGAAATTGCCGACATGCTCGTGCGAAGCGGGTCCATTGACCTGATCGTGATCGACTCCGTCGCCGCGCTGGTTCCCCGCGCCGAGATCGAGGGTGAGATGGGTGACTCGCACGTGGGCCTGCAGGCCCGTCTGATGTCCCAGGCCCTGCGCAAGCTCACCGGTGGCCTCAGTCAGACCAACACCACCATGATCTTCATCAACCAGTTGCGCGAGAAGATCGGGGTCTTCTTCGGCAGCCCCGAGACCACCGCCGGTGGCAAGGCGCTCAAGTTCTACGCGTCGGTGCGCCTCGACATCCGCCGTATCGAGACCCTGAAAGACGGCACCGAGGCCGTCGGTAACCGCACGCGGGTCAAGGTCGTCAAGAACAAGATGGCACCGCCCTTCAAGCAGGCGGAATTCGACATTATCTACGGCATCGGCATCTCCCGGGAAGGCAGCCTGATCGACTTCGGTGTCGAGCACGGCATCGTCAAGAAGTCCGGAGCCTGGTACACCTACGACGGCGACCAGCTGGGCCAGGGCAAGGAGAACTCGCGCAACTTCCTGCTGCGTGAAGCGGATATGGCCAACGAGATCGAGAACAAGATCCTCTTCAAGCTCGGGATCAGCCCCGAGGGTGCGGCCGCCAAGAAGGCGCAGGCCGCAATCGACGCCGCAGCCGCCCTGGTCGCCGCAGCCGCAGCCAAGGAGGCCGCAGCCGCCAAGGCGGAGTCCCTCCAGGCCAAGCTCGCCGCCCGCAAGGGGGCGTAGCGCATGGTCCACTTCGAGCCGGCCGACGAGGTCGCGTCGCTGAGTGCGGCACGTCGCAAGAGCGCGGCCCGCGGCACCGCCGCGACCCGGCCGGCCGAGCTCGAGGCGGCGCCGATCGCCGACGAACAACTGGCGCCGGTCACGTATCTCGGCGACGGTGGTCCGGCGGCGTCGAGCGGCCCCGCAGTCGACAGCGTTGCCGGTGTCGGTGCTGGTGTCGGTGTCGGTGCTGGTGCCGGTGTCGGTGCCGGTGCTGGTGTCGGTGCCGACGACGGGGACGACACCCCCGAGGGTGTGGCGTCCCGGGCCGCCGCCGATCGCGAGCACGCCGAGGGGGTGCTGCGCCAGCGGCTGCGCGGCCGGTCCCTGTCGGTGGCCGAGGCCCGCGCAGTTCTTGGCGGTACGGAGGTCGCTGAGCACGAGATCGAAGAGATCATCGAGCGCTTCATCGAGTTGTCCTACATCGACGAGGGCCGCCTCGCCGATCAGATCGTGCACAGCCACCACGAGCGCAAAGGCCTGGGGCGCTCCGGTGTGCAGGCGGAGATGCGCCGCCGTGGGCTCGATCAGGACCTCATCCTGGAAAAGCTCGACGAAATGCCCGACGACGAGACGGAACGGGCCATCGAAATAGCCGTCAAGCGGGTGGGGCAGCTCGGGCGGCTCGACGACCAGACCATCGACCGTCGACTCAACGCGTTCCTGATGCGCAAGGGCTATTCCTCGTCCATCGTGCGCGTGGCGGTGAAGGCCGCCCTTGCCTCCCGCGGTGGTTCGCCATCGCGGGTGCGGTTCCAGTAGGGAGCGGGTCGGGGCAACCCGGCCCGGTTTCGGAGGTGCCACGCGTAAGCTGGTACCCACTATGACCAGCAGCACCGCTACGCCCCCATTCTCCAGCGCCGAGACGCTGGACCCGCAGCAGTCGGCCCTGCGTACCGCGGCCCTGCGCACCTCGGCCCTGAGCGCGCCGACTCTGATTGCTCCAAGCCAGGCGGCGCACGATGCTGAGGGCCGGGCCCGCACCTACGAGGTGCGCACCTTCGGCTGTCAGATGAACGTGCATGACTCCGAACGGCTCAGCGGGTCGCTCGAAGCGGCCGGCTACGTGACGGCCGGCGGGGAGGAAGCCGACATCGTCGTGCTCAACACCTGTGCCGTCCGCGAGAACGCCGACAACAAGCTCTACGGCAACCTGGGGCAGCTGGCCTCGGTCAAGCGCCGCCACGACGGCATGCAGATCGCCGTCGGCGGCTGCCTGGCCCAGAAAGACAAGGACGTCATCCTCAAGAAGGCACCCTGGGTCGACGTCGTCTTCGGGACGCACAACATGGGGTCGCTGCCGAGCATGCTCGAGCGTGCACGGCACAACGGCGAGGCCCAGCTCGAAATCCTCGACTCCCTCGAGACCTTCCCCTCGACCCTGCCCACGAAGCGCGATTCGAGCTACAGCGGCTGGGTCTCCATCTCCGTCGGCTGCAACAACACCTGCACGTTCTGCATCGTGCCCGCGCTGCGCGGTAAGGAGAAGGACCGCCGTCCCGGCGAGATCCTCGCCGAAATCCAGGCCCTCGTCGACGACGGGGCGATCGAGGTCACCCTGCTCGGCCAAAACGTCAACTCCTACGGGGTTGAGTTCGGCGACCGTCTCGCCTTCAGCAAGCTGCTGCGCGCGGCCGGCAAGATCGAGGGGCTGGAACGCATCCGTTTCACCAGCCCGCACCCGGCTGCCTTTACCGACGACGTGATCGACGCCATGGCCGAGACGCCGTCGGTCATGCCGCAGTTGCACATGCCGTTGCAGTCCGGCTCGGACCGTATCCTCAAGGCCATGCGCCGCTCCTACCGGTCGGCGCGGTTCCTCGGCATCCTCGACCGCGTGCGCGCGCAGATGCCGCACGCGGCCATCAGCACGGACGTCATCGTCGGCTTCCCCGGCGAGACCGAGGAGGACTTCCAGGAGACCCTGCGGGTCGTGGAGCTGGCCCGGTTCGCCACCGCCTTCACCTTCCAGTACTCCATCCGGCCCGGGACCCCCGCCGCGACGCTGCCCGACCAGGTCCCCAAGGAGATCGTGCAGGATCGTTACGAGCGCCTCGCCGCCCTGCAGGAGCGGATTTCCTGGGAGGAGAACCAGGCTGTGGTCGGTCGCGAGGTCGAACTGCTCGTCGCCAACGGCGAGGGCCGCAAGGACGCCGACACCCGTCGACTCAGCGGTCGCGCCATTGACAGCCGGCTCGTGCACTTCGACGTGCCGGAAGGCTCGGAACTGCCCCGTCCGGGCGACCTCGTGACCGTCACGGTCACCCAGGCGGCCCCCTTCCACCTGATCGCCGACTCCGTCGACGGGGCTCCGCTGCGCATCCGGCGCACCATCGCCGGCGACGCCTGGGACCGCCTCGAAGCCGAGTCCTGCGGCGTGCCCAGTCACGGCGGAGCAGCAGGCGGGTCTGGCTCGGTCTCCCTCGGCCTGCCGACCCTGCGCCTACCCGACCGGGCCGTGGGCTCGCCCGCGGTGGCCAGTTCCAGCACCACGCCGATCTACGACGTCACCGACGGGGAGCGCTAGGCAGGTGCCCGGCCCGAACCCGGTGACCGGCGCCCACCCGACGCTGATCGTTGTCGTCGGACCCACCGGCACCGGCAAGTCCGACCTCTCGCTCGACCTCGCCGAACGCCTGGCCGAGGCCGGTCGGGGGGCGGAGATCGTCAACGCCGACGCCATGCAGCTGTACCGCGGCATGGACATCGGCACCGCCAAGCTCACCGTGCTGGAGCGCCGCGGCGTCCCGCACCACCTGCTCGACGTGCTGTCGGTCACCGACGAGGCCACCGTCGCCCGCTACCAGACGGAGGCCCGCGCCGCGATCACCGACATCGTGGCGCGCGGCAGCGTGCCCATCCTGGTCGGCGGCTCCGGGCTCTACGTGTCCGCCGTGGTCTACGACTTCCAGTTCCCCGGCACGGATGCCGTGCTGCGCGCCCGACTCGAAGCCGACCTGATCGAGCAGGGGCCTGGTGCCCTGTACACCCGGTTGAAGGCCGTGGACCCGGTCGCCGCCGCCCGCATCGGCGCCGGCAACGGTCGGCGCCTCGTGCGCGCCCTCGAGGTCGTGGAGCTGACCGGGGGGCCGCACACCGCCGCCCTGCCCGACGAGCCGGTCTACTGGATGCCCGCGGTCACAGTGGGCCTCCGCGCCCAGCGCGCGGAGCTCACCCCCCGCCTCGACGCCCGGGTGGAGGGTATGTGGGCCCGCGGGCTCGTCGAGGAGGTGCGCGGGCTGATCCCGAGCGGACTCGAAACCGGTGTCACGGCCAGCCGGGCCATCGGCTACGCCCAGGCCCTTGGGCAGCTGACGGGCAGCCTCAGCCGGGCGGAGGCTATCCAGGTGACGCAGCAGTTCACCCGCCGGTACGCGAGACGGCAGGTGAGCTGGTTCAAGCGTTCCCCGCACACCCATTGGATCGACTTCGACGCGCCGGATCGGGTTGACCGGGCGCTGACCCGCCTGGCCGACCCGGAACAGCCGGCCGAGCACTGGGCGGCCGACCCGGCCTCCTAAACTGGACGGCATGGGTATTGATCTGAACTTCACCAAGGGCCACGGCACCGGGAACGACTTCGTGCTTTTCTCTGATCCCGACGGGCAGATCGACCTTACCCCGAGCCAGATCCGGGCCATCTGCGACCGCCGATTCGGCATCGGTGCCGACGGCATCATCCGCGCGGTGCGCTCCACGAGCCTGGCCGCCGGTGCGATCGCCCTCGCCGAGGACGACGCGGCCGAATGGTTCATGGACTACTGGAACGCCGACGGCACGGTGTCCGAGATGTGCGGCAACGGCATCCGCGTCTACACCCGCTTCCTGGTAGAGCAGGGCCTGACCTCGCTCGACCGCGGCGACACGCTCTGCATCGGCACCCGCGGGGGAGTGCGCGACGTGCAGCGCGGCGCAACCGGCTACCAGGTCGACCTCGGCCGGTGGCGCCTCGACGGTATCGAACCGCTCGTTCGGGCGAAGGACCTGCCCGTGGCCCGCCCCGGTCTCGGCATCAACGTGGGCAACCCGCACGTGGTCGTGGCACTGGCCGACGACGACGAGCTCGCAGGCGTCGACCTCACCTTCGTGCCGCAGCTCGACCCTGACCCGGCGGCCGGGGCGAACATCGAGTTCGTGCTTCCGGGCGATCCGCTCGTCGTGAACGGTGTCGGCCGCATCCGGATGCGCGTGCACGAGCGCGGCAGCGGCGAAACACTCTCCTGCGGTACGGGGGCGGCCGCGGCGGCCCTCGCCACCCGGCACTGGGCAGGCGCGGGTGCCCCGAACCAGTGGCAGGTCGAGGTCACCGGCGGCACGCTCGGCGTGCGCATGTTTCCGACCGAGGACGGCGAGCACGTCTCACTGTCGGGTCCGGCGGAACTCGTGTTCGACGGGGTCTTCCGCCTCGGCTGAGAACTAGCTCGGGGCGATGGGCCGCGACGCGGTCTAGTCCTGGCGTTTCACCCGCAGGACCCGGAAGCCCTTGCTGATGGAGTGCCGTGAGGTGCTGAATTCGGCGGGCAGGTCGCCGTCGAGCCAGCGCTGCAGGGAGTCGGAGCCGAGGTTGCGCTGCACGACGAGCCAGGCATCCGAACCCGGCTCCAGGCGCGGCAGCCAGGTACGCAGCATGGTGTGCAGTTCGGTTTTGCCGACCCGGATCGGGGGATTCGACCAGATGGTGCGGAACGCCACGTGGGCGGGCATCTGATCGGGCCGCACCGCGGTGATGTTGGTGAGGCCGAGCTCCTCCGCGTTCAGCCGCACCAGGTCGAGCGCCCGCTCGTTGACGTCGACGGCCCAGATCGTGGCGCGGGGTGAGGCGAGGGCCAAGTGCAGGCTGATCGGACCCCAGCCGCAGCCCAGGTCGAGGAAATCGCCGCCGGGCGGCGGGGTCGGCGCGCTGTTCAAGAGCACCTGGGTGCCGGTGTCGATGTGCTCCGGGCTGAAGACCGAATTGGCTGTGGTCAGCTCGCGCTCTTGGCCTCCCAATCGAACGGTCACCTGGCGGAGTTTCAGGGTGCTGTCGGGTGCCGGGGTGAAGTAGTGGTCGGAAGGCATAGAGGGAACTTACCGTGCATCGAGGAAGTATTGTTAAAGGAATGACTGAGTCACATCTGCCCGACGACACCGACGACGTGGTCGCCCGCGTTCTCGCCAGCGCTGATAGCAAGGCTGCCGGCTATTCGCTGTTCCGCAGCGGCTCCGCGCAGGCTCTGCAGGCCGAATCCGGCCCGTCGCACGACGACGAGGGTCACGACGGCGTGCAGCAGGACCGCGAGGACCGCAACGCGCTGCGCCGCGTGCCCAGCCTCTCCACCGAACTCGAGGACGTCACCGAGGTCGAGTACCGCCAGCTCCGGCTGGAGAACGTCGTTCTGATCGGCCTGTACACGCACGGGACCGTCGCGGACGCCGAGAACTCCATGCGCGAACTCGCCGCGCTGGCCGAGACCGCCGGCGCCACCGTTCTCGACGGCCTCATGCAGCGCCGAGCGAAGCCCGACGCCAGCACCTACCTCGGCAAGGGCAAGGCCGAAGAGGTGGCCGGCATCGTCAAGGCGATGGGCGCCGACACCGTCATCGCCGACACCGAGCTGGCGCCCAGCCAGCGGCGCGCCCTCGAGGACGTCGTCAAGGTGAAGGTCATCGACCGCACCGCCGTGATCCTCGACATCTTCAGTCAGCACGCCAAGAGCCGCGAGGGAAAGGCCCAGGTCGAACTCGCCCAGCTCGAATACCTGCTTCCCCGCCTGCGCGGCTGGGGCGACTCGATGTCCCGCCAGGCCGGAGGCCAGGTGGGCGGCGCCGGTGCAGGCATGGGTTCGCGCGGCCCCGGCGAGACCAAGATCGAGCTGGACCGCCGGCGCATCCACACCCGGATGTCCCGCCTCCGCAAGCAGATCCTCGAGATGAAACCCGCTCGCGAGGCCAAGCGGGCCAACCGCAAGCGCAACGCTGTGCCATCCGTCGCCATCGTCGGTTACACCAACGCCGGCAAGTCGAGCCTGCTCAACCGCATCACCCGGGCCGGCGTGCTCGTCGAGAACTCCCTGTTCGCCACCCTGGACGCCACGGTGCGCAAGTCGACGACGGCCGACGGGCTGCTCTACACGCTGACGGACACCGTCGGGTTCGTGCGGAACCTGCCCCATCAGCTGGTGGAGGCGTTCCGGTCCACCCTCGAGGAGGTCGCCGACGCCAACGTCATCGTGCACGTCGTCGACGGCTCGCATCCTGACCCGGCGAGCCAGCTTGCCACAGTGCGCGAGGTCATCGCCGAGGTCGGCGCCCGGGAGATCCCGGAGGTCGTCGTCTTCAACAAGAGCGACCTGATCAGCGATGATGACGGGCTCGTGCTGCGCGGACTCTGGCCGAAGGGCATTTTCGTCTCGGCCCGCACCGGCGAGGGCATCGAGGAACTGCTCGCGACCATCTCGGACCTGCTGCCGCGGCCGTCGATCAGGCTCGAGTTGCTCATCCCCTACGAGCGGGGCGACCTGATCGCGGTGCTGCACGATCAGGGCACGGTGCTGTCCACCGAGTACGCCGAGACCGGCACCCGGGTTACGGCTCTGGTGACTGATGAGATTCGGGCGCTGTTCGAGCCGTTCGCCGTGCCGCCGGCCGTCACCGGCTGACCCGCCGGCTTCGCTCCGCGTACCTCGGTAGGCCTTCGCCTGCCGATGTCCGCACTCCTCCGGCCTGTCTGAGCCGCTCCGGCGCCAGCTGATGACATATTCGGTCACAGACCTGCCGGGCACCGGGCGTGCTTGTTAGAGTCTTCTCAATCGTTGCCGCCGGTCTCCTGACCGGCGGCATGGAGCGACAGCCGAGCCCGGCACCCGCCCGCGAACGCTCGCCTGGCTTGCCGGGCGGTCCGCGGTCGCCCGGCCCCCGGTGACTGACACTGGCAACTGTCGAATGAGGAGCAATGCCCCACACCTCGGATCCTGCATGCCGGAAAATCCCGTTCTCATTCGAGTTGTATCCGCCCACATCGGATGCTGCCACCTCCGTGCTGCACGCCACTATCGAGCGGCTGGCCGCGGCCGGCCCGGAATTCATCTCGGTCACCTACGGTGCGAACGGCTCCTCCCGGCGCTCCTCCCTGGACGTGCTCACCCACATCCTGCGCACCACCACCGTGGACCCGCTGGCCCACCTCACCTGCGTGGGCTCGTCCAACGCGGAATCGAGCCAGCTGATCCGGGAGTTTCTGGACGCCGGGGTGCGGAGCTTCCTGGCCCTGCGTGGCGACCCGCCGGAAGGCATTCGGGAGGGTGAGGCCTTCCTCGGCGACCTGGGCAGCGCCGCGGAACTGGTGCAGCTGATCCACCGGGTGCAGGCCGAGCGGGTGCCGTACCGCGAGGCCGTGATCCCGGGACTCCCTGCCGCCCGCACGATCAAGCGGGAACGGGAGAAGGTACGCATCGCCGTGGCCGCCTTCCCGAACGGCCACCCGCGCTCCCGGTCGGCCACCCAGGACATCGACGCGCTCCTGGCCAAGCAGGCCGCCGGCGCCAACCTGGCGATCACGCAACTCTTCTTTCACGCCGACCACTACCTCAGCTTCATCCTGCGAGCCCGTGCCGCCGGGGTCGAATTCCCGATCCTGCCCGGGATCATGCCGGTCACGAGCCCGGCCCGCCTGCGCCGCATCCTCGAGTTGTCCGGCGAGGAACTGCCGTCCGAGCTGGCGATCGCGCTCGAGGTGGAGCCGACGAAGGAAGGCCAGCGTGAGATCGGCATCCGCCAGGCCACCGAACTGGCCCGGCAACTCATCGCCGGCGGTGCCCCCGGGCTGCACCTCTACGCCTTCAACCAGCACGAGACCGTGCTCGCCGTGCTCGACGGCTGCGGTCTGCTCACCCCCACCCTGCCTGCTTCCGCACTGCCTGCCCCTCACCCCGTCAAGGAGAACTCATGACCCACACTTCCGCCTTTCCCGCCTTTCCCGCCGGCACCATCCTGGGCTACCCGCGCATCGGGCCGCGCCGCCAACTGAAGAAGGCCGTCGAAGCGTTCTGGGCCGGATCGGTCAGCGCCGACGAGCTCGAAGCGACCGCGGCCGCCCTGCGCCAGAGCACCAGGAAGCGCCTCGTGCAGCTGGGACTCGGCAGGGACGACTCGTCCATCCCGGAATCCTTCTCCTACTACGACCAGATGTTGGATGCCCTGAGCACGGTGGGCGCCGTCCCCGCCCGGTTCGCGCATCTGCGGGGCGCGGACGGCCACCTCGACCTGGCCGGCTACTTCACCCTCGCCCGCGGCGAAGGGGAGAATCCGCCGCTGGAGATGACCAAATGGTTCGACACCAACTACCACTACCTGGTGCCGGAGATCGGCCCCGAGACCGAGTTCACCCTCGCCGGCACCCGCCTGGTGCGCGAGTTCGAGGAGGCGAAGGCGGCCGGATTCCTGACCCGGCCCGTCATCGTCGGCCCGGTCACCTTCCTGCTGCTGAGCAAGCCCAGCGACGAGGCCCCGGCCGGATTCAGTCCGCTTGACCGCCTCGACGACCTTGTGCCGGTCTACGCCGCCCTCCTGCAGCGGCTGCGCGCCGCTGGAGCCGAATGGGTGCAGCTCGACGAGCCTGCCCTGGTCAGCGAGAGCATCGACATCCCGAGAACGGATGCCCTCGCCGGCCTCCGCTTCGCCTACAACACCCTCGGCGCCGTCGCCGAGCGTCCCGCCCTGTTTGTCGCCGCGCCGTACGGCAGCCTCGACGACGCCCTACCCGTTCTTGCCATCACCCCGGTGGAAGCCATCGGGCTTGACCTCGTGCGGGGAAGCGCGCCGGCGGAGACCCCCGGACTCGACACGACCACTCTCGTGGCCGGCGTCATTGACGGCCACAATATCTGGCGCGGCGACCTGGCCGCCGCCTTCGACACGGCGGCCGGCCTGGTCCGCCTCTCGCCGCGGATCTCGGTTTCCACCTCTACCTCGCTGCTGCACGTTCCCCACGACGTCGACGACGAATCGGCGCTGGACGACGACCTGAAGACCTGGCTGGCCTTTGCGGATCAGAAGGTCGCGCAGGTTGCCACACTCGCCCGCGGCCTCAGTCTGGGTCGCCGTGCCATCGAGATCGACCTCTCTGCGGCCTCCGCGGCCCTCGACGCGCGGGGGGTGGCTCCCGGAGTCCACGATGGCGCCGTTCGGGTGCGCGCCGACGCGCTCGCTCCGGGCGACTTCACCCGGGGCGCCTACGCAGCCCGAGTGGCAGCCCAGGAGATGGCCCTCGGGCTGCCGTTCCTGCCGACGACCACGATCGGATCCTTCCCGCAGACCGGGGACATCCGTCGGGCCAGGGCGCAGCTGGTACGGGGGGTGCTGAGCACCGCGGACTACCGGGACCTGATGCGTGCCGAAATCCGTCGGGTCGTCTCGCTGCAGGAAGACATCGGCCTCGACGTGATCGTGCACGGGGAGCCGGAACGCAACGACATGGTGCAGTACTTCGCCGAGAACCTGGACGGCTTCGCGGTCACCGAGAACGGCTGGGTGCAGTCCTATGGCAGCCGGTGCGTGCGCCCGTCGATCCTCTGGGGTGACGTGTCCCGGCCGCGGCCCATCACGGTCGAGTGGTCGGCGTTCACGCAGGGGCTGACGCCCAGGCCCGTCAAGGGGATGCTCACCGGTCCGGTCACGATCCTCGCGTGGTCGTTCGTGCGCGACGACCAGCCGCTGGGCGAGACGGCCAGGCAGGTGGCCCTGGCCCTCCGGGACGAGATCGCCGACCTGGAGTCGGCCGGCATTCAGATCGTCCAGGTCGACGAGCCCGCGCTGCGGGAGCTGCTGCCGTTGAAGCAGAAGGACCAGGCGGAATACCTCGACTGGTCGGTGGGGTCCTTCCGCCTGGCGACGGCCGGTGCGGCCGCGGCCACCCAGATCCACACCCACCTCTGCTACTCGGAGTTCGGGGTGGTCATCGACGCGATCCGCAACCTGGACGCCGATGTGACCAGCATCGAGGCGGCACGCTCTCGCATGGAGGTGGTGGGCGATATCCGGTCCCAGGGCTTCGACCACGGTATCGGCCCGGGAGTGTGGGACATCCACTCGCCGCGTGTGCCGAGCGTGTCCGAACTCACCGACCTGCTCGAGCGCGCCGCGGCGGCCATCCCGGCCACCCGGCTCTGGGTGAACCCCGACTGCGGCCTCAAAACCCGCGGCTACACCGAAACCGTCCAGTCCCTACACAACATGCTCGCCGCCACCCGCATCCTCCGCGCCCGCCTGACCTCCTCCGTCTCCGCCTGACCCCGCCTCCACCCACACAAAAGCCGGGCACGACACCAAGAACAGTGTTCGTGCCCGGCCCACAAGACCCGGCTCACAAGACCCGACCGAAATAACCATGGTGACTCAACACGCGCGCGTCTCCACGACGCTGGTCGAAACCGTCGAGACCAAGAGTCCGCCTGAAATGCTGATGTGCTTGAGTGCTGATGCCCTAAACCGACCGCAGCACTGCCACAACCTTCCCCAGAATCTCGGCGTGATCGCCGACGATGGGTTCGAAGTTGGTGTTGCGGGGCAGTAGCCAGGTGTGCCCGTCGCGCTGGCGGAAGACCTTGACGGTTGCCTCGTTGTCGAGCATGGCTGCAACGATTTCACCGTTTTCGGCGGTCTTCTGCTGCCGCACGACGACCCAGTCGCCGTCCATTATGGCGGCGTCGATCATCGATTCGCCCGACACCTTGAGCATGAACAGATCGCCCTTGCCCACCAGCTGGCGGGGTAGCGGGAAAATCTCGTCGATCTGCTGTTCGGCGGTGATCGGGATGCCGGCGGCGATGCGACCGACGAGCGGAACCATGGCGGCGTCGCCGACCTGCACTCCGGTGTGGAAACTTTCCGAGGCTCCGGCCGTCGTGTCTTCGGGCGACTGCGGAATCTCGATGAGCACCTCCAGTGCTCGGGGACGGTTCGGGTCTCGGCGGAGGTAACCGCTCAGTTCCAGCTGGTTGAGCTGGTGGGTGACGCTCGACAGTGACGACAGGCCGACGGCGTCGCCGATCTCGCGCATGCTCGGCGGATAGCCGCGTTGGCTGACCGAGCGCTGGATGACGTCGAGGATGGCGAGCTGCTTCTCGCTGAGGCTCTTGCGCCGTCTGGTGCCGCCCTTGTCGCGCGGACCGCTGGTGTTCTGTGCCACGTTCGTCGCTCCTCGTTTTGATTGATGCGCTGGCAGCAAGCAGCGAATGCCGCCGATTCACGCGAATGTCGGGGGTGCCTGATTGAGTGTCAATCAACAATCGAAACTGTATCCGCGTTGAGCTCATTAAACAAACATGTATTCGAGTGGGTCGGAATAAATATTTCAGAAACTACCGAATAAAGCTTGATTGTTCGAATAATCGAATATACATTCGGAACATAAGTTCGCATCCGGCTCTCCCGGCCGAGAGTCGGATGCGTCTTCTCACAGGAGGTATCACATGAGCACTGCACTTGAACGAGGCGCCCCCATCGCGACCGGACGCACCCGGCTCCGACTCACCCGGCGCGGTCGCGTCGTTTTCACGTCCCTGGCTGCCTTTCCGCTCGTGGCCGTGGCCCTGGCCGTCGCCCTCAACGGAGGCATCGCCGCCGCCGAGAACTCGACCGTCGCTCACGTGGCCTCGGCCTTCGACTACGTCACCATCAAGTCGGGGCAGTCGCTCTGGCAACTTGCCGAGACAATCGCGCCCACGTCAGATCCGCGCGAGGTGATCGCCGAGATTGTGAGCCTCAATCAGTTGCCGTCCGACAGCGTGCAGCCCGGTCAGCGGCTGGCGCTTCCGAACGACCTGTGAACTACCCGCGGCGAGCCCCCGCCGGTCTCATCCCGGTAATATTGGGGGAGTGACCAGTCTCAACGATCTGCCCCTTCGCGATAATCTGCGCGGACTCACTCCCTATGGGGCTCCGCAGTTGCACGTGCCGGTGGCTCTCAACGTGAACGAGAACACCCACGGCATCCCGGCTGAGGTGGCGCAGGACATCGTGGCGGCGTTGGCCGTGGCGGTCACGACCGTGAACCGATACCCCGATCGGGAGTTCACCGAGCTGCGGGATTCCCTCGCCCGTTATCTCGGTCACGGCCTCACCCGAAAGAACATCTGGGCCGCCAACGGTTCCAACGAGGTTCTTCAGCAGGTGCTGCAGGCCTTCGGCGGCCCGGGTCGGTCCGTGCTCGGCTTCGCGCCGACCTACTCCATGTACCCTCTGCTGGCCTCCGGCACCGGCACCCGCTGGATCGCGGGCGGTCGTGACGCAAAGTTCGAACTCTCCCCGGCCACGGCGCTCGAGTGGGTCGACCGGGTTGCCCCTGACCTCGTCTTCCTCTGCTCGCCGAACAACCCCACCGGCACGCCCCTGTCCCTGGAAACGATCGCGGCCGTCTACGATGCGAGCGACGGCATCGTTGTCGTCGACGAGGCGTACGCCGAGTTCGGGACGGATGACGCGCCAACCGCCCTGAGCCTGCTTCCCGGCCGGGAGCGCCTGCTGGTGTCCCGCACCATGAGCAAGGCGTTCGCCTTCGCCGGTGTGCGCGTCGGCTATCTGGCCGCCGATCCCGCCGTGACGGATGCCCTCCGCCTGGTTCGTCTGCCCTACCACCTGTCCGCGCTCACCCAGGCTGCCGCGGTCGCCGCGCTCGTCCACACGCCCGCGATGCTTGCCATGGTCGACGACATCCGCGGGCAACGGGACCGCATCGTGAGCGAACTGGCCCGGCTTGGCTACACTCCGCTGCGCAGTGCGAGCAACTTCGTGCTGTTCGGCGGCGTTGAGGACCCTCGGGCCACCTTCGAGGCGCTGCTGGCGGAAGGCATCCTTGTGCGCGACGTCGGCATCCCGGGCCACCTGCGGGTCAGCGCCGGCACCGAGGCCGAGACCACGGCGTTCCTCGACGCCCTCGAGGCACTTGGGCGGCCGTGAACGGCGCGGGCCAATAAACTAGTCGTATGAGCTTCTCTTTCGCGACCACCTCGCCCCGTTTCGCCCACCTGCAGCGCGAGACCAGCGAGTCGAGCATCGACCTGTCGCTCAATCTCGACGGCACCGGTGAGTCGGACATCCAGACGTCGGTCCCGTTCTTCGATCACCTGCTCACGGCCTTCGCGAAACACTCGTTGACCGACCTCACCGTGCGCGCCCGCGGCGATATCGAGATCGATGTGCACCACACGGTCGAGGACGTCGGCATCTTGCTCGGCCAGGCGATCAAGCAGGCTCTCGGGGACAAATCCGGCATCTCCCGCTACGGTGACGCCGTCGTGCCGCTCGACGAGGCCCTCGTACAGGCCGTCGTCGACATTTCCGGGCGCCCCTACCTCGTGCACCAGGGCGAGCCGGCTGGTTTCGAGTTCCACCTGATCGGCGGCCACTTCACCGGCTCCATGGTGCGCCACGTGTTTGAGGCTATCGCCTTCAACGGCGGCCTCACGGTGCACGTCACCGTGCAGGGCGGCCGCGACCCGCACCACATCGCCGAAGCCGAATTCAAGGCGTTCGCCCGCGCGTTCCGCCAGGCGAAGGCGCTCGACCCGCTGGTGTCCGGCGTCCCCTCGACCAAGGGTGCGCTGTGACCAGCGTCGTTGTCTTCGACTACGGCACCGGAAACGTGCACTCCGCCGTCAAGGCACTCGAACTCGCCGGGGCCGAGGTGACGCTGACCGGCGACCGCCGTCAGGCGCTTGAGGCCGACGGGCTCGTCGTGCCCGGCGTGGGCGCGTTCAGCGCCGTCATGCAGGCTCTGAAGGCGGTGCACGGCGACGAGATCATCGACCGCCGGATCGCGGGCGGACGCCCGGTGCTGGGCATCTGCGTGGGCATGCAGATCATGTTCGAGCACGGCGTCGAACGCGGCGTGGACACGGAGGGGCTGGGCGAATGGCCCGGCACCGTGACGCAGCTGACGGCGCCGGTGCTGCCGCACATGGGCTGGGACACGGTCACGCCGGGGGAGGGCTCGACGCTGTTCCATGGCCTCGAGCAGGAGCGCTTCTACTTCGTGCACTCCTACGCCGCCCAGGAATGGTCCCTCGACGTCATGCCGCCGTTCCCGAAACCGATTCTCACCTGGTCCGAGCACGGACAACCTTTCCTGGCCGCCATCGAGAACGGACCGCTTACCGCCACCCAGTTCCACCCGGAGAAATCCGGTGAGGCAGGCATCCGTCTGCTCCATAACTGGCTCGGCACAGTCAAGAACTGACCTTGACTTTTCCCTGACTGACCCGGTCGCCGCGACCATTCCCAACCGAGGACACCCATGACTGTGCATACCCCTTCCCTCCGTCTCGTTCTGCTGCCCGCCGTGGATGTGGCCGACGGCAAGGCCGTTCGCTTGACCCAGGGCGAAGCCGGCACCGAGACCAACTACGGCGACCCCGTCGACGCGGCACTTGACTGGGCCCGCCAGGGCGCCGAGTGGATCCACCTCGTCGACCTCGACGCGGCCTTCGGTCGCGGCAACAACACGGATCTCATCCGCACTGTGATCCGCGAGGTCACGGGCGTGAAGATCGAGCTCTCCGGCGGGATCCGCGACGACGCGTCGCTGGACGCGGCCCTGAACGCGGGCGTCAGCCGGATCAACCTGGGCACCGCGGCACTGGAGAACCCGGAGTGGGCGGCGCAGGTCATCGCCCGGCACGGGGACGCCGTCGCCGTCGGGCTCGACGTGCGCGGAACCACCCTCGCCGCCCGCGGCTGGACCAGGGAGGGAGGGGACCTCTGGGAGGTGCTCGCCCGTCTCGAGGAGGCTGGCTGCTCGCGCTACGTCGTCACCGATGTGACCAAGGACGGCACGCTGCAAGGCCCCAACATCGACCTGCTCCGCCAGATGATGGAGCGCACTGACCGACCGGTCGTCGCCTCCGGCGGCATCTCCAGCCTCGACGACCTCCGCGCATTGCGCGAACTTGTACCGCTCGGACTCGAGGGCGCGATCGTCGGAAAAGCCCTCTACGCGGGGGCGTTCACCCTGAGCGAGGCACTGGATGTCGCGGGCGCGTAACCTCGGCTCCACCGGCCTTCCCGGCGGACCCGGAGGGGGCGACTCCGCCGGGCAACCGTGGGAGGGACGACAGTTTGAGCCCAACATGCACAGCGACGACGACGGGCTCGCGCCCGAGCCGCTGCTGGCGGCCGTGCGCCGCTTCCAGGCTCGGGAGGCCGGCGAAGAGACGGTGGTCGACGCCATCCGTGGCTCACGGCTGCTCGTTCCCCTGGTGACCGAACTCGGCCAATCGGGCACCACCGAGGCCGGCCTCCGCGTCGACAAGACCCAGGAACTGTCGATCATCACCGTGGCCGGGCCCGACGGCCGCACGGTGCTTCCCGTGTTCTCCTCGGTCGCGGCGATGACGGCGTGGAACACGCAGGCCCGGCCGGTCCCGGCCGACGGCGTGCGCGTCGCGCTGGCCGCGGCTCAGGAGAACACCGATCTGGTCGTGCTCGATCCGACCGCGCCCACCGAGTTCGTGGTGCGGCGCCCGGCCCTGTGGGCCATCGCCCAGTCCCTGCCCTGGACCCCCAGCTATGCCAGTCGCGACGTCGCGGATGCCTTTGCCGACTCCGTGTCCACCGAACTGAGTGTGCTCGGGGTTGAGCTGGCCCCCGGCGACCCGGCCGCCCGCCTCGCCGGACCGGAACTAATTGTGCGTCTCGAGCTCGTGGACGGCCTGACCCGCATCGAGCTCGACGCGACCCTCGCCCGGCTCGCGGCTCGCTGGTCATCGAGCGACGTCATCGCCACCCAGGTGGACTCCCTCACCGTGCAGCTGCTGCCCTCCGCCTAGGCGGCCTCTTCCATCGTCGGCGGTTCCGGGCTCCAGGTTCCGGGCCCCGCGCTCCGCGTTCCGCCCGCGCCCCCGCCTCCGCCACGAACGAATTCGACGGAGATTGTGGCAAAATCGGTCCTGGATGTCCGGGAAAGCCCGTTTTAGCTCAGAATCTCCGTCGAATTGGTTCGAGTGGCCCGGCTCAGGCGGATCGGCGAGGATAGTCGTATGAACGAGGTTCTGCACCGATTCACCCCGGCCACCCGCGCCTGGTTCGCGCAGGCCTTCGCCGCACCCACCGAGGCCCAGCTCGGGGCGTGGGACGCCATCTCTCGGGGCTCGCACGCGCTGGTGGTGGCCCCCACCGGGTCAGGTAAGACTCTCGCCGCGTTCCTCTGGGCCATCGACCGCCTGGCCGCGGATACTGCGGAGGCCGCAGATGTCTCGGAAGCCTCGGCGCGTCCTGACCGGGTCACCGCGCCGGGAACCCGCGTGCTCTACATCTCGCCGCTCAAGGCGCTCGGCGTCGACGTGGAACGCAATCTGCGGGCCCCGCTGGTGGGCATCGTCCAGGCTGCCGAGCGTCTCGGGTTCGCCCCGCCCCGGGTGACCGTCGGCGTGCGGTCGGGGGACACTCCGGCCACGGAACGCCGAAGCTTGGTCAAAACGCCGCCGGACATCCTGATCACCACGCCAGAATCGCTGTTCCTCATGCTCACCTCGGCGGCGCGGGAATCGTTGCGCGCCGTGGACACGGTCATCATCGACGAGGTGCACGCGGTCGCGGCGAGCAAGCGCGGCGCGCACCTGGCCGTCTCACTGGAACGGCTCGACGACCTGCTCACCCGCCCGGCCCAGCGCATCGGACTGTCGGCTACCGTGCGACCGGCCGCCGAGGTCGCCCGGTTCCTCGGAGGGTCCGCACCGGTGGAGATCGTCGCACCGGTGTCGACCAAACGATTCGACCTCAGCGTGGTCGTTCCCGTCGACGACATGAGCCAGGTCGGCCCGGCACCGGTGCGGGAGGGTTCGACGGCCGCCGCCGCCCCACAGACCGGGTCCATCTGGCCGCATGTGGAAGAGGCAATCGTCGACGAGGTGCTGGCGCACACCTCCTCGATCGTGTTCGCCAACTCCCGCCGTCTGGCCGAACGGCTGACCGCGCGCTTCAACGAGATCTATGCCCAACGCCTCGAGGACGAGCTCGTGCCCGCCGCGATGCCGGCCGTGATGACCGAGCGGATGCCTGCCCTTGCGCCCGTCGGCACTGCGGCACCCGGCCCGCCGGCCGCGCTCATGGGCGCCAGCGGCCAGAGCGCCGGGGCCGAGCCGCTGCTTGCCCGCGCCCACCACGGGTCCGTCAGCAAGGAGCAGCGCGCACTGATCGAAGACGACCTGAAAGCCGGGCGGCTGCGCTGCGTGGTGGCGACGTCCAGCCTCGAACTCGGCATCGACATGGGCGCCGTCGACCTGGTCGTGCAGGTGGAGTCGCCGCCGTCCGTGGCCAGCGGGCTGCAGCGAATCGGCCGGGCCGGGCACCAGGTGGGCGAGGTCTCCCGGGGCGTGATCTTCCCCAAGCACCGGGCCGATCTCATCCACGCGGCCGTCGCCGCCGAGCGCATGGCCGCCGGCCTGATCGAATCCCTGCAGGTGCCGTCCAACCCACTCGACATCCTCGCCCAGCAGACCGTGGCGGCAACCGCCCTCGAACCCATCCACGCGGAGGAGTGGTTCGACACCGTGCGCCGCAGCGCCCCCTTCCACGCCCTCCCGCGGTCGGCCTACGAGGCCACCCTCGACCTGCTTGCCGGTCGGTATCCCTCCGACCAGTTCGCCGAGCTGCGCCCCCGCATCGTCTGGGACCGGGAGACGGGCATCCTCACCGGGCGCCCGGGCGCGCAACGGCTCGCGGTGACCAGCGGCGGCACGATCCCCGACCGCGGCCTATTCGGCGTCTTCATGGTCGGCGGCGACCAGGCCACCGGCCGCCGGGTGGGGGAGCTCGACGAGGAGATGGTCTACGAGTCCCGGGTCGGCGACGTTTTCGCCCTCGGCACGACGAGCTGGCGTATCCAGGAGATCACCCACGACCGGGTGCTCGTGCTGCCCGCCTTCGGTGAACCGGGGCGGCTGCCGTTCTGGAAGGGCGACGGCCTCGGCCGGCCGGCCGAGCTCGGTGAGGCGATCGGCGCGTTCCTGCGCGAGGTCTCGGCGCTCCCCGACGCGGAGGCCCGGGTACGCTGCCGGGCCGGCGGCCTCGACGAGCGGGCCGTTGACAACCTCCTGACCTTCCTCGCTGAGCAGCGCGCCGCGACCGGTCAGGTCCCGACCGACCGCACCCTCCTCGTCGAGCGGTTCCGAGACGAGCTCGGCGACTGGCGGGTGGTGCTGCACTCCCCGTTCGGCCTGCAGGTGCACGCGCCCTGGGCCCTCGCCGTGGGCGCCCGGGTGCGGGAGCGCTACGGTCTCGACGGGGCCTGCGTGGCCAGTGACGACGGCATCGTCGTGCGCATCCCCGACACCGAGTCCGACCCACCCGGAAGCTCCCTCTTCGTCTTCGACCCGACCGAGCTCGAACAGATGGTCACCGACGAAGTCGGCGGGTCGGCCCTGTTCGCCGCCCGGTTCCGCGAGTGCGCCGCGCGGGCACTGCTGCTCCCGCGCTACAACCCGGGCCGGCGGTCACCGCTCTGGCAGCAGCGCCAGAAGGCCGCGCAGCTGCTCGACGTGGCCCGCACCTTCCCGACCTTCCCGATCATCCTCGAAACCGTGCGCGAGTGCCTGCAGGACGTCTACGACCTGCCCGCCCTCTTGGCCCTCACCCGCCGCATCGACAGTCGCGCCCTGCGCCTGGTCGAGACCCAGACGGATGCCGCGAGCCCGTTCGCGAGCACCCTCCTCTTCGGCTACGTGGCCGCGTTCATGTACGAGGGAGATTCCCCGCTCGCCGAGCGGCGCGCCACCGCCCTCTCGCTCGATTCCAGCCTGCTGGCCGAGTTGCTCGGTCGGGTGGAGCTGCGCGAGCTGCTCGACCCGGCCGTGATCGAGCAGACCGACCTGGAACTGCAGCGGCTGCCGGCCGACCGGAAGGCGCGCGGAGTCGAGGGCATCGCCGACCTGCTCCGCGGCCTCGGACCGCTCACCACGGCGGAGGTGGCCGCCCGCCTCGACCCCGCCGTGTCACCGGGCGCCGCCGAGGGCCTGCAGGTGCTTTTCGACGCCCGGCGCATCATCCCGGTCGGTTTCGCCGGGCAGCAGTGGTGGGCGGCCATCGAAGACGCCGCCCGGCTTCGCGACGCCCTCGGCGTCCCCCTGCCGCAGGGGGTCCCGGCCGTGTTCACCGAGCCGGTGCCGGACCCGCTCGGCGACCTGGTCAGCCGGTACGCCCGCACCCACGGCCCGTTCACTCTCACCGACGTGGCCGCGCGCTTCGGGCTCGGTCCGGCCGTGGCGCTCGTCGCCCTCCGGCGGCTGGCCGGGGCCCGCCGCCTCCTTGAGGGCGAGTTCCGGCCGCACGGCACCGGCAGCGAGTGGTGCGACGCCGAGGTGCTGAGGCGCCTCCGCCGCCGCTCCCTGGCCGCGCTCCGGCACGAGGTCGAGCCGGTCGACCAGGTCACAATGGGCCGGTTCCTGCCGGCCTGGCAGCATGTGGGCGGGCGCCTGCGCGGGATCGACGGGGTCGCATCCGTGATCGAACAGTTGGAGGGGGCGCGCATCCCGGCATCCGCCTGGGAGACGCTTGTGCTGCCCTCCCGCGTCGCAGACTACCGGCCGGGCATGCTCGACGAGCTCACCAACACGGGCGAGGTGCTCTGGGCCGGCGCCGGCACGCTGGCCGGCAACGACGGCTGGATCAGCATGCACCTGCGCGACACGGCGCCGCTCACCCTGCCGCTGCCCACCCCGCTGGAGACCACTGCGCTCCAGCAGGAGATTCTGACCACCCTGGCCGGCGGCGGGGCCTTCTTCTTCCGTCAACTCGCGGATGCCGTCGGCAGCCAGGACGACGCCGGCCTCGCCGCCGCCCTCTGGGACCTGGTCTGGGCGGGACTGGTGGGCAACGACACCTTCGCCCCCGTACGCGCCCTGCTCTCCGGCGGGCGCGCGGCGCACAGCACCCGCCGGGCCGCCCCGCGAGCCCGGCTGCACGGCGGCCGCATCCCCGCGCGTGGCACCCTCCCGTCCCGCACCGGGCCACCGACCGTATCCGGGCGCTGGTCGATCGTTCCGGTCGCCGATGACTCGCCCACCCGTCGGGCGCACGCCCTTGGCGAGACCCTGCTCGAACGCTACGGCATCGTCACCCGGGGCGCGGTGATGGGGGAGGGCGTGACGGGCGGCTTCGCCCTCGTCTACCGCACCCTCAGCGGCTTCGAGGAGATGGGGCGGTGCCGGCGCGGCTACTTCATCGAGGGTCTCGGGGCCGCCCAGTTCGCCACGGTCGGCACGATCGACCGGCTGCGCTCCTACGTCGCCGAGGCACAGCATCCGGAACCGGTGGCGATCACCCTCGCCGCCACCGACCCGGCGAACCCCTACGGCTCGGTGCTGCCCTGGCCTCCGCTGCCCGAGGGCACCGGGCACCGCCCCGGACGGAAGGCCGGCGCGCTGGTCGTGCTCGTCGACGGGGCCCTGGTGCTCTACGTCGAACGCGGCGGCAAGACCGTGCTCGCGTTCGACGGAGCGGCCGGGAACAAAGCGGCCGGGAACGGTGCCGACGGGAACGGTGCCGACGGGAACCGTGCCGACGGGAACCGTGAACCCGCCGTCGAAAATGGCGGACCGACTGCGGTCCTGACCCTCGCCGCGGCGACCCTTGCCGGCACGGTCACCGCTGGGCGGGTTCCGAAGCTCGGCGTGGAGACCGTCAACGGCGTGTTCGTGATCGGAACAGCGGTGGGCACCGCCCTGCTCGCGGCCGGATTCGGCGTAACCCCGCGGGGAGTGAAGCTGCATGCCTGAGGGTGACACCGTCTACCGCACCGCGTGGAACCTCGACCAGGCCCTGCACGGAGCCCGGCTCACCCGCTGCGACGTGCGGGTGCCGGCGTTCGCCACCGTCGACCTGACCGGGCAGACCGTGCACGAGGTTCTCAGTCGCGGGAAGCACCTGCTGATGCGCGTAGGGGAGGCCAGCATCCACTCTCACCTGAAAATGGAGGGGTCGTGGCACCTCTACCGTCATGGGAGCGCCTGGCGCCGCCCCGCGTTCCAGGCGCGCATCGTTCTCGAGACGGTGGAGTGGGTGGCTGTGGGCTTCGAACTCGGGCTGCTCGAGGTGGTGCCGCTCAATCAGGAGGCCGCGCTCCTCGACTACCTCGGACCTGACCTCCTCGGCCCCGACTGGGATGCGGCCGAAGCCGTGCGTCGCCTCGAATCACGTCCCGCGCAACCCATCGCGGTGGCGCTCGCCGACCAGGGCAACCTCGCCGGGCTCGGCAACGTTTACGTGAACGAGCTGGGTTTTCTTCGCGGCCTGCTGCCGTCCCGGCCGGTGGCCGAGGTGACGGATGTCCTGGGCCTCGTCGCCCTCGCCCGCCGCCTGATCCTGGCGAACCGTGACCGCACGGAGCGGATCACGACCGGCAATGCCCGGCGCGGCATGCAGAGCTGGGTCTACGGCCGCGCCGGCCAGCCCTGCAGGCGCTGCGGTACCGCGGTCGAGCAGGGCCGGCTCGGCCGCACCGAGCTCGAATTGCGGGTCACCTACTGGTGCCCGCGCTGCCAGACCTGAGGTCGTGGCCCCGTAGCGGCTCTGGCCCGAACCAATTCGACCACAGAAACCCCCGCCGGAGTCGACGGGGTTTTCCACGGTGCTAGGTCACTTCAGGGAGCCGCACCGCGACCCATCCGAGCCGGCTGTTCGTCCCTAGTTGACCGGCCCGGTGAACTTTTCGCCCGGACCCTGGCCGATCGCGTCGGGGATGGCCGAGGCCTCCCGGAAGGCCAGCTGCAGCGATCGCAGACCGTCGCGCAGGCTGCGCGCGTGCATGTCGGCGATGTCGGGGGCCGCGGCGGTGATCAGGCCGGCGAGGGCCGTGATCAGCTTGCGCGCCTCGTCGAGGTCGGTCTGGTTCTCCGGGTCGTCGGCCAGGCCCACCTTGACCGCGGCGGCGCTCATCAGGTGAACGGATGCCGTCGTGATGATCTCCACGGCCGGCACGTCGGCGATATCGCGTGTTGCCTGGGCTGCATCCTGCTCGTTGCTGTTGGTCACTGCATTCCTCTGTTAGACTCGACCGGGCTCCGAGATGCAAGTCTCGGTACGAAAGTGGATAATCTCCCACCCGCGCATACCGCTTCATCTAGGTTACCGGGTAGTTGCACTCCGCCTTCGCGGCGCTGGACTCCAACAGGAATCCGCTCCACGTGGGTAGACAGGGTGTCGTCTGTGGTATTCGGGCAGTTTTCTCCGACAATCCAGACGCGTTTTTCCTCTCTTCGTCTCCGGGCGACATCCGTCTCCTGGCTGTAGCCACGATGCATGAGAAGAGGAGAGACGCATCAGCGATCCCCGTACAAATGACCGTATCCGCGTCCCCGAAGTCCGTCTCGTTGGTCCTAACGGCGAGCAGGTTGGGGTCGTGGCCATCGATGTTGCGCTGCGCCTTGCACAGGAGGCCGATCTTGACCTCGTCGAGGTTGCACCGACCTCGAAGCCGCCCGTTGCCAAGATCATGGACTACGGCAAGTTCAAGTACGAGGCTGCGCAGAAGGCCAAGGAGGCCCGGCGCAACCAGGCGAACACGATCCTGAAAGAGGTTCGTTTCCGTCTCAAGATTGATAAGCACGACTACGAGACCAAGCGCAAGCGCGCCGAGGGCTTCCTGAAGGCCGGTGACAAGGTCAAGGCCATGATTCTGTTCCGTGGCCGCGAACAGTCCCGTCCCGACCAGGGCGTACGTCTGCTCCAAAAATTTGCCGAGGATGTCGCCGAGTTCGGTTCCGTGGAATCGAGCCCGACCATTGACGGTCGAAACATGGTCATGGTCGTTGGCCCGCTGAAGAACAAAGCGGAAGCCAAAGCCGAGATCAACGCACACAAGGCTGCCGATCGGGCAGAAAAGGTTGCCGACAAGGCTGACAAAGTTGCTGATAAGGCAGCGAAACTGGAGGAAAAAGATGCCTAAGATGAAGACCCACTCCGGGACGAAGAAACGCTTCAAGGTCACCGGTTCCGGCAAGATCATGAAGCAGCAGGCCGGCCTGCGCCACAACCTCGAGGTCAAGAGCACCCAGCGCAAGTCCCGCCTGAACCACGACCAGGTGCTGGCCAAGGCCGACACCAAGGTCATCAAGAAGCTTCTCGGTCGCTAGACCCGTACCCCGTAAGGAACTAAGAAAATGGCAAGAGTCAAGAGGGCCGTAAACGCCCATAAGAGCCGTCGCGTTATTCTCGAGCGCGCCAAGGGTTACCGCGGTCAGCGCTCGCGTCTGGTCACCAAGGCCAAGGAGCAGCTCACTCACTCCTTTACCTATAGCTACCGTGACCGTCGTGCACGCAAGGGTGACTTCCGTCGCCTGTGGATCCAGCGGATCAACGCTGCGTCCCGCGCGAACGGCCTGACCTACAACCGTCTGATCCAGGGTCTCGCCCTGGCCGGCATTCAGGTCGACCGTCGCATCCTGGCCGAGCTGGCCGTCAACGAGCCCGCCACGTTCGCGGCCATCGTCGAGAGCGCCAAGGCAGCACTGCCCGCCGACACGTCGGCACCCCGGGTCGCCGCGTAGCTGTCAGCCGGCACCAGCACTATCACGCACTCTCCACGGGAGCGGGCCCCGCGCCCGCTCCCGTTTTGCGTGCCCGGGGCCGGTTCGCCGGGTCGCCGCGTGTGCCCCGAGCGGGAACACAGCCGCCCCGCCCCGGCAAGTAAGCTGGAGGCATGTTAGATAATCCCCGTTCTCCGCGCGTGCGGGCTGTCGCGAAACTGGCGAATCGAGCCGCTCGCTCCGAGGCGGGGCTGTTCCTCCTGGAAGGCCCCCAGTCGGTCTCCGAGGCCCTCAACTTCCGGCCCGACCTTGTTGTGGAGCTCTTCGTGACCCCCACCGCCCTCGAGCGGCACCCCGAGATCGCCCAGGTCGCCCAAGAGGTGGGCGCCGAGCTCGAATTCGTCACCGAGCAGGTGCTCGAAACGATGGCCGACACGGTCACGCCGCAGGGTTTCATCGCGGTGTGCCGTCAGTTTCCCACCTCGGTCAAGGACATCTTCGCCAACGAGCCCAAGCTCATCGCCATCCTCGAAGAGGTGCGCGACCCCGGAAACGCCGGCACCATCATCCGTGCCGCGGATGCCGCCGGCGCCGACGCCGTGATCCTCACCGGCCGCAGCGTGGACCTGTACAACCCGAAGGTCGTGCGCTCCTCGACCGGCTCGATCTTCCACCTCCCCGTCGCCGTCAGCGCGACGCTCTCCGACGTGCGCGAACGGGCCCGGTCCGCCGGCCTGCAGATCTTCGCCGCCGACGTCAAGGGCACCGATTTGCTCGCTGCCCGCACCGAGGGGCTTCTGGTCGCTCCGACGGCGTGGCTGTTCGGCAACGAAGCCCGCGGACTGACCGACGAAGATCTCGCCGTGGTCGACCGGTCCATTTCTGTTCCCATCTACGGTCACGCCGAATCGATGAACTTGGCGACGGCCGCCAGTGTTTGCCTGTATGAAAGCGCATTTGCTCAGCGCAGCTGATTATCACAGCTCGGTAACCACCGGCTTGGTGGTTCTGAGAAACCCTGTTCTAGCCTAGGTTTGGGACATGGAGCCTACAGAATCTGCGCCGGCGACGTCCAACATCACGGTGTTGCGCGGTGAGCCTCTCGTCGTGATCAGTGACGTGGACAAGCACTACGGTGACCTTCACGTGCTGAAGAAGATCAACGCCGTGGTCAACCGCGGCGAGGTCGTGGTGGTGATCGGGCCGAGTGGCTCCGGCAAGTCCACCCTCTGCCGGGCCATCAACCGGCTCGAGACCATCGACGCGGGCGTCATCACGATCGACGGCGTCAAGCTGCCGGCCGAGGGCAAGGCGCTGGCCAAGCTGCGCGCGGACGTCGGAATGGTGTTCCAGGCGTTCAACCTCTTTGCCCACAAGACCGTCCTCGAGAACGTCACCCTCGGGCCGATCAAGGTGCGCGGCCTGTCGAAGGCCGAGGCCGAGAAAAAGGCCATGGTCCTCCTCGAGCGCGTCGGCGTGGCCAACCAGGCCAAGAAGATGCCTGCCCAGCTCTCCGGTGGACAGCAGCAGAGGGTCGCGATCGCACGGGCTCTCGCCATGGACCCGAAGGTCATCCTGCTCGACGAGCCCACCAGTGCGCTCGACCCCGAGATGATCAACGAGGTGCTCGAGGTCATGATCAACCTGGCTAACGACGGCATGACCATGATCGTCGTCACGCATGAGATGGGCTTCGCCCGCCGCGCCGCCGACCGGGTCATCTTCATGGCCGAGGGCGAGATCGTCGAGGAGACCACGCCCGAGCAGTTCTTCACCAACCCACAGAGCTCGAGAGCGAAGGACTTCCTCTCCAAAATACTTGCCCACTAACCGGTGTGCAGGACGACACAGCAATCAGGAGATACCCATGAGACTCACTAAAGGTCTAATGATTTCGGCCATTGCCCTCGCGAGCGTTCTCACGTTGAGCGGATGTACCGATTCCGCCCAGACGCCCGAGGCCGCACCGGTCGAGGAAACGGTTGAGTTCGAAGCCGGCACCTCCATGGCCGCGTTGAACGAGGCCGGGGCGATCACCATCGGCACCAAGTTCGACCAGCCGCTGTTCGGCCTCAAGGGCCCGGACAACAACCCGGTCGGCTTCGACGTCGAGATCGGCAAGCTCATCGCCGCGAAACTCGGCATCTCCGCCGACAAGATCAAGTGGACCGAGACCGTCTCGGCCAACCGCGAGCCCTTCCTCCAGAACGGCCAGGTTGACCTTGTCGTCGCGACCTACACGATCAACGACACCCGCAAGGAGGTCGTCGACTTCGCCGGACCGTACTACCAGGCCGGCCAGGACCTGCTTGTGCTCGCCGGCAACCCCGACAAGATCACCGGCCCGGAGGACCTCGCCGGCAAGCCCGTCTGCACCGTGAGCGGCTCGACGTCGGAGAAGAACATCGCCGCGTACTCCGACAACGTGATCGCGACCGACACCTACTCCAACTGCTTGGGCCCGCTCCGCAGCGGCGAGGTTGTCGCCGTGACCACGGACAACGTTATCCTGGCCGGCCTCGCCGACCAGAACGCCGGTGAGTTCGAGGTTGTCGACAACCCCTTCACCAAGGAGCCCTACGGCATCGGCCTGAAGAAGGACGACACCGAGTTCCGCACCTTCATCAACGATGTGCTCGATGAGGCGTACGAGGATGGCACGTGGGCCGAAGCCTGGGAAGCGACCGCCGGTACCGTGCTCGAGACCCCGACCCCGCCGGCAGTCGACCGGTACTAGTCGCCGAAAGCAGCACCTGCTGATCGGGGCGGCCGCGCCGCACAGGCGGCCGCCTCGACCAGCACCTTTTTCCTGGTACCCGCACGACCCACCCGCACGACATCCAGATAGTCACTACAGAAGAGGAGGTGAGTTGTGGAAGCAGTCATCGAAAACCTGCCCCTGTTTCTGGAGGGCTTCAGAAATACATTGGGCCTTCTGCTTCTGGCCGGCACGGGAGCGCTCGTGTTCGGCATCATCATCGCTGCCATGCGCATCTCGCCCGTCGCATCCCTGCGCGGATTCGCCACCGTCTACACCGAGATCGTGCGCAACACCCCGCTCACGCTGGTGCTGTTCTTCTGCGCCTACATCCTGCCCTACCTCCAGTTCAGCCCAGGCTACTTCGTGCTCGCCACGATCGGACTCACCGTCTACACCTCGCCGTTCGTCGCCGAAGCCCTGCGCTCGGGCGTCAACGGTGTGCACGTGGGTCAGGCCGAGGCCGCCCGCAGCGTGGGTCTGACCTTCACGCAGACCCTCTCGTTCGTCGTCATGCCCCAGGCGGTGCGCATGGTCATCCCGCCGCTCATCAATGTGTTCATCGCCCTGACGAAGAACACCTCGGTCGCCGGTGCCTTCTTCGTCTTCGAACTCTTCGGCGCCGCCCGTAAGATCACCAACGATCGCGGCGATGAGGTGCTCGCGATCTTGCTCGCCGTCGCAGTCTTCTACCTCCTGGTCACCATCTCGCTCGGCCTGATCGCCGGTCGGGTCGAGAAGAAGGTGGCGGTTCTCCGATGACTTCCGTGCTTTACGACGCTCCGGGCCCCAAGGCCATCTTCCGTTCCCGGCTGTTCTCCGTGGTGGCCGGCCTTGTCATCGCCGCCGGCCTGGTCTGGCTGATCCTGGCGCTGGGTGCGCCCAAGACCAGCGCCAACGGCGCCGTTCAGCCGGGCCTCTGGGACGTCTCCCGGTGGGACGTCTTCGCCGACCGCGAGGTCTGGCGCACGCTCGGCCGCGGAGCGCTGAACACCCTCCGAATGGCCGGCGTCGCCGCCGCGTTCGCCCTGGTGCTCGGTGTGCTGTTCTCCTTCGGGCGCGTCTCCGACACTAAATGGATTCGGATCCCGACCACGGTCGTGCTCGAATTCGTGCGCGGCATGCCCGTACTGCTGATGATGCTTTTCATCCTCCTCGTCTTCTCCACCGGCTCCTTCTGGGCCGGTGTCGCCGCCCTCTCCGTCTATAACGGCGCGATCATCGGCGAGGCGCTGCGGGCCGGCATCAAAAGCCTGCCTCGCGGCCAGCGCGAGGCTGGGCTGGCCATCGGGCTCACGCCCGTGGCAACCCGGTTCCGGATCGAGTTCCCGCAGGCGTTCCGGCAGATGCTGCCGATCATCATCGCGCAGCTCGTCGTGCTCCTCAAGGACACGTCCCTGGCGTTCGTGGTCGGCTACGAGGAGCTCCTCCGCAGCGGGCTGTACAACCTGACGAACTTTTTCGGCAGCCGGTACTCCTTCTCCTTCTTCCTCGTCGTGCTCGCGATCTACCTGACGATGAACCTACTGCTCTCCTGGCTGGCCCGCGTCATCGCCCGCCGCACCGGTTCCAAGTCCGGCGGCGTCACCACGGACACGAAGGCGCCGCCTGAGAAGCCCCTCGATCCCGAGGTGGTCTACCCCGCTGCGCTCGGCAACCAGATGGGCGCCCGGGGGCTTTAGCGGCACTAAACTTATGCCTTGTGTCTGACCCCACTGAGATCTCTGAACCAGTCGTGAGCGCGGCCGTCGACGCCGCACTCGCCGCCATTGACGCCGCGAACGACTCCGCGGCCCTGAAAACCGTGCGCACCGAGCACACCGGCGAGGCCTCCCCGCTGGCCCGACTCAACGCGCTGATGCGCAGCGTGCCGGGCAACCAGAAGGCCGCCGCCGGCAAGCTCCTCGGCCAGGCCCGAGGTGCCGTCGCCCAGGCGTTCGCCGCCCGCGAGGCCGCGATCACCGAGGCTGAGGCAACCGCTCAGCTCGCGGCCGAAACAATCGACGTGACGGCGGCGGCCTCCACCTGGAAGCCCGGCGCGCGGCATCCGCTCACCCTGTTGCAGGAGCGCGTCGCGGATGTCTTCGTCGGCATGGGCTGGGAGGTCGCCGAGGGCCCCGAGCTCGAGAGCGAGTGGTTCAACTTCGACGCCCTCAATTTCGACGAGGACCACCCGGCCCGTGCCATGCAGGACACGTTCTTCATCGACCCACCCGAGGCACACCTGGTACTGCGCACCCACACCTCGCCGGTACAGCTGCGTGCCCTGTTGTCGCGCGAACTTCCCGTTTATGTCGTCGCGCCCGGCCGGGTGTTCCGCACCGACGAACTTGACGCCACGCACACGCCCGTGTTCCACCAGATCGAGGGCATCGCCGTCGACAAGGGCCTGACCATGGCGCACCTGCGCGGCACTCTCGACCATTTCGTGCAGGCCATGTTCGGCCCCGAGGCGAAGGTGCGCCTGCGCCCCAACTACTTCCCGTTCACCGAGCCGAGCGCCGAACTCGACCTGTGGCACCCGACCTTCAAGGACGGCGCCCGCTGGATCGAGTGGGGCGGCTGCGGCATGGTCAACGCCAATGTGTTGCGTTCCGCCGGGATCGACCCGGAGGTCTACTCCGGATTCGCGTTCGGCGTCGGCGTCGAACGGGCATTGATGTTCCGAAATGATGTGAAGGATATGCACGACATGGTCGAAGGCGACGTCCGGTTCAGCCAGCAGTACGGGATGACCGTCTGATGCGCGTACCACTGAGCTGGCTGGCTGAGTTCGTCGACCTGGCCCCGGGCATCACGCCCGAGGACGTGCACGCCGCCCTGGTGAGCGTGGGCCTCGAAGAGGAGGAGATCCACCGCTTCGAGCTGACCGGGCCGATCGTGGTCGGCCAGGTGCTCGAGTTCGTCGGCGAGGAGCAGACCAACGGCAAGACCATCAACTGGTGCCAGGTGCGCGTCGCCGCTGACGGCGAGCTCGCGGCCGACGGCGGCCCGGCCGTGCACGGCATTGTCTGCGGCGCCCACAACTTCGTCGTCGGCGACAAGGTTGTCGTGACCCTGCCCGGCGCCGTGCTGCCCGGTCCGTTCCCGATCGCGCCCCGCAAGACCTACGGCCACGTGTCCGACGGCATGATCGCCTCGGCCCGCGAACTCGGCCTCGGCGACGAGCACGACGGCATCCTGGTGCTCGGCAGCCTCGGCCTCGACCCCGAGATCGGCACGGATGCGATCAGCCTGCTGGGCCTGGACGACACCGCCGTCGAGATCAACGTCACGCCCGACCGGGGCTACGCCTTCTCGATCCGTGGCGTCGCCCGCGAGTACGCGCACGCCACCGGGGCTGCCTTCCGCGACCCGGCGCTCTCCGTCACCGCGGACGCGTCCACGGTCGCCTTCCCGGTCACCATCGCCGATCAGGCCCCGATCCGCGGTCGCGTCGGCGCGAGCGTGTTCGTCACCCGCGCGGTGCGCGGCGTGGACCCCACCCGGCCGTCTCCGGCCTGGTTGATCGCCCGCCTGAAGCTGGCCGGCATCCGTTCGATCTCGCTGATCGTCGACGTCACCAACTACGTGATGATCGAGCTCGGCCAGCCGATCCACGGCTACGACCTTGACAAGCTGGCCGGCGGTATCACCGTGCGTCGCGCAGAACCGGGCGAGAAGCTCGTCACCCTCGACGACGTCACCCGCATTCTCAACGCCGAAGACTTGCTGATCACCGACGAGTCCGGACCGATCGGTCTGGCCGGCGTAATGGGCGGTCAGAGCACCGAGATCGGTTCCGCGACCACGAATGTGCTGATCGAGGCCGCGAACTTCGACCCGGTATCGATCGCGCGCACGGCCCGTCGGCACAAGCTTCCCAGCGAGGCATCCCGCAGGTTCGAGCGCGGGGTGGACCCGGCCGTGGCCGCGGTCGCCGCCGCCCGCGTCGTTCAGTTGCTGGTCGAGCTCTCCGGGGGAGAAGCCGACGGCCTCGGCTCCCTGCACGACGCCACGCCCGACGCCGAGCCGATCTTCCTGCCGACCGGCTTCATCTCCGGCCTGATCGGACTCGACTACACCCGCGAGGAGGTGCGCACCTCGCTGGCCGAGATCGGCGCCTCGATCGAGGAGACTGAGATCGGGCTGAACGTCACCGCCCCGAGCTGGCGCCCCGACCTGACGGACAAGTGGACCCTGGCCGAGGAAGTCGCCCGCATCGTCGGTTACGACCGCATCCCCTCGGTGCTGCCCGTCGCCCCGCCCGGGCGCAGCCTCACCCACGCGCAGACCCTGCGCCGCCAGGTGGCGCAGACCCTGGCGGCCACCGGCCACACCGAGGTGCTCGCGTACCCGTTCGTGGCGGAGAAGTCGAACAACCTGTTCGGGCTGCCCATCGGCCCTGCTGTTCCGCAGATCCGGGTTGCCAACCCGCTCGACGGAGAGGCGCCGTTCCTGCGCACGTCGATCCTGCCCGGGCTGCTGCAGATCGCACACCGCAACCGCTCGCGCGGCCTCACCGACCTGGCCGTCTTCGAACTGGGCTTGGTGTTCCGGCCGGTGGCGGGCATCCGTTACGGCGGCTCCGTCGTGCCGCCCGGCGCGGTGCGCCCGAGCGCGCAGCTGGAGGCCGAGCTCAACGCGGGCATCCCGCCGCAGCCTCTGTCGGTGGCGGTCGTGCTGACCGGCTCCGTCGTGCGGCACCAGCCGGGGCAGCCCGCCGTGGCCGCAAGCTGGCAGCACGCCCTCGCCGCGGTGCAGCAGGTCGCGCTGGCCGCCGGCGTTCCGATCACGGTTCGCCAGGGTTCGCACCAGGCCATGCATCCCGGCCGCACCGCCGAGCTGTTCGTGACGACGGATGCCGGCACGACCTCGGTCGGCTACGCCGGCGAACTGCTGCCCAGCATCGCCCGCGACGCGGACCTGCCCGCGGTCGTCGCGGTTGCCGAGATCGACCTGACCGCCGTGTTCGCGGAGGCCGGCGCCGAGCTGCGCGCCACACCGATCGCCACGATGCCGGCCGCCACACAGGACCTGTCCCTCGTGGTCGACGCCGGCGTGCCGGCCGGCGACGTGCTCCGCACGCTGCTCGAGGGCTGCGGGCCGCTGCTCGACCACGCCGAACTCGTCGACGATTACCGCGGCACGGGCGTGCCGTCCGGACGCAAGTCACTGACGTTCGCGCTGCGGTTCCGGGCGCCGGAGCGCACCCTCACCGCCGCGGAGGCCAGCGACGCCAAACTCGCCGGCGTCGCGGTGGCCGCCGCCCGCTTCGGGGCCACTCTCCGCGAGTAGCGCGAGTAGCGCGAGTGGCGCGGGCTGGCGCCCGCTCCGCGCGCCGAGAGTCACCGCCCGGGCGGCGATTATCGGCGCGAACGGCGATTCTCGGCGCGCGGGGCGGCGCGCTAGGTTGGGAACATGTCTTTTTCGGTGGCGGTGGCAGGTGCGAGTGGCTACGCGGGCGGTGAATTGTTGCGTCTGTTGGCCGGGCACCCCGACTTCGAGGTGCGCACGGTCACGGCGCACAGCACTGCCGGGCAGCGTCTGATCGACGCGCAGCCGCACCTGCGCTCGCTCGCGCACCTCACCCTGGTCGACACGACGCCCGAAACCCTCGCCGGGCACGATGTGGTGTTCCTCGCCCTGCCCCACGGGGCATCCGGTGCCCTCACCGCGCACCTTTCCGCCGACACGCTCGTCGTGGACTGCGGTGCCGACCATCGGCTCGAAAGTGAGAGCGACTGGGCGGCGTTCTACGGGGGCGACTACTTCGGCGCCTGGACCTACGGCGTGCCCGAGCTCCCGGTGGTCGGCGGCACGCAGCGCTCCCGGTTGGCCGGCTCCCGCCGCGTCGCCGCCCCCGGCTGCAACGCGAGCACGGTGGCGTTGGCGCTGGCGCCGGGCATCCGTGCCGGGGTGATCGAGCCCGAAGACTTGGCCGCGGTGCTCGCGGTCGGACCCTCCGGCGCCGGCAAGAGTCTGACGCTGCCGAACCTCGCAAGCGAGATCCTCGGCTCCGCGAACCCCTACGCGGTCGGCGGCGTGCACCGCCACATCCCCGAAATCCAGCAGAGCCTGCGCTGGGCAGGGGCCTCGAACCCGACCATCTCATTCACCCCGGTGATCGTGCCGATGTCGCGGGGAATCCTCTGCACCGCGACGGCCCGTCTCGTGCCCGGTACATCCGGCGCCGAGGTGCGCGCCGCCTGGGAGGCGACCTACGCCGACGAACCGTTCGTGCATGTGCTGCCGGAGGGCCGATTCCCGCGCACGGGCGATGTGCTCGGCGCCAACACCGCGCTGATCGGCCTCGCCGTCGACGAGGCCGTGGGCCGCGTCGTGACGATCACCGCCGTCGACAATCTCACCAAGGGCACCGCCGGTGCCGCCATCCAGTCCGCCAACCTGGCGTTGGGACTGCCCGAGACCACGGGCCTGAGCACGAATGGAGTTGCCCCATGAGTGTCACCGCCCCCGCCGGGTTCGCCGCCGCCGGAGTTACCGCCGGCCTGAAACAGTCCGGCGGGCTCGACCTCGCCGTCGTGCAGAACCTCGGCCCGCTCACCAGCGCGGCCAGCGTTTTCACCAGTAACCGGTGCAAGGCGAACCCGGTGCTTTGGAGCGAGCAGGTCATGAAGGGCGGCCGAGTCAAGGCCATCGTGCTCAACTCGGGCGGCGCGAACTGCTACACCGGCAGCATCGGCTTCCAGACCACGCACGCCACCGCCGAGGCCATCGCCGACCGCTTGGAGATCTCCGCCGGCGAGGTGCTGGTCTGTTCCACCGGCCTGATCGGCGAACAGCTCGACCTCGGCAAGATCACCGCCGGCGTGTGGGACGCGACCCTCGCGCTGCAGGGTGAGAAGGCCACCTCCGACGCCGCCGGCCTGGCCGTGGCGCAGGCGATCATGACCACCGACACCACACCCAAGCAGACCATGCTCGTTTCCGACACCGGCTGGACCATCGGCGGCATGGCCAAGGGCGCCGGAATGCTCGCGCCTGGCCTTGCCACCATGCTCGTGGTGCTGACCACCGACGCCGTGCTCGACTCCGAGCAGCTGGACGTGGCCCTCCGCCAGGCCACCCGGGTCACGTTCGACCGCCTCGACTCCGACGGCTGCATGTCCACCAACGACACTGTCACCCTCCTCGGCTCCGGGGCGAGCGGGGTCACCGCCGACCTGGCCGAATTCTCGGATGCCCTGATCGCCATCTGCCAGGACCTCACCCTGCAGCTGCAGGCCGACGCCGAGGGGTCCGCCCACGACGTCGCCATTACGGTGCGGCACGCCGGCACCGAGGCCGACGCCGTCACGGTCGCCCGCGCGGTCTCCCGCAGCAACCTGTTCAAGACCGCGATCTTCGGCAACGACCCGAATTGGGGCCGCGTGCTCGCGGCGGTCGGTACGACGGATGCCGCCTTCGACCCCTACGGCATCGACGTCGCCATCAATGGCGTGCAGGTCTGCACCGCGGGGGAACCCGACCAGCCGCGTGAGCTCGTCGACCTCACCCCCCGCTCGGTCTCCGTGCTGATCGACCTGCACGAGGGCGACGAGACGGCCACCATCTGGACCAACGACCTCACCCACGCCTACGTCGAAGAGAACAGCGCGTACTCGAGTTGAACCCGGTCCACGAAACCCCCGGCGACGAGACGACCCCAGGCGACGAGACGAACAGCCGGGCGGAGGCAGCCGTCAAGGCCGCCACGCTGATTGAGTCGCTGCCCTGGCTCAAGCGGTTCCACGACCAGATCATCGTGGTCAAGTTCGGTGGCAACGCCATGGTCAGCGAGGAACTGCAGCGAGCGTTCGCCGAAGACATGGTGTACCTGCGTTATGCCGGCATCCGCCCCGTCGTCGTGCACGGCGGCGGCCCGCAGATCTCCGCGATGCTCGACCGCCTCGGCATCGCGAGCGAGTTCCGCGGTGGCTACCGGGTGACCACGCCCGAGGCGATGGACGTTGTGCGGATGGTGCTCACCGGCCAGATCAACCGCGAGCTGGTCAGCCGCATCAACCAGCACGGCCCGCTGTCGGCCGGGCTGTCCGGCGAGGACGCCGGGCTGTTCCAGGGCCGTCGCCGCGGCACCGTCATCGACGGGGGCGAGGTCGACCTCGGCCTCGTCGGCGACGTGATCGGCGTCGACCCCGAGGCCGTGCTAGCCCAGCTCGCCGCCGGCCGCATACCGGTCGTCTCCTCGATCGCACCCGACACGGATGTCCCGGGCCAGTCCCTGAACATCAACGCCGACGCCGCCGCCGCGGCCCTCGCGGTCGCGCTCGGCGCCGCCAAACTGGTCATCCTGACCGATGTCGCGGGGCTGTACAGCGACTGGCCCAACCACGACTCGCTGGTGTCGGTCATCGACGTGGACTCGCTTCGCTCCCTGCTGCCGGGCCTCGAGTCGGGAATGATCCCCAAGATGACGGCCTGCCTCGACGCGGTCGAGGGTGGCGTCGCGAAGGCGGCCATCATCGACGGCCGGGTACCACACTCGATCCTGCTCGAGGTCTTCACCGGCAGCGGGATCGGAACCGAAGTGGTCCCGGCATGAGCAATACGCACCCAGAATCGAGCACCGCACAGATGGCCGATTCCGGCACCCCCGACTGGCGCGAGCGTTTCAGCGCCGCCATGATGCACACGATCGCACCGCCGCTGGCGATGCTCGTGCGCGGGAAGGGGTGCTACGTCTGGGACGACGAGGGCACGAAATATCTCGACTTCCTCGCCGGAATCGCCGTGAACTCGCTCGGCCACGCGCATCCGGCTCTCGTCGCCGCGGTCACCGACCAGGTCGGCCGGCTTGCCCACGTCTCGAACTACTTCGCGTCGCCACCGCAGCTGGAACTGGCCGAACGGCTCAAGCGCCTCACCAGTGCGGGACAGGCCGGCCGGGTCTACTTCTGCAATTCCGGCGCCGAGGCCAACGAGGCCGCATTCAAGCTGGCCCGACTGAACACCGACGGTGGCAGCCGAACCCGCATCCTCTCCCTGCACGACTCGTTCCACGGCCGCACGATGGGGGCGCTCGCCCTCTCCGGCAAGCCGGCCATGCGCGAGCCGTTCCTGCCGGTCCCCGAGGGGGTCGAGCACATCCACGCCACGCTCGAGGGGCTGGACGCCGCGATCGACGAGACCGTCGCCGCCCTCTTCCTCGAGCCCGTGCAGGGCGAGGCCGGGGTGGTCGACCTGCCCGCAGGGTTCCTGCGCCACGCCCGCGAGCTGTGCACCCGAAACGGCGTGCTGCTCATCCTCGACGAGGTGCAGACCGGCGCCGGCCGCACCGGCGAGTGGTTCGCCTACCAGCACGACGGTATCCAGCCGGATGCGCTCACGCTGGCGAAGGGGATCGGCGGCGGCCTGCCCATCGGCGCCCTCGTCACCTTCGGGGCGGCGTCGGAGCTGTTCCAGCGCGGCCAGCACGGCTCGACCTATGCCGGCAACCCGCTCGTCACGGCCGCCGCCAACGCCGTGCTCGGCGCCATCGAGGCCGACGGCCTGGTCGCCAACGCCGCGCGGCGCGGCGAGCAGCTGCGGGGGATCCTCGCCGGGTTCGGTTCCCCCCTCATCGGCGAGGTGCGCGGCCGCGGGCTCCTGCTCGGTGTCGGGCTGACCGAACCGGTCGCTACCCGCCTGGCGGCCGCGGCCCAGAGCAACGGCTTGATCGTGAACGCCGCAAACGAGTCCACCATCCGTCTGGCCCCGCCCCTCATCGTCGGCGACGACGAACTGGCCGATTTCGAGTGCCGATTCGGGCTCGCTCTGGCCAGCCTCTAGAGTTGAACGATCTATTCCCCAGAAGCGAAAGTGACACCGTGACCCGCCATTTCCTGCGCGACGACGACATCTCACCGGCCGAACAGGCCGAGATCCTCGACCTTGCCCTGGACCTCAAGCGTGACCGATTCGCGGTCAAACCTCTGGCCGGCCCGCAGACCGTGGCTGTCATCTTCGACAAGTCATCGACCCGCACCCGGGTCTCCTTCGCGGTGGGGATCGCCGACCTCGGCGGCAGCCCGCTGATCATCAGCACCGCGAACAGCCAGCTCGGTGGCAAGGAAACCGCCTCCGACACGGCCCGCGTGCTCGAGCGCCAGGTGGCCGCGATCGTCTGGCGCACCTACGGCCAGGCCGGACTCGAGGAGATGGCCCTCGGCACCACGGTGCCCGTCGTCAATGCGCTGTCCGACGACTTCCACCCCTGCCAGTTGCTCGCCGACCTGCTCACCATCCGTGAGCACCGCGGCGACCTGGCCGGTCAGACCCTCGCGTTCCTCGGCGACGGAGCCTGCAACATGGGCCAGTCCTACCTGCTTGCCGGCGCGACCGCGGGCATGCACGTGCGCATCGCCTCCCCGGTCGGGTACACGCCCACCGACGAGGTCGTCGCGGATGCCGCGGCGATCGCCCTGCGCACCGGCGGCTCCGTGGAGCTCTTCACCGACCCGGTCGCGGCCGTCACCGGCGTCGACGTGGTCGTCACCGACACCTGGGTGTCGATGGGCAAGGAAGAGGAGAAGGCCACCCGCCTGGGTGACCTCGGTCGCTACCGTGTGGACGCCGCCCTGATGGCGCTCGCGAAGCCCGACGCGCACTTCCTGCACTGTCTGCCGGCTGACCGCGGTTACGAGGTGACCGCCGACGTCATCGACGGCGCGCAGAGCATCATCTGGGACGAGGCCGAAAATCGCCTGCACGCCCAGAAGGCGCTGCTCGTCTGGCTGCTCACCCAGAACAGCGCCTAACGCCCCGGCGGGCGTCACAGCATGACCGTAAACTTGATCAGATCGAATTTTTAGGGAGAACCATGGCTGAACGCGTTGTGCTGGCATATTCGGGCGGACTCGATACCTCGGTTGGCATCGGCTGGCTGAAGGATGCAACCGGCAAAGAGGTCGTGGCCCTCGCCATCGACGTGGGACAGAGCGGCGAGGATATGGACGTCATCCGCCAGCGCGCCCTGGACTGCGGCGCCGTCGAGTCCATCGTCGTCGACGCGAAGGACGAGTTCGCCAGCGACTACGTCGTGCCGGCCCTCAAGGCCAACGCGCTCTACCAGAAGCGTTACCCGCTCGTCTCCGCGCTCAGCCGCCCGCTGATCGCCAAGTACCTCGCCTCCACGGCCAAGGAGCTCGGAGCGAACAGCGTCGCGCACGGCTGCACCGGCAAGGGCAACGACCAGGTGCGCTTCGAGGCCGCCGTCGCCGCCCTCGCGCCCGAGCTCACCTCGCTCGCCCCGGTGCGCGATTTCGCCCTCACCCGGGACAAAGCCATCGAGTACGCGGCGCTGCACGACCTGCCCATCGCACAGTCGAAGAAGAGCCCCTACTCGATCGACCAGAACGTCTACGGTCGTGCGGTCGAAACCGGCTTCCTCGAAGACCCGTGGAATGCCCCGATCGAAGACCTCTACACGTACACGCAGGACCCGGCCGTGACTCGCGAGCCCACCGAGGTCGTCATCAGCTTCGACCAGGGTGTTCCCGTCGCGATTGACGGCGTCGCCGTCACCCCGCTGCAGGCCATCGAAATGATGAACCTGCTCGCCGGCAACCAGGGCGTCGGACGGATCGACATCGTCGAGGACCGCCTCGTCGGCATCAAGAGCCGCGAGGTCTACGAGGCCCCCGCCGGCATCGCCCTGATCGCCGCGCACGAAGAGCTCGAGAACATGACCGTGGAACGTGACCTGGCCCGCTACAAGCGCACGGTCGAGTCCAAGTGGGCCGAACTCGTCTACGACGGCCTCTGGTTCTCCGGCCTGAAGCGCGCACTCGACGTGTTCATCGACGAGACGCAGAAGCACGTGACCGGCGACATCCGTCTGAAGATGCATGCTGGCACCGCCGTCGTCACCGGCCGCAAGTCCACGCAGAGCCTCTACGACTTCAACCTCGCCACCTACGACACCGGGGACACTTTCGACCAGTCCATGGCCAAGGGTTTCATCGAGCTGTGGTCGCTGCCGAGCAAGATCTCGGCCCGCCGCGACCTCGCCGGCAAGTAGGGCTGACGTGGCTGGCGACACGGACACGCACGAGAACCGCGCGGGCAAGGCGGGCGCCCTCTGGGGTGGCCGCTTCGCCGGGGGACCGTCGCCGGAACTGGCGAAGCTGAGCAAGTCGACCCAGTTCGACTGGCCGCTGGCTCCCTACGACATCCGTGGTTCCCAGGCCCACGCGCGGGCCCTGGCCGCGGCCGGTTACCTGACCGCCCCGGAACTCGTCGCCATGATCGCCGGCCTCGACACCCTGATGCAGGCCGTGGTCGACGAGAGCTTCCTTCCCGCGGAATCCGACGAGGATGTGCATTCGGCCCTGGAACGCGGCCTGATCGACATCGTCGGCGTCGAACTGGGCGGCAAGCTGCGCGCTGGCCGCAGCCGCAACGACCAGGTCGCCACCCTGGTGCGGATGCTGCTGCGCGACAAGGCGAAGGGCATCTCCGCCCACGTCATCGACCTGATCGACGCCCTGGCGTCGCAGGCCGAAGCGAACGACGAGGCCATCATGCCGGGCCGCACGCATCTGCAGCACGCCCAGCCGGTGCTGCTCGCCCACCACCTGTTCGCGCACTGCTGGCCGCTCGTGCGCGACCTCGAGCGGTTCACCGACTGGAACACACGCGCCGACTACTCGCCCTATGGGTCTGGTGCCCTGGCCGGCAACACGCTCGGCCTCGACGCCAACCTGGTGGCGGCCGACCTCGGCTTCAGCGCCGTGGTCGAGAACTCGATCGACGGCACCGCGAGCCGCGACCTGGTCGCCGAGTTCGCGTACATCACCGCCCAGATCGGTATCGACCTGTCCCGTCTGGCCGAGGAGATCATCCTCTGGAACACCCGCGAGTTCGGTTTCGTCACCCTCGACGACTCCTACTCCACCGGGTCGTCGATCATGCCGCAGAAGAAGAACCCGGACATCGCCGAGCTGGCCCGCGGCAAGGCGGGGCGCCTGATCGGCAACCTGACCGGTCTGCTGACCACTCTCAAGGGGTTGCCGCTCGCCTACAACCGCGACCTGCAGGAAGACAAGGAGCCAGTCTTCGACTCGATCGAGACGCTCGAGGTGCTCCTGCCGGCCTTCAGCGGAATGATCGCGACCCTGACCTTCCACACTGAACGGATGGCCGAGCTCGCCCCCCAGGGATTCTCCCTGGCCACCGACGTCGCCGAGTGGCTCGTCAAGCAGCAGGTCACGTTCCGGGACGCGCACGAAATCACCGGTTCGCTGGTGAAGTTCGCGGAGCGGAACGGGCTCGACCTGCACGAGGTGGACGACGCCGCGCTGCTCGCGCTGTCGCCGCACCTCACGCCGGACGTGCGCGAGGTACTCACCATCACCGGTTCGGTGTCCCGCCGCGACGGCCAGGGCGGGACCGCCCCGGTGCGCGTGGCGGAGCAGCGCGCGGCGCTCGTCACCCGGGTGCGCGCGCTGGCGGCTGCGCTCGGCATGTGACACTCGCCGACGGCATTCTGGCGCGACCGGCCGTTGAGGTCGCGCCACAGTTGTTGGGCGCGCTGCTCGACCGCGCCGGGGTGCGGCTGCGCATCACCGAGGTGGAGGCCTACCTCGGGCAAGGGCTCGACCCCGGCTCGCACGCCTTCCGTGGCCAGACCCGGCGGAACGCGTCGATGTTCGGCCCGAGCGGCCACCTCTACGCGTACTTCAGCTACGGCATGCACGTCTGTGCGAACATCGTCTGCTCGCCGGGCGGCGAAGCGTCCGCCGTGCTGCTGCGCGCCGGCGAGATCGTCGACGGTGTCGCCGAGGCACGGATGCGCCGCCCCACCTCACGCAGCGACCGCGACCTGGCGCGCGGCCCGGCCCGGCTCACGCTGGCGCTCGGCATCGGGCTGGGAGACGACGGTGCGGACCTCGGTGAGGCGCCGTTCACGCTGACCCTGCCTCCCGAACCGGTCGCTTTCCGCAGCGGACCCCGCACCGGAGTCGGCGGCGTCGGCGGGGGAGCGGAGTATCCGTGGCGATTCTGGATCCCGGGCGACGCGTCGGTGTCGCCGTACCGGCGACATCCGAAGCTGGGCGCTGAGCCCGACTCTCGCTAGGCGCGCGTCGTCGACAGGCTCGGGCCGTCGCCGGGCTCGCGCCATCACCGGGACCCGCGCTGGGGCATCCGGCGTCATATAAAAGCGGAGATTTTCGAGAAACGCCGGTTCGGGGGCCGACCGGCGTGTCGCGAAAATCTCCGAGGTTACGTCAGCGCGATCGGCACGGATGTCCCGGGTCGCGCGGCAGGTTCGGGTCACCGGATCCCGGCAAGCTCGACCGCCGACCGGCGCCTACGTCAGGGCGATCTGCACCAGGGCGGCGCACGCGCACGCCCAGATCAGGCTCGCCAGCGTGCCGATGATGAACCGCTCCCGGGCCTCGGCCGTGGCCAGCTCGGTGAAGCGGCCGACGCCCTTGATCGCCACGACGACCGCGATGGCCTCCGGGAAGCCCGCCAGGATCGCGCCGGCCACGGCGAGGCGCTCCAGGATTCCGATCATCAATCCACCGCGCAGCACCTCGTGCACGAAAGTGCCGTGCGTTCCGGCCGTCCCCTCACCATCGGGTACACCGGTGGCATCCGGTGCATCCGGTGCATCCGGTGCATCCGGTGCATCCGGTGCGCCGGCATCAACCCCGGACGCGCGGCCCGGCTCCGGTGTCACGGGAGCGCCGCCGTTGTCGACCAGGATCCCGCCGTGCTGGCCTTGGGGCACGGAGTTGTTCGTGGCCAGCCTCAGCGCAAGCAGCGCCGCCGGGCCGCCGCCGACCACGGCGAGACCGAGGGCCACCATGCCGAGGAGCACGCCCGACACGGTCGCGCCTCCGGGCGAGGGGAGGGCGGCGATCATCAGGGCCGCGGCGAGGGCGCCGCCGGAGACCGCGGCGAACTGCGGCTTCTGGCGCCGGAACGCGAGGATGGCGAAGGCCAGCGAGCCGGTGGTGACGACCAGGAGGGACATCCAGTAGAGGTAGGCAACGATCGGGAAGGACGAGGAGATCATGCGGCAGGGTCCGTTTCGGTCGTGGCGTGCTCGAGGTTCTCCAGCAGCCTAACGAGTGCGGGCTGGGCGGACTGGTCGACCCTCCAGAGGGCGATTCGGATGCGCTGGCTGACGGCGGCGGGGGAAATGCCGAGCTCGGCGGCGATCTCCACCTGGGACATTCCGCTCGCCAGCAGGTCGATGGCCGCCCAGCCCTCCTGCGAGCGACGCTGGCGAAGGAGCAGCAGATTGGTGATGAGTGCTTCCACCCCGTCGGCGTCGAGCAGCGGAGCAGAGCGGCCAGCAGTACGGCCAGCAGTACGGCCAGCGGCCGTATCAGCTTCGAGACTGAACCGGGCCTCGGCCTTCTTTGCCCGCGTCACGGCCGCGCGCGCCGCGACGAACGCACCGCCGGAGGCCTGCCGGGTTGTTTCTGGAAGAGGGGTGCGCACCTCGCCGATGCCGAGCCCGATGCTCCAATGGCCCGCGCGATGCAGCGCGAGAACGGCGGCAAGGGCCGTGCCGGCGTCGGGCAGCAGTAGCTGGATCTCATCGCCGGACGTCTGGTCGGGCGGCAGCGTGAACGCCGGGCCGTACGCGGCCACGAGCTCGGCGATCATCTCGCCGGCCCGATCGCGATCGTTGCGGCTGTCGACCTGGTCGGCCGTGATGACGAACATGGGCGGGACCTCCGACGGAGTTGGCGGGCTGATATGAAGCTTCCACGATGAATCTACACTAATTCAGCCTATAGGCTTAATATTTGCCGATCAAGGTGTGGTCCTGAATTCCCGGGCAGCGAGTCGGGCGCTGATATCCTTGGCTCGTGTCAGATCCAGCCATCCTCGCCCTGCAAGCCAACGACCCGACCTTCGACGACGTCTGGGAGGAGATCTCCTGGCGAGGCCTGGTACAGGTGTCCACCGACACCACCGAACTGCGTGAGCTGCTCGCCGGCCCGCCGGTCACGTTCTACTGCGGCTTCGACCCGACCGCCCCGAGCCTGCACCTCGGCAACCTCGTGCAGCTGCTGCTCATGCGCCGGCTGCAGCTGGCCGGACATAAGCCCCTCGGCCTGGTCGGCGGGTCCACCGGACTGATCGGTGACCCGCGCCCCACGGCCGAGCGCACCCTGAACTCTCGGGATGTCGTCGGCGAGTGGGTGGGCTACCTCCAGGCCCAGGTCTCGCGCTTTCTGAGCTCGGAGGGCGACAACGCCGTCACCCTGGTGAACAACCTGGACTGGACCGCCCCGCTCAGTGCCATCGACTTCCTGCGCGACATCGGCAAGTACTTCCGGGTCGGCAGCATGCTCAAGAAGGATGCCGTGAGCGCCCGGCTGAATTCCGACGCCGGCATCAGCTACACCGAGTTCAGTTACCAGGTTCTGCAGGGGATGGACTTCCTCGAGCTCTTCCGCACGTACGGCTGCGTGCTGCAGACCGGAGGCAGCGACCAGTGGGGCAACCTCACCAGCGGTATCGACCTCATCCGCAAGGCGGAGGGGGAGAGCGCCCACGCCATCGGCACCCCGCTGATTACGAACAGCGACGGCACCAAGTTCGGCAAGAGTGAGGGCAACGCGGTCTGGCTCGACCCCACCCTCACCAGCCCGTACGCGTTCTACCAGTTCTGGCTCAACACCGACGATGCCGATGTCCTCAACCGGCTGAAGGTGTTCACCTTCCTCACCCGGTCCGACATCGAGGAGCTCGCGGGTGCCGTGGCGGCGGAACCGTTCAAACGCCTCGCCCAGCGCACGCTCGCCGTGTCCGTGACGAGCCTTGTTCACGGCCGTGCCGCGACGGATGCCGCCATCCAGGCCGCGCATGCCCTCTTCGGCCAGGGTGAGCTGTCCGATCTCGACGAGGCCACCCTCGAAGCCGCTCTGCGAGAACTCCCGAACACGACGACCGCCCCGCACGCCCCCGTGGTGCAGCTGCTGGTCGACACCGGACTCAGCATGAGTCTGAGCGAAGCCCGCCGTGCCATCAGCCAGGGTGGGGTCTATCTCAACAACGTGAAGGTGCTGAGCGATGACCAGACCATCGAGGGTGCCGTGCTTCCCGGGGGAGTGGCCGTGCTCCGCCGTGGGAAGAAGACCTTGGCCGGCGTTTTCGTCGTCTGATTCAGAGACGGATGTCGCCTGGTCGTTCCGCCCCGTTGGGGCGTGACACGCCCGGGCGGTTGCTGGTTTTGACGGTCCGGTGTGTCGGCCGTAATGTATTCAAACG
>NZ_PJJS01000033.1 GCF_002929845.1 Cryobacterium sp. M96
GTCGGCTCGGCGTCGGCTCGGCGTCGGCTCGGCGGCGGCGGCAGCGGCGCGGCACCGGCACCGAGCATAATCGCCTCGGAACACTCCAATCCGCGGACCTTCAGCGCCCACGGTCATTGGGCACACTCATCTGGCCGGGGAGGGGTCAGTTGGTGAGGGACTAATTGAGGATGAAGAACTGGTCCGCGATCTCGACCCGGGAACCACGCGGCACCAGATAGCGCCGGCCGGGTTCGCAGCGCACCGCCACCGCATCCGGGCGACGGATGATGGTGCCATTGCCCGAGTACCGGTCACTGACCCAGAACTCGCCATCGTACTGGCCGAACTCGAGGTGGCTCTTCGACACCGAACGGCCGAGGTCGTTGATCTGCACCAGGATGTCGACGCGTTCGGTCGGCTGGGGCAGCGGCCGGCGACCGATCAGGCCGGTGCCGAGGGCCGAGATCGTCTCCCCCGTGCTGAACTGGAGCACGAACAGGGACGCGGTAGGGGCGGGGGCCGGGGCGGGTTCCGGAGCCTGGAGCGGCACTGGGCCGGGAGCATCGACCGGAGCCGACACAACCGGCACCACGACCGGCACCGACACAACCGGCACCACGACCGGCACCGACACAACCGGCACCACGACCGGCACCGACACAACCGGCACCNACACAACCGGCACCACGACCGGCACCGACACAACCGGCACCGAGATCACGGAGCGCCGACGGAGCGGCAGGATGACCGTTGTGTCGCTGGGCCGCGGGTCCGGTCGCTTCCGGGTTAGCGGGGTGGCCGTGCTCGAGCTGCCGCATTCGCCGCAGAACATGGCGCCGACGGGAAGCTGCGCACCGCAGATCAGACAGTTCATGGGCGGGCTCCTCCCGGTGCAGGGCCGCTCCCGCTCGGGGCAGATCGGCGAACGGATGCCCCTCCAGCGTACCGACCCAGCGAACGCAACGACACGAGGGCCCGAAGCCGGTCGGTGCGCCTGCTCCCCGCGTTGAGCGAGCGACGCAGGTCGGTGACCGCGGTCCACACGTCCTCGGCGGCGGCATTGCCCGGCCGTTCCGGGGAGAACACGGCACGGTCAACGGCGACGGCCAGTGTCAGAGGTTCCGCTCCCGGCACCAGCGCGGCCACTTCCGTGCGGGTGGCCCCCACCGGAACATCGATGCCATGGTCCACGGCGGCGTCGGCGAATTCTCGCCAGCCGCCCCGAATCCGGTCGAGCGGTGTGGACCGGGTGCGGCGCAGTTGCCGCCTGCGCGCTTTGGCCAGGGCGATCAGCAGGAGGGGCGAGATCAGTACGCCGAGACCGAGGAGCGTCCAGGCGGCGATGGTCGCCGCGGCGAGCAGGAAGACCAGCAGCGGGTTGAGCGGTTCCGGCGGGTCGTCGCTGGTGCTTTCCGGCGGGGCTGGCTCGCGCAGTTCCACCGGGTCGGGGAGGGCCGGGGGCACAACCGACTGCGGCCGGGAAACAACCGACGGGTCATCGGGGGCCCGAGCCGGGATGTCCCGCACGGCCGGGTTCGGATCGATCGTGGCCCAGCCCTCGGTAGAGGAAACCTCAATCCACGCCGAGATGTCGGAACCGACGACGGGGACCGCCTCGGCCCCGGAGGCGGCCTCGGCGCCGGCGGCCGCCTGCGGCACGAAGCCGATGACGACCCGGGCCGGGAAGCCGAGCCGGCGCGCCATCAGGGCCGCGGCCACGGCGTACTGCTCGGCGTCGCCGAGCATGGGCTGGTCGGTGAACAGCTCGCTGATGCGGTCGGCGCCGTGCCCGGACCGGCTCGCCGGTTCGTCCGGAAGGATGCCGTGGCTGATGTAACCATCCGTTTTCAGGCCGTCGAGCATGGCCTGCAGCTGCACACCGGGCGGGTCGCCGGCTTGCACGTAGCGGGCGAGCGTCTGTTCGACCTCGTCCGGCAGAACAGCGGGCACAGGCAGCACGGCGCTGCCGGGTCGCAGGTCGGCCAGGCTGTCCGGTGACCGCGGGATGACGCCCACGCTCTGGTAACCATCGCCCCGGACCAGCCCGGTGAGCACCGCGGCCGTGCCGCTGTTGTCGTTGTAATAGAAGGAGTCGGAGCGCAGGATCCGGGTGGGGCCGTTGAACGTGATGCGTTCGAGCTGTCCGGCGCCGGGCACCCAGACGCCGGTGTAGCCCTCGACGGTCACCGTGAGGGTGGCCGGGTCGCCGTCGACCAGGGACTGGTCGAGACGGTCCGGCAGCCGGGTGAAGGAGCCGGACGCGCTGCTGACCTGGTCGCTGCCGACCGAGTAGACGATCCCGTCGTAGCTGTCCAGGGTGGCCAAGCGGAGGCGGCCGCCGCTCGGGAGGCCGGTCACCTCCAGGAGCACCGCATCCGCCCGCCCGGCCTGCAGGTAACCGCGGAATTCGCTCAGCGGGCTCGGGTAGGCCCGAGGGTCGAACGGCTGCTGCACCCGAGCGCGCAGCACGTCGCGCGGCACGTCGGCCGGCAGCACGACCGCGGCCCCGGTTCCCGCGGCGATCGCCACCGCCACGATCACGGCTGCGCTGACCAGCCCGCGGGCCGCCGCGAGCCGCCGGTCGGACGACGACGCCGTGCTGCGGCGGGATTGCTGCAGGGCGAGCCGCACGCCGGAACGGCGGCGCATCCAGCGAAACCAGAGCAGCCAGAACAAGAGCACGACAAAGAGGCCGAGACCGGTTCCGATCGGCATGGTCGCGACCGTCGGGCCCAGCACGATGCCGCTGACGAACAGGATGGCGGGGGCCAGTGTGCCGAGCTCGCCGACCGGGGCGCGGAGGGCGACCGACAGCCCGATCACGGTGCTGAGCAGCACCAGAATGAAGGCGGGCACGAGCAGCGCCTGATAGGAACCGACCGGAAGCACGATGGTGACGAGCTGTTTCCAGCTCAGCGCGGTCGCGGCGAGCAGGTCGAGCAGGCCGTCCGGGGTGGGCAGGATGCCGCGCACCGCCCGACCAGGAACGGCCAGTGGCACCCCGGCGAGTAGGTAGACCCCCACGGTGGAAAGCGCCACCAGCCAGGTGCCCCAGCGGAACAGCGCCCCCAGTATGGCGACGACGGTACCCAGCCCGAAGGTGACGCCGACCAGCACGATGAACTCGCGGCTCTGATAGACCGGCCAGAGCGAGGCGCTCGCGATCAGGGTCGCCAGGAGCAGCCCGACGGTGTTGCCGACGATGAAGCGCCAGTCCAGACGGATGCCGCGGACCGCCATCCCGCCTCGGCGCGCGCCGCCCCTCCTCACCCACCGCGCGCTCATGCCGCCTTCGTTCGGGCGAGACTGTGCTGCAGGTCGTCGAGGTAGCCGATGGTGAGCACGCTCAACTCGGCCACGCGGCGGAGGCTGGGGACGGTCTCCGGGGCGCAGATCACGGCGACCACGTCGACGCCGGCCGGAAAACGGCTGGCGGCCGTGCGCACCTGCGTGAGGGTGGTGGCCGACCCGCACACCAGGAAGGCCACCGAGATGCCGGCCACGGTGTCCGCTGCGGCCCTGGCCAGCTCGCTGACCGGCAGGGCGGCCAAGGAGCGTTCCACGCCGCTGAGATCGTCGAGCAGCCGGGTGCGGGTGAGGGTGCTCAGCGGACGGAGTCCCGGCATCCGTCGTCGGCTGGAGTCCGGCGGCACCGCACTGGCGACAACGGAGACCGTGCGCGCGTCGCGGATGGCCCGCACCCCCAGGCTGCCGGCGACGCTGACGGCCATCTCGAATTCGTCCTCGCCGGCATAATCGGACTGCGCCAGGCTGAGAGCGACCATGAGGTGGCTGCGGCGGGATTCCTCGAACTGGCGCACCATGTAGCGGCCGGTCTTCGCGGTGCTCTTCCAGTGGATGGTGCGCCGCTCATCCCCGGGCACGTATTCGCGCAGCGCGTGGAACGAGACGTCGCTGTTGGTCAGGTCACGGGTGGGATTGCCCTCAAGGTCGCGGATGAAGCCCGTGCTCATGCTCGGGATCGAGACCGTGCGCGGGTGCACGAACAGCGAGACCTGTTCGGCCCAGACGATCTCCCGGCGCAGTAGCCCGATCGGGTCGGCGCGCGCCGTCCGCACCGGACCGATCGGCATCACGCCGCGTCTGCGGGTCGGCACGATGAAGACGTCCGAAAAGTCCTCACCGCGGGCGAGGCTCGGCATCGAGAATTCGGCCAGCCCGGAGCCGACCCGCACCTCGACGCCCACGCCCGGCAGTCTCCGGCGGGTCGGGTTCCGCACGCTCACCTGGCCGGGCACCCGCTCCCCCACGACCACCCGATCCACGGGCAGGTGCAGGTTGATCTCGAACGCGTTCCGACCGATCAGGAAACAGGATGCCGCCACCAGGAGCACGAGCCCGGCCCAGCCGATCACGATCAGCTCGGTCCAGCCCAGCGCATAGCCGAACAGGAACGAGACCCCCACGACCGCCAGGACGGCCCAGCCGAGCGGGGTGACCACGGACAAGACCGCACGCAGGGCGCCAGCGACACGAGCACCGCATTCCCACCCGAACCGGACTCCCGCCGCGACGAAGTCGGCCAGCCGGCCGTCACCGGAGACTGCGACCGGCAGAGTAGCGGGCGGCGCGGGCGCGAGCAGCGCAGGCGCGGTAGCTGTGCCTGCGCCCGGACCCGGCACGATCTGCGTCACGCAGCCTGCCTGTCGCTGGGCGGCGGAGTCTCGATCAGCACCCGGGCGATCACACTGGAGGCGGTGACGCCGTCGAATTCGGCTTCGGGGTCGAGCACGAGCCGGTGCCCGAGCACGGCGTGAGCCAGCTCCTTGATGTCATCGGGCACCACGTAATGGCGGCCGTTCGCGGCGGCGAGGGTCTTCGCGGTGCGGATCAGCGCGAGCGCCCCGCGCACGCTGACGCCCAGACGTACCTCGGAGCTCGTGCGGGTGCCGTCGATCAGTCGCGCCACGTAATCGTTGATGGTGGCGTCGACGTAGACGGTGCGGGCCAGGGCGGCGAGTTCGACGACGGTCGCCGCGGACACCACCGGAGGCACGGTCACCTCGTGCGCGCGCTGCCCGGCACCTTCGAGGATGCGAATGGTCGAGGCGTGGTCCGGGTAGCCGATGGAGGCCTTCATGATGAATCGGTCCAACTGCGCCTCGGGTAGCCGGTATGTGCCGGCCTGCTCGATCGGGTTCTGGGTGGCGATCACCATAAACGGGGCCGCCACCGGGTGGGTGACGCCGTCGGCGGTGATCTGACCCTCCTCCATCACCTCGAGCAGCGCGGCCTGGGTCTTCGGGCTGGCCCGGTTGATCTCGTCGGCCAGAACGATGTTGGCGAAGACCGGCCCGCGGTGGAATTCGAACGCCCCGCTGCGCTGGTCGTAGATGCTCACCCCGGTGATGTCGCCCGGCAGCAGGTCGGGGGTGAACTGCACCCGGTTGCTGGTACCGCGCACGCTCTGTGCGATGGCGCGCGCGAGCGAGGTCTTGCCGGTGCCGGGCACATCCTCGAGCAGCAGGTGTCCGCCGCTGAGAAGCGCGGTGAACGACATCCGGATGACGTGGTGCTTGCCCAGCAGCACCTGCTCGACCCCGGTCACCAGTCGGTCGAAAACGTCGGCGAACTGGGCCGCCTGCTCCGCGGTCATCGTCATGGGGTGATCACTTTCGTTGGTTCACGGCGCATAGGTATAGGTCTGATTATTCACGGTCACCGCCAGAAGCACGGCACCGGCCGGCGGGGGCGGCGCGCCGGTGCCGAACCTGCAGGTGTTCGGGGAGTCGGCATCCCGCGGGGTCACCGTGGCGTCGCCGGGCACCGAGCAGCCGTAGGCGGCGGGAAGGCCGTTGTTCTGAGGCCCATTGGTCCAGCTGATGACTCCGGTGGCCGGGTCGTAGGCAAGCCCGGTCACGGTGAAGCTGACGGAGGCCTCGGGCGCGCTCAGCGTGCCCGACCACGGCCCGCACGACCCCCAGTCGGTACAGGCCGAAACCTGATAACGCACGATCTCACCGAACGGGAGACTCAGAAGTTCGCGCGGCCAGCCGGCCCCGCCGAAGACGACCTCGGATCTCGGAACGACCCCGCCGGAGCCGTCGACCGCGCGCAGCCGGTAGTCCCGGATGCCCGCACTCGGGTTGATCCCGTCGACGCGCAGATCCCAAGCATCGCCCCGCGCCGCCATGGTGCTCTGCACATCGGTGACAGGTCCGGGCGCCGGGCGCACGAGAACACTCGCCACCGCCGTCGGGGCGCAGCCGCCCTTGTTGTACCCCCAGACGGCGAAGTAGTAGCGGCCGTTGTCCGCGAGGAGGCTGTCGAACACGGTGCTGGTCGCGTCACCGCCGAGCGCCTTCTGCTGGGCGACGATGCCGCCCTCTGTCGGTGGCTGAAGCTCCCCCGACGCGGACACCGTGCACGCCTGCGCACCCGTCGGAACCTGATCTTCGCGCAGCCGCTGCACGAAGTAGCCGCCGATGAGGGCGCCGCGGCCGTCGAACCCGTCCCACGTCACGGTCACCGCTCCGGCGGCGTCGGCCGCGCTGGCCGTGATCGCGCCGGCGCGGGCCGGGCCGAACGGCGTCGCACTCCCCACCGCGCTGTTCCAACCGGCCAGGGCCGGGTAGGCGTCGTTGCGGGCGCTGACCGTAAAGGGAGTGTTCACGCCGTTGACGAGGCCCATCACGTCGACGGAGCAGGTTCCCGCCGCGCAACTCGATCCGGAAGCGCTGACCTCCTCCTGGACGGCGCCGTTCCGGGTCACCACATAGCCGCGAATCGCCGTCCCGCCGCCCACCGGGGCAACGGTGTTCCAGCGCAGGCGCAGCCCGCCGTCGAGCGGCTCCGCAACCAGGCCGGTCGGCGCGGTCGGCACCGAGTCGGACCAGACCCGATCGGACAGCACGGTCGCCTCGGACAGCCCGATCCCGTTCTGCGCGGCGACCGACACTCGCAGAGCATTGCCCTGGCCGTTGCCGGGCGTCGCGACCTGGCAGGAGGTCGCTGAGCAGAGCGAGTTGGACAGCACGGCCCCCGACGCGGCGTCGAGGAGGGAAATCTGATACCCGGTGATCGCCGAGTTGTTGAAGGCCCCGGCGTTGAACGAGAAGGACAGGCCCCGATCGAAGAAGCCGGTGACGCGCAGGCTGGACACCGGGTCAGGTTTGTCCTGCACCGAGATGCGCACGGTGCCCCAGGCGTAGCGGGCAGGGTCGTTCGTCGCGTCGGCCACCTGGTACTGCAGGGTCAGGTCGGTCGGCGCGGCGTCCGAGGCCACCCGGACCGACAGCCGGCTTCGGTCCGTGCTGGGCGTGATGCTCACCCCGGCCGGAACGGCGCCGCCGTCCAGGCCGCGCACCGCGAGCACGCGCAGCGGCACGGACGGGAAAGGATTGGTGGCGCCGTCGTTCGCGAGCACGTCGACGACGGTCGTGCGACCGCGGGGAGCGACCGCGGCATCCGTCACGGGGATGGCGACGGGTCGCATTGACGCGACCACGCGCAGGTCGACCCGGCCGGCTCGGCCCTCCTGAACGCCGTCGCGCACGCCGATCGTGATCGTGCTCCGCGCGCCCTTCGGGGTAGATTCCGTGGCGCGCAGGGTGAGCGTCTGCCCGTCGAGCGCGTAGCTGAAACCGGTCGGAAGCGGGTCGAGCACGGTGTACGCCAGCTCAGGTTGGTCGTTCGGATACGGGTAACTGGTGAGTCGGGTCAGGTCGATGACCTTCTCCTGGTCGGGCTCGAACTCGAGCACCGCTCCATTGAAACCGGGCGGCTGATTCTCGCGGGGCGTGACCTCGATGGGCAGCACGATGGTCGCCGTGCGCCCATCCGGGTCTTCAGGCCCCGAACCGTCGGTGACCTCAAACGAAATGGACGCCGGCCCGAAGTATTTGTCGGTGCTCGCGAACGCGAGGCTGGTGTCGTTCCGGGCCAGGTCGGCCCCGTCCGAATGCGTCGCCCGCACGAGGCTGCGGTCGGTGAGGCGCACCTTTTTTCCGCCGACCGCGACGACATAGTCGTTGATGTCGATGGAGAGCAGCGCCTCGCTCTGCACGGTCAGCGGCGGGGCACCGCGGCGCACCTGGGGTAGGGCGTCGTCGGTCCCGGGAACCCAGATGAACGCGTAGGACACGATGCTCGCGTCCTCCGGGTGCGTCACCGCGAACGGGATGATCTGGCTGGTCGAGCCCACCGTGACCCGGATGCGCCGGGCCGGCGTCACCTCGGCGATTCCCGAGAAACGCTCGGGCACCGTCAGAGCCAATGCGGTGGCCGGCCCTTCCGCGAAGAAGACGTTGGCCAGCACGTCGACGTCGACGGTCCGGGCCTCGAGCACGTCGGACAGCGGCACGTGAGTGTCGCGTGCATCCGGACGCGAGCGCGGGGCGTCCTCGCGGACCACGACCGTGAGGAAGGTGGAACTCGTTCCGCCCCGCACGTTCTGGATTTCATAGATGAAGCCGTAGCGGCCCGGTGTCACGGGTGAGGTCACGGCCACGGTGTCGCCGTCGACGACGGCGGTGCCCGAGTCGGCCTCGCCGCTCGCCTGGCCGCTCGCCTGGCCGCTCGCCTCCACGCCGGTGATGCTCAGGGTGCCGCCGTCGGGGTCGGAGTCGTTTTCGAGCACCCGCACGGCAATCGTGCTGCCGGGGCGCACCACGACTTCATCCGGAGTGGCGACCGGGTTGCGGGCGCCGTCGAGGCGCGGGCTGATCCCCACCCGCACGGTGCCGACGGCCCGGGCCCCGAGCGCGTCGACCACCGAGTAACTGAACGTGTCCGTGCCGGCCGAGTACTCCCCGGCCGTGTAGTCGAGCGAGTCCACGCCTGTGACCGTGACCGACCCCTTCTCCGGACTGGTCTCCTGGCCGACCAGTTGCACGGAGTCGCCGTCGGTGTCGATGCCGGACAGCGGGATCGGGATGCTCACCGTGTCCCCGGCGAGCACACGGGCCGTCACGGTTTTCGGCACGGGGGCGCTGTTCGAGGTGGGATCGGCTTCCCGCACCGCGATGCTGACCTCGGCGTTCGCGAACTGGCCGTCTGGGGCGTTCACTCGGTAGACGGCGGTGACGTTGCCGGCCGTGTCCGGCGCCAGGAACCGCAGCACCCGGCCCGAGACGAAGAGCAGACCGCCGCCAGCGGGCAGTTCGGTCGCGAGCTCCGGCGCCAGGGTGAGGGTGTCGCCCTCGGGATGCTCGTCATTCGCGAGCACGGGGATGTCGATGGCGTCGCCGACGCGCACGGAGATCGAGTCCGGCACGGCGATCGGGGCCTGCTTTTGGGCCGGCGGCGGGATCTCGATCACGGTCACCGTGCCCGCGGCGTCGGCGAGGCCGTTGCTGACCCGGTAGCCGAACACGGCCGTACCGCCCTCGAGGGGTTTGGTCAGGGTCACGCGCAGGATGCGCTGGTCGAGGATCTCGATTCGAAGCCCGCTGTCGGCGGGGACATCCGTGATGCCCGTCACCAGGAGTACCCCACCGGCCGGATCGGAGTCCGTGGCGAGCACGTCCACGAGGGTGGCCTGCTGGCCGCGGATGAATGCGGTGTGCGGCACGGTGACGGGGGCGCTGCTGGCGTCGGGCGCGGCCGTCACGTTAACGCGGATGCGCCCGGTGGCGGTGAGTTCGCCATCCGTCACCGCGTACTCGATCTCGTGCACCCCCACCACGCTGCTCTGCAACCGGAAGGTGCCGGCGTCGAAGTCCGCAGTGATGTTCACCTCGGGTTTGGCCGGCACGCTGCTCAGGCGCAGCGGCGCCGATCCACCGCGCACATGCTCCAGCGGCGACACGGTCGCCTCGCTGCCGGCGGTCGCAAGCACCACGAACGCCTCGGCGACGATGGGCACCGAGCCGCTCGGCCGCACCATCACCGAGAGCGCGCCGGCCCCGCCGGCACGGCCGTCGGAGACGGTGAGGCCCACCGTTTTCGCGCCCCCGCCCGCGCCGGCATCCGTGTAGACGACGGACCCGGCCGGCGTGAAGCTGACCTGGTCCGGTGCGGGCGCGGTCGCCGCCGCCAGATAGAACGGGTCGCCGTCCGGGTCGACCCAGTCGCCCAGCACCGCCGTGGTCACCCGTCCATTGGCGCGCACCGTGGTGTTCGTCGTGCGGGCCTGCACGGGTGCGGCGTTCTCCTCGGGGGAGCGCACCGCGACCGTGACCGTCGCCGAGGCGCTCCCGCCGCGCCCGTCGTCGATGATGTAGTCGAAGCTCAGTGATCCGGATGCCTCCGGCGTGAGGGTCAGCTGCACCTGCTGAGTGTCCGCCACGAGCTCGAGCCGCCCGGCCGACTCGGGCACGGGGGTGAGCGCCGAGATCACCAGCACGTCGCCGTTGGGGTCGAAGTCGTTGAGCAGTACGGGCAGGGTGACGGTGCGTCCCGGCCGGCCGCCGAAAGCGTCATCGACAGCGACGGGTGGCACCTGGGACTTCTCGAACTCCGGCGGGGTGTCGTCAGCCGCCTGCTCGACCTGCTGCTGATCGGGGTCGGTGTCGATCAGTTCGGCCCAGTTGTCGATCAGTTCGTTGCCCTGCTGCACTGCCCAGGTCGTGCCGTTGCGGGCGTCGTTCAGCACGAGTCCGGTTCCGTTCCGGCGGAAGGCCAGCCGGGCGTCCCCGGCGACGCCGGACAGGGTGGCGGTGGCGCCGTCGCTTCCGGTGCCGCCCTCCGCGCCGGCCGCCGCGCAGTCGCGCCAGACGGTGCCGTCCGACCAGGCGGCATGGGCGCAGTAGGCGTCCTGTACGGGCGCGGCGGCGTCCCCGCTCCGGCCGGTGACGAGCGGAGTCAGGCGTCCGCCGGCACGGGGCACCGCAATGAGCCCCTCACGGTGGGCGATGAGAACGCGGTCGCCCGTCACGCTCGGCTCCGACAGGACGGGCTCATCCCCGGAACGGATGCTCCCGGACAGGTCTTCAACCCCCTCCGCCTGGAACAGTCGCCGGCTCGAGGCGTTGAGCAGCGCCCACCGGCCGTCGACGCTGGTCAGCTGGTAGCGGTCATCCTTTTCGCCGGCCGTGAGCGTGACCGTACTGGTAATGGTGTCCGCGGTGAGCAGGTCGACCTGGGAGAGTTCCCCCGTCGCCGGCGTGAAGGCGAACAGCACGCCGGCCTCGTCGAGGCTGACCACGGAGCCGGCACCGAAGGCCAGCGTCGGCTCGGTGGTGCTGTCGAACTCGGACAGCTGGCTCGCGGCCACGCTCCAGACGTCGCCGTTCGCGGTGACCACCGCCCGGTCGCCGGCCAAGAAGACCGAAGCAGCGTCCGGCGGCAGGGCCACGCTGTCGGCCACCTCCGCGGTCGCGGGGTCGAGGATGTCGAGGGCGCTGTTGCCACGGTCCAGCACCAGCACGGTGGCGCCCCGTTGCACCACGTCGAGGCTGGTGCTTCCGGCGCTGACCACCGTGTTCAGTTCGAAGACGGCCGTATTCGCTCGCCCGACGACCTGGCGCGCCTCGTTACTCACCCAGACGGCCGCGTCTCCGAGGTCGAGGCGCTGCGCGGTGTATCCACCGGAGGCGATGGCCACGGTGGCAATGACGGCCACGACCACGGTGCCGCTGAGCGCGGTGGCGAAGAGCGAGCGGTGGCGGGCGAGCCAGCGACGGATCACCCGGCGCCGCCGGACGCGCCCGGAAGGCCGGTGTCGACGCATTTTTCCCCGCTCGGAGCGCCGAGCTTGCCGTCCCGGTTGACCGTGACGGTCACACAGACCCGAGATTGTCCCTGCGGGTCGACCCGGAATTCCGTTCCCCGCTGGATGCTGCTCTGACCGCTGCGCAGGGTCACCACGAAGGTGTCGCCGTCCCGGACCCCGGGGTCGGCCCAGCTGAACACGATGGTTCCAGAGCGGAGCGCGCCATCCACATCACTGACCAGAGGGATGTCGGTGCCGGCCTGGGTCACCAGCACGGTCGCCGCCGTGGTCGCGAGTCCCACGATGATCACCGCCGCAGACACGAGTCCCCATACCGTAAGCGTGCGCCTCCGCTTCTTGGGCCGGGTGGTCACAGTGTCCCCCTGCGGGCCGGTGGTCAGCTGCCCTGTACTCAGCAGTGCCGAGGTCGCCGAGCGCGCGCCGAGGCCGGTTGGCGACGCCTTCCGGCGGCGGCGGCCGGCGTAGGCGTCGACTGAGTTGATGCCCGTGATCCGGGTCCGGTCCTCCTGGTCGGCGGGGGCAGCGACGGCCCAGCCGTCCTGCTCCACCTCGAGGGGCGTCTGCGCGAGACCGAGTTCGGCCTCCACCGATTGAAGCTCTCGGATGAGTTCCAGCACGCTCGGCTGCCGCAGTTCCGGCCGCCGCGACATCGAGCGATTCAGGATGGCGCCGAGCCGGGCCGGCACGTCGGCGCGGTCGAGCGGCGGCACGCGGGCCTTGTTGATGCGGGCCATCATCTGGGCCGAACCGTTCTCGGTACCGGCCACTTCGAACGGGGACATACCGGCCAGGAGCGAGTAGAGGGTGGCGCCGAGCGACCACACCTCCGAGGCGACCGACCCGGAGATCTCGCCGAGCAGCACCTCAGGGGCCGACCACGGAATGGAGAGCCCGATGGCGTCGCTCCTCTCGGCCTCGCCGAGGGTGGCAGCGATCCCGAAGTCCGACAGCACCGGGTGCCCATACGCGGTGACCAGGATGTTGGACGGCTTCAGGTCCCGGTGGAGCACCCCGGACCGGTGCGCGGTCTCGACAGCGCTCGCTATCTTCACACCGATCCGCAGGGTATCCGGCACCGAGAGCGGTTCAAAGCGGTAGCGCTGGCTGAGGGTCGAGGAGCAGTACTCCATGACGAGATACGGTCGTCCGTCCGCGGAGACACTCGCCTGGAAAACCGTGAGAATCGACGGATGCGAGCTCAGCTGGGCCATCAGGTTGGCCTCGGCCTGGAATAGCTGGCGCACGTGATCGTTGACGATCTCGGACAGGAGTACCTTGACCGCGACCTGGCGCCTGGGCATGTTCTGCTCGTAGAGGAACACGTCGGCGAAACCGCCGGATCCGAGCGGACGGAGATAGGAGAATCCCGGCAGGTTCGGCGGCGTGGAGGGTAAGCGCCGTACCATGTCGCCTCCCGGTGTCATCATCAGTGCGGGTCGTGCGTGAGTAGGCGCATATCGACCGGGTGACTCGACAGGCGCTCCCTAATTTTAGGTGTCTCGCTGCCGGACGGGCGGTAGAAAGCTACCCCAACTCTGGGGGTACGACATCGCCGACGGTGATCACGTCGAGCACGATCACCGTGACGTTGTCGCGGCCACCGTTGTCGAGCGCGGCTTCCAAGAGAGCCCTGGCCGCGTCATCCGCCCGCGGGTTGGAGATCAAGAAATGACGGATGCCGTACGCCGTCAGCTCCTTGGTCAGGCCGTCGGAGCAGATCAGGAGCCGCATCCCGGCCTGCAGGGGGCGGATGCGATAGTCGGGCACGGGCGGTTCGTGGAAGCCCACGGCGCGGGTGACGATGTTGCCGTGCGGGTGCACATCCGCTTCGTCCCTGGTGATCCGGCCCGCGTCCACGAGTTCCTGGACCACGGAGTGGTCGGTGGTGACCTGCTCCAGCACGCCGGAGGTGAGCTGGTACACCCGGGAGTCGCCGATGTTGAACACGATCCACTGCGGCTCGCCGGAGACGACGGCCAGCGCGGCGCCCGTCACGGTCGTTCCGGTGCCAAGGTCGGTCACACCCTCGCCCGAGGCCATGTCGACGACGGAACGGCTGAGCGCGTCGTTGATCGCCTCCGCTTCGACGTGGTCCGTTCCGGCGAGCTCGGCCAGCCGGGTCACGACGGCGGCGCTGGCGACGTCGCCGGCGGAGTGACCGCCCATGCCGTCGGCGACCGCGAAGACGGGAATTTCGGCGACGAGGCTGTCTTCGTTGATCTGGCGGCGGTGCCCGGTGTCGGTGATCGCCGCCCAGGCCAGCGTCACGGTTTTCTGCACCGATGGAAGTACGACGATGGAACCGGTTGAGCCTTGACCAATCTGGGTCACGGTTGTGCCTTCCGAAATTGCCGTGCGATTACTGACCGGGCGTGTTGCCGGCTGCGGGGAGGATCTCGATGATATTACCGTCCCCTAAGTGCACCGTCGTACCGGGCAGCACTGCGAGCGATTGGCCGGAATGGAGCCGTTGCCTGCGCCCGCGTGGCGGAGCCACCACGGTGCCGTTCGTGGAACCGAGGTCGGTGACAACGACAGAGCCGCCCTCCTGTCGTATTTCCACGTGGGTTCCGGAGACGGCGGAGGTGGGCGAGGCAACCTCGATCAGCCGCACCGGCGCGGTGGCACTGATGCGCGGCGCTCGCGGTCGGCGACCGAGCCGGCAGGGAAGGTCCAGCGGGATCTCCTCCCCGTTCGGCAGCCGGAACGCAAAGCGAGCCTCGGCGGCCCGGGCCCGTGCGCCGGCCGCAGGCCCGGGCTGCCCGGGCGCCCGGACGTCGGAGATCAGGGTGTCGGCCCCGGCCGGGCGGGCGAGAACGGTGTCGGCGTCCGCCGCGCGGCCCGCGGCGCCGGAGCGCACGATCGTGGCATCGTCGGCAGGTGAGTCGTCAGTCAGCGCAGCGTCGGCCCGCGCAGCGTCGGCCTGCGCAGCGTCGGCCTGCGCAGCGTCGGCCTGCGCTGCCTCGGATTGGCTGTGCTCTGCCAGCGACCAGAACAGGGTGTTCGCGAACACGGATCCGAGCCCGAATGGTCGGCCGGAGTCGAGGGCGCGCGAGGAGGCCACGGGTCGCCCGGTGGAACCCACCGTGAGACCGGTCACGGCCTGGAAGTCGGCCAGCAGCCAGGGGCGAATGCTGACGTCCGAGAACCGGCGCGACCCACCGACCGAGTACACGTCGACCGCGACTTCGCCGCGAAGGACCACGGAGACGGGGATGCCGTCTCCGTCCGTGGAAGCGCGCTGAATGATCACCGCAAAATGCTCGACGGCGTGCTCGCCACCGAGTGGCAACAGAGCGACGAGCTCTTCGGCTTCGACGTGGGGTGCCGTCACCAGCGCGGCCAGGGTCAGGGTGATGCCCGACGGGGTGCCGGCGGGCAGGGCGGCGATGAAGCCGCGCCCCACGACGAAGGTCCAGGCGGCTTCGGTGCCGCGACCGGTTTCGTATCCGACGCGCCCCACGGGTATGGTGCCTTTCCGTTACGTTGACGATCAATATTCGGACGCCGATTCAGTGGCCGATCAGGTCGGTGGCCGATGTATGACATGGCGTGCGTGATTTGCGCGTAGTCCTCGAGCTCGTACATCGACAGGTCTTTACCGTAGCCGGAGTGCGTGAGTCCGCCGTGCGGCATCTCCGCGACGAGGCCATTGCTCCCGCCGCCGACACAATCGAGCAGTGGGCCGCGGCGCGGGATGAACGTCCGTTCCGGCCACCACGTCGATCCGAACCGAGCCGAGGATCAACTCCGTCCCGAACGAATTCGACGGAGATTCTGGCTGGATCGGCCCTGAACCCGCCGAAGCAGCTGGTTATAACCAAAATCTCCGTTGAATTGGTTATCCACGGTGGCCGCCGATGACGAAATTGCGAAGGTCGCGAGCGCTCACGGGACTCCCGAGTGGTTCGATGAGCCGGCGGAACCTCTCCATTAGCGACTATCCCAGCGGCGGGAACCGAGCCTGAACCAGGCAAACTCCCAAGGATTCCGTTGTGTTTGACGTGAATTGCTGCGGAATCGCTTGCCTGAGGTCACTCCCGCTGGCATACTCGCTGGATGAGCGTAAACGGGCGCAATGCGGGCAGGCCGGCAGCACTGGATGAGGTCTCGAAGAAGATCATCGAGCAGCTCCAGAACGACGGCCGACGCTCGTATGCCGAAATCGGCAAGGCGGTGGGCCTAAGCGAGGCCGCAGTGCGGCAGCGCGTGCAGAAATTGACGGATGCCGGCGTCATGCAGGTCGTCGCCGTCACCGACCCGATGCAGCTGGGCTTCTACCGCCAGGCCATGATCGGCATCCGCGCGACCGGGGACACTCGACTGCTCGCGGACCGGCTGTCCGCCATTCCGGCCGTCGACTACGTCGTCCTGACGGCCGGATCCTTCGACCTGCTGGTCGAAGTTGTCTGCGAGGACGACGACGAGCTGATCGACCTCCTCAATTCACAGATCCGTGGTCTCGAGGGCGTCAGCTCCACCGAGACCTTCGTTTATCTCAAACTCCACAAGCAGTTCTACAACTGGGGAACACGGTAAAAAAAATGACAATCACATTAGCCACCACCGACTCCGCCGCGCCCGTCGCCGCAGTCGCCGCCGAAGTTGCCACCGACAGCACCGGCGACACCACAGCCGAGGTGTCGGCCACACCCCGCGTCTACACGGATGCAGAGAACGCCACCCTGCAGCAGAAGGCGAAAGACCACCTCTGGATGCACTTCTCGCGCCAGTCCGTGCTCGAAAGCGGCCACGGCGTGCCGATCATCACCAAGGGTGTCGGCCACCACATCTGGGACTCGAACGGCAAGAAGTACATCGACGGCCTGAGCGGGCTGTTCACCGTCAATGCCGGCCACGGCCGCAAGCGGCTCGCCCAGGTGGCGGCGAAGCAGGCCGAGGAACTCGCGTTCTTCCCAATCTGGTCCTACGCCCACCCGAGCGCCATCGAACTAGCCGATCGTCTGGCCGCAAACGCGCCCGGCGACCTCAACCGGGTCTTCTACTCGACCGGAGGCGGCGAGGCCGTGGAGACCGCCTTCAAGCTGGCCAAGTACTACTGGAAGCTGCAGGGTCGCCCCACCAAGCACAAGGTCATCTCCCGCAACGTGGCCTACCACGGCACCCCGCAGGGCGCCTTGGCCATTACGGGCATCCCGGCCATGAAGGAAATGTTCGAACCGGTCACCCCCGGCGGATTCCGCGTCCCGAACACCAACTTCTACCGCGCCGACGAGCTGGGTTCCGGGCTCGGTGACGACGTGGAGAAGTTTGGCCTGTGGGCCGCCAACCGCATCGAAGAGATGATTCAGTTCGAGGGCCCGGAGACCGTGGCCGCGGTGTTCCTGGAACCCGTGCAGAACTCTGGTGGCTGCTTCCCGCCGCCCCCCGGCTACTTCAAGCGGGTGCGCGAGATCTGCGACCAGTACGACGTGCTGCTGGTGGCCGACGAGGTCATCACCGCTTTCGGACGCATCGGCAACATGTTCGCATCCACGACCTTCGGGATCGAGCCGGACATGATCACCTGCGCGAAGGGCATGACCAGCGGCTACTCCCCGATCGGCGCCACCATTATCAGCGACCGCATCTACGAGCCCTTCAAGCACGGTGACACGACCTTTTATCACGGTTACACTTTCGGTGGCCACCCGGTTTCCGCGGCCGTAGCCATGGCCAACCTCGACATCTTCGAGGAGGAAAAGCTCAACGAGAACGTGCGTGAGAACTCGCCACTTTTCCGGGCCGAGCTCGAGAAGCTGCTCGCCCTGCCGATCGTGGGCGACGTGCGCGGCGAGGGCTACTTCTTCGGAATCGAGCTGGTGAAGGACAAGGTCACCAAGGAGACCTTCAACGACGCCGAGTCTGAGCGCCTGCTGCGCGGCTACCTCTCCAAGGCGTTGTTCGAGGCCGGGCTGTACTGCCGTGCCGACGACCGCGGAGACCCCGTCGTGCAGCTCGCTCCCCCGCTGACCATCGGCCCGGCCGAATTCAGCGAGATCGGCGACATCCTGTACGGCGTGCTGTCGGAGGCGCCCAAGTACCTGTAGCCGCTACGGCCAACCGGATGCCTGAAGCCGGTTACCTGCCGCCAAAAGTTCGATAGCGGCATTCCGCTCAGGCGTTTTCGGGTTCGTCCGGGGGGACCGCAAACGCCCAGTCTGGTAGGTGCCCCGAACCGAAAACGGTGTGGAGCAACTCAGCCATGCCGTACTGCCGGTCAATGGCGAGTGCCTGGTCGACGAAGATTCCGGCGACCGACCCGCGCCCCATCGCCCACGACAGCCAGGCCAGCATGCACAGCGGCGCCGGTCTGGCCGTGCGCGGCGCCAGAGCGACCAGCACCTTCAGCAGTCGGATCGCCGGCTCGATGCGTTCGGGGTCGGGGCGCTCCCGGCCGAGCCCGAGCATAAGGTCGCTCGTGACCCGGGAGTGCGGGCTGTCGAGTCCGTCGGACTGCTCCTCAGCGATGATGTCGTCCAGGCTCCGCCCCGTGGCTCGCTGCAGGATGGCATACCGCAGGTTGAGGCAGTGCGTGTTGCGGCCGACCGTCTCTCCGAAGGCGAATTGCAGCATCATCTGGTCCCGGCAGGCCGGCCCCTGCATCAGGAACAGCAACGCGGCCGCGTCGTCAAGCCCCAGGTTCTGCGGGTCAAAACCGAGCGCCGCCTCCGCGGCCACCACCGGGTCAAGGATGTCACCGGCCAGCTCAAGCAGTTCGGGCATTGTGCCGGCCTGGCCACCGAGGCGTTGATAGCACGCCAGCCGGCGGCCGAGCCGCTCTCTCATCGACGGGTCGACCACCGGCAAGTCCGCGCGACTCTGCAGCGTCGCGAGGTCGCGGCGAACCTCGTCGGGGATGGCCCGGTGCACCTCGGAGGCGGCGATCGCGCGGAGCGGATACCCGCCGGCCGGGCAGTCCGGGTCGAAGTACGAGCCCCACCCGTCGGCGGCCACGCACAGGGCGTCGCGAAGCAGGAAACCGGAGAGCCGGGCGCGAGCGCACAGCACCTCGACGAAGCGTTCCTGCGGCAGGCCGGCCACAGCCACGATGTTCTCGTCGCTGTAGACGACGGGCACCAGCGCGTCGACGTCCGGGATCTTGCAGAGCGTTCCCACGAGCGTGGTGGCGATGCGCTTGAGCACCTTCTCCGGTGCCGCAGGGTCGGGCAGGTTGAACCGCATCGCCCCGCAGGTACGGTTGCCACGGAAGGCGACGAGCACCAGGCTCTTCTCGGGCAAGAACCCGGCGAGCTGCGGCACGAGCGCGAGGAAGTCATGTGCTTCCCTGGTCTTGACGATTGTCCTGTTCATGGGTCCACCCTCTCCGGAGCCGCCTCCACCTCCCGATCCGGGCCGGGTCGGTGCACGACTCGGCGGATTCACATTCTGGGGAGGACTGGCCACGTACTCTGGTTCAGACGGATGCGGCCGGTGGGCAAGCGCACGACACCGACAACAGGACGAGGTTCACGGATGGCATTCTCAATTTTTCTGGATGTGTTGCTGCTGGTCGTTCTGTTCGGCTACCTGATTTCCGGATACCGCAACGGCCTCATCGGCAGCATCGCCGGAATCGCCGGACTCGCGGCGGGTGCCGTCGCCGCCTACTTTCTGGTGCCGCTCGTGGGCACCTGGGTTCCCGCCGCGGAGTGGCGCACGGCCGCGACCCTCGCGGCCGCAGCTGTTCTGCTGATCGGCGGCCTCTCGCTCGGACGCTCCATCGGCAGGATCCTGACTCCCCAGGGCACTCGCAACAAGCTCCGGGTCGTCGACCGCATGCTCGGCGCCGGCGCAGCCGTCGCGGTGTCGGCCCTCGTGGTCTCGATGATCGCCTTCAGCGTCGGTGCCCTCGGGGTCCCCGTGGTGTCGTCGGCGGTGAGCTCGTCGAGCGTGATCCGCTCGATCGACTCCCTGACCCCGGACCAGGTGAAGAGCTTCCTGGCCCAACTGCGCTCCATCGTGGTGACCGAGGGCATCCCGCGTGTCGTGGAGGCCTTCAACGGCGAGGCCCCGGTCGTGCCGAGCGTGGGCACCGACAGCGACGCCCTGCGCGCGGCGAGCGCGTCGGTGATGAAGATCAGCGGCACCGCCTATGCGTGCGGGCAGAACCAGTCCGGCAGCGGTTTCGTGGTCGCTCCGGAACGGGTACTCACCAACGCTCACGTCGTCGCCGGGGTGGAGGAGCCCGTCGTCGTCACGCCCGACGGCAGGTCCCGTTCGGGTCAGATCGTCTACTTCGACCCGATCGTGGACCTCGCCGTGATCGCAGTGTCGGGGCTCGATGCTCCCCCGCTCTCCCTTGGCGACAATCTTCCGCCGGGCAGCCTTGCGGTGAGCAGCGGCTATCCCTTCGGCGGGCCATTCGAATCGGCGCCGGCCGAGGTCGTCGCCGTGGCCCCGGCCCTGGTCGCCGACATCTACGGGCAGGACCCGTCCTCCCGGCAGATCTACACGCTGGCTGCCGACGTCGACCATGGCGAATCGGGCGGCCCCCTGCTCAGCGAGGCCGGTATCGTAACGGGCGTCATCTTCGCGAAGTCGACCACCACCGAGAACCTCGGTTACGCCCTCGCCATGGAGGAAGTCGACCCGGTCGTAGAGCAGGCCGCCACGCTCGGCTCCCCGATCTCGTCCGGCACCTGCATCAGCGGCTAACTGAGTGAGTCCTCGTCGACTGGCTGTGTCGCTGCCTGCGGTCAAAACTGACTGTGCCCGGTGGACCCTGGTCCTCCAGGGCCGGACGCCGCACCCGGTACCGAACCAACTCGTTCGGGGTGGGCGGAAGAGCCAGTCGGAAACCCCCGTCCGCGAACTCTCAGTGGCCGCGGCCATGAGGACTCGCCCATCTGGTCCGCGATGGCAGACTAGACAGGTCCTGAACCAGCGGGACCACAGGAAAGGCTCACTGTATGACGATCATCGCCGCCGCCGACGGTTCGGCTCTGGGCAATCCCGGCCCCGCCGGATGGGCCTGGTTCGTCAACGATTCCTGCTGGGCCGCCGGCGGCTGGAAGCACGCCACCAATAATCAGGGCGAACTGAAGGCCGTGCTCGAACTGTTCCGGGCCACCGCGCACCTCGACGACGACCTTCTCGTGCTGTGCGACAGCCAGTATGTGATCAACTCCATCACCAAGTGGATGCGCGGTTGGAAGGCCAAGGGCTGGCGCAAGGCGGATGGCAAGCCCGTGATGAACCTGGATCTGCTCCAGGAGCTCGACGAAGCTCTGGCCGGACGCCGCTACCGGTTCGAATGGGTCAAGGGCCACGCTAACCACCCGCTCAACGAGGCCGCGGACAGCCGGGCCCGAGCCGTGTCAGAGGCGTACCAGCGGAACGCGCCGATCAACGCCGGCCCCGGCTGGGTGCGGGAGGGCGATGTCGCACCGGTTCGGCGCCCCGCGCTGACCTCGGCCACGAAAGCACGGGCCGTCGCTTCACCTGCCGCCACCCCGAAGCTCCCGGCCGGCCCGTCGCATCCGGAGCTGTTCGCGTTCGACGAGCCGGATGCCTCCCACACCGTGTCTCTGGAACTCTCCGCCGACGAGCACGCCCGTCTGACCGAACGTGCCGCCAGGCTCGGCGTCAGCGTCGGAGAACTTCTTCACGGGCTTATCTGACCTCGGTCTGCTTCACCGCGTTCTTCGACGCGGTCTTCGCCGCGTTCTTCGGCGGCAGAAGGGTGTTCGCCTCGTCGAGGGACATGCCATTGGTCTCCGGAATCTTGGTCAGCACGAACACGAATGACAGCGCCGCGAACAGCGCATACAGGCCGTAGGTCAACGGCAGCGAGACTGCCGCCAGTGTCGGGAACGTGACGGCGATCAGGAAGTTCGCGATCCACTGGGCCGCTGCGGCGATGCCGAGCGCCTTCACCCGGATGGTGTTCGGGAACATCTCGCCGAGCAGCACCCAGACCACCGGGCCCCAGGACGCACCGAAGAAGACCACGAACACATTGGCCGCGACCAGGGCGATCCCACCCCACGCACCGGGCAGGCTGATCTCGCCGCCCACAGTGACCGCCTGGCTGAAGGCGATCGCCATCGTGGCCAGCGACAGCGTCATGCCGATGGAACCGGTCATCAGGATCGGCCGACGTCCGATCCGGTCGATCAGGGCGATGGCGATGAAGGTAACCGCGATGTTGGTCAGGCCGGTGAACACCGAGATGGTGAGCGAGCTCGACTCCTCGAAGCCGACCGCCTTCCACAGGGTGGTCGAGTAGAAGAAGATCACGTTGATGCCGACGAACTGCTGGAACATCGACAAGAGGATGCCGATCCAGACGATCGGGCGCAGGCCGAAGGCCTTGCCACGCAGTGACCCGGTACGCTGACCCAGCGTGTCGGCCTTGATCGAGGCACGGATGTCGCGGATCTCGCGGTCCACATCGCCGTTGGGCCACACCTTCTGGAAGACCGCGCGGGCCTCCGTCTCACGGTCTTTCAGCACCAGGAACCGTGGGGACTCCGGGAGGATCTTCGCGATCACGAAGTACACGGCGGCGGGCAGCGCGCAGGCCAGGAACATCCAGCGCCAGGCATCGATCCCGAACAGGGAGGGCTCACCCGCGCCTCCCGCGGTGTTGGCGAACAGGGCGTCGGATAGCAGAGCAGAGAAAATACCGATCGTGATGGCGAGTTGCTGGAGCGATCCGAGGCGTCCCCGAATCGCTCGCGGTGAGATCTCGGCGATGTACGCCGGGGCCACCACGGATGCGAGCCCGATGCCGAGACCGCCGACGATGCGCCAGAGCACGAGGTCGTAGATGCTGAAGGCGAAGGCGGAACCGACCGAACTGACGAAGAACATGATCGAGCCCAGAAGCATCACCGGAATTCGACCGTATCGATCGCCGACCCGGCCGCCCAGGTAGGCCCCGGCTGCGGCGCCCAGTAGCGCGCTCGCGACCGCGAAGCCGGTGAGGGTCGCCGTGAGCGCGTACTCGTCTTGAATGGCATTCACCGCGCCGTTGATCACGGACGCGTCGAACCCGAAAAGAAACCCGCCGAAGGCTCCCGCCACTGCCAGCGCAATGACCTTTCCGTTCGTGGATGGTTTCTCGGTCTGGGTCATCGTCAGGGCCTCTGTCCTTTTTGTTGAACAATCCGAAAAGACTACGCCCCAACGAAGGGGCGCCGAACCTCGGCGGAACCTGCGCCCGCCATCTCCCTGTGCTATCCATAACTCATGACGCGATTCCTCGGAGTTGACCTGGCCTGGGCCGAAGGCAGCACGTCGAAACCGGCCAATGAATCCGGCCTGGCTTGCATCGACGAGAGCGGCCGGGTGCTCGACGCCGGCTGGGCCCGCGGCACGGATGCCGTGATGCGCTGGATCGACTCCCTGTGGGAACCCGGCGCCGTGCTGGCGGTTGACGCGCCCCTGGTGGTGAACAACCCCACCGGCATGCGCCTGTGCGAGCGGGAAACCGGCAGTCGCTACGGCCGCTGGCATGTCTCCGCGAACGCCTCGAACCTCGGCCGCCCCTGGGCCGGCGGGGTGACGATCCGCCGCCGATTGGAAGCCTCCGGCTGGACCTACACCGACGGCCTCGCGCCGATGGATAAGGCCACCCCCAGCTTCTTCGAGTGCTACCCCTACACGACGCTCGTGGGTGCGGCGGAGTTCGGCTACCTCGACAAGCGACCCCGCTACAAGCGCATGGGCACCTCTCTTCCGCCGGACGAACGCCGGACTGCGCGGGCCATGGTCTGCGATGACCTCATCCAGCGGATCTGGGGGCTCACCCGAGCGTCGCCGCCGCTCGACCTGGGCTCCCATCCCGTCTCGGACGCCCTGGTGACGGAGCATTCACCGTTGGTCGACCGAGCCTACAAACACCGGGAGGACCTGATCGACGCCCTGCTCTGCGCCTGGACGGCCTCGCTCTGGTGGCACCGGGGCACGGAGCGCTGCCAGGTTCTCGGCGCCCGGGACAACGTGTCGGAGCTCGGTCACCGACCGACCATCATCGCGCCGGCCCGGCCTGAGCAGCGCCGCGGCGACGAAGGGGCGCGGCTCGTCACCGCACCGGGTACCAGCGCGTCGTGACCCGCTCGGTCACCTGCCACGACACCGGCTCCACGTGAGTGCGGGCCGCGACGAGCACTCGGTCGCCGACCCGGAGGGCCATCGCGGCGTCATCCGCCGTGAAGCGCACGATCGCGCGCGGAGAACCGGCCACCACGGCAAGATCGGATGCCTCCACGGTCGTCAGCTCCGCGGCGGTGGCCGTCAGATGCGGCAGGACGGAGTCCGGGGCGATGCCCGAATGGAGAGCACCGATGATCAGGGTGATACGGAAAGACGGCATCCTGTCAGCGTAGGCGGGTGCGAACGAACAGGTGTCTACCGGTCTTAGGTGTTTCCCGACGTCCCGACGACCCGACGATTCGACGGAATCGAGGCCCACCATGATCTGGCGCGGCCCTCTTCTAGCACTGCAGGCGTTCCTGACACTCACCTCCCGGTCGGGAGGTCTAACTCTGCAACTCGGGCTGGACGTGCTCAGTCCCCGGTGGCCGACGCGGAATCCGGCTCCGGCTCCTGCCCCGGCCCCGGCCCCGGAAAGCGCACCTCGACCCGGGTCCGGTCCGCCAGCTCGTCCCCGGCCGGATGAGTCAACTCAATGATCACGACGCTCGGTGACTGGCCGAGCAGGTCGAGGATGGATCCGATCTCCAACCCGGAGTAGGGGTCGTCGACATCGAGCACCTCCGGCCGCATCCCGAACAGAGGGTCGGACTCGGCGATCATCAGCACGGCGCCGCGGTGTTCGGCCTGTTCGAAGATGCGGCCGAGGTTGTCCTCGGTGGCGGCAGCACTGGCTCCCACGACCTCGTTCAGGGGCACCGTCACGAGAGGCTTGCCCAGTTCGTTCGCGACGGATGCCGCGGCCTCGGCCTTCGTCACGGCATCCGCTCCCGTGAACACGGCGAGCGCACCTGCCCCGGCCAGCTTCACGACATCACGGACGGTTCCGACCACTGCCGTGCGCTCAGCTGCGTCCAGGGTGAACGAGGCCATCACGCCGAAGGACAGTCGCAGCGGTGCATTTGATGCCAGCCAGAGGGAGGTCAGCACCTCGTTGGTCAGCGGCGAGGGTGAGAGCCAGACCTGCAGGTTGTCTGCCGAGCCGATCGGGACGTTCAGCACGGGATGGCGTTCGATGGCGGCCCGCGCTGCACCGAAGGCACGGTGGCTGCCGGCATCCGTGTCGACGTCGTCGCCGGGAAAAGCACTCACCAGGTAGTGCAGCTCCGAAATCACTCGGCTGGGTCCCCTCTGGGTCTCCTCCCGATAACTGATCAGGCTGTCGTAGTAGAGGAACAGGTTGATGGAGGGGCCGATGACACCGGTGCGGGGTGCGCCGAGCACGTAGGCCGTGACCTGCAGCCCGATCGGCGGAGAAGACAGCAGTCGTTGGAGCGCGACGGTCGTCGAGGCGATGGCCTGGCCGTAGTTGGTGAGCGACGACATAGGGACCCCGGCTTCTGAGAGCTTCTGGATGCGAAAGTGAGCAGACAGTGCCACGGTACTCCGGCTCACCAACCAGATCGAGGAGTTCGGCTGCGCCACGGCGGAACCGGCCCGGTGCCCATCCCGCGGATGCCGTAGCCTGCTTCGATAGATGTGTTCCTCGCGATGTCCGCCTCAGTGAAGGAGTTCCATGGACTACTCGGCAACGATCGTGGCCCAGACCCACGTCACCAAGCCCGACGCACTGCGGCTGATCGCGGAGGCGGCCGGGTCGACCGTGCGAAATGCCGGGACGGCGCATCCGTTCGTGCCCCTCGTCGGCGGCGGTCGCGTCGAAGTGGAGATCCCCAAGTTCGGCGAGGGCCCGCCGCTCGCGATCGATGTCTTCAACCCCCACGGGGCCGAGCAGGCTCGGGCTTCGGCACTGTCATTGCAGGCTGCCCTCGCCAGCGTGACCGATTGGCCGACCGAGGTCAGGTAGCCGCGTGCGCGGCAACCCGCCCAGATAGACCCCCACCCGCCGCTGGACTCCTCCCCCCTTCCCGACGCGGATCAAGCCCCAGCAAACCTCGATGCGACGACCGCGTCCCGATGACGCGCTCCCGAGGTCTCCCTCCCGCCTGCNCGTCCCGATGACGCGCTCCCGAGGTCTCCCTCCCGCCTGCCATCCGCGGCCAGACCCCTGCACGCCTCGCGGCGCACCTTATAAGGTCGGCGCAGGTTGGATCCTGCGCCGGCTTCCACGACCCGCGCCGCCCTGTGCCTGGACTCAAGCTCTGACTGACCTACAGCACCACACACTTGCGCGGCAGCTCGCTCAGGGGAAGTCGAGGGCTGCTCGGGTTACAGGTCACCTGCTGAGAAGTTTGACTCTAACGGTGTCGTGGTTGACCTACGGGCCGCGACGGACTCACGAGGCGCCCCGCGGGCGACGCTCACCACTCGGTGCGTGCACGCTCCTGCTCGACGACCTCTTCCCGGTCGACCAGGCGGCGCAGTCCGGCGAGCGGTTGCGCCATACGGTGATTGCCCCGGATGCGTGGCTCCACCCGGTCGAGGAAGGCCCAGTACCCGGCGGTGAACGGGCATGCGTCCTCGCCCAGGCGTTTCTTCGGGTTGAACGTGCACGCGCCACAGAAGTCGCTCATCTTCGAGATGTAGGCGCCCCCGGAGGCATACGGCTTCGTGGCGACGATCCCGCCGTCGGCGTGCTGGGACATCCCGACCACATTGGCGGGCATCACCCATGGGGCGCCGTCGACGAAGGAGTTCGTGAACCACTCGGTGAGCTCGGCCGGTTGGTAACCGCGCTGCAGCGCCCAGTTGCCGAGCACCATCAGCCGCTGAATGTGGTGCGCATAGCCCGTGCGGCGCACCTCGTCGAGCACATGGCTGAGGCACTTCGCCCGCACGGAACTGCCATCGAGCTCAAGGAACTCCCGCGGCAGGGCCACCCGCGCCTCGAGGTGGTTGCTGCGCCGCACGTAGTCCTCACCCAGGTGCCAGTACAGGTGCCAGACCCAGTCCCGCCAGCCCATGATTTGGCGCACCACGGCCTCCACGCTCTGCAGTGGGGCTCCCCCGGTCTCGTACGCGGCGACTACGGCGTCGATCACCTCCCGCGGATGCAGCAGCCCCAAATTAAGGGGAACGCTCAGCCTGGCGTGGGCCATCGTCTCATCCCCGAGCAGCGAGGCATCCTCGAAGGGGCCGAAGTCGCTCAAACGCGTCTCGACGAAATCGGCGAGCGCCACAAGCGCTTCCGCCCGGGTGGCGGCGAACCGGCGGGGTCCGTCCTCGCCGATCAGTCGAATGCGCCCCTCGGCCTGCCACCGGTCGAGGTCGGCGCGCACCTGCTCGTCGATGTCGTCCTCCACCGGATGGAAGGGGTCCGGCAGCCCCAGGCCCACCGCTCCCTTCGGCGGCGGCTGACGGTTGTCGTGGTCGAAGTTGAACCGGCCGCCCTCGGGATCGGGCCCGCGCATGAGCAGCCCGGTTTCCGTGCGTGCACGGCGATAGAACTGATCCATGATCAGCCGGGACGGCGGTCTCCCCGCGGCCCAGACGGCGAAGTCGGCCTCACTGGTCACGAAGCCGCGGCTGGGCAGCACCCGCGCGCCGAGCTCGTGAACCAGCGCGCGGGAACCCCACGAGGTGGGGTTGACCACCTCAAGGTCCCGGCCGGCCAGCACATCCCGGTAGTGCTCGGCGCGCAGGTACTCGACCCGATCACCGAGCTCCCTGGCCCGGTGCCTGAGGGCGCTGAGAATGAGGTGCGCCTTGGCGCGATGGTAGGGGCGCCGACCGAGAACGCCGACGGACTCCACCATCAGGATCGGTCCGCCGTCGTCGAAATGCGGGCCGAGCTGGTCGGCGAACAGAAAGCGAGGCACTGCCATGGCTTCGAGTTTAGATGCTTTGCCGCACGCAAGGTTCGAGGCCGATGCCCAGCCGCGACGGGTTAGCCTCGGACCATGGGCAGGTTCGTGGACAGTTGGCGGTCGCATCTTCTGGTGACCTTTTCGGGGAACGGGTCTGGTCGCCCGCAGTGGGTCGAAAAAATCGAACAGGGCGACGATATCGGCTTCTTCGGTCCGGGCTCCGCCTCCTGGGCCGTGCATGGTGGGATGGCGACGATGGTCGCCGGCATCCGTGCCCTGCTCATGCAGACCCTTCATCCCGGCGCGATGGCCGGCGTGCACGATTGGTCGCGCTATCGGGAAGACCCGCTCGGACGGCTCTCCGGCACCATTCAGTGGCTCGTCACCGTGACCTTCGCCGACACGACCCTGGCCGAGCACGAGTCGTCCCGCGTTGGGCGCTTCCACGACCGGGTCACCGGCACCTACCGCGACGCCCACGGTATCGAGCGCCCCTATGCCGCCGGGGACCCCGAACTGCTCGCCTGGGTGCACATCGTTTTCACCGACGCCTTCCTGGCCTCGCACACACTCTGGGGCGACCCTATCCCCGGCGGGGCCGATAGCTACGTGCGCGAATGGGCCAAGGCCGGAGAACTCGTCGGCGTGCACAATCCGCCGCGCTCCGCGTCCGAACTGCAGGCACAGCTGGATGCGTTCAAGGATGCCGGCATCCTCAAGAGCGACGAACGCGTGGCCGAGGCGGTGCGCTTCATTCGCAATCCTCCGCTCCGGCCCGCCATGATGCCCTTCTACCGGGTCATGTTCGCCGGCGCCGTCGCCTCGATCCCCCGCGAATACCGCGAGCTGCTCGGCCTGCGGCGCTCCCTGCTCCCGGTGATCTGGGGCACCGGAGCCGTTCTCCGCCTGGTGCGCCTGCTCCTTGGCCGGTCGTCGACCTCAGAGGATGCCGCCCGGGCCCGTATCGCGCGTCTCTCCGCCGAGAACCCCGCCTAGACTGCACGGATGCCTCCGCGCCCTGACCTCTCGCGTACGGGCGCGACTCGCACTCGCCGCTTCCCCTTCCGACTGCTGGTGATCGGGCTGGCTGCCCTCGTTCTGACCTCACTGGGAATCTTCGCAGCCGTCAACCCCGACCTCTCGGAGACCGACGGGGACGTGCAGGTGACCCGCCCCACTGACCGCCCCCTGCGCGTGCTGTTCGTGGGCGATTCGATCAGCTACGGCCTCAACGCGGAACTGCAAGACCTGGGCTTCCGTCCGCTGATGGTCGATGCGCTCGCAGAGGGCGGCCCGGTTCAGGAATTCCACAAGAATCGGGCCGGTGCCACCACCCGCACGGTATCCAGGCTGGTCGATGTGCCGGAGAACCTCGACCTGGCCGTGGTCGAGCTGGGCACCAACGACGTGCTTGACCAGACCGCGCCCGACGAGTTCGCGCTCAGCTACCGGTCACTCCTGGACCGCGTGCACACCGAATCTCCGGGCGTCCCCCTCGTCTGCGTTGGCACCTGGGGCAGCGCGGATGAGACCGACGCGTACAACGACATCATCGACCACGAGTGCGCCCGAGAAGGCGGCGCCTTCGTCAGCCTCTACGACCTCTATCTGATCGAGGCCAATCGCGGCCCCGCCGGACGGGATGTCTTCGGCGGCACGAGCGATCGTTTCCACCCCAATGACGCAGGCTACCGAGCGATTGCCGAGCACCTTCTGGGCCACATCAGCATACGCTGAACTGTTTTGCATATCGCGGGGTGAAAGTACACCCCCTTGATGATTTCCTCTCTGTGAGGAAACCTCCAAGCATGAGACAAAACGACTGGGTACTCACCGTCCACTGCCGGGAGTGCGGGATCGGCGGCACAGCCCAAGTCGGAACCGACCGGCGCATCGTCTGGCCGGTGATCGTGCACGAGGGCGACTGCGAACTCGCCGATGACAAGGACCTCGTGGAGTCCCGCTCCGGGCATCCCGTGCATGGGGTCCGCCAGTCGGCTTACGCGCTGTGACGCCCCGCGGCACCCCGAACGAGTTCGTCGCTGGCCAGCCATGCGCGGCCTGCCGTTAGACCTCCGAGGCGAAGAACGCGCCGATCGCCTTCCGGAGAGCGACCGGGTCGCTCACGTGGCACAATTCGCGGGCGGAATGCATCGAGAGCAGCGGGATACCCACGTCGACCGTGCGGATGCCGAGCCGCGTGGCGGTCAGCGGGCCGATTGTGGAGCCGCACGGCACCGTGTTGTTCGACACGAATTCCTGGTATTCCACGCCGGCCTGCGCGCAGGTTCGGGCCCAGAGGGCCGCACCCGCCGCATCCGTCGCGTAGCGCTGGGTGGCGTTGATTTTCAGCAGCGGTCCGCCCCCGGCGACGACCATGTTCGCCGGGTCGTGCTTCTCCGGGTAGTTCGGGTGCACCGAGTGACCCGCGTCGGCCGACACGCACCACGAGCCGGCGTAGGCGCGCAGGCGATCACTGACGGATGCCCCGAGTCCTGCCCCGATCCGGGTCAGGATGTCGCCCAGCAGCGGCCCGCTCGCACCCGTTCGGGTCTCGGAACCGAGTTCCTCGTGATCGAAGGCCGCGAGCACCAGGATCTGACCGGCCGGTGCAGGGGCTCCGATCAGGGCGACCAGGCCGGCGTGCACCGAGGAGAGATTGTCCATGCGCCCCGCGGCGAAGAGTTCGCGGCCGAGGCCGAACCGGGCCGGATTGGCCGTGTCGGCCGTGAGGATGTCGTAGCCGGCGACCTCCTCTCCCGCCAGCCCGGCCAGGCCCGCCAGATGCCCGACCAGGTCGGCCTGACTCGTTTCCCCCACCCCGAACACCGGGGTCAGGTGCCGCTGACGGTCGAGAGTGAGGCCGGCGTTGGCGTCCCGGTCCAGGTGGATGGCCAGCTGCGGGATGCGGCAGAACGGGCCCGTGCGCACGAGGTGTTCGGTGCCGTCGATGGTGGTGAGGCGGCCGGCGAGTTCGAGTTCGCGGTCGAGCCAGGAGTTGAGCAGAGGACCGCCGTAGACCTCGACCCCGGCCTGCAGCCAGCCGTGGGCGCCGATGGTCGGCTTCGGCTTCAGCTTGAAACCGGGCGAATCGGTGTGCGCCCCCAGAATGCGAAACGGTGTCGTCGGGCCGGCCCCGTCCGGCTGCACCCAGGCGACGACCGCGCCGTCGCGCACGAGGTAGCGCCGTCCGGGCGCACCGGACCACTCCTCGGTTTCGCTCACCCGGTCGAAGCCGGCGGTGTCCAAGCGGCGGGCAACCTCCGCGGCAGCGTGGTACGACGACGGGGAGGCGGTGATGAACTCGGCGAAATCGTCGATGTAGTCCGGTGTGGATGTCATGGGTCATATCCAACCACCCTGCGTACTATGTCCACATTCAGGGCCGAGCAGTCACGGCCAGGCATTCACGGCCCAGAGGAGCGCCCATGAACCAGCCGAGCCAGCCGCCGCACCCGGCCCGCGCCGCCTTCGACGCCGTGATCTTCGACCTCGACGGCGTGGTCACCGACACGGCCGCCGTGCACGCCCGGGCGTGGAAGGCCCTGTTCGACGAGGCACTGCCGGGGCTGACGAAGTCGCCGGTGCCTTCGTTCGAAATCGAGAGCGACTACCGGCGGTACGTCGACGGGCGGGCGCGGGAGGACGGCATCCGTGCGTTCCTGGCCTCGCGCGGGATCGAACCGACGCATGGCCGGGCGACCATCGACGCTCTCGCCGGCCGCAAGCAGGAGCTGTTCACCCGCGAGCTCGCCGTCGGCGGCGTGCAGGCGTTCCCCGGCACGCTGGAGCTGCTGCGCCGGTTGAAAGAGCAGGGGCTGCCGGTGGCCCTCGTGACAGCGAGCCGCAACAGCGCCGCCGTGCTGACCGCGGCGCGCCTTACGGGCCTGTTCGACGTCACGGTCGACGGCACCGACGCCGTGCGGATGCGCCTGGCCGGCAAACCCGACCCGGCCCTGTTCCTCGAGGCGGCCCGGCGACTGCACGTGACGCCGGACCGCACAGTGGTCGTCGAAGACTCCGAGGCCGGGGTGCAGGCCGCGGCGCGCGGCGGATTCGCCCTGGTCATCGGCATGGAGCGTACGGGCGACAGCCGGCTGCGCTCGGCCGGCGCCGATCTCGTGCTCACCGACCTCGCCGACCTGGACCTGGCCGGCCTGGACCCCGCTCTGACCGGGAAGAACCGCGGCTGGGCCGGAGGCGAGACCGGCAGCGACCCGTGGTTGCTGCGCTACATCGGCTATGACCCCGCGACCGAGGGGCTGCGGGAGGCGCTCTGCACACTTGGAAACGGCTACTGGGGCACTCGCGGCGCGGCGGCCGAGTCCACCGACGACGGCGTGCACTACCCCGGAACCTACCTCGCCGGCGTCTACAACCGGGTGCAGACGACCCTCGGCGAGCGCACCGTCGAAGACGAGCACCTGGTCAACGCCCCCAACTGGCTGCCGCTGGGATTCAGGGTGGCCGACGGGGACTGGTTCGACGTCGGCCACACCGAGCTGGTCACCTATCTGCAGGAGCTGGACCTGCGGCGCGGCGTGCTGACCCGGGTCATCCGTTTGCGCGACGAGGCGGGGCGCACCACCCGGGTGACCTCCCGGCGGTTCGTGTCCCAGGCCGCCCCGCATGTGGCCGTGCTCGACACCACGTTCGAGGCGGAGGACTGGACCGGCCCGGTGACCGTGCGCTCGGCCCTCGAGGGCCGGGTCTTCAACCGCAATGTTGCCGCCGACCGGCTTCTCACCAACGCTCACCTGATTCCCCACACCGGCACGCAAATCGACGCCGAGACCGTGCTGCTCGAGATGGAGACTACGCAGTCCGGCATCCACATCGCCCTGGCGGCCCGCACCCGGGTGCGGAGGGACGAGCAGCCGGTCGAGCCCCCGCGGCACCTGCTCACCGACGACGCCGGCTGGGTGGCGCACGAGTTCACCCTGGATCTGGAGCCGGGGCATCCGGTCAGGGTGGAGAAGACGGTCGTCGTCACCACCTCCCGCGACCGGGCCATCGCCTCGCCGGCCCGGGCGGTGGCCATCTGGTTGCGGCGCCTGCCGCACCCGGCGGACCTGTTGGAGGCGCACGAACGGGCCTGGCAGGTGCTCTGGGACGAGTTCGCGGTGGGCATGCGCGCGAGCGATCACCAGTCGCTCGCGCTCAACCTGAACACCTTCCACGTGCTGCAGACGGTGGCGGCCGTCGACGCCGACCTCGACGCGAGCATGCCGGCCCGAGGGCTGCACGGCGAGGGGTACCGCGGGCACGTCTTCTGGGACGAGCTGTTCGTCTACCCGATTCTCACCCTGCGCCGCCCCGACCTGAGCCGCGCCCTGCTCGGCTACCGGTACCGGCGCCTGGGCGAGGCCCGCGCGGCCGCACGGGGCATCGGCCGCGAGGGCGCGATGTTCCCCTGGCAGAGCGGCATCGACGGGCGTGAGGAGACCCCGACGAACCTCTTCAACCCGCTGAACCAGCAGTGGATGCCCGACAATTCCCAGAACCAGCGGCATGTGGGCCTCGCCGTGGCCTACAGCGTCTGGGAGTATTACCAGTCCACCGGCAACACCGAATTCCTGATTCAGCAGGGTGCCGAAATGCTGCTCGAAGTGGCTCGTTTCTTCGCCAGCCTGGCCCGCTACGACGAGGTGGACGACCGCTACGACATTAACGGGGTGATGGGGCCGGACGAGTTCCACGACGGTTACCCCGGGGCGTCGGGCCACGGCCTCCGCAACAACGCGTACACGAACGTGATGACCGCGTGGGTACTGCACCGCGCGGTCGACACCGTGGCTCTGTTGCAGAACCGGTACTGCGGGCCCCTCTGGAACCGGCTGCGACTGCGGCCGGACGAGGTCGACCACTGGGCCCGGATCAGCCTGCGGCTGCGGGTGCCGTTCCACGCCGACGGCGTGATCAGCCAGTTCGAGGGCTACGAGGGCCTGCCCGAGTTCGACTGGGACGCCTACCGGGCCCGGTATCCCTCGATCGCCCGCCTCGACTTGATCCTCAACGCCGAGGGCGACAGCACGAACAACTACCGGCTCTCCAAGCAGGCCGATGTGCTCATGCTGCTCTACCTGCTCTCCGCCGAGGAGCTGCGCGAACTGCTTGAGACCATGGGCTACGAACTGCCGCCGGAGGCGATTGTGCGAACGGTCGAGTTCTACTCGGCACGCTCCACGCACGGCTCCACGCTCAGCAACGTGGTGCACTCCTGGCTGGACGCCCGGCGCGACCGGGAACGGTCGTGGGACTATCTGACCCGGGCCCTCGACAGCGACCTTGGCGACATCCTCGGCGGCTCCACCCACGAGGGCATCCACCTCGGCGCGATGGCCGGATCGATCGACATGGTCGTGCGCTGCTACACCGGGCTGGAGATCCGGGAGAACATGCTCTGGCTGCATCCCGTGCTGCCGAAGGAGCTCGCGGAGGTCACCTTCGCCATCAACTACCGGGAACAGCCGATCCGGCTGAAGCTGACTCCCGGCAACGTGCGCCTGCAGCTGCGGGCAGGCGGCGCCGCTCCGATCCGGGTACGGGTCGAGGGCAAAGAGGCCGTGCTTGCGCCCGGCGAGACCCGCGATTTCCCGCTCGGTTAGCGTCGGTTGTCCCGGACTCCTGAAACCACTATCCCTGTGGGCCAAGGCCGCTCGGGGCAGCCTCGGGGTTGGCGAAGGCGGCCAGCAATTCCCCGATGCGGTGACCACGATCCAGAGGGTGGCGAAGCGGCATTCCCGTGTTGAGGCGATAGATGTTGCGCCGTCCCTCCCGTTCGCGCTCGAGATAACCGGCGTCTTCGAGTTCGGTGACGATGCGTTGAGCCGCCCGCTCCGTGATGCCCACCTGGGCCGCGACGTCGCGCAATCGCACATTCGGGTTCTCCGCCACGCACAACAGCACGTGCGCGTGATTGGTTAAAAACGTCCACTGCGCCATTCTCCTATTCTCACCCAACTGACCATTGTTTCCTCACACGTGAATCCCGACACTCGATGCGTGCTATGTTTTTCGTGTTTTATGAATCGTGAGAGAAGGAGCAGCTTTGAACGAGAATGCGACGGTGGCAATGGTCCTGGCGGGGCCGTGGGTTGCCGTGCTCGCCTCAGCGATCGCCGGGCGTTTCGGCCGGAGCGGTGATCTGGTCGCTCGCATTGCCGCGGCGGTCGTCGGTCTGGGGTTCGTCTTTACGGCAGCCGTCGCCATTGCCCTGTCGACCCTGTGGACGGGTTCAATCCAGGTGGGCTTCGGGGAGACAAGCCTGCAACTCGATGCCCTGGCACTGATCATGTCGATGCTCGTTCTGGGGCTGTCCTCCCTCATTCAGGGGTTCGCCGTGCGCTACCTGCGCGGGGATCCTCGTCAGGTCTGGTTCGTGGTGACCGCGAACCTGCTCACCGGGTTCACCGTGCTGATGGTGTGTGCAGGGTCCGTGGCCCTGTTCGCGTGCGCCTGGGTCGGCGCCGGCGCCGCACTTGTGCTGCTTCTGGCCACCTACTGGCCGCTGGCACAGGCGCGGGAGGGTGTGTGGCGCACCGCGGTTCGCTTTGGTGCCGCCGACACCGCGTTCCTCCTCGCGGTGGCAGTGCTGCTCGTTGGTGCCGGCGGGGACGTGTCCTTCGATCAGCTCGGCGCCGGTGCGTCCGGCCTGAGCGCGCCGGCCCAGCTCACCCTCGCGGTAATGTTGGTCCTCGCCGCCCTGGCCCGATCCAGCCAGATCCCATTCCAGGGCTGGTTGCCGTTCACTCTCGGCGCCCCGACACCGGTCTCTGCGCTGTTGCATGCCGGGGTGGTCAACGCGGGCGCCATCCTGCTTCTGCGGTTCGCGCCGGCGATCGCCCCTCACCGGTCCGTGATGATCGTCGTCTGCGTGGTGGGCGCGGCCACCCTGGTGTTCGCGTCGGCGGTGCGCCTGGCACGCCCGGACGTGAAGGGCCGACTGGTATTCTCCACGATGGCGCAGATGGGGTTCATGATCATGGCTTGCGGGTTGGGCCTGTTCGCGGCTGCAATCTTCCACCTGGTTGCCCACTCCCTGTACAAATCGACACTCTTCCTCGGCGCGGGAACCGGAGTGCGACAGCACGCCACCGACCGCGACCTTCCCACCCGCACAGCCCCGTCGCGCCTGGTGGCGGGCCTTGCGGTGGCCATCTCCGTGACCGTAACGGTTGCCGTACTCGTGGCAGCCAAACTGGTGCTCTCCCCCGCCGTGTCGCCCTCCAGCATCGGCCTGTTGGCGTTCGTCGCCCTGACCGCCGGCGTCACCCTGGCCGTGGCACTGGCAACCCACTTCTCGATCCGCACGATGGTGGTCGGCACCACGGTGACGGCGGCCGTCGGAATCGGCTACGTAGCCTTCCTGCACCTGTTCACGGGAGCACTGGAACCCGGGGTGCCGGTCCAGGGGGCCCCTGGCTGGCTGCTCGTTCTGCCCGCGGTCGGCCTGATCGTCGTCGAGCTGCTGGCTCGAAGCAGCACCGGTGCGGTCTGGCTGCGCGATCGTGTCTACACGTCCGCACTTGCCGTCTCCCTGCCCCGTAACCCCATCAGAACTGGAGCACCCCTGTGAGTCTGATCCTACGCGCGCAGGTCGCTGCCGCCGCCCACGACATCGTTCCGGCCTGGCCGTTGGACTCCTTCATCGCCGTGAACCCGCTAGCCGGCCGCGAATCTTACCCATTCGAGACCGAAACAACCGCGGAGGCGGCAACCACCCGCTCCGGGAGCGCCTACCTGGCTGACTATCAGCGCGGTCGAATCACCCGTGATGACATCGACGCAGCACTCCTCGAACGTATCCCCCAGCTGGCCGACCGACGCTTGCGGATCGGCACCGCAGCCGTGTCCGCGGTCCGGGTTGCCGAACTCGATATGCGCCTGGTCGCAGCCGCACCTGCCCCCGAACCGGTTGCGGTGGCGGAGCTGACGTGGCTCGATGAATACCTGGCCGTCTGGGTTGCCGGCTATCTGTGCCCGGACCCGGCGTGGCCCATGCCACACCATGCCGACGGGTTCTACCGGGCCTGGCGAACCCTGGCCTGCCTCGATCCGTCCCTCCCCCGCACGGTTCGGCGCACCCTCACCACACTTTCGCCCGAACCGGACGCGGCGCTGGCGCACGCCCTGCAACGCCTCGGCATCACGGCGGCCGACGTCCCACGTGCCCTTCGGACCGCACTCGGGCACCTGCCCGGGTGGGTCGGGCACATCAAATGGCGGGCCGAGAAGGTCGGCGACATCGACCTGACCTCGTACCTGGCCGTCCGATTCACGGTCCAGGTTGCGCTCGGAATTACCCCAGCAGCCGACCAGACAACACAGACGGCACAGCGCGACCAGACCACGCTGACCTCGGCACCGTTCTGGTTGCGGGCCGAACGAGTTGCGCAGGCGCTCACCGCCGCACGGCCGAGCCGCGAGGACGTCGCCGCGGTCGCTCGGGTTCTGTCCACTCATCCGATAACCGACCAGCGGTACACCTGGCAGAAAGCCTACGAACTGAACTACCGCACCGCCCTGATCGGGGCACTCCGCTCCACCGTCGAGACCCGGGACGGCCGCAACGTGCAGTTGGTGATGTGCATCGACCCCCGGTCCGAGGGGTTGCGCCGCCACCTCGAAGAAAGCTCCTCCGTCGAGACGTTCGGTTTCGCCGGCTTCTTCGGCGTCCCCATCCGGTTCGCCCACTACCAGGCGCGCGGAGCAATCGACTCGCTCCCGGCACTGCTGAGCGCGCGCCACCACATCACCGAGATCCCCGTCGACCACGAACAAGCACACAGAGTCGTTGCCGCTGGAAAATTCCGAGACGCCCTGCGGCATGCCGTGCATACGGCGGACTCGACAGCGGCGACACCGTTCGCGTTCGCGGAAACGGCAGGATGGTTCTACGGCGGCATCAGCATCCTGCGCACCCTCACCCCGCGCATCCACGCACGGATCGTGCGCGCCCTCTCCCTCTCGCCCCGGGACCTGCGCAGTGACGTGACGATCGCGGACGCGTTCACGCTGGACGAGCGTGCCACGTTGGCCGAAACGGCCTTGCGGATGATGGGCCTGTCCCAGTTCGCCCCGCTGGTCGTTTTGGCAGGTCACGGCTCCGAATCGGAGAACAACCTCTACCAGTCCGCACTGGACTGCGGCGCGTGCGGCGGTAATCCGGGGCACGCCAACGCCCGCGCCGCCGCCGCCATCTTCAACGACCCCGAGGTGCGACTGCTGCTCGCCGACCGCGGGCTGCCGATTCCCTTCGACACGTTCTTCGTGGCCGCCGAACACAACACCGTCAGCGACATGGTCACCGTGCTCGACCGCCACCTGATCCCCGACAGCCACACGAGTTCGGCAGACCGCTTCGAGCAGCTTCAGCGCACCGTTGCGGACAAATTGGTGACCGAACGCGCCCGGCACCTACCGGGAGCATCACCCCGGCATTCCCCCGCACGACTGCGCGGACGTGCCCACGACTGGGCTGAGGTGTATCCAGAGCTCGGGTTGGCGGGAAACGCCACCATGATCATCGGACCCCGCGATATAACCAGGAACGTTGATTTGGGCCGGCGGGTGTTCCTGCACTCCTACCGCACCGAACTGGATCCCACCGGGGCCGCCCTGGAGACGATCATGACCGCCCCCCTTGTCGTGGCGCAGTGGATCAACCACCAGTACTACTTCACAGCCCTGAACCCCGACACTCTCGGCGCAGGAACGAAAACCATCCACAACGCCATCGGCACACTCGGCGTGATCTCGGGCCACAGCGGCGACCTCCGCCGCGGCCTGCCGTGGCAATCCGTGGGTCTGGGCACGGAGCTGTTCCATGAGCCGATGCGCCTCACCGTCGTTGTCGAAGCACCGCTGGCCCGCATCGGAGAGATCATCTCGCGCAACCAAGTCCTGCGAGATCTTTTCGACAATGACTGGATCACCCTCACCGCACGAGATCACCCCGCTGCCCTCTGGCACCGCTATACCGCCTACGGCTTCACAGCGACCGCAACCGCTACTCCCGCCGCCACTGCCACCCCGATGGAAGGACCACACACATGAACAATCTCACCAAGATGACCCGACTGGAGATCGTCGTGCCTGCGCGCGACGCCCCCGCCATCCGCGAGCTGGTTTCCTCCGCCGGCGCCACCGGGTACACCTCCGTCTCCGGTGTCTCCGGCATCGGACACCACGGACAACACTCTGGATCCCTGCTCTTCAACGAGTACGACACCCTCACCATGCTCATCACCGTGTTGCCCCCCGACAAAGCCGACGAACTCATCAACGCCGTGCGCGAGCTGCTGAACACCTCCAGCGGCGTCATGTTCGTCGCCGAGACCTACGTCTCAAGGCCCGACTACTTCCAATGACTTCCTCCCACGCCTACTATGCTGGGCGCCTGATCACCTTCGCCACCATGCACGGCAAGGAGCACCTCGCCCAACAGGCATTCCACGACATTCTCGGCGCGACAGTCAGCGCTGCGGGGGGCCTGAACACTGACCAGTTCGGGACCTTCGCCGGCGATATCCCACGCACCCTCAGCCCCCGCTCGGCAGCCCGCGCCAAAGCGCGACTGGGTATGCAGATCGCCGGCACCACTCTTGGACTTGCCTCCGAAGGCAGCTTCAGCTCCGGATTCGGTCCTCTCGTTGAAAACATGGAGATTCTCCTGTTCATCGACAAAACCCTGGGGTTGGAACTCGTCGAGGGCGCCGTGAATATCTCCGCGCTGCCTGGAGGCAGACGCGTCGACAACACCGACAGCGCTCTCGCGTTCGCGTCAGCCGCGGGATTCCCCGAACAGGGAGTGATCGTGCAGAGCACAAACGATAATCACCTGACTGTCTACAAGAACTTCACGCAACTCAGCGACCTCGAGGAAACCGTCGACATGCTTCTGACGGACCAGTCCACCGTCACGATTCTGCCGGACTACCGAGCGCACAAATCGCCAGCGCGGGCAGAGACGATTCGCAGGCTGAGTTATCAGATGGCTCGTCGCCTCGCTACACCCTGCTCCCTGTGTCAAGCACCTGGGTTCGGTCAGGTAGACATCGAACGCGGCGTTCCCTGTTCCGACTGTAGATCAGCGACCGCATTGATCGCCGCGGACCTCCACGGCTGCGGACGCTGTACCCACAGGACCCGGATACCGCGTGGCCAGGCCACCGCCGACCCGCAATGGTGCGACTATTGCAACCCGTAGTGAGGTCAGGCGTTATTCGTGCTCCCCGTCGGCCTCATGCATGGTGGTCCGCGGCGCGCCTCAGACCTCGGACTGCAGGGCCGCCCGGGCGAACGCGGCCCCACCGGGCGTGACGATCCAGCGCGTGTAACTGCTGGTGCCGGCATCGAACACACCGAGTCGGCGCAGCAAGCGCCACTTCGGCAGCACCAGGTTGAACGCCGCGTCACTGGAGAGCGGGGCACCGTCGGCCCGCACCCAACCGATGGTCTCCAAACTGAGGGCCAGCAGCTGTTTGAACAGCTCGGCCTCGTCAAAACCCCGCCGCGCGATGAGTAGGAGCAGCAGCCTGGTGGCGTCGGACTCGGCCGGGTCGCGGCTCTGGTGCGCGGTTCTGGCCAGATGCCACCACAGATCGCGCGGCGCCTCGACGAGCGCCCGGCCGCGACTCGTCTGCAGCAGCATCCCCTTGCTCACTCGGAGCAGGCCCACGCTGCGCAGGTGTGCGCGCAACTCCAGCAGAGGCAGGAAGTGGCTCTCCCGGCTGGCCGTGACGGGCCAGCCCCAGTCGAGCTGGGTCGAGGCTTCCACGACCACCGCGGGCGGGAGGTAGCCGGCCTGGGTCAGACGGATACCGTGCTCACCGACGCGGCGCAGCATCCACTGCACGGGCGCCACCATGCGCTCCATCGCCCGCACCGGCAGCAGAATGGAGTCGGTCACCCGTGCCTCCGCGAGCACCAGGCGGAACCCGGCGACGGAGTCGGGGTGCATGCGTGTTTCGAGTTCCTGGACGACCTTCACGGTGCGAGCATAGCGAGGTGTGGCCGCGGAGCCTGATGCGACCGATCGTGTCGGGCATCCGCTCTGCCGTAGCCTTGGATCATGGCCAGAGACATTGCAACCACCACCACAGTCGACCTCGCCGAGATGCTCGCTTTCGTGCGCCCGAGGCACCGGATGCTGCTGGCCACCACCCGCACCGACGGCCGCCCGCAGATCTCGCCCGTGACCGGAGGGGTCGACCCCTCCGGCCGAATCGTGATCTCCTCCTATCCTGCCCGGGCGAAAACCCGCGACGCAGAGCGAAATGTGCTTGCCTCCGTACTGGTGCTCTCGGAAGACTGGGACGGCGGCTGGATCCAGGTCGACGGCGACGCCGAGGTGCTGCACATGCCCGAGGCCGGCGACGGGCTGGTCGAGTACTTCCGCTGCATCTCCGGCGAGCACTCCGACTGGGCCGAGTACCGGGCGGCGATGGCGCTTCAGGACAAGTCCCTGATCCGCATCACCCCCAGCCGGTGGAGCCCGATCGGCACGGGCGGCTTCCCGGCCGACGTCGCCGCCCGGCTCGACGCACTGTAGCCGCGCTCGCAGGATCGGCGTCGCGGCGCACCCTGGGGAAGCAGGCGCACGTTCGTCCGTGCGCCCGCTTCCATAACCTGCGCCGCGAGGCCTGGCGCCCGGCGCGCTGTCACCAGCATCTGCGAAGCTGGACGGATGACCGACACCCGCGCCGCCGCCCTCGAGATTCTGCGCAACCTGGTCGGGCGTGACGACGCCGACTTCCACGAGGGACAGTTCGAGGCGATCGAGACCCTCGTCGACCAGCGCCGACGGGCCCTGGTCGTGCAACGCACCGGGTGGGGCAAGTCGGCCGTCTACTTCGTCGCCACGCTGCTGCTGCGCCGCCAGGGAGCCGGCCCCACCATCCTGGTGTCGCCGCTGCTCGCCCTGATGCGCGACCAGGTGGCCGCGGCAGCCCGGGCCGGGGTGCGCGCCGTGTCGATCAACTCCTCCAACCCGCACGAGTGGGCAGAGGTGCAGCAGCAGCTGATCGACGACGAGGTCGATGTGCTGCTGGTGTCGCCGGAGCGACTCAACAACCCGAAGTTCCGCGACGAGCAGCTCCCCGCGCTCCTCGCCCGGGTGGGCCTGCTCGTCGTCGACGAGGCCCACTGCATCTCCGACTGGGGCCACGATTTCCGGCCCGACTATCGGCGTCTGCGCGACCTGATCGCCCAGATGCCCGCCGGGGTGCCGGTGCTGGCGACCACGGCCACGGCGAACAGCCGCGTGGTGACGGATGTCGCGGCACAGCTGGTCTCGACCGGCGCGACGGTCGCGAACGGCGCAACCGGCGTGGCAAGCGCTGAGGTGGTCACCATCCGCGGCCCGCTCGCCCGGGCATCCCTGCGCCTCGGCGTACTGCGCCTGCCCGACTCGCGCACCCGGCTGGCCTGGCTGCTCAGCCACATCGACGAGCTGCCCGGTAGCGGCATCATCTACACCCTCACCGTCTCGGCGGCGGAAGACACCGCACGTCTGCTGCGGGAGGCCGGGCACCCGGTGCGCGCCTATACCGGGCAGACCGACACCGCGGAGCGGGAGGAGTCCGAGGGCATGCTCAAGCGCAACAAGGTCAAGGCCCTCGTCGCCACCAGCGCCCTGGGCATGGGGTTCGACAAGCCCGACCTCGGCTTCGTGTTGCACCTGGGTGCCCCCTCCTCCCCCGTGGCCTACTACCAGCAGGTCGGCCGCGCCGGCCGCGCCACCGAGAACGCCGACGTGCTGCTGCTGCCCGGAGTCGAAGACGAAGACATCTGGCAGTACTTCGCCACCTCCTCGATGCCCAGCCAGCACAAGGCGGAAGCCGTGATCGGGGCGCTCACGGAGCACGGATTTGCCCCGCTGTCCACACCGGCGCTCGAGGCCCGCGTCGACCTCAAGCGCAGCCCGCTCGAGCTGCTGCTGAAGGTGCTCGACGTCGACGGCGCCGTGCGCCGCGTCACCGGCGGCTGGGTGTCCACCGGCCGGCCCTGGTTCTACGACCGGGAACGCTACGAACGCATCGCCGCCGCCCGGGTGAGCGAGCAGCAGGCGATGCTCGACTACGAGCGCACCACCGGCTGCCGGATGGAATTCTTGCAGCGCGCGCTCGACGACGACACCGCGGTGGCCTGCGGCCGCTGCGACAACTGCACCACGGCCTGGTTCCCCGGCGACGTGCGGCCCGAGATGACCTCGGCCGCCGCCCGAGCCCTCGACCGGGTCGGCGTGGCTCTCGAGCCGCGCGCGCAGTGGCCCACCGGGGTGGCGAGCCTGGGCGTGAACGTGCGCGGCAACATCCCGACCGGCGAACGGATGCTGCCCGGCCGCGCCCTCGCCCGCCTCACCGATCTGGGCTGGGGCGGCCCGCTACGCGACCTGTTCGCCACCCAGTCCTCCGACGCGCCGTCCACGGATGCCCCGGCGAGCCCAGCCCTGATCCAGGCCTGCATCCGCGTGCTGGTGGAGTGGGGCTGGGACGAACGGCCGGCCGCGGTGGTGAGCGTGCCCTCGCGGCGGCATCCGTTGCTGGTCGGATCGGTGGCTCGGGCGTTCGCCGAGGCCGGCCGCCTGCCCTGGCTCGGCTCGCTCGACCTCGTGAACGGCGGCCCCACCGGCACGGCGGGCGGCAACAGCGCCTACCGGCTCTCCAACGTCTGGGACCGTTTCGCGGTGGGACCGAAGCTGGCCGCGGCCCTCGACACGGTGCAGGGCCGACCGATCCTGCTCGTCGATGACCTCGCCGACAGCCGCTGGACGCTCACGGTTGCGGGCCGCCTACTGCGTCGCCAGGGGGTGGCGGCCGTGCTGCCGTTCGCGTTGGCGTTGAAGTCCTGAGTTGCCGGAGAACTGAAGCTTTCGCCCTGACGTCAACGCAGCGCGCGCAGCTTGACCGTGCGCTGCAAGCCGACCTCGTCGGCCCGGACTCCCCCGACCGTTCCGCAGTGGGCTGACTGCATGGACAGGCGCACCAGGTCAACGCCGCGCAGCCCCGGCCAGCCCTGCACCAGGTGGCGCCAGGTTGTTGGCACAGCTTCCAGCCCCCAGCGGGCGGCGGTCAGCGCGCCAGCGACACCTGCTACGGCGTCGGTGTCGCCGCCGCCGCGCGCCGCGACTTCGATGGCGCGACGCACCTGGCCGGCATCCGTTCCCCGGGCGTACGTGATCGCCGACCAGGCAGCCTGCAGGGTCTGCACGACCCAGCCGTTACCCGGGAAATCCGCGGGCCGTTCACGCTCGGCATCGTCGAACCGGGTCGACCAGTCCGCGCGGCGCTCGCTCGTCAGGGCGGACAGGCCCACCCGAATGTCGAGTTCGCCCTCGAGCACGGCGTGCCGCAAAGCGAGCCCGAACAGCACGCAGGCATCGCCTGCCTCGGTTTCACGGTGCGTCAGCTCGCTGACCAGGCGCGCGGCCTCGGCCAGGGCGACCGGATCGCCGAGGAACGCCAGCGCCACCGGCGCGGTTCTCAGGAGCGATCCGTTGCCGGCGCTGCGCCCGTTGCGATCATGCTGCTCCCTCGCCCCGCGACGCACGGAGTCGGCGTTCGGCTCGCTGCCCGAGAGCACCGCCCCCAACTGCACGCCCGCGTACGGTGCCGATTTCGCCCAAGCCACCCAGTGGGCCACGACGATGTCGAGGACCGAGTCGTCTCTGAGATCCCCGCCCTCCGCCGCGGCGATCGCGAGCGGCACCGCCATGGCCGTGTAGTCGGTCCACTCGCCGGGTACCCAGTGGAAGCCGCCGCCGCCGCGCATGCTGACCGGGGTGGTTTCCGGTAGCGGCCCGGCAAACTCGTAGCCGGCCCCGAGCGCGTCCCCGCAGGCCATGCCCAGCAGCACCGCTGCTGATCGGTCGTGTTGGTCGGCAGTCAGCTTCATTGCAGGCTCCTTCGGGTCGGGCCGATTCGGGTCGGGTAAGGACCGGAGTACCTGCACATCCGAGAACGAACGTCGGGTGCACGGGATGAGCGCAGCCTATTCCGGCCCAAAATCCCCGGCAAGGCCATTGACCGGGGCCTAACCGGTGTGTGACGCGGCGCGTCACGGGAATACTTACCGGGGCGCACTCCTTGTTAGTCTTCAGACATCGCTTTTCGGCGATGAATACGCACCTGCAACCTCGGTTAGGCCAGAAAAATGAAGCTCAAGATCCTGTCGGCGGTACTACTCACAGCGCTCACCGTGTCGCTGGCCGGCTGCTCCGCGAGCACCGACACCGACGACGCAACCACGACCGGCGCCGACACCTCGCTGTCCTCCGTCATAGACGCGGGCGTGCTCACCATCGGCACTGAGGGCACGTACCGCCCGTTCACTTTCCACGAGGGTGGCTCCGGCGCACTGACCGGCTACGACGTCGAGATCATCGAGGCCGTCGCAGCCGAGCTCGGAGTCACGGCCAAGTTCGAGGAAACCCAGTGGGATGGCATCTTCGCCGGCCTCGAGGCCGGCCGCTTCGACGTCATCGCCAACCAGGTCACGGCCACCCCGGAACGCGTCGCCAAGTACAACTTCTCGACCCCCTACACGTTCTCGACCGGCGTGATCGTGGTCAAGAGCGATAACACCTCGATCACCTCCTTCGAGACCCTGGCCGGCAAGACCACGGCCCAGTCGCTCACCAGCAACTGGAACACCCTCGCCACCGAGAGCGGCGCACGTGTGCAGGCCGTCGAGGGCTGGGCCCAGTCGGTCGCCCTGGTCGAACAGGGCCGCGTCGACGCGACCGTGAACGACAATCTTACCTTCCTCGACTACCAGAAGCAGACCGGCGCCACCGGGCTCAAGGTCGCCGCGAACACCGACGAGGAGTCCGCGACCTCGTTCGCTTTCGTCAAGGGAAGCACGGAGCTGACGGATGCCGTCGACGCGGCCCTCGAGAAGCTCGCCGCCGCCGGCACCCTGACGTCGATCTCGGAGAAGTACTTCGGGTCCGACGTTTCCCAGTAACCCCGTCCAGCCATGAACCAATCCGCCTGGGACCTGTTCTGGACCTCGCTCGGTCCCATCGTGCAGGGGGCGATTCTCGGAACCATCCCGCTGGCGCTCGCCTCGTTCACGATCGGTCTGGCGCTCGCGCTCGGGCTGGCGTTGATGCGCCTCTCCCGGCGCCGGTGGGTGTCCGGCATCGCCCGGGTCTACATCTCGATCGTGCGCGGTACCCCACTGTTGGTCCAGTTGTTCGTGATCTTCTACGGCCTGCCGTCGCTGGGCATCCTGATCGATCCGTGGCCGAGCGCTGTGATGGCGTTCTCGCTCAACGTCGGCGGCTACGCCGCCGAAGTGATTCGGGCTGCCATCCTCTCGGTGCCCAAGGGACAATGGGAGGCGGCCTACATGATCGGCATGTCGCACCGTCGCGCGCTGACCCGGATCATCCTGCCACAGGCCGCCCGTGTCTCGGTTCCGCCCCTGTCGAACACCTTCATCAGCCTGGTCAAGGACACCTCCCTCGCCTCGCTGATCCTGGTCACGGAGCTGTTCCGCGAAGCACAGCAGGTGGCCGCCTTCAGCCAGGAATTCATGCTGCTCTACCTCGAAGCCGCCCTGGTCTACTGGGTGATCTGCCTGGGCCTGTCCTCGGTGCAGAGCGTTCTCGAGAAGCGATTGGACCGCTATGTCCCCCACTGATCCGATTGATCCGACCGAACCGACGGCCCCGGATGCCGCGGCGACCTCCGACGCCCTGCTCCGCGTGCGCGGGCTCCAGAAGAGTTTCGGCGCCAACCAGGTGTTGCAATCCATCGACCTTACGGTGGGTCGCGGCCACGTGCTCGCCCTGATCGGACCCTCCGGTTCCGGCAAGACCACCATCCTGCGCTGCCTGAACGGCCTGGAACTGGCCAACGGCGGAACGATCGACGTGGCCGACGAACTGTCGGTCGACTTCGCAGCCATTCCGGGGAAGAGTCAGCGTGCGGCTCTGCGCGACCGGTCGGCCATGGTCTTCCAGCACTACAACCTGTTCCCGCACAAGACCGTACTGGAGAACGTGCTGGAGGGGCCCGTGGTGGTGCAGCGCCGCCCGAAGGCGGAGGTCGAAGCGGAGGCGCTCGCGTTGCTCGACCGCGTGGGCCTCAGCGCCAAGAAGGACAGCTACCCGTTCGAGCTCTCCGGCGGCCAGCAGCAGCGTGTGGGCATCGTGCGCGCGCTCGCCCTGCGCCCGCAGCTGCTGCTCTTCGACGAGCCCACGTCATCCCTCGACCCGGAACTCGTGGGCGATGTTCTGCGCCTGATCAAGGAACTGGCGGTGGAGGGCTGGAGCATGGTGATCGTGACCCACGAACTCGAATTCGCGCGCGAGGTAGCCACCGAGGTGGCCTTCGTCGACGGTGGCCGGATCGTCGAGCATGGCGACCCGAATCAGCTGCTGCGCCACCCGAAGGAGGAACGCACCCGGCAGTTCCTGCACCGGCTGCTGTTCCCCTTCTAGGTGCACATCCAGGCGTGGGGCCGACCTCGCCGGGCAGCGGCTCAGCCCCTCACCTGCCCGTCAACTCTTGTGCCCGGAGTCGGGCTGATCCGCTGGTTCAGTCTCGGAATGATCCGCTGCCCGGAGTGAGCCGGCATGAGCTCGCACCGTGGGATCCTGGCGTGTCTTGATCAGGCTGGCGACCGTGGTCACGGTCAAGACCACACCGATGACGATCAGGCTGAGATTCGTGCTGATCTCCGGCACTCGGCCATCAAGGCCGTGTGCCCAATGCAGAACGAGTTTCACACCGATGAAGGCCAGGATGAGGGACAGGCCGGTCGACAGGTAGACCAGCCGGTCGAGGAGCCCCTTGACGAGGAAGAAGAGCGCCCGGAGCCCGAGCAGCGCGAAGGCGTTGGCGGTGAAGACGATGTACGCCTCATCGGTGATTCCGAAGATCGCCGGGATCGAATCGAGTGCGAACAGGAGATCGGTGCTGCCGATCGCTATCAGCACGATAAACAGCGGTGTCACCGCGCGGCGGCCGGCGCTCCGTGTGAACATTCGACCGTCGACATAGTCGTCGGTAACGGTCAGGCCCCGACGGGCCACCCGGACCAGTACGTTGTCTTGCACGTCAGGGTCGACGTTACGGTGCCGGAAGAGCTGTACGGCTGTGAAGATCAGCACCAGACCGAAGATCAGGAACATGAATGAGAACAGCGAAAGCAGGGCGGAACCCAGTGCAATGAAGATCGCCCGCAGAATGAGTGCCAGCAGGATCCCGAAGATGAGAACTTTCTGCTGGTATTTTTCCGGGACCGCGAAGGTCGACATGATGATCACGAAGACGAAGAGGTTGTCGATGGACAGGCTCTTCTCAACGATGTACCCGGCGAAGTATTCCGCGCCGAACCCCCAGCCCACCTGCGCCGCGAAAACGAGGCCAAACAGGATCGCGACCGCGATGTACAGCACCGACGAGAGTGCGGCCTCCCGAAACTTGACGACGTGCGGCCGGGCGATGGCCAAACCCAGGTCCAACGCGAGCAGACCCAGAATGACGGCGATGGTGAGCGTCCAGCGGAGCGCAGTTACTTCCAGCAACTGTGACCTTCCTGTCGTGTCCTCAGCGAGAATTTCAGCGTGAGCCTACTCATAAGAGGAACTAAATAAGCATGAACGTCAACAGTATCCTGCCTCTGCTGCTGACCCCCTTCCGGGCAAGCGGCCTGCCTTGCTAAATCCCCAGCTCGTCCGCACTATTCTTTTCCAGTGACTTCAACAGCGATCTCTCCGGTGGGCTCCGACTCAGCATCGCCCTCCACCTTCCGGCAGCTTTCCGGTCTGCTGCGGATCGGCATGGGACTGCTACTCCTCGCGAGCATCATTACGCAGATCACCGACCAGCTCTGGAACGACGCCTTCGTGGCGACCGAGTATTTCGGCTACTTCACCATCCAGTCGAGCCTGATGAACGTGGTCGTGCTGCTCGTGGGAGGTTCCCTCGCCCTTCGCCGAAGCACGGATTCCCAACTCCTCACCGTGGTGCGAATGTCGGTACTCACCTACGCGGTCGTCACCGGGGTCGTCTACAACGCGCTGCTGCGCAACGTCGTCTCCGATGGCTTCATCGGTGTCGGCTGGCCCAACGAGGTGTTGCACGTCTGGGCGCCGATCTTCATCGCGCTGGACTGGATCCTCTCGCCGGGGCGCCCGGCCCTGGCCTGGAAGCGCCTCGGTGTTGCCCTGATCTACCCGCTGGCTTGGGTGGCTTACGCCGTGGTGCGGGGCACCCTGACCGGCTTCTACACCTATCCCTTCCTCGAACCGGCCCAGCCGGGCGGCTACGTGACCGTGATCTTCTACGTGCTCGGCATCGCGACCTTCATCACCGGTCTCGCCGCGGCCGCAATCGCCGCGAGCCGCCTCCGGCCACAGGTTTTGACGACCGAACCTGTGGCCTGATCCGCTGTCGCGGTCAGATCGATCGCGTTGGCGGCGCGAATGTGCTGAACGCGGCGATCATCTCGTCGACGCTGTGCGCCGCGGTCGACGGATGCCGGAACGGCCGGTTCCGCTCGATGCTGTAGTGATTGCGCCGCCCCACCCGTTCGCGGCGGATGTAGCCGGCCGTGACCAGGTCCGCCATGATGCTCAGCGCCGCCCGGGTTGACACCCCTACCGTGTCGGCGAGCTCCTGCACCCGCGCATCGGGGTTCCCCGCGATAGCCAGGAGCAGGTGCGCGTGGTGGGTGAGGAACGTCCACGGCTTGCCGGGGGCATCCGTCGGTCCAGGCGGCGGAACGGGCGGCGGTTCGGGCAGCATCTCGGTCATCGGAGGGTCTCGTTCACCTTCTTCTGCTCAGCCTTCTGTTCGGCCTTCTGCTCGGCATTCTGTGCCTTCTGCTCGGGCGTGCGGGCCGATCGGCGCCAGACCGGCTCCATCTGGGCGAGTTCCTCAGGGGTGGCCTCGCGGAACGAGCCGACGGGAGCGGCCTCGAACTCGCGCCGCCCCTGGCCCCGCGTGGCCCGGAGGCTGAGCATGACCGACACCGCGATGATCAGCGCGATCACAGATAGGGAAACGGTCGTCGGGATGTAGAAGACGTCGAGCAGCAGCATCTTGACGCCCACCCAGATCAGCACCAGCGAGAGACCAATCTTCAGGTAGACGAATCGGTGCATGAGGTCGGCGAGCAGGAAGTACATCGCCCGGAGGCCGAGGATTGCAAAGGCGTTGGCGGTGAAGACGATGAACGGTTCACTGGTGACCGCGAAGATGGCCGGGATGGAGTCCACGGCGAACACGACATCCGTCACCTCGACGAGCACGAGAACCGCCAGCAGCGGTGTGGCGAGCAGAATGCCGTTCTTGCGCACGAGTAAGCGCTGGCCGTGGAACGTCTCGGTCATCGGGATGAAGCGGCGGAAGAGGCGCAACACTTGGGATTTCTCGGGGTGCGCGTGCTCGTTGCGGGTGCGGATCATGCGGTAGCCCGTGAAGATCAGGAACGCAGCGAACACGTAGAGAATCCAGGAGAAGTTCTCGATCAACACGGCGCCCGCGGCGATGAAGATGCCGCGCAGCACGAGCGCACCGAGAACGCCGAGGAACAGCACCCGGTGCTGGTACTGGCGCGGCACCGCGAAAGCGGCGAAGATGATCGCCCAGACGAAGACGTTGTCGACCGCGAGGGACTTCTCGATCAGGTAGCCCGCGTAGTACTGCTGCCCGAACTCGGCCCCGGCCGTCACCCAGATCACGACGCCGAAGGAGATGCCGATGAGCACCCAGATCACGGACCAGATCGCGGCTTCGCGCACTCCGATCACATGGGCCTTGCGATGGGCGAACAGGTCGACGGCGAGCATGACGGCGATGATGCCGAACACCGCCAGCCAGGCGTAGAGGGGAACGTCCATGGGGAATGCCTTCCAGTCACTGCTTCGACTGGAGGTCTGGTCCAACCCGGATCGGGTCCCTGTGGCCGGGCTCCGATGACGGAACCGTAATGACGACCACACGCTGGGGATTACTCCCCTCCGAAAATAAGTGAAGCATACTTCACCCTTTGGCGCAAACAGCGGGGTTGACTGCGGCGGTTGAGCACTTCCGCCGCCGCGACTACCGCGCACTGGAACAACGGAGGATCCCATGACGGGTTTTGTCGACAAGATCGAGGACGCGGCCATCCGCAACTCGAATTTCCGCCAGGTGCTGTACACCGCCCGGGGGCTGCAGCTGGTCGTGATGGCGCTGGAGCCGGGCGAGGACATCGGGGAAGAGGTGCACCCGGATCGAGACCAGTACTTTCGGGTGGAGAAGGGCAAGGGCGAGATCTGGATCGACGGCACCAAGACGAAGATCAGGAAGAACTCCGCCATGGTCGTGCCGGCCGGCGCGCGGCACAATGTGCTCAACACGGGCGGCAAGGTGCTGCGGCTCACGGAGCCGAAGCCGAAGCAGAATTCACGCCAGGCGAAGCCGTCCGCCACGCAGGCTACGGCAAAGCCGACGTCGAAGACGGCCGCCAAGCCCGCCGCGAAGACACCACGCAAGCCGGCGGCAAAGCGCCCCTCGACGAGGGCGCGGTCCGCCGACACCAACTAGCTGAGTGCGGCCTAACGAATTCGACGGAGATTTTGGCTCTCCTGCTTCATCTGTGGGTGTTTCGGAGCGCCTTAACGGCCGCACGCCGCTTCCTG